>NZ_JAUYGD010000067.1 GCF_030690725.1 Pseudomonas sp. | reverse complement strand
CGCAAGGTTCCGGCGAGCCCTACACCATCATGATCCCGCCGCCGAACGTCACCGGCAGCCTGCACATGGGCCATGGCTTCAATAACTCGATAATGGATGCGCTGATTCGTTTCCGCCGCATGCAGGGCCGCAACACCCTGTGGCAGCCGGGCACCGACCACGCCGGTATCGCCACCCAGATGGTGGTAGAGCGTCAGTTGGCCGCCGACGGCATTGGCCGCCACGATCTGGGCCGCGAGAAGTTTCTGGAGAAAGTCTGGGAATGGAAGGAGCAGTCCGGCGGCACCATCACCCGGCAGATACGTCGCCTGGGCTCATCGGTGGACTGGTCGCGCGAGCGCTTCACCATGGACGAAGGTCTGTCCGAGTCGGTTAAAGAAGCCTTCGTGCGCCTGCACAAAGACGGCCTGATCTACCGCGGCAAGCGCCTGGTCAACTGGGACACCAAGTTCCACACCGCCATCTCCGACCTCGAAGTGGAAAATCACGACGAGAAAGGCAGCCTGTGGAACCTGCGCTACCCGCTGGCTGACGGTAACAAGACCGCCGACGGCAAGGATTACCTGATCGTCGCCACCACTCGCCCGGAAACCATGCTCGGCGACAGCGCCGTGGCCGTGCACCCGGAAGACGAGCGCTATAAAGCCCTGATCGGCACCTTCGTCGAGCTGCCGCTGGTTGGCCGGCGTATCCCGATCGTCGCCGACGATTACTGCGACCCCGAGTTCGGCACCGGCTGCGTGAAAATCACCCCGGCCCACGACTTCAACGACTATGAAGTCGGCAAGCGTCACAACCTGCCGCTGCTGAATATCTTCGACAAGAACGCCGCCGTGCTCGCACAGGTCCAGGCGTTCAATGTCGATGGCAGCGTCAATAGCCAGATCGACTGCAGCCTGCCGGCCGAATACGCCGGCCTGGATCGTTTTGAAGCGCGTAAACAGATCGTTGCCGCCTTCGAGGCCGCAGGCCTCTTGGAAAGCATCGACGCCCACGCCCTGAAAGTGCCGAAAGGCGACCGCTCCGGCACCATCATCGAGCCGTGGCTGACCGACCAGTGGTACGTCAGCACCAAGCCGCTGGCGGAAAAAGCCATCGCCGTGGTCGAAAGCGGCGAGATCCAGTTCGTGCCCAAGCAGTACGAAAACATGTACTTCAGCTGGATGCGCGATATCCAGGACTGGTGCATCAGCCGCCAGCTCTGGTGGGGCCACCGAATCCCGGCCTGGTACGACGATGCCGGCAACGTCTATGTCGGCCGCGACGAGGCAGAAGTACGCGCCACCCACAACCTCGGCGACGCCAACCTGCGCCAGGACGAGGACGTTCTCGACACCTGGTTCAGCTCCGGCCTGTGGACCTTCTCCACCCTCGGCTGGCCGCAGCAAACTGAAGAATTGAAGACCTTCCACCCCACGGATGTTCTTGTAACAGGCTTCGACATTATCTTCTTCTGGGTCGCCCGGATGATCATGCTGTCGACCCACCTGACCGGGCAGATCCCGTTCAAGACCGTCTATGTGCACGGCCTGGTGCGCGATGGCCAGGGCCAGAAGATGTCCAAGTCCAAGGGCAACGTGCTCGACCCGCTGGATATCGTCGACGGCATTACCCTGGACGAGCTGCTGGAAAAACGCACCAGCGGCATGATGCAGCCCAAGCTCGCCGAGAAGATCGCCAAGCAGACCCGCGCCGAGTTCCCCGAGGGCATCGCCGCCTACGGCACCGACGCCCTGCGCTTTACCAACCTGGCGCTGGCCTCCACCGGTCGTGACATCAAGTTCGACATGGGCCGCGTTGAGGGTTACCGCAACTTCTGCAACAAGATCTGGAACGCCGCCAACTTCGTGCTGGAAAACACCGACGGCCAGGACACAGGCGTCAATGGCGAGCCGGTCGAACTGTCTTCGGTGGACCGCTGGATCATCTCCGCCCTGCAGCGCACCGAAGCCGAAGTCACCCGCCAGCTCGACGCCTTCCGCTTCGACCTGGCCGCCCAGGCGCTCTACGAGTTTATCTGGGACGAGTACTGCGCCTGGTACCTGGAGCTGGTCAAGCCAGTGCTGTGGGACGAAACCGCGCCAATCGAACGCCAGCGCGGCACCCGCCGCACCCTGATTCGCGTGCTGGAAGTGGCGCTGCGTCTGGCCCATCCGTTTATGCCGTTTATCACCGAAGAAATCTGGCAGCGCATCAAGGCGCAAGCCGGCGTCAGTGGTGAAACCATCATGCTGCAGGCCTGGCCGGTGGCCAATGAAAGCCGCATCGATGCCGCCGCCGAAGGCGATATCGAGTGGGTCAAGCAGCTGATGCTCGGCCTGCGCCAAATCCGTGGCGAGATGAAAATCTCCATGGCCAAGCGCATCGACATCATCCTGGCCAACGCCAGTGACGAAGACCGCCGCCGCCTGGCCGACAACGCGCCGCTGCTCAATAAGCTGGCCAAGCTGGAGTCGGTACGCGTACTGGAAGCCGGCGAAGAAGCACCGATGTCCGCCACCGCCCTGGTTGGCGAGATGCAGGTGCTGGTGCCGATGGCCGGGCTGATCGACAAGGACGCGGAACTCGCGCGTCTGGATAAAGAGATCGCCCGCCTCTCCGGTGAAGTGCAGCGCGTCGGCGGCAAGCTGAGCAACGAAGGCTTCGTCGCCAAGGCGCCGGCCGAAGTGCTCGATAAAGAGCGCGCCAAACTGGCCGAGGCCGAACAGGCCCTGAGCAAGATGGTCGAGCAGCGCGGCAAGATCGCCGCACTCTGATCCACTGGCAACACCCGCAGCCCGCGCCCTTACCGGCGCGGGTTTCGTTTTTTCTGGGTTGGGCTTTCCAGCCACAGTTTCATTGATCGACCGGTACACCCATGACTGATACACGCTCCCCTTCCCTGCTCGATGCCCTGCTGCCGATTGGCGTACTGGTGCTGCTGTTGGGCCTTTCCGTTTACCTGTATGGCGACAGCTCCTCCAGCGGGCCAAACCAGATCGCGCTGATGAGCGCGGCCTTTGTCGCCGGCCTGGTCGGCCTGAAGAATGGCCTGCAGTGGGCGCAGATCGAGGAAGGCATCCTCGCCGGCATCCATATGGCGATGAAGGCCAACCTGATTCTGCTGGCGGTCGGTGCGCTGATCGGCACCTGGATTCTCGCCGGCACCGTGCCAACCATGATCTGGCTCGGCCTCAAGCTGATCTCGGCGGAATACTTCTACGTCACCAGCTGCCTGATCTGCGCCCTCACCGCGCTGTCCATCGGCAGCTCCTGGACAGTGGCCGGCACCCTGGGCATCGGCCTGATGGGCGTGGCGGCAGGCCTGGGCCTGGACCCGGCGATTACCGCCGGGGCGATCATTTCCGGCGCCTACTTTGGCGACAAGCTGTCGCCGCTGTCAGACACCACCAACCTGGCACCTGCCGCTGCCGGGGCAGATCTGTTCGCGCATATCCGCCTGATGCTGCGCACCACGACACCGGCCTTGTTGATTGCCCTGATGATTTTCTTCGTTCTCGGCCAGCAAGCCAGCAACAGCCACGACACCGCGCGTATCGCCGAAGTGCTGCAGGCGCTGGAAGCTCAGTTCAGCCTGGGCTGGCACCTGTTGCTGCCGGTGGCCCTGCTGCTGTTTCTTGCCGTGCGCCAGTGGGCAGCCTTCCCGGCGGTGTTTGTCGCCGCGCTGCTCGGCGGCGTGTTCGCCGTGGTGTTTCAGCCCGAGGTGATGGCGCGATTGGCCGATCCGGCTGCCGGCAGCCTGGCGCCGCTAAAAACCGTGTGGAGCGCGCTGTTTGCCGGTTATGAATCGAGCAGCGGCAACCCGGCGCTGGACGGCCTGCTGTCCAAGGGCGGTATGGCCAGCATGCTCACCACCGTGTGGCTGATTATCTGCGCCATGTGCTTTGGCGGCGTGCTGGAAAAACTCGGACTGCTGCAGCGCCTGCTGCAAAGCACCCTGCACCTGGCGAAAAGCACCAGCAGCCTGATCGCCAGCACCATTGCCACCAGCATCGGCACCAATATCATCACCGCCGACCAGTACATCGCCCTGGTACTGCCAGGCCGTATGTACCGCGCCGAGTACGAAAAGCGCGGGCTGGCCCCGGTCAACCTGTCGCGCGCCCTCGAAGACGGCGGCACCCTGACCTCGGTGCTGGTGCCGTGGAACACCTGCGGCGCCTATATGGCCGCCACTCTGGGCGTGGCGACCCTAAGCTACCTGCCGTACTGCTTCTTCAACCTGCTGATGCCGCTGTTGGCAATCACACTGGCCTTTATCTTCCCGCCGCAACCCGTTGTGCCGGCCAACGCGGAACGCGACGACCTGTCGCAGGCCTGAGCCCAACCCCGTCCGCAACTGCGCAGCACCGCGTAGTTCGGGCGCGCCAGGGCTAACCGCTCGCCCATAAATAGCCAGCAGACAAGCACACAGCCTGGCCTGGCGATAAATCCGCTGCCAATTTCCACGCAAATCAGGCATCTTCGTCGGCGCATCTAGATGCCTCTGGCACCTCCAACTCAATAAAAAAGCCCTGAATCTGGAATTCTGATCATGTACGCGTTGATGGCACTGACCTTCGTCTTCGGCTACCTGTGTATCGCCCTCGAACACCCCCTGAAAATTGATAAAGCCGCGTCGGCCATCCTGACTGCAGTAATTTGCTGGACTCTGCTGGTACTGGGCGCGGACAGCATTCTGCCGCTGATCGGTGCCGCCACCGCAGGCGCCAGTGGCAATGACCATCACGTCACCGAAGAGCTGCGCCATCATCTGGGCGAAATCTCCGAGATTCTGTTCTTCCTGATGGGCGCCATGACCATCGTTGAGCTGATCGACGCCCATGAAGGCTTCAAAGTCATCACTGACCGCATTCGCACCAACAAGCGCGTGCACCTGCTGTGGCTGGTGGGCGTAATCACCTTCTTCCTCTCGGCGGCGCTGGATAACCTGGCCACCACCATCGTGATGATTTCGCTGCTGCGCAAACTGATCGACGACCAGAAGGAGCGTTGGTTCTATGCCGGCATCGTGGTGATTGCCGCCAACGCCGGCGGCGCCTGGTCGCCAATTGGTGACGTGACCACCACTATGCTGTGGATCGGTAACCAGGTCACTGCCAGCGGCATCGTGGTCAAGCTGATCATCCCAAGCCTGATCTGCCTGCTGGTGCCGCTGACCATCATGAGCTTCGTGCTCAAGGGTGAAATCACCCCGCCCAAGCCCAAGCAAAGCCGCGAAAGCCGTCGCGACCCGACCACGCCCTTCGAGCGCAACCTGGTGTTTGTTATGGGCCTCGGCGCATTGATCTTCGTGCCAGTGTTCAAGACCATCACCCACCTGCCGCCATACATGGGCATCCTGTTCGGCCTTGGCGTGCTTTGGGTCACCACTGAAATCATCCACCGCAGCAAGAACAGCGAAGACAAGGACCCGCTCTCGGTGGTCGGCGTACTGCGCCGCATCGACGTCACCAGCGTGCTGTTCTTCCTCGGCATCCTGCTGGCGGTGTCCAGCCTGTCCACCGCAGGCCATCTAATCGATGTGGCCACCTACCTGAAAGACAGCCTGGGCAACGTCTACACCATCGCCATGTCCATCGGCCTGCTCTCCGCCGTGGTGGATAACGTGCCAATGGTCGCCGGTGCAATGAAGATGTACCCACTGGTCAGCCCTGAAGCCCTGGCCCTGGCGGGTAGCGAAAGCAGTTGGCTGAGCAACTTTGTGGTCAACGGCAACTTCTGGGAAATGCTCGCCTACTGCGCCGGCACCGGCGGTAGCTGCCTGATCATCGGCTCGGCGGCCGGCGTGGCCGCCATGGGCATGGAGAAGATCAACTTTATCTGGTACGTGAAGTACATCAGCGGCCTGGCCTTTGCCGGCTATATCGCCGGGGCCCTAAGCTATATCGCACTCTTCGCCATGTAAGTCAGGCAATGCGGCGGTTGTTGCAACCGCCTCGCGCAGGAGCCCTTATGGACGTCAGCAAAACCCGCAGCAGCTTCTACCGCCGTCTGTATGTGGCCTGGCTGATCGACAGCGGCGCCGCCACCAGCGTCCCGGCGCTGATGGCCGCCACCGGCATGCCGCGGCGCACCGCCCAGGACACCCTGAGTGCCCTGGCCGAGCTGGATATCAACTGCGCCTTCGCCCAGCAAAGCGGCGAACGCAATAACGCCGGGCACTATGAAATTCGTGACTGGGGCGCGATCAACCCACAGTGGATTGCCGCCAATCTGGCGCAAATCAAGGCCGTGCTCGGTTATCCCTGAACGAAACTGTCAGGCCAGGTGTAACCCGCCGCGCAGCTGATTTACTGCTATCGACAAGCACGCCGCGCCCAGCTGTGGGAAAATCCCGCGCCCCGAGCCTCAGATCCGCCTGCCATGTCCCTGCCGCCGAAACGCCCTAACCGTAAACCCAGCCCTGCGCCTGGCAAACCTGCTGCAGGCAAGCTTGATGCAGCCAAGGGCCAGTTGCACCCACGCAACCGTCATCAGGGGCGCTATGACTTCCCCGCGCTGATCAAGGCCAGCCCCGAGCTGGCAGCCTTTGTGATCATTAATCCCTATGGCAATGAGAGCATCGACTTTGCCAACCCGGCGGCGGTTAAGGTGTTCAACCGGGCGCTGCTCAAGCAGTTCTACGGCATCGCGCATTGGGATATTCCGGCGGATTATCTGTGCCCGCCGATTCCAGGCCGCGCCGATTACCTGCATTACCTGGCCGACCTGCTGGCCGCCAGCAATGGCGGTCAGATCCCGCGCGGGGCCAAGGTGCGCGCACTGGATATTGGCGTGGGCGCCAACTGCATCTACCCGCTGCTGGGTAACCGCGAATACGCCTGGCAGTTTCTCGGCTCGGACATCGCCGCCAATGCCATCGCCTCGGCCAAAGCCATAGTGCAATCCAATCCGGGCCTGGGCGAGGCCATCGAGCTGCGCCAGCAGCGCGACAGCGCGCATATCTTCCAGGGCTTGCTACAGAGCGATGAGCGCTTCGACCTGACCCTGTGCAACCCGCCCTTCCATGCCAGCGCGGAAGAAGCCAGCAGCGGTAGCAAACGTAAATGGCGCAACCTCGGCAAACTCGACCCCAAACGCAAACTGCCGGTGCTGAACTTCGGCGGCCAGGCGGCAGAGCTGTGGTGCAAGGGTGGCGAAGCGGCGTTTGTCAGCCAGTTGATCAAGGAAAGTGTCGCGGTGGGTCAGCAGGTGCTGTGGTTTAGCAGCCTGATCTCCAAGGCCGGCAACCTGCCGGGCGTTTACAGCGAGTTGAAGAAAGCCGGCGCACTCCAGGTACAAACCGTGGAAATGGCCCAGGGCCAGAAGCAGAGCCGCTTTGTTGCCTGGACCTTTCAGACGGCGGAACAGCAGCAGGCCTGGCGCACAGCCCGCTGGTCGTAGGCTGGCAACGCGATAGCGCGATGCACGTAGCCCGGATGCAATCCGGGAGTGTATCTTGCGGCCAGCAAAGCGCCCCGGATTGCATCCGGGCTACGGCTTACGTCTACCAGGGCAGCCAACCGCCCAACGCCAGCCACAACCCCGCCACGCCCATGCTCAGCAAGGTCACCGGCACGCCGCTGCGGGCAAAGTCGACAAAGCTCAGCGGTACGCCCTGACGCCGCGCGCTTTCGGCGACGATAAGGTTGACCACGCTGCCGATCAGCAACAGGTTGCCGGCCAGCGTCGACATGATCGCCAGGCCCACCAACAAGGCTTCGCTGGCATCCGGCAACACGCCCAGCAGCAACATCACGTAAGGCACATTGCCGATCAGGTTGCCGGCCAACAGGGACAGGCTCGCCAGGGTGATCACCCCATGCGGCAGCAAGCCCAGCTCGGCCAGTTTGCCGGCCATACCGGCGACCTGCGGCAGGCTCATCGCCGCGCCGGTGACGATGAACAACCCGGCAAACAGCAGCAACAGGTTCCAGTCGACCTTCTGCACATAGTCGCGGCTGTCCACCCGCCGCGAAATCATCACCAACGCGGCAATCAGTAGCGCGGAAATTTCGCGCGGCATGCTGGTGGAAAACAGCCCGAGCAGCACCAGGCTGGCCAGCAGCGGCTTGAGGTAACTGCGCAGGCCGTAAATGCGCTCAACCGGGGTTTCTTCCTGCACTGCTGGTTTGGCCGTACCCCAGCGCTTGCGCCATTGCAGCCAGATCACCGCGTAGGTAATAGCCAATGCGGCCAGCGCGGGCGGGCCGGCGATAAAGGTGTAAGACCAGAAATCCAGGCCGCCGGCCTGGCCGATCAAAATGTTCTGCGGGTTACCGATCAGGCTGGCGCTGGAGCCGGCATTACACGACAGCGCCAACGCCAGGAGAAACGGCCGCGGATCGAGGCCACGGGCCAGCAGGCTATGGCAGAGCAACGGGGTGAGGGCAAAGGCGACGATGTCATTGACCAGCAACGCCGACAGCACGCCGCCCAGCAGCACCACGCCCAACAGCAGCAGCGCTGGCTGCTCGGCATAGTGACTGAGTTGCTGATTAAGCCAGGCGTACACGCCGGAGAAGTCGAACTGCGCGCTGATCAGCATCAGCGCCAGCAGCAGCAACAGTGCGCCGGCATCCAGGTGGCTGGCCGCATCAGCAGGTGATTGCGCGCCGCTAACCAGCAGCAATACCGCCGCGCAGCCGGCAATCCAGCTGCGATCAACACGCAGGCCACGAATGCCCCCTGCAGCCATGCCCAGGTAGGTCAATACAAACAGAGTTGAAACGACCCATAAGGTCATGCCGCGGCCATCCTTTGTTACCCGCGCGATTGCGCTGCAGCACTCTAAAGGGCCAAAGGCCGGCGGGGAACTGGCCACCAAGAAAAAAGCGCCAGGAGCAATTCTCAACGTCGCGTAGCGACAACCCGAAAGGTGGCTGCCAGGAATGGCAGGCCATAAAAAGCCGGCACACTGGCCGGCTTGCTTGGCACTCGGCCAGACGCATGCAGCGCGTCTGACCGGCAACAGCCCCTAGTTACTTGAGCAATTCGAACAGCGCGACGTTGCCGCTCTTCTCCAGACCGGTGACCAGGAAGTGCCGCCCCTTGTGCTCGACATGCGCAAGGCCTTCCGGCGCCAGCTTGCCGGAACCGGCACCTTCGCCGGCACCGACGACCTGCAGCACCTTGGGTTGCTCCGGCTGATCAAGATCAATCAGCGCCAGCGCATCCGCACGCTCCAGGGTAGCCACCGCCAAGCGCTTGCCGAAGGCATCAAAACTCACCACACCTTCTGGCTCGCTGCCTTTGTTGGGGCTGCGCGCATCCGGGTAAACGCCGGCCTGGGCCGCCATATCATCGAGTTGGCTGCCGGTGTCGCCGAGCAGCTTGCCGCTTATGGCATCGAACACGCTGACCGTACGCCCACCACCGCTGGGCAGGCCGGCTTTGGTCTTGGCGATTTTCGGATCGGTATCGCCTTCATCGGCGCTGATCAGGTAACGACCATCGGCGCTGACCGCCAGGGCATCCGGCTCGCGCAGGGCGAACAGCTCGGCAGTCGGCTGATACTTGCCGTCATCGACAATATCCGCCGCATGGCGCACGGTGCCGACGCCAAATACCTTGTCCAGCTTGCCCTGCAGCACATCGATCACGGCAATCGCGTTGTTTTCCTGCAGGCTGACGTAGGCGCGCGCGCCGTCCGGGCTGAAGGTCACGTATTCCGGCTCGATATGCTCGGGGCTGGTGCCGAACGGCACTTTCAGCTCTTCACCGTCGATCACCCGCTCCAGCAAACGCTGATGCTCGGCCTGGGTGGCACCCTCGACACCTGCCAGGTCCGGCAGTTTGATCAGGCTGTGCTTGGCCGCTGCTACGCCGCCGCGCAGGTCGATCAGGCTGATCGAGCCTTCACCGCTGCGAAAGCCCTCGCCGTCACGCACATAGCCTTCGCCTTCGTTGGCCACCACGATGAAGTCGCCTTTCGGCGAAAACGCCAGGCTGTCCGGCCAGATGCCAATTTCTACAGTGTTAAGCAGCTTGCCATCGGCCGCCGCACGCAACTCGACGCGGCCGTTTTTCAAGCCATCGCTGTTGCGGATGCACACGGCAAACAGGTCTTCGCTGGGGTGGAAAATGGCCGAGGTGATCTCCCCCGCACCTTCAGCCACCAGCTTATGCCGGGCAATGCGGTTAAGGCCCTTGGCCGGGTCCAGCTGCAGCACATCCACCAAGCCTTCGGCGCTGTTGGAGACAATCACCCGCATGCTTGACGCCTGCGCGCTGACAATTTCAGTGCCGGCAGCAAAGCCGCTCTCGTACAGCGCCAGGGGTTTAAGCTCAAGTGCCGAAGCCAATGGAGCCAGGGCAAACAGCGCACAAAGTGTCGGGATTCGCAGCACAGCAACTATCCTTATGCAAAGACATGGGGATTGAACAAATCCGCAGCAGTCTTCATTCACGCAATGACATTTTGATGAACTATTAATGGCGTTTTATCTGCGCCTGCGCAGTGGTATTACTGGGCCATTACCACGCGCATGCGCTATTCCCGGTTGTCACTAAGGGGTTTTAATGAAGTGGAAAAACCTGTTCGTCGCGTTCTGCCTGTTGCTGGGGCTGCCCGCGCAAGCCAGCGAACAGCCGGAACTGAAGATCAGCGTCGGCGACTGGCCGCCTTATCTGTCCAGCGAATTGCAACACAACGGGGTGATCGCCCACCTGATCAGCGACCTGTTGGCCGATGAGGGCTATCGCGTCACCTTTCAGTTTCTGCCCTGGCCACGCGCCTATTCTGCCGCTGCGGCCGGGCGCTTTGACGGCACCGCCGTGTGGATGCACAAAGACGAACGCGAGGCGGATTTTCTGTTTAGCGCACCACTGCTCGATGAGCAATTCGTGTTCTTTCACCTGAAAAGCCTGCCCTTCGACTGGCAGACCTTTGACGACCTCACCGGCATGACCCTCGGCGGTGGCCTGGAATACAGCTACGGCCCGCAGTTCGATGCCTTTCTCGCCGAGAACAAGGTGAAGATCGAGCGCGTCTCCAACGACCAGCAGAACTTCGAAAAACTGCTCAAGGAGCGTGTGGTGCTCTACCCGCAGGAGATGAACGTCGGCTACGCCGCCCTGCGCAGCCACTTCAGTGCGCAAGATCAAGCCAAGATCACCCATCACCCGAAACCGCTGCTGGTCAACCTCAGCTACCTGATGCTGCCGAAAAGCCTGGAAGGCAGCACGGCGCTGCTCGAACGCTTCAATAAACGTCTGCAGCTCTACCGTGACAGCGGCCGTTATCAGCGTTATTTCGATGATCTACAGCAAGGCAAGTACCAGCAGGAGCCGTCAGCATCACCGGCAAGCGAGTAAAGCCCGGTCTTTTATGCACAACTGACTAGAGTGTCTTAGAGGATCACATGCATACCCAGAATAAGAAGAAATGGACGAGCGGGCCCTGCAGTGGCCTGCGATCATGGCAAGGAGCTTATCGATGACCTCTCGACAGCTGCTGCGCGGCCTGGTGCTCAGCTGCCTGCTGACGCCGGGTTTTGCCAGCGCAGCGGAGCCAGGCCTGAGCACGGATGAAGTGCGGATCGGTATGGTCAACGCGCAGAGCGGCCCGGCGGCGGCCCTGGGTTTGGGCATGCTCAATGGCGCCCAGGCCTACTTCAAGCGCGTCAACACCGAAGGCGGGGTGCACGGCCGGCGGATCAACCTGCTCAGCCGGGACGATGGCTACGAGCCCAGCCAGACCGCCGCACATACCCGCCGACTGCTGAAAACCCAACAGGTGTTCGCCCTGCTCGGTTATGTCGGCACGCCCACCTCACGCGCCGCCCTGCCCCTGGCGCAGCAGGCGCAGGTGCCTTACCTGTTCCCCTTTACCGGCGCCGAGTTTCTGCGCACACCGACAAAACCTGGGGTGTTCAATATTCGCGCCTCCTATATCGAGGAAACCGAGCACCTGGTCGAGCGCGTGACCAAAGACCTCAAGCTGAGCAAGATCGCCATCCTGATGCAGGACGACTCGTTCGGCGAAGCGGTCAAGGGCGGCCTCAACGGCGCCCTGCTCAAGCGTGAGCTGACGATTTATGCCCAGGCGCACATCCAGCGCAACTCACTGGACGTGGCGGCAGCCATCAAGACGCTGCAACGCAGCCAACCGGAAGCGGTGTTCTTTGTCGGCACCTACAGGCAACTGGCCGCCGCGATCAAGCAGGCGAAAGCGCTGGGCTTCAACACGCGGTTTATGACGGTGTCATTTATCGGCACCGAGGGCTTTATCCGCGAGGCTGGCAATGACGGCGACGGGGTGTATATCTCCCAGGTGGTGCCCTCTCCGCACGACAGCTCGCGGGCGCTGGTACGCGCCTATCAGGCCGATATGCAGCCCGGCGACTTTGACCATGCTTCGCTGGAGGGCTATATCGGCGCGGCAGTGTTTACCCAGGCGCTGCGCAAGGCTGGCGCTGAGCCGACGCGGGAGGCGTTTCTTGACGCACTGGAACACCTCAACACGGACCTTGGCGGCTTCAAGGTGGCGTTCTCGCGCCGCCAGCACCAGGGCTCCAGCGCAGTATTCCTGACCCGTATCGAGAAGGGCCAGGCTGTTCCTGTCACCCGCATGCGCTAGCGCCCGGCCAGCTGCCCCTGCAACAGATCGGCCACCGGCAGCGCCACGCCGAGGCGACTGAGGTTCCAGTAATGCCCTTCCAGCGTGCGATTGACCAGCAAGGTGGCCGGTGCCGGTTGCAGGCTGCCCAAGGCACCCAACACATCAGGCAGCAGCCGTTGCACCTGTTCATGCAGCGGCGTGGCGGCAAAATCCCAGTGCACCCCGGGCTGCAGCAGCGGGCCAAGCAGGCCATGCAGCTGACGGTACAAACCATAGGGCGTGGTGGATTGCGGCTGGCGTGTGCCGAGGGCCTGGAAGGCCAGCTCCAACTGCTCGCCATCGCGGGCCTGCAGGGCTTTGTAAGTTTTCACATAGGCTGCCAGCAACGGCTCGGACAGCGCCTGCACGCAACCGAAGTCATACACCACCAGCTCACCGGCGGCGGTGTAGGCAAAATTGCCCGGATGCGGATCGGCATGCAGCAGGCCCAGTTCGAAAGCCTGGGCACTCAGCCAGCGCACCAGGGTCAGGGCCAGGCGCTCACGCACTTCGGCACTGGCCTGGCTGACCTCGGCAAAAGGTAAGCCAGCCTCCTCGCTGAGCGCCAGCACGCCAGGGCGGCACAGGTCTTCCTGCGGTTGTGGCAGGCGCAAGCCCGGCCAATCGGCGAAATGCGCGCGAAAATCCTGCAGGCGGCGCATCTCCGCCGGGTAATCCAGCTCGGCCTCAATCACCGCCGCCAGTTCCTGATACAGGCCCTCCAGCTGCTCAGCCGGCGCGCGAAACAAGCGCCCCAGCGGTAGCAAACGGCGCAGCTGACGCAGATCCGCCTGGCAGATCTCGGCGATGCCCGGGTATTGCACCTTGAGCACCAGCGCCCGGCCATCTGCCGCTATAGCGCGATGAACCTGACCGAGGGATGCTGCGGCAAAGGGTTGTTCATCGATCTGCTGGAAGAACTGCCCAAGGTCCGCGCCATACACCTGCTGCAAATGCCCGCGCAGCGCACTGAAGGGCAAGGCCGGCACGCGGTTCTGCAGAGAAGCCAACGCCAAGGCCACCGGCTCAGGCAATACCCCCTGCCACTGCGAGGCCATTTGCCCCAGTTTCAGCACCGGGCCTTTCATCTCACCCAGCACATCGGTGAGCAAGTCACCCACCGGCTGCCAATCAATCCCGCTGCGCCCTGGTCGCAGGCTCTGCCCCAGCACGCTGCCGCCGATGCGCGTGGCAGTGCCGGCCAAGGTGAGAAAGCGCCCAAGCGCAGAGGCAGACGGTGGAGCGGCGGGAGGCTTGGCCATGCGGTAATACTCATCGAGGCGAAGCACGATCATGCGCCTGCGCTTGGCAGGCACCAAGCATTAACCGGCTCAGGGCTGCGAACGTGCCAGAAACTCCCGCACCTGCTGCTGATAGGTCACCGACTCGCGCTGATGTTCGATTTCATCCCAGATGCGCGCGGCCTGCTCCGGGTTGGTCGCCACATAGGCGTTGGACAGCATCAGGTAGTAAGCCTTCTCTTCCAGCGGCAGCTTGACCTTCTCCAGCCGCGCTGCCAGCTCAGGATTGCTCTGCAGCACGAAATCGCCGCGCAGGCTCTGCAGCGCCGCCGCTTCAATGCGCTTATGGCTAAGCATCTGCAACAGCGCCAGCGGATCGCGGCTGGTTTCATCCACCTCGGCGCCCTGAGCACGAATAAAATCGACAATCGAAAAGCCGCTCAGAGATCCCACCTGCCCGTGCAACTGGCGAAACTCCTCGCCGTTCCAGCTCACCGGGCTGCCCTTGCGCCGGTACAGGGCATAGATCGAGGTGTGCAGGCGTTTGCGCTCATCCAGGCGACCATCGGCATCCTGTGGGTAGCGGCCGAGAAGCAAACGCTCCTCTTTGAAGCTGGAGGCAAAGGCGCCGTCATAAGTACCTTGAGCAAGCCCAGACAGGCAGCGTTTCCAGGGCACCGCAACAAAGCTGAACTGCAGTGGCAAAGCATCAGCGACCAGGCGCAACAGCTGCAGATTGAGCCCGCTGCCGTCGGTCATCACCCAGGGGTAGGAGTTCTGATCTTCATAACAGAGGGTCAAGGCCTCGGCCGAGCGCGGGGCTGCATGGATATCAACAACCAGGCAATAGCAGCACAGCAGGCAGATCAACAACTTGGCCAAGTGCAATGCTCCGAGGCAGTGGAGAGCGTCGTTCCCTGATGGAGAGTGCGGCTTCCTGCGCGCTAGGAGCCTGTCGGGCTTAACCGTTCGTAGCGAGGAAAAGCCCGACAGACTCCTAGGCTTCAGTATAGGTAGGCATTGCCCAAGCAACGCTGGCGCAGATCAATTGTCCCGCGCACTCACCGCAAAGCGCTTATCCAGGCCGCTGTAGCCCATACCGACACCCTTGTGGACTTTCAGCTGCACCGGAATGCGCTCCTTGAGCGCCTCGACATGGCTGATCACGCCGATCATCTTGCCGCTGGCATTGAGGTTATCCAGGGCGTCCAGAGCCACTTCCAGGGTTTCACCGTCCAATGTGCCGAAGCCTTCATCGAGAAACAGCGAGTCGATGCTGGTCTTGTGGCTGACCAGATCGGACAGCGCCAGGGCCAATGCCAGGCTGACCAGAAAGCTCTCGCCGCCGGACAGGGTCTTGGTGTCGCGCGCCGCATCAGCCTGCCAGGTGTCGATCACTTCCAGCTCCAGCTCGCCACTGCTGCGCCGCGCCAACTGGTAACGGCCATGCAGGCGTTCGAGCTGCTGATTGGCCAGGTAGACCAGATGATCCAGGGTCAGGCCCTGGGCGAATTTGCGGTACTTGGCGCCATCGGCCGAGCCGATCAGGCTGTTGAGCTGTTGCCATAGATCGTATTCGCCCTGCTTGGTCTGGATCGCGGCAAACAGGCTTTGCTGGCCTTGCCTGCGCGCGTCGTCACCCTGCAGCTGGGCGCGGATTTCGCCCTGGCGTTCACTAAGGGCTTTTAGTTGGGCGTTAAGGGCCAGCAACTGTTCATCCAACTGCGCCAGGCTGAAGGCGGTAGCCGGGCTAGCCTGCAGAGCCTCAAGCTGCTGCGCGGCAGCACTGGCCAGGGCCTGGGCATCGCTCAAGGCTTTGTCCAGGCGCTGACGCAACTGCTGCAGAGCGGTGCGTTGGGTCTCATCCAGCAGCGCGGCCAGGTAAGCGGCCTCATCACCAAAGGGGCTGGCGCTTAGAGCGGTCGTCCACTGCTGCTCGGTCTGTTGCAGGCGCGCCTGATCATCCTGCAAGCGGCTGGCCAGAGCCTGACGACTACCGGCTAACTGCTGCTGACGGCGCTGCGTCTCTTCCAGTTGAATCTGCGCCTGCTGCAAAGCCGCCTGCGCATCGGCGGGTTTGGCCGAGGCCGGTTGATCGGCCAGGCCCAATGCATCCCAACGCTGCTGCCAGAGCGCCGCCTGCTGCACAGCAGCCTGCAGGCCATGGTCCAGCTCACTGAGCTCGCGCTGTAAATCCAGGCTTTGCTGCTGATTGTGTTGCCAGCGCTGCCACTCGGCCTGGCGCTCGGCAAGCCAGGCGCTGGCGTCGTCCGGCAGCTGATAGCCGAACTCGGCCAGGTCCTGGCTCAGGCTTTCATTGCGCTTGTGCGCAACGTCCTGCAGCTGCTGCAGACGTAACCGGCCTTGCTTAGTCTGCTCCTGGCGTTGCTGCAGCTGCAGATGATTGAGCGCCTGCTGTTGCTCCAGTTCACTGCAGCGCTGCTGCAGATTTAGGCGCGCCTGCTGGCGCTGCTCAAGAATGGTATTGAGCTGTTGCAGCTGCTCAAGTTGCTGCTGCAGTTGTTGAAGTTCAATGTTCTGTTGCGCCTGCTGCTTAGCCAGGGCAACGGCATCGGCCAACGGGGTTTCCAACTGCGCGCTAAGCGCTTGCCAGCGCTCGCCTTGCTCGGCCTGGGTCTGCTGGCCCCGTTCAAACTGCTGCTGTTGCTGCTCCAGGCGGGCGGCGAGCTTTTCCAGCTCGCCGGCCAGTTGCCGACCCTGTTCGGTCAGGGCCTCCAGCTCAGTGCGCTTGCTATTGAGCAGCGCCTTGGTCGCCGACACATCCAGGGCCTGGTATGCGCTGATCGCCGGGTGCGACTCGGAACCGCACAGCGGGCAGGCCTCCCCGAGTTGCAGCTGAGCACGATGGGCTTCCAGGGCCTGGATACGCTGCTCCTGCTCCAGCAGTTTCTCCTGGGCCTGCACCTGTTGCTGCAGGTCCTTGTAGCGCAGGCGCAACTGCGCCACTTCGGCAGCCTTGGCCTGATGCTGCTCGCGCAAGCTAATCAGGGCGGTTGTCAGCTGGGTCTGCTCAGCCGTCAGGCGCTGCTGGGCCACGGCCAACTCACCCAGCTGGGTCAGCACACCGCCCTGGATATGCAGCTGCTGCCAGCGCTCACGTAAGGCCGCCTCACTGCGCCCGGCCAATAGCGCATCGCGTTGCTGCTGCGCGGCGTTTTCCTGTTCGCGCGCCTGCTGCAGACGAAGCTGTTCGGCGCCAAGTTGCTCAGTTTGCTGGCTCAGTTGCGTCTGCGCCGCGGTGATGGTTTCTTGCAGCTGCTGTTGACTGAGTTGCAGCTGGGCGATTTCTTCAGCCAGCTGCTGCCGCGCCTTAAGCTGCTCGCCCCAACTGCCCAGCTGCTCACCCAGCCGTCCATGCTGCAGCTGCGCGGACAGCTGTTGCTGTACCTGCTGCAGGCGCTCGGCCAGCTGCTGGCGCTGCGCCTGGCAGTCAGCGAGCAACGCCGCGCTATGTTCGCGGGCCTGCCAGGTCTGATCGGCAATCGCCTGCTCAACCTGGCACTGTTCGGCGGCATTCTGTTGCAGGCCCTGTTCGGTCTGCGTCAGACTCTGGCGGGCCTGCTGCCAGTCATGGTGCAGCGGCTGCAAACGCAGTGCCGGCTCGCTGGCGGCCAGTTGTGCCAGCTGCGGTTGGGCCAGTTGCAGCTCATGCTGCGCCGCCTGCTCGGCCTGCTGGCTGGCGTGCAACTGAGCCTGGGTCTTGCTCAGTTCCTCACACCAGCGGCGCTGGCGCTGCAACTCGGCCTGTTGTGTGCCGAGCGCCGCTTCATCCATAGCCAGTTGCTCGGCCTGCGTTTGCAGCTCAATACGCTGCTCATCACTTAGCAGTTCGACGCCTTCGGCCTTGGCGCGCAGCTGATCGAGGGCGACCTTGACCTCGCGGCACTGCTCAAACACCCGCTGGGAAATCTGCCCGTAGATATCGGTGCCGGTCAGCTCTTCCAGCAGCTCGGCGCGCTGGTTGGCGTTGGCTTCGAGAAAGGCAGCAAAACCGCCCTGGGCCAGCAGCATGGACTTGGTAAAGCGCTCGAAATCCAGGCCCGTCAGACGCTCGGTCTCGCGCAGCTTCTCGTTGATCTTGTCGGTAATGATCTGACCGCTGGCAGCGGCCAGTTCAACCTTGGGTGCCTGCAGCGCGCCATCGGCTTTATCGCGGGCGCGGCGCTGGCTCCAGAAGGCGCGGTAACCGACGCCTTTGACCTCGAATTCGACCTCGGCCAGGCAGTCGGCAGTGTGCCGGCTCATCAGTTCATTGGCGCTGGCCGACACCGTGCTCATACGCGGCGTGCGGTGGTACAGCGCCAGGCAGATAGCGTCGAGCAGCGTGGTCTTGCCCGCTCCGGTGGGCCCGGTAATGGCGAACAGGCCGTTATCCTTAAAGGGTTCGGCGGTGAAGTCGATCTTCCACTCGCCCTTGAGCGAATTAAGGTTTTTCAGACGCAGGCTAAGGATCTTCATAGCTCGCCCTCGCGCAGCTCGCTTACCACTTGCTGATACAGCCCCAGCAAGCGTTGTTGCTCGGCGTTATCCAGGCTTTCGCTGCTTAACCGCTGGGCGAAAACATCCTCGACGCTTAGCTCATCCAGGGTTTCCTTGGCCTGGCCCTGCAGGCTGGCGCTGGCATTGCCGCGCTCGCGGCGGATACGCAGCACCTCCACCGGCAGGCCCTCACACAGCGCGGCGATACGCAGCTGCAAGTCGCTCAGGTAATCGTCGGTGCCGACCAGCACTTCCAGCCAAACCGGCTGCTCGGCGCGGCCCTGCTCCGCCGCTTGCTTGATCTGCACTTCCAACTCTTTTAGCGAGCCGCGCAGCGATAGCAGCAGCTGAAAACGCGGTACCGGCAGCGCGGTGATCTGGCGCAAGGCGCTGCTATCCAGCTCCACCAACAGCACTTCCTTCTGCTGCCTGGCTTCATCGAAGCTCAGGGCAATGGGCGAGCCGCAGTAGCGGATATGCTCCAGGCCACCGACCTTCTGCGGCCGGTGGATATGCCCCAGGGCGATATAGGCCGCTGGCGGAAAGGCGCTGGTGGGAAAGGCCTCCAGGCTGCCGACATAGATCTCGCGCACCGAATCGCTGGCGCTGGCACCGACTGTGGTCAGATGCCCCGTGGCGATAATTGGCAGGTCGCCGCCCAGCTCAGCGCGCTTCGCTTCGGCCAGGGCATAGAGATTCTGATAGTGCTGCTGGATTGCCTGTTGCAGCGACTGCTGCTTGTCCTGGGCGCTCTGCCCGGCCTGGCTAAGCAATACATCGCGCGGGCGAATAAAGGGGATGCCACAGAGAATCGCCCCTGGTTGGCCGTCGCGCTGGTGCAGCACCAGCAGCTGTTCATCCAGCTGCTCGCAGACGCCGGGAATCACCCGCGTACCGAGCTGCGCCAGCAGCGTCTTACTCTCGCCGAGCATAGCCACCGAATCATGGTTACCGCCGAGCACCACCAGCTCGCAGCCGGTGCCACGCAACTCGACGATAAAGCGGTTGTACTGCTCGCGGGCATAGCTGGGCGGCGCGCCGGTGTCGAAGATATCGCCAGCAATCAGCACGGCATCCACCGCCTGCTCGCGTACCTGTTCGATCAGCCAGGCGCAGAAGGCCTGGTGCTCGGCTTGACGGGTCTTGCCCATAAAGTGCTGGCCAAGGTGCCAGTCGGATGTATGCAGAATGCGCATGTTTAGAACACCCAATCCTTAACCACCATATGGGTCTTCACTTTCTGCATACCGGGAAAGTCTTCGATCTCGCCGCGAATCTCGCTCAAGCGCTGCATCGACGCGGCCTCAATGGACACCAACATATCGGTCTCACCACTGATGCCACTGCAGCGGCGCACCTCGGGAAATACGCGCATCAGCTCGACATAGTGCTCACAGCGCCCGCCCTGGTAGAACAGCTCCAGATAGGCCTTGATCGCCCCATCGCCCGGCGCCGTCACCTGGGCGTGATAGCCGCTGATCACACCGGCCTGCTCCAGCTGACGAATGCGCTCGCTGACGGCCGAGCGCGACAGGTTGACCTCGCGGGCGATCTGGCTGACGGGCATACGCGCATCGGCGCGCAACAGGGCGAGTATCTGCTGATCGAACTTGTCCACAGGTCTTTCTCGACAATAAGGACCTGTTCAGAGGCTCGCGAGCTAGAGATAAGCGGTGGCGAAAAAGCCGAGGAAGCGGAGTGTACTTTTGTACATGAGCATTCCGAGGCGGTTTTCAACGCCGTTTAGCCGAAGCGCAGCAGCCTGTGAGTAGGTCCGAGGCAATTTGACGGCCAATTCCGTCATTCTGCCGGTTAACGCCGACGCTTCTACGGCGGTGTTTTGCAGGGCTGCGCCCTACCATAGCCGGCAAAACGCCAGAGCATACAACATGAGTCGTCTGAACCAGGAATTGGGCCTGCTGCAAGGGATTGGCCTGCTGAGTACCTCGCTGCTGGGCACCGGGATTTTCGTGATCCCAGCGCTGGCCGCCACCGCTGCCGGCGAGGCGTCTTTATGGGCCTGGATGCTGCTGATCGCCCTGGTGCTGCCGGTGGCTTTTACCTTCGCTCAGCTGGGCCGCCACTTCCCCCATGCCGGCGGCGCGCCACATCTGATTGGCCGCGCCTTTGGTGCGCGGATGGAGCGCTTGAGTGCGCTGCTGTTTCTGGCTGTGCTGCCGGTGGGTTTACCGGCGGCGCTGAATATTGCCAGCGGCTTCTGGCAGGGTCTGTTTGATCTCAGCCGTGGCCAGGCCCTGGCGATCCAGTTGGCCACCCTGGTCGCCATGCTGTTGCTCGGTCAGCGTCCGGCCAAGGCCAGCGGAATGATTCAGGGGGCGATTGCCGTGGCGATTATCGCCACCATCGCGCTGATCTGGTGGGTGGGTGATCTACCCATCAGCAGCCAGCCGCTGCTGCCTACGATCAGCGGTTCCTGGCATCTGCTGCCGGCAGCGCTGGGCGTAATGTTCTGGTGTTTTGTCGGTATAGAGGCCTTTACCCATATGGGCGAAGAATTCAAGAACCCCGAGCGCGACTTCCCCCTGGCCCTGCTGTTCGGCGTGCTGCTGGCCGGCCTGGTGTACTGGGCCTGTTCGGTGGCGGTGCTGAGCCTGCATAGCTATGGCGATGTGACGACCGATGCTGCCTCCCTGCCGCGCATGCTCGATCTGCTATTGGGCGAGAAGGCACGCTGGATCGCCGCCACGGTGGGTTACCTGGCCTGTTTTGCCTCGATGAACGTGTATATGCAAGGCTTTGCCCGGCTGATCTGGAGCCTGGCCGACGAAGGCAAACTCCCCGCCAGCCTGGCGCAGCGCAACCCGCACGGCGTACCAGCACGCGCCCTGCTGCTGGTGATCCTCAGCTGCGCCCTATGCGCCAGCCTGGCCAGCATGCTCGAGCTGACAGTGGATGACCTGATCCGCTACGCCAACGGCAACTTCGTAGTTATCTACCTGCTGAGCATGGCCGCAGGCGCGGTACTGCTGCGCGGCATTTGGCGCTGGCTGGCCGCATTCAGTGCACTACTGTGCGGCCTGGTGCTGCTGATGCTGGGCATGGATGCCGGGTACGCCCTGGGCTTGCTGGTGGTGCTCGCTTTGCTGGATCGTTGGCGTGAGCAACGCAGCATGCGTCTGGCCGATCCGAAGACGCAGGGCATTTAGGAACAGTTTTACGATCTCGCGAGCTAGAGCCATGCAAGGCAAAAACAGGCGAGGAAGCGGAGTGTACTTTTGTACATGAGCATTCCGAGCCTGTTTTTAACGCAGCAGGGCCGACGCGCAGCAGATCGTAAGCGGGCATTTAGCTTGGCCAGTCATTGCGGCTATTCTGAGCCCAGCTAATGACAAGGACTGACCATGCGCCGCATTCTCCATGACCTGAAAATCCTTATCCTTACCAACCTGTGGATTGTGCCGGTGCTGGCTGGCTTGGTCGGCGCGCTGTTCTATTTCGCCGCGCCGCCGCCACCGATGCACGCGCGTATGGCGACCGGCGCGGTGGGTGGTGGCTACCATGCGTTTGGCCAGCGTCTGCAGGCTGAGCTGGAACTGCAAGGCTTTAGCCTGGAGCTGGTTGAGAGTGCCGGCTCCGAAGATAACCTGAACAAACTTGGCAGCGGCGAGGTGGAACTGGCGCTGGTGCAGAGCGGCCAGGAACTGACCCTGAGCGACGAGGCGCGCGGCAAGCTCAATGGCCTGGGCGTGATGTACCGCGAGCCGCTGTGGCTGTTTCTCGGCGACAAGGTCAAATTCGAGCGCCTGAGCGACCTGATGAAACTGCGCTTGGCGGTTGGCTCCCAGGGCAGCGGCACCCAGGCCGTGACTGCAGCATTGTTTGCAGCCAATCGAATCGAGCCGACGCAATACCCCGAGCGCTGGCAGCAGTTGGGCGGCAGCCGCGCCGCCGACGCGCTGATTGCCGGCCAACTGGACGCCGCCTTCTTTATCGGCCCCGCCGAAAATGCGCTAATTCAGCGCCTGGCGGCTGAACCCAAGGTGCGCCTGGTCAGCCTGCGCCGCACCGAAGCCTATCTGGCGCGCCTGCCGTACCTGAGCCAGCTACAGGTGGGCGAAGGCATGCTTGATATGGCACACAACAGCCCGGATCGCGACATCGTCACCCTCGGCCCGGTCGCCACCCTGGTCGCCGGCGAAGAATTCCACCCGTCACTCACCCCGCTGATTCTCGAAGCAGCGAAGACTGTGCTGAAAAACGGCAGCCTGCTCGACCCAGCCGGCAGCTACCCGGCCAAGCCGCCACTGTCCTTGAACACTCTGGGCGAAGCCGATTACTACTACGACAAGGGCCTGCCGATTCTGCAGCGCTACCTGCCGTTCCGTATCGCCTCGCTGGCCGACCGCTACATCATCCTGGCCATCCCGCTGCTGGTGCTGCTGTTCCCACTGTTCAAGGCCGTGGGACCGATCTACCAGTGGCGCATCCGCGCACGCATCTACCGCTGGTACAAGCACCTGCGCGAGATCGACCAGCAGCTCTACAAAGGCAAGCTGCCCAGCGACCTGGACGCTGAGATTGCCCGCCTGGAACGCCTGGAAGACGAACTGGCGCGGGTCGAAGTGCCACTGTCTTACTCCAGCGAGCTGTACCAACTACACATGCACCTGCGCTATATGATCGAGCGGCTGCATGCGCTAAAACAGCGCCAGTTGACGGCCAGCTAAGCCGCTAGAGCAAACCGCCAGCCACATTTATTGCAGGCAAAGAAAACCCCGCCAGAGCTGAGCCCTGGCGGGGTTTTGCATTTCAGCCGATTACTTGATCCAGTGCTTGCCCCAGTGAGTGATGTCGTAGCTCTGTGCACTACGCGCCACACTCCGCTCGGTCTTGGCGGCTTCGATCTGGTCATCCACCACCTTGGTGGAGAACGATAACCAGCTGGTCACAAAGGCCATGGCGTCGCCGTTGATCTCCAGAGCACGCTGGGCGATGTTGTTTAAGTCATCGCAACTGGCGTGGTAGCAAGGGTCCAGCGCGATACCCGCCGTGCCGCCATAACGGGTTGCCTGCTCCGGGGTCTTCAACACCTCGGCCCCGGTGAACAAACCACCGAAGGCGATGCCATCAAGGAAGAACTGCGCGTAATCCGAGCGGAAAGTGATCTCGTCGCCCTCAGAAGGCAGGCCGCGCAACTTGTAGTACTCCTCGAACAGTTTTTCGATGGCCGCCGAACCGGGTGGGCCTTGCAGACCGAACGCAGAACCGTCGCCGTCATAGATGAAGTAGGCGAAGTTTGGCGAAGCGATCATGTCGAAGTTCAAGTACGTCTTGATCTTGCTCTTCTGCTCGGCCGGGAGTTGATTGACGTAATAAGTCGAACCAACCAACCCAGACTCTTCGGCACCCCACCAGGCAAAACGCAGCTTGTTCTTCGGCCGCACCTTCTGCAGCTGCAGCGCCAGTTCCAGCAACGCGGCACTACCGGAGGCGTTGTCGTTGATGCCCGCGCCCTCATACACCGAGTCGAGGTGAGCCCCAGCCATCACCACATTGTTGGCATTGCCATAACGGCTCTCGGCGATCAGGTTGAAGGTCTGCGTGCGCTCGCGCACCACATCAGCCAGCATACGCACTCGGGTTTCTGCGCTCTGCGCCAGGCCAACCCCGACATCGTAGGTGGCGAAGAACACCGGGATACCGCCGGCATAGCTATCACCCAGAGTGGCGTTAAGCAGGCCCTTGCGGTCCTCGGTGTCGCCCTGGTTGAAAATGATCACACCCGAGGCACCAGCCGCAGCAGCGTTCTCCGCTTTCAGCTGGAAGTTACAGCTGCCGCGCTGCAACAAGGCGATGGAACCGGAGGGGAAGTCGACAAAGTCTTCCGCCTCACAACCACTGCTGGACAGGTTGCCCGCGCCCAGTGCGATATCCACAGCCGCCACTGGCGCACTGACGTCACCGTCTTCGGTTTGCGACAGGTAGGTAAAGTCCACATCCCACTCATACACCGCTGGCGTCGGCGCCAAAGCCTGCAGCTCGCCGGGCCCTTGTGGGTAATAGGCGGTGAAGGGGAATGGCTGAACCTCTACGCGATACCCGGCACTTTCCAGGGTGGATTTCACGTAGTCGATTGAGCGCTGGTAACCGGGCAAGCCCGCAGCGCGATTGCCGCCATTGGCCTGGGCTATGTCCTTGAACATCTGCAGGTGAATGGAGGTGTTGCTCGCCTGCATACAACGCGGCAACCCCAATGTAGTGCTGTTGAGCAGGCCAAAACGACATTCCAGAGGACCCAAGCGGGCCGGGCTCCAAAACGCATTGAACAGTTGGCTGCTACTTTTGTTCGACTCTGCGAGCACCTCACCCGAGATCGCCGCCAGTAGGCTTCCAACAATCAGACCGCTTTTCACAATCTTGTTATGCATGCTGCCTCCAATCCATATATGGAGTTTTTAGGTGCGGCAGCGCTTGTGACACCGCCGCGATACGTCCCTTTACTGCGTCGTGTGGACGCTACATAACCTAGACGTGGATATTCATCTTCGCGAACCGATATCTACAAATTTCTTGAAAATAAGAACTTATCGACGAACATGGGAGCAATTGGCCAGCATCGCCCGCCGTGCCTGTCGGGCTGCAATAACTGGCGCCAGGGCGTTAACAGCCCGGTGTGGCGCGTGGACAGATGGAGAGAGCCCCGTACTCAGGTAAACTCTGCGCACATTTTGTAGATCGGCTCCGTATTGGCCTCGCCAACAACCCAGGAGCCATCCCCCTGCGACTGAATTGAAGACCTAGCCCCATGCCGATCCGCCACTGCATCGTCCACCTGATCGACAAAAAGCCCGATGGCACCCCCGCCGTGCTGCACGCCCGCGACACCGAGCTGGCCGCATCCCAGGCCATCGAAAACATGCTCGCCGACCTTAACGAGAGCTATAACGCCAAACAGGGCAAGGCCTGGGGGTTTTTCCATGAGGAATCCGGGGCCTATCCGTTCAGCGGCTGGCTGAAGCGCTATCTGGACGACGAACAGGACTTTGCCGCCTTCAGCCGCCAGGCCGTCGAGCAGCTGCAGAAGCTGATGGAAGAATCCAACCTGTCCACCGGTGGCCATGTGCTGTTCGCCCACTACCAACAGGGCATGACTGATTACCTGGCCATCGCCCTGCTGCACCACAGCGAAGGGGTGGCCGTTACTGACACGCTCGACGTGACCGCCGCCAAACACCTCGACCTCAGCCAACTGCACCTGGCCGCTCGCATCAACATCTCCGAGTGGCGCAACAACGCCCACTCCAAGCAGTACATCTCGTTTATCAAGGGCAAGAACGGCAAGAAGGTCTCGGAATACTTCCGCGACTTTATCGGCTGCCAGGAAGGCGTCGACGGCCCGGGGGAAACCCGCACCCTGCTGAAAGCCTTTAGCGACTTTGTGGAAAGCGAAGACCTGCCCGAAGAACAGGCCCGCGAGAAGACCAAGACCTTGGTCAGCTACGCCGCAAACCAGGCCAAACAAGGTGAGCCCATTACCCTCGACGAACTCTCCGGACTGATCGACGAAGAACGGCCCAAGGCCTTCTTTAATCACATCCGCAACAAGGATTACGGCATGGCCCCGGAATTTCCGGCGGACAAACGCACCCTTAGCCAGTTCCAGCGTTTTACCGGGCGCGCCGAAGGCCTGTCGATCAGCTTCGAGGCGCACCTGCTCGGCTCGAAGATCGAGTACGACGAAAGCACCGACACCCTGGTAATCCGCAATTTACCGACGCAGCTCACCGATCAGCTTAAGCGCCGCAAGAACTAACCATGAGCCGCCTGCCGGATAGCCTGCTGGATGCCTGCCGCTGCGATCCGGCAGCACCCTTTGCCCAGGACCCGGCGCGCGATTTCGGCTTGGATAAACAGACGGCCAAACTGGCCCTGGCCGAACTGCGGCCCTGGCTCAACCAGCAACAACGCATGCTCTGGGCCAACCGGCGTAATGCCCTGCTATTGATCCTGCAGGGTACCGATTGCTCCGGTAAGGACGGCGTGATTCGCCGGGTGATCAGCAGCTTCGATCCCCAGGGCCTGCGTATCCACTGCTTCCAAAAGCCCGATGCCTGCGAACAGCGCCATGATTTTCTCTGGCGCTACCAGCGGCGTTTGCCTGGGCTGGGCCTGCTCGGGGTATTCAACCGCAGCTACTACGAAGGGTTGATCAGCGATCCGCTGGATGGCCTGTGCAGCGCCGCCGAACTTCCCGCGCGCCAGCTGGCGATTCAGGCCTTCGAGGCGCAGCTGATCAGCCAGTCGACTCAGCCGCTGAAATGCTTTTTGCAGCTATCCCGAGATGAACAAAAACACCGCCTGCAAGAGCGTCTTGCACACCCGCATAAACGCTGGAAACTGCACAGCAGTGACCTGCAGTCCTATCGCGAATTTGACCTGCGCCAACAGCGCTGGGCCGAACAGCTAAGCGCCAGCCACAGCGACGCCGCGCCCTGGTATGTGATTCCGTCGGATCATCGCTGGCTGCGCGACTGGCTGGTGGCTAGCTTGTTGGCCCGCGAGCTTGAACGCTTGCAACTGGACTGGCCGAATACCCCGCTGCCGTTCAGCTTGGAAGATTTGCAGCGCAGTTAGCGCACGGCTCACTAGACCCTCAACACAAGAAGGCAAAGGAACGCCCATGAAGAAAGTCATCCTGCTGCTATGCGCCTTGGCACTGTTCCAGCACTGGGACACTGTGCAACGCTGGTTGCAACCGCCGCTGGCCGAACGACCAGGCGAAGTGGTGTTGTATGCCACGCAATGGTGCGGCTACTGCGCGAAAACCCGCGAGCAACTGGCGCAGGATCAGATTGCCTACCGGGAAATCGATATCGAGAAAGACCCCGCCGGCCAGGCGACCTTCAAGGCCCTGGGTGGGCGCGGCGTGCCCTTGCTGGATATCAAGGGCACCCTTATTCACGGCTACGACCCACAGGCGATGCGCGCCGCGTACTGAAACCTCGGCGCGCAACAGATCGTAAAAACGTGTTTACAGCGCCTTGATGGCAAAGCCCAGACGCGGGAAATGCACGTGCACGGTGCCGGCACGTTCATCCTCGCGGCGCAGGATCAGTTCTTCAACACCGGCGAACACGAGCTCGCCCTCCACCGGGTCGACGCCGTAATCGGTGGCGGCAATCTGCACCCGCTGACCGACCGCGAAGCCATTGGGCTCGACGAACTGCTCGGCCGGCAAGGCCGCCGGCGTCGCGGCACGGGCGATGGCGATAGCGTCTTCTGCACTCAGCGCACTGGACGCGCCATGACCAAAGCCCAGCACGCGGCCTAGCCAGGCGCTGACATTTGGATAGGCGTCGACCAGAGGCGCGGTCACCGCGGTGCCCTTGAGGAACCACAGACAATGGGCCAGGGAGAAGTCAGCAATCGACGGCTCACCGAACAGATAATCGCCCTCCTCGCGCGCCAGTTGCTGTTCCACCCGTGCCATCAGCGACGGCCAGTTGTGTTTGGCGACCTCCACCGGTAAACGCGTGGCGCTGCCGCCACTGAACAGCCCGGCACGGTCGGCGACAAAGGCCTTAACCGCCTCGGGCGGCAGCTTGCCGAAACGCACTGCGACCGACTCCGGCTGAAACACCAGGCTCACCGCATGCTGGAATATCAGCGAATCAACCCACTGGGCAAAGCTCGCCGCGACGAACTCCTGGCCCTCCGGGAACAGCGCTGGAGTCGCTTTCTCCGCGTCCAGGCGACGCGCAATCAGCGCGGTATCACAGTAGATATCGGCACCCACCTGCAGCACCGGAGTCTTGCGGTAGCCACCGGTCAGCGCCACTAGATCGGGCTTGGGCATGATTCGCGGAATCTCCACCGAGCGCCAGGACAGCTGCTTGAAGCCCAGCATCAGGCGCGCCTTCTCGGCAAACGGTGAGGCATCGTAATGGTGCAGGATCAACTCGTGCATAACAGGCTCCGCTGCAATCAGATAAAGGAGCCAGCTTAACCCTGCACAGCGTTGCGGCCTACCCGCTTAGCCTGATGGCGCGTTATCAGCTAGAGCGATAACAGGCGCGGCGGCCACCAGGGTTTCCTTGGCCAACTTGCTCAAGGCCTTGATCGCCCGCTCGCGGCGCAGCGCATCGCCTTTGCCGGCACAAGGTTCGATATACACCAGCGCCTGCGCCGGGCTGGAATAAAAGAAGCGTGCGCCCTTGCCACTCTGGTGCTTGGCAAAACGCTTGTGCGGATCGTCGCTGATGCCGCAGTACAGCGCGCCATTGGCCGCCCGCACCAGGTAGACAAACCAGGGCTTGGCGGCAGGTGTCTCAGGCGCGTTAGAAGAGTCAGGCATCAGTCGAGTAGGCAGGTAATTAACACGGCCGCCGAGCTTAGCGATTCTTCTGGAACGCCGCTAACCCTTTCCCCGCCTGCTGGCGAATGGCGTTCTGCACAAACGGCGCCCAGCCCAGCAGGCGACCCTTAAGACCCAGCGCCTGGCCGGCCCAGCGCCACAGATCGAAGTGATCGCGGTGCTCGCTGATCTTTCCATCGCGAAAGCGGAAGTTGGCCTCGATATGGTTGACCACCTGATTGCCGGTCTGGCTAAAGGTATAGGTCGCCACCCAGCGCGCCCGCCCGGAATAATCATCCGCCGCCACGCCATCAAACGTCAGGGAAAAACCCTGAGCCTTGGCGCAGAGCATGCGCCACATATCGCCGGCCGCCGCACCGCGCAGGTCGGTAAACACCGGGTCGCTGAACTGTACGTCCGCGCTGTAGCAGCTGGCCATGGTCTCGGCATCCAGCTGCTGGAAGGCTTGGTAGAAACGGATGATCAGCGCGGCGTTGGGATGACTCATGGGGCGAACTCCGATAGGGGACGTGCGAGCAGTATTGTCGTTAAATCGCCACTGCGCGATTGGCGCAAAAGACATACTTGTGTCAATAATCGCCAAACCTCATCACGCCTGAGCACCTCATGCTGAAGATCGCCCTGTACGTTTGCCCGCAAACCGTATGTTCCAGCCTAAGCATGGCCATGGACGCTTTTGTCCTGGCCAACCGCCTGGCCGAGCAGCGGCTGTTCGAGCTGCAGCGCATCAGCCTGGATGGGCAAGCGGTCGATCTGGGCTTTGCGCAAATCCAGGTCGATGGCGACCTGAGTCTGGCCGAACACTCCGACCTGATTCTGCTCGCCGCCAGCGGCAGCGCTATCGACAGTACTTTGGCCGACAACGCTGCCCTGCTGCCCTGGCTGGCGCAGCGCCCGCCATATCAGCAACTGGCCAGCCTGTGCAGCAGCGCCTTTCTCCTGGCCGCCGCTGGCGTGCTCAACGGTCGCCGTGCCACCACACATTGGGCGCTGGCCAGCCAGTTCCGAGAGCGTTTTCCGCTGGTCAAGCTGCAGATCGAGCAATTGGTTTGTGAGGACGGCCATCTGCTCAGCTCCGGCGGCGCGCATGCGGGGCTAGACCTGTGCCTGCATCTGATCGCCCAGCATGGCGGCGAAGGCCTGGCGCAGCAGGTGGCCAATGCCCTGGTGTTTGACAGCCAGCGCGGCCTGCAATCACGCTTTGCCCCGCTGCTGCCACCGGCCAGCAGTGATTGCCAACTCACCCCCGTGTTGCAGTGGCTGCACCGCCATCACAGCGAAGCCATCGACCTTAATCGCCTGGCCGCTCAGGCTAATTGTTCATCGCGCACCCTGTTGCGGCGCTTCAAGGCCAGCACCGGACTGACGCCCAATGACTACCTGCAGCGCGTGCGCATCAGCGCCGCCCAGCGTGCCCTGCGCAGCCCGGCGTCGCTGGAGCAGATTGCCGAACAGGTCGGTTACGCCGACCGCGCCACCTTTGCCAAGCTGTTCAAGCAACTCTGTGGGGAAAGCCCAGGGGCGTTTCGCAAGCGCTTACGCCAAGCACACTAAACGTCGCAGCAACGTATCAAGATGCCGCGCCAGCGCTTGTCGAAGAAGACCATAAAGTCCAAAATGGATTTAATTGTTTAATTCGTTGCGGAGCTGCCCATGTCGACCACCCCTTATGTGCTGGATAAAACCGCCGCTGAGCAGCTGCTGGCCCGGGTCGATGTGCACCTGGCCATGGTCGCGATGTTCCGCGAGCTAGCCGCCGGTAATGCGCTGCAGCCGGCGCAGCAACTGGTGGAGTTCCCCAATGGCGGCGGCGACTTTATCAACTACCTCGGTGTGCTGGCCGGGGCCGGCGTTTACGGGGTGAAAACCTCGCCCTATATCGTCCGCGAGCAAGGTCCGCTGATTACCGCCTGGACCCTGCTGATGTCGATGCAAACCGGCCAGCCGTTGCTGCTGTGCGATGCCGGCAGCCTGACCACCGCACGCACCGCGGCCACCACCGCAGTGGCCGTGGATGCCCTTGCCACGCCCGAAGCCAGCCGCCTGGCGGTAATCGGCAGCGGCGCAGTGGCCCAGGCGCATGTGCATTACGCCAAGCAGTTGCGCCCCTGGCAGAGCATCCGCCTCTACTCGCCTGGCCTGGCCGGCAAAACCGGTGCGCAGCTACTCAAGCTGCAGCAACTCGACTCACGTATCCAGCTGTGCGCCAGCCAGGCGGATGCCATTCGCGATGCCGACGTGGTGATGCTCTGCACTTCCTCGGCGAAACCGCTGCTGGACCCAGCCGAGCTGGATAAACCAGCGCTGATCACCTCGATCAGCACCAACGCGCCGCGCGCCCATGAAGTAACGCCTGCCAGCCTGCTGAATATGGATGTCTACTGCGACTACCGCGCCACCACGCCAAACAGCGCCGGGGAAATGCTTCTGGCCAGCGAGCTGGGCTGGAACAGTGCCAGTATCCTGGGTGATCTGGCCGAACTCGTCAGTGGTAAGGCAGCTCGCCCGGACTACCGCCGCTCGGTATTTTTCCGCTCCATCGGCCTGGGCCTGGAAGATGTTGCCCTGGCCCACGCGCTCTACCAGCTCAAGCAGGAGGCCTGCTGATGCACCAGGCGGACTACCTGATCATCGGCGCCGGTATTGCTGGCGCTTCTACCGGTTACTTTCTCGCCGCCCATGGCAAAACCATTCTGCTGGAGCGCGAGCAGCTGCCGGGTTACCACTCCACCGGCCGCTCCGCCGCGCTCTACACCGTGGCCTACGGCACAACCCAGGTGCGCGCCCTAACCGCCGCCAGCCGCGCGTTCTACGACGTGCCGCCCGCCGGCTTTGCCGAACACCCATTGCTGACCCCGCGTGGTGAACTGGTGGTGGACTTCACCGGCGACGCCGCCGAGCTGCAACGTCAATTCGACAGCGGCAAAGCCAGCGTGGCGGATATGCGCCTGCTTAGCGCTGACGAAGCTTGCGCCCTGGTGCCGGTGCTGCGCCGCGACAAGGTGCAGGCCGCCATGCTCGACCCCAGCGCCGCCGATATCGACACCGATGCCCTGCACCAGGGCTACCTGCGCGGCATTCGCCAGCAGGGCGGGGAAATCCACAGCCACTGCGAAGTGCTGCGCATCCAACGCGACGGCGACGCTTGGTTGGTTGATTGCGGCAACACGCAATACCGCGCCAAGGTGCTGATCAATGCCGCTGGTGGCTGGTGCGACCAGATCGCCGCGATGGCGGGCGTAGCGCCTATCGGCCTGATTCCCAAACGACGTGCGGCCTTTACCTTTAACGGGCCGGAAGGCATCGACTGCCATGCCTGGCCCTGCGTGGTCAGCCTGGACGAATCTTTCTACTTCAAGCCAGACGCCGGCCTGCTGCTCGGCTCGCCCGCCAACGCCGATCCGGTCGAACCTCACGATGTGCAACCGGAAGAGCTGGATATCGCCCTGGGTATTTACCAGATCGAGGAACACACCAGCCTGAGCATTCGCCGCCCGGCGCATACCTGGGCAGGCTTGCGCTCCTTTGTCGCCGATGGCGACCTGGTCGGCGGTTTCGACCCGCAGGTGGAGGGTTTCTTTTGGGTCGCCGCCCAAGGCGGTTATGGCATCCAGACCTCCGCAGCCATGGGCATGGCCTGCGCCGCCCTGGCCCGTGGCGAGCCACTGCCCGAACACTTGCGCCAGTTCGGCCTGACCGAGGCCATGCTTTCGCCGGCCCGCCTGGCAGGCCGTTGAAAAACTACCTGCGTGGCCATCGCGGCGTTAAAAACAGGCTCAAAATGCTCATTTACAGCTTGTAAACTCCGCTTTTTCGCCTGTTTTTGCCTTGCGCTGGCTGCCTCGCCAACGTTTTTCAACAGCCTGCACCGATAGCTGCTCGCAGCGCCCGAGGATGACGCCTCGGGCACTTTGCGGCACACTCGCAACGCCTCCCAAGCCCGAAGAGTTAGCCGCATGACGCCGCCCCGCCCTGCCCCCGAGCTGGACAACTACCGCACCATCGCCGACGCCATCGCCACGCTGTTCTTCCCCCACGCCGAAGTGGTGCTGCACGACCTGCGCACGCAGAAGGTCGACTACATCGCCAATAACATCTCCAAACGCGTGATCGGCGATGACGCAGCGCTAGAGGACATGCTCAGCGGTGAAGTCGACGAACGCACCATCGGCCCTTATGAAAAGCTCAACTGGGATGGCCAGAAGATTCGTTCGGTCAGCAGCGTGTTGCGCGACGCCAACGGCACGCCCATCGCCGTGCTGTGCATCAACCTGAATATCTCGATGTTTGAAACCGCCAAGCAGGCGCTGGAGCTGTTTCTCTCCTCCAGCAAGCTGGTGCCACAGCCCGACGCACTGTTCCGCGACGACTGGCAGGAGCGCATCAACACCTTCCTGCACAGCTGGCTACGGCAACGTCAGCTCGGCCTCAACCTGCTGACCCGCGATCACAAACGCGAGCTAGTCGAAGCCCTGCACGCCGAAGGCGCATTCAAAGGCAAAAGCGCCGCCAACTACGTGGCCAACGTACTGAATATGGGCAGGGCGACGGTGTACAAGCACCTCAAAGAGATCAAGGGCGACTAACACCCGACGGATCAGTGCAACGCTGATCCACCGCTCACTCCCACTCGGCAACTGGCCAACGTGGCAAGTGCGCCAGCCGCTCGCAACACCATCTAATTTGTCGCCCCTAGCGCTAAAAAACCTATAGCCCAAGCCCTCTACCAAGCCGCAGCGGTGCTTTGCGGGCGGGCACGCTTTTACCTTGCCAGCGACTACAAAAATCATAATTTCGCCATTCCTCTGCTCCGAACAGAATGCGGCCAAGCCCCACCGTCAGCCGCAATAGAACAACAACGATCGGAATCAGAGGACCCCTGCCATGACCGACCTGAATCAAAGCGCCTTGCACATGCACACCGGCGTGAGCCTTGAAGGAACAGAAATCGACACCCTGGTGGTCGGTGCCGGTCAGGCCGGTGTGGCCATCAGCGAGCACCTGAGCAAACTCGGCGTGCCGCACCTGGTGCTGGAACGCAATCGTATCGCCGAAGCCTGGCGCACCGGCCGCTGGGATTCGCTAGTAGCCAATGGCCCGGCCTGGCACGACCGCTTTCCGGGGCTGGAATTCGACGAGCTCGACGCCGACGCCTTCGCGCCGAAAGAACGTATGGCCGCCTACTTCGAGGCCTACGCCAAGAAGTTCGACGCGCCGATCCGTACCGGCGTGGAAGTGAAGAACGTGGTGCGCAACAGCGACCGTCCAGGCTTCACCATTGAAACCTCCGCCGGCGTGATCCAGGCCAACCGCGTGGTCTGCGCCACCGGGCCGTTCCAACGCCCGGTGATTCCGCCGATTGCGCCCAAGGACGAGCAACTGACGCAGATCCACTCCGCGCAGTACTTCAACCCGCAGCAACTACCGGACGGTGCCGTGCTGGTGGTCGGTGCTGGCTCGTCAGGCGTGCAAATCGCCGATGAACTGCAGCGCGCCGGGCGCAAGGTCTACCTCTCGGTCGGCCCGCATGATCGCCCGCCGCGCAGCTACCGCAACCGTGACTTCTGCTGGTGGCTTGGCGTGCTCGGCGAGTGGGACGCGGAAGCCGCCCAGCCGGGCAAGGAGCACGTGACCATCGCCGTCAGCGGCACCCGTGGCGGCCACACCGTGGACTTTCGTGGTCTGGCCCATCAGGGCATGACCCTGGTCGGGCTGACCAAAGCCTTCGACAACGGCGTGGTGACCTTCCAGCAGGACCTGCTGGAGAACCTCAAGAACGGCGATAAGAACTACCTGGCGCTGCTGGACGCGGCCGACGCCTATATCGCCCGCAATGGCCTCGACCTGCCCGAAGAGCCGGAAGCCCGCGCCAGTTATCCGGAGCCGGACTGCGTGACCAAGCCGCTGCTGGAACTGGACCTGGCCAAGGCCGGCGTCACCTCAATCATCTGGGCCACCGGCTATGCCGTGGATTTCAGCTGGCTGCAGGTAAACGCCTTCGACGCCAAGGGCAAGCCGCAGCATCAGCGCGGCGTGTCCAGTGAGCCGGGGGTGTACTTCCTCGGCCTGCCGTGGCTGTCGCGTCGCGGTTCGAGCTTTATCTGGGGCGTGTGGCACGACGCCAAACACGTCGCCGGGCATATCGCCACCCAGCGCACCTACCTGGCCTATCGCGATAGCAACGCGCGGCAGCTCGCTGACTGAGCGCCCTACCCAGCTTGCCGACCGAGGCCCTGCGGGGCCTCCTCAACCACTCTGTTTACAGGAAGCACGTCGATGCCTACCCATACCCGCATCCGCATGTTCAACACCAAAGACACCTACCCCAACCAGAGCCTGGACAACGACCTGTGCCAGGCCGTGCGCGCCGGCAATACCGTGTATGTACGCGGGCAAATCGGCACCGACTTCAACGGCAAGCTGGTCGGCCTCGGCGACCCACGCGCCCAGGCCGAGCAGGCCATGAAGAACGTCAAGCAGCTGCTCGAAGAAGCCGGCAGCGACCTGTCGCATATCGTCAAAACCACCACCTACCTGATTGACCCGCGCTACCGCGAGCCGGTCTACCAGGAAATCGGCAAGTGGCTCAAAGGCGTGTTCCCGATCTCCACCGGCCTGGTGATCAGCGGCCTCGGTCAGCCCGAGTGGTTGATGGAGATCGATGTGATCGCGGTCATCCCGGACAGCCAGCCATAAGCGAGATAAGTAGGGTGGATGACGCTTCACCCATCCACCATTGGCCATACGGTGGACGTAAAAAGCGCCAGCTACGCGCCCCGATCCACCCGACAGATTCCCAGGAGTAAGCAATGACCTTTTCCATCGTCGGTCGCTGCGCCGAAACCGGCCAGCTGGGCATCGCCATCAGCTCATCGAGCATTGCCGTGGGCGCACGTTGTCCCTGGCTGCGCGCCGGGGTTGGTGCGGTGGCCAGCCAGAACATCACCCTGCCAGCCCTCGGCCCGCAGATTCTCGATGCCCTGGAAGCCGGGCTGGAGCCAGCGGCGGCGCTGGATCAGGCGCTCAGTCGCAACGGCTACAGCCAGTATCGCCAGGTCGCGCTGCTCGACAGCCAGGGCCGCAGCGCGCTGTTCTCCGGCAGCGAAGCGCTGGGGCTGCATAACGCCCTGGCCGGCGAACAATGCGTGGCGGCCGGCAACCTGCTGGCCTCGCCCGCAGTGATCGCCGCCATGATTGATGCCTTCGAACACAGCCAAGGGCTGCTGGCCGACCGCCTGCTCGCGGCCATGCACGCAGCCATGGCGGCCGGTGGCGAAGCCGGACCGGTGCATTCGGCGGCGCTCAAGGTGGTGGACGACCTCACCTGGCCGCTGATCGACCTGCGCGTGGACTGGGCCGATGACAACCCGATTGGCCAATTGGACAACCTCTGGCAGGCCTATCGGCCGCAGATGCAGGACTACGTAATCCGCGCCCTCGACCCAACCCGCGCCCCCAGCTACGGCGTACCTGGCGATGAGTAATCCAAGCAGCCGTGACCTGCTCGCCGAACTCGTGGCCTTCCCCACCGTCAGCCGCGACTCAAACCTGGCGCTGATCGAGTTCGTTCGCGACTACCTCAACAAGCTCGGCGTGGCCTGCGAGATCGACTACAACGCCGAGCGCAGCAAGGCCAACCTGTACGCCACCATCGGCCCGCTGGACCGTGGCGGCGTGCTGCTGTCCGGGCACAGCGATGTGGTCCCCGTGGATGGCCAGACCTGGACCCTGCCGCCATTCGAGCTAAGCGAACGCGACGGCAAGCTGTACGGCCGCGGCACCGCCGATATGAAGGGGTTTATCGCCTGCGTGCTGGCCGCCGTGCCGCGCTTTCTCGCCCAGCCTCTGCGCCTGCCGCTGCATCTGGCGTTTTCCTACGACGAAGAGGTCGGCTGCCTGGGCGTACGCTCGCTGCTGGCCGACTTGCAGCAGCGCCCCAACAAACCCGTGCTGTGCATTATTGGCGAACCCAGCGAACTCAAACCGGTGCTCGGCCACAAGGGTAAACTGGCCATGCGCTGCCAGGTGCAGGGCGCGGCCTGCCATTCGGCCTACGCGCCACAGGGGGTGAATGCCATCGAATACGCCGCCAAACTGATCAACCGGCTCGGTGAAATCGGCCAGCGTTTGAGCGCCGTCGAGCATCAGGATGCGCGTTTCGATCCGCCCTACTCCACGGTGCAAACCGGGCTGATCAGCGGCGGGCGCGCACTGAATATCGTCCCAGCCGACTGCCAGTTCGACTTCGAGGTACGCGCCCTGCCCAGCGATGATCCGCAACAGGTCGCCGATGAACTGCGCACCTACGCCGAAACAGAACTGCTGCCGCAGATGCGTCAACGCAGCAGCGCCAGCACCATCGACTTCCAGCCGCTGTCGGCTTACCCCGGCCTGGCCACCGATCCGCATAGCGAAGCGGCCGAACTGCTGGCGCTGCTTAGCGGCAGCCGCGACTACACCACCGTGGCCTTTGGCACCGAAGGCGGCCTGTTCCACCAGGCCGGCATCCCCACCGTGGTCTGCGGCCCCGGCAGCATGGAGCAGGGCCATAAGCCGGATGAGTTTGTCAGCCTGCAGCAGCTCGATGGCTGCGATGCGCTGTTGGCGCGTTTGGCCGATTGGCTGCAGGAAAGTGCCTAGGCCTGATCAGCAGCGCGCTCCCCTGAAATAAACGCCGCGATATGTGCCGCACTGGCCTCGGGATATTGCGACTGCGGGCCATGCCCGGTGCTGGGCAAGGTCAGCAGCTGCAGGGTGGGCAAGGTGCGATTAAGCGCGTACCAGTTCTCCACGGGGAAAACGATGTCGTGGTCGCCGCCCACGTGCAGCACCGGGATTTGCGTTTGCTTGAGCGCATCCAGCGCCGCCTGCAGCGGAAACATCGGGTTGCGCGGCCCGTCGCCCAGGGACTGCGCGGCCCAGGCATAAGGCACCGGCGTGCAGCGTCCTTCGCTGCGTTGGGCAATACGCTCGGCCGAACGCAGCGCTGCCTCGCGACTGCTCGCCGAGGTCGGCTCGAAAAACAGGCTGACGAAATCCTCGAAATCATTGTCGCGAGCGGCCAGCTGGTAGAACTGTGGCTCACCGGTTTTGACCAGATGGCCGGGCGGTGTGGTGGCAATCAGCAGCAGATGGCTGAGCAGTTGCGGCGCTTGCAACAACACCAGTTGCGCCGCCACGCCGCCGATTGACCAACCACCCAGCACCACCCTGCCAAGCTGCAACGCGCCGATCAGCTCGATGGCGTCCTTGGCCAATGAACCTGGGTCATAACTCGGCTGGCCCGTGGACCAACCCAGCCCGCTGTAGTCGAAGATATAAACCCGCAAGCCCCGCGCGGCGAGCGCATCCAGGAAGGCGGGGTCCCAATCGTCCATGACGCCCCTGAAGCGCAGGCACAGCACCAGCGGCGTGCCCTCGCCGATTACGCGATAAGCCAGACGGCGGCCGCCGACCTCGACGAACTGATTGGCTACTGAGCTGGCTGAAGTGGAAAAGCTCATGATTGCTCGCTCCAGGTCAAAGAATGCTCTGATTCGCCAGCCCGAGCGCCTTCGCCACGCCAGCGCCGTAGGCCGGATCGGCCTTGCTGCAGTTGCCGATATGCCGCTGCTTGATGGTGTCGGGTGCATCACCGAGCGCTCTGGCCGTGTTATCGAAAAGCGCCTGCTGCTGCGCCGGGCTCATCAGGCGGAACAAGTCGCCGGGTTGCTGGTAATGATCCTCGTCGACGCGGTGATCCCAGTTGGTTGCACTGCCGTCGAGCGGCAGCGGCGGCTCGCGCAGTTCCTGCTGATCCTCCCAGATGCCCTGGCTATTGGGGTAATGGGCGATGGTCGAGCCCTGGTTGCCATCGATGCGCATGGCTCCGTCGCGGTGGTAGCTGTGATAAGGACAACGCGGGGCGTTGACCGGGATCTGGTTGAAGTTGACACCCAGCCGATAGCGCTGGGCGTCGCCGTAGGAAAACAGCCGCGCCTGCAGCATCTTGTCTGGCGAAAAGCCGATACCAGGAACGATGTTGGCCGGCGAAAAGGCCGCCTGCTCCACTTCGGCAAAGTGGTTGTCCGGGTTGCGGTTCAGCTCTAGCACGCCGACCTCGATCAACGGAAAGTCGCCATGCGACCAGACCTTGGTCAGGTCAAACGGATTATGCGGATGACGCTGCGCCTGCTCTTCGCTCATCACCTGAATGCACAGCGTCCAGCGCGGAAAGTCGCCATGTTCAATGCTCTGATACAGATCGCGCAGATGGCTTTCACGGTCCCCGCCGATCACCGCACCGGCCTCGGCATCGCTGAGGTTCTCGATGCCCTGTTGGCAGCGCAGATGAAACTTGACCCAGACCCGCTGGTTATCAGCGTTGATCAGGCTAAAGGTGTGGCTGCCAAAACCGTGCATATGCCGGTAGCTGCGCGGAATGCCGCGCTCGCTCATGGTGATGGTGACCTGGTGCAGCGCCTCGGGCAGCAGGCTCCAGAAATCCCAGTTGTTGATGGCACTGCGCAGGCCGCTGCGCGGATCGCGCTTGACCGCATGATTGAGGTCTGGGAAGCGCATCGGATCGCGAAAGAAGAACACCGGAGTGTTATTGCCAACCAGGTCCCAGTTGCCCTCATCGGTGTAGAACTTCACGGCAAAACCGCGGATATCACGTTCGGCATCGGCCGCACCGCGCTCCCCCGCCACAGTGGAGAAACGCACAAACAGCGGCGTCTGCTTGCCGATGTGGGCAAACAGGTTGGCGCGGCTGTAGCGGCTGATGTCGCCCGTCACGGTGAAGGTGCCGTAAGCGCCGGCACCCTTGGCATGCATGCGCCGCTCGGGGATCACCTCACGGTCAAAATGCGCGAGCTTTTCGATCAGCCAGATATCCTGCAGCAGCGCCGGCCCGCGCGGCCCGGCGGTCTGGATATTGAGGTTGTCGACCACCGGCGCACCGGTGGCATGGGTCAGTTTGTTCTTCGACACGACAGGTGCTCCTCAAACGGTTGAGCTAGACAGCCAGCGGCGATGATGGCCAGAGGCAGCTTCGCGAAATGATTTAGTCCATGGACTTCCAGGTTGCCGGCAGCGACAGGTCGCCGGAGGCCACATCCCAAACGCTGGAAACGCACAACAGCGGGTCGTGCAGATTGGCATTGACCTGCAGCGCGGCGGTCACCCCGTCGTAGTTGAAGCTGGCGGGAAAGCCGACCGCAGACAGCGGTACGCGAATCTGCGCGGCATCGTTTTTCACGCTGAGGTCGTAGCCGGGCGAGTCGATGTAGATCGGCACGCCCGGCCAGGTAGGCGGCAGCTTGGGCTTGGCACCTTCGGGAATGTCGCGCACCTTGAGGCCGCTGGGGCCGCAACTGGGTTCCTTGGTCAGTACAACCCAATGCGAGTGCCACAGGCCGCCGTCGTTGGCCTTGTCGCCGTCGCCGTTCTCATCGAGCTGCGGCGTGTCGTCGAAATCCGGATGCGAGGTCAGCGCCAGGGCGAGGATGCCCGAGTCGTCTTCGAAGCCGACCGCGCCGCTGTTCAGGCTGGTCGGCCAGACATAGCTGTAGACCTCGGCACCGGCAAAGCTGCCCTTGGCTGTGGGCAAACGACTGCCGGCCTGGCCGTCGACCAGTTGCTCGAACACCAGGTCGCTGCCGTCCTTGAACACATGGGTATGCACCAGGTCGAAGGCCGCTTCGACCTGGGTACTTTTCTCGCTATGGATACCACCTGCCTCATGCGCCCAGGCAGGGCTGACCAGCAGCGCTGCCAAGGCGATAGCCGTCCTGTGTGTCATAAGGTCTCCTAGAGCTTTTGCAGATACTCAGCCGTGGAAATCACCGGCGCGTAGCCGAAGCTGAGCGCCGCCATAAAGGCCGCATGGACGTGCTCGGCGGGAACTTTCACGCCGTTGAACTCCAGGTCGAGGGTGGCGCAGGCGTCGTGCAGCACCGTGGTGGCGTAGCCGAAATCCACGGCGGCGCGGGTGATGCCGTCCACGCACATATGGCTCATATTGCCCACCACCACGACGGCCTCTATGCCGTGCTTATCCAGCACGGCCTTGAGCTCGGTTTCCCGAAACGAGTTGATGTAGTGCTTGAGCACCACCGGCTCGTTAGGCTGATTGATCACGCTGGGGTGCAACTGCGCACCCTCACTGCCGGGGCGGAAAAACGGTGCGTCGGCACTGGTGAACTCATGGCGGATATGCACCACCAGATCGCCACGCTGGCGAAATGCGGCGATCACCTGCGCCGCCTTGGCGGCAGCCGCCTCGACCTTGCTCAGGGTCCACAGGCCGCCTGGGAAGTAGTCGTTCTGGATATCCACCACGATCAAAGCTGTTTTGCTGCTCATGTGTCTGTCCTCTCAATAGGTGTGAACCGGCCGCTTAGCTGCGCAGAAAGGCCAGCATGTCCGCGCCCAGTTGTTCCTTGTGGGTATCGGTGATGCCGTGGGGCGCACCGGGGTAGATCACCAGCTTGGCGTGCGGCACCAACTTGGCCGAGGCTCGCGCAGCGGCATCCACGGGAACGATCTGGTCGTCATCGCCATGCAGGATCAGCGTGGGGATGGAGAACTTCTTCAGGTCTTCAGTGAAATCGGTTGCGGAGAAGGCCTTGATGCAGTCGTAGGCGTTCTTGTGCCCGGCCAGCATGCCCTGCATCCAGAACGCATCGATCACCCCCTGCGAGGGTTTAGCGCCGGGGCGGTTGTAGCCAAAGAACGGGCCACTGGCGACATCCTTGTACAGCTGTGAACGGTCGGCGATTGAAGCGGCGCGGATGCCGTCGAACACCGAGAGTGGCAGGCCGCCCGGATTGGCCTCGGTCTGCAGCATCAGCGGCGGCACAGCCGAGATCAGCCCTGCCTTGGCCACCCGCGCCGTGCCGTGCTTGCCGATATAACGCGCCACCTCACCGCCGCCAGTGGAAAAGCCAAACAGCGCAGCACCGCGTACATCCAGGTGATCAAGCAACTGAGCCAGATCATCGGCGTAGGTGTTCATCTCATTGCCGTTCCAGGGTTGGCTGGAGCGGCCGTGGCCACGCCGGTCGTGGGCGATCACCCGATAACCGTTGCTGGCCAGGAAGAACATCTGCGCCTCCCAGCTATCGGAATTGAGTGGCCAGCCGTGACTGAGGACCACAACCGGGCCTGTGCCCCAGTCCTTGTAATAAATCTCGGTGCCGTCGCGAGTGGTAATAGTGCCCATGGTCTTGCGCTCTCCATTCTCAGGTTGCGGACGGGTTGCTGCGGAGCCACTGCCGCGCATACAACCGCCTAGGGGTAACAACATCGTTGTGGCCAGCACGGCCGAGCCGAACATCAGGCGGCGACGGCCTTTATTCAAAGGTTGCTCAAGGTTGTGCGGCATTGGCGGACTCTCCCTTGGTTGGCGGCTGCGGCAGGCGCACGCGCATCAGGTTCCAGGTGCTCACCCGCTCTTCCCACTCATCGCCCTCGGCAGGCGTCAGCGGCAGGGCCAGGTTGCTGACCACCATCCACTCGCCCTGCACCACACTGCTGGCGGGAAACAGCAGGCCACGCGGCGCACCGTTGCTGGCGATGCCCTGAAAGCCGCCTGCACGTACGCGAATCAAGCCCTGCTCGTCGAGCCCGAGCAGTTGGTCGATCTGATTGGCCAGCAGCCACAACAGGCCGTCGTGAAATAACAAACCGTCGGCCCCCGGCAGGCTCTCTGCCAGCACCTGCACTTCACCGTTCGGCAGGCGCATACGCAGCAAGCGGCCGTCACCGGCGTTATTGATATACAGCTGACTTTCGTCGGCGTTGAAGGCCAGGCCGTTGGCACCGAAGGGCAGAGAACCCGCCGTGGCCAATAGCGGATCGCGCGACAACACTTCTAGCGCGCAGGGCTTGCAACGGGTGACGTTGGCGATGCGATACAGCGCTCCCTGGAAGGAGTCGGAAACGTAGAGGTCACCATTGCCGGCGAACACCAGACCGTTGGGTGCGGGCATGCCGCTGGAGCCGAAGTGGATCTGATCCTGGCTGCCATCCGGGTTGGCGACTGTGCGCGCTGCCAGTGCGGCTGGCTTCAGCTGGGGGAAATCAAGCAGATCCTCGACCGGGGTGTTCGCCCCGAACTCGGTCGGGATACGTTGCAGCTTGCCCGCGCCAAAATTGAGGATGTAAATCTGCCCGTCTGCATAACCCAGACCGGTCAGCGGCGTCGCGGCAAACGCACGTTGCGCCAGCAGCCGGCCGTCCGCCGCATAACGCAACAACTGGTTATTGCGGGTGCTGGCGGGTTGCCGGGCATCGAAGGTGCCGACGTAGATTTCGCCGTTGTGCGGATTAACGGCGAGCCCTTCCGGATAGCGCACACCGGCTGGCAGCTCGACAAACGGCTCGACCTCCAGTAACTGCGGCCCCTGGGCCTCGGCCCATGCACAGGCAGATGCGCCAGCCAAAACCAGACAGAGGATGCCCATACTGCGCTTCGACAGACTCATATAGCCTCCACTCGCGTCGATGATGCTCGAACGCTTCTGGGGGCTCGTCAGGGCGCCGAATGCGGGGCAGCGGGTGGCGAGCGATGGTCGGATGCTGGCGGTATTCAGCAGTAGCCGATACGTAAAATCGGCAAAGCTGCTCAACGCGTACGATTTGCCTGTTTTACGTATCGCCAGCGCGCGGCTCGGCGCAGCCTGGCGCCATCACCCAAGGCCAGGACGCCGCCATGTCACTACGCACCACGCCGCGCCAGCGTGCTCGCCAAGCCACTTACGAAAGCCTGCTAAGCCAGGTGCTGCAGCTGCTACCGATCACTAGCGGCCGTACGCCTCGCCTGGCTGAGTTATGCCGCGCAGTAGGAGTTAGCGAACGCACCCTGCGCAGCGCTTTCGTCGCCACTCTGGGTATGGCTCCGGCGCGTTACTTACGTCTGCGCCGCCTGCATCTGCTACGTGCCGCTTTGGCTGTGACCGACCAGAGCCACGCCAGCGTTGCAGAGGTCGCTCAACGTTTCGGCTACACCGACTGCGGCCGCATGGCGGCGGATTACCACGCGCTATTCGGCGAATACCCTAGCGCTACCTTGCAGCGTGGGGTCAACGGTGACTGATCGACAAAGCCTGTGGCACAGGCCGCCGGCTGCGCAGCGAATGCGACGGCAATTCGCCAAAGTAGCTGCGGTAGAGGCCGGCGAAACGGCCGAAATCCCACACGCCAAAGCGCGCACAGATATCGGTGATGGTCTCCCCCGGCGCCGCGCGCAAAATGGCCCGGCGAATCGCATGCAAGCGGTGCTGCATCAGGTAGCGGTGCGGGCTCATGCCCAGGTAGCGGGTAAACAGGTTGCGCAGCGTGCGCTCCGAGGTGCTGCAGGCCAGACACAGGTCGACCATATGCAACGGAGCATCCGGCATAACGTCCAGCAGCTCCAGGGCCCGCCGCAGAATCTGCTGATGGCTGGGCTGGGCGGCCGGGTTACGCGATGCGGGAGTCACCGGCAGCAGGCTGCGGAACACCAGCGCCATCAGCTCGTTGCGCGCTGCGTTCTCGGCCGCCGGAGCATGCAGCTCCTGCGGTGCGCAATGATCGATACGCAGCAGGCGCAGCGCCAGCCAGACCAGCGGTGCCAAGTCATGCTGGGCTCGGCAGATCAGGTTGCGCGAAAGGATCGACGCGTCGAATTCGTCCTCATGCTGCTGCGCCCAACGCAATACCAGTTCGCAGGACATGGCCACGGTCATCCAGCTCGCCGGCTGACTGGCGTCGATATGGAACATCGTCTCGGGCACCATCCAGCCGATCAGCCGCCGGTCCAGGCGCTGACCACCCAGCACGGTGCACTCGTGGCGGCTCAGCGGCAGGAAGATATTGAAGAAACCCGGCAGGCCAACGCCGCTGTAAACGGTGCCTGCACCCTCACGGCCGAACATCAGGGCCACGCCGTCCAGTTCGACGACGCGCAGACGCCAGTCGCGCTGCTGCCGCGAACGCAGCACGTAATGCCCCTCGACCCCGTACAAAGCCTCTTCGAACTCGTCGAAGTCGGCGCAGATCAGCCGGCTCATATCGCCCCCAGAAAAGCGCCCTACGCCGGTACTGGACAGCCGTAGATCAACGCGCGAATCCAGTGTAGAAGCATTCGCATCTGCTGCACTTACGACCAAAGGATAATGCTGCGTTATTCTGCCGCGTCTTTGCCTTGCAGGCGGGGAGCCCAATCCTCGATCAGGCCTTTTTCCAGGCGCCGTTCCAGGGTGCGCCGCCACGACGGCACCAATGGCAGGGCCAGGCATTCACGCAACAGCTCGCTCTCCACCCGTTTGTCGAACAGCACTGCAGACAAACGCGTCAGCGACCAGTTGGCAAACTGCCGCTGAACCAGTTGCAGGCTGTCGCCGGCGCTGACCACGCCTTCCTCCAGCACCCGGTAGTACCAGCCGGTGCGCCCGGACTGCTGCACTCGCAGGGCCAGTTCGGCCACGCCGAAGCGGTCACTGAGCTTCCAGCACGGCATACGCCCCTGCGACACCTCCAGCAGCGCCGTACCCACGCGAATGCGGTCGCCGAGACAAACGTCATGTTCGGTCCAGCCGCTGCTGCTGAAGTTTTCGCCAAAGGCCCCCGGCTGCGCCAGCAGTGGATGCGCGCCCAATTCGGCGGCCCAGGCGGCGTAATGCTCATACGGATAATGATGAATGGCTTTCTCCACCCCACCATGCACGCGCAGATCGCCCTGTTCATCACCGCCCAGGCCGAGCGGGTTCACCACCAATAGGCCTTGTTGCGGCTGCTTGTCGATGGCGCTGTGCGAACCCGGCCGGCTGAACGGCCGTACGTGACCGGTAAGCAGCGCGTCGAGACGAACACTGGGCAGGCTCATGCGGCGACCTCGAGGGCTTGATGTTCGCGACAGATCAGCGCCGCATCGCTCGGCGCCAGGGGTTCCTGAGTCAAGCCACAGAACGGCAGATCATCGACCTGCTGATGAAAACGACAACTGCGGCACAGACCAAAGCTTGGCACATCCGCGCTGCGCTGCACCTCGCAGAGCAGCTCACCCAGCAGCGCCTGCAGCTGTACGCCGCGCTCAGCCATGCGCGCCTCTCCTTCGGCGAGAAAAGCCGGCGGCAGCAACGCTTGCAATAGCTCTCGGGCGGTATCGGTCAGCTGCAGGTGAACGCTGCGTTTATCGCGCGCATCCTGAACTTTGACGATCAACGCCTTGGCTTCCAGCGCCTTGAGCGACTGCGACACCGTGCCCTTGGTCAGGCCCAGGTAGTCGGTCACCCCCAGCGGCGTATTGGAGTAGTGGTTGCAGCGCGCCAGGTACATCAGCGCGCTCAACTGGATGGGTTGCAACTCGGCCAGCAGCGGGTGCTGGCGGAACCAGATGCGGCTGAGGCTGGAGAGCCGTTCAAGCAGATCGAAAAGGGTTGTGCCGGTCATATATCACTCCTGTCGACACATAGTATCGATCAAAAACCATATTGACAAAGGCAAGATCAAGCGTAATCTTTGCGCAAGTATCGAATCGATACCAAATTGACTTAAGGAGACTCGTAATGACCAACGCACGCTTCTATCACGCCGGCTGCCCTGTCTGTATTTCGGCCGAACAGACCCTGCTCAACCTGCTGGACCCAGCGCTGAAGGTCGAGGTGGTTCACCTTGGCGAACAACCACAGCGCGTCACCGAGGCCGAGCTGGCCGGGGTCAAGTCGGTGCCTGCATTTGTCTACGAAGGCCAGGTGCTGCACCTGAACTTCGGCGCTTCCATCGACGACTTGAAGTAAGGAGCCTCGCGCATTCTCACCCTTTGCGCTGCCGGCTACCTGGAAGGAGGATCAGTGATGAACGTAAATGTATTCGACACCCATGTGCGCACCCGCGACGGCCGTTATCTGCACTTCGATGTACTGATCGAAGGTAACGACCAGGCTCGCGCCACCCAGTACGCCCGTGACTGGATGAGTGAGCGCGGCGTGCAGGATGCCGACATCGAACAGAGCCGCTGCCAGTTCTGCCACAGCGAACCGGCCCACCCCGAAATCGCCGCTGCCGTCACCGGGCAGGGCTACTACATCATCCCGCTGCAAGGCTGCTAGGAGACCCACCATGAACGCGTATCAGCCCCTGAACTGCGATTTGCACGACTACCTGGAGATCGCCTGTATGCACCGTTACGGCCTGCAGATCGAAATGATCGACGGGCAGAGCTTCGCAGCCAGGGCGCTGACCACGCGCACGGCACCGAGCAAGGAAGAGTTTCTTGTGCTGCAGAACGACAACGGCCAGTTCGAGGTGCGCCTCGACCACTTGCTGGCCATCACCCCGCTCGATCCCAATGCCAGTTTCGGCCGTATCGAACTGGCGGGAAGTTACTGCGCATTCTGAATCCTGGGCTGCTGGCCGAAGCTTGCCAGCAGCCTCAGTTATCGCCACCGAGCATTTATCACCGAGTAGCGCTGCAGCACAGAGCAACACTCCGCTATTGAGAACGCAGGATGAACAGATACCGACTTGTGGTGCGTAGAGGCGCCAGGTTGCTGGGACATTTCGACTCCGCCGCCCCCTGGGCGCAGGAGGCCGTGCAGGAAATGGCGCAGTGTCTCGCCAACGCCGGTTACGACCTTGAACTCCTAATCGCCGATAGCGAGCGCCGCCTGCTGGACAGCGGCCCGGACGGGATTCGAATACTGAGTAGCGAACCGATCTTCAAGGCGAAAACCTTGCACGGTTAACGCTAAACAAGCCCCACACCTATGCGCGGGCGCCCGGGGTGCCGCGCGCGTTCTTCTTCTGCAGGATCATCGAGGCTTCGTTGTAGGCATGCTGGAAGGCATCGCTGCCGATCCACTCAACTGCCGTGTCTTCGTCTTCATCGTGGAAGATCCCGCGATAGACGATCAGCAGCCCCATCATAAAGTCCGTGGCAGCATCTTCCGCTTCCTCCGCGACTACCAACTCCAACACCGGGTATTGCAGGAATATCAGGCACATCGCCAACAGACTGATGCCTTCGCCGACCTTCATCGCTTGGAACAGATCGTCGAAGTGCGCCGGGTCGAAACCGTGCTCTTCGATGTCTTTGAAATCGAAGGTGCTCAGGTCGATTTCGACATCATCGAACGGCTCGTTGATCAGCGGATTGGCCAGCAGCGGATGCACCACATGAGCTTTGGCCTTGCCCGAACGGTTCTGCTTGGCCTTGGCTTTGGCCCGCTGGGCGCGTTTTTGCTGTTTATCTGGGGAAGCCATGGAGGCGCGGTCCTTGTTCGAGGCAGCCATAGGGATGGCGCGGGATAGTCTGGCGCATAGTGTATTCAGTCTTGGCCGGAATCGTCGGCCCCAGGGATCTCTTTTTGGGCGACTTTGTGCGACTTGCCAGAGGCAGGTCTGCTCCCAGCCGTCCCTTTAGGCTTTGCCCCCCTTGAGATGACATGGGTGACCTTGCGGCTTGAATCATCAGACTTAACGACTGCAGGTACGCCATTGCGTTTAACCGCAGTAACACGCCTTGTGTTTGAGGGCAGCGCAGCCGCCAACGATGGTCTTTTGCTGGGTGCAATGGCCATCATCAGCCCCATCCGCAGGCCAAATTTGCGCAATATTGAATCGACGGTGCTCAAGGTCGGATTGCCTTTGTCCGTTTCCAGCTGGTACAGCGCTCTGGTGGACATGCCACACATTTGGGCAAAGGTTTCCTGATCAAAACCTGTGACCTCCAAACGGAGCCTACGGATAGCCATGCCCAGGGTTAATTCACCATTCGTGTGTAGCTGAATGATCTCGTCGATCAGTTGCTTACGCTGTGCTCCGGTCATGGTCCTCATCGCAGCTCCCAATATCCAAGGTGCCTATCCAGATCGTTCACTGGCAGCGCATTGGATTGGCGGATATCCAGCGGCATACCTACGAGTAAATCCGGCAGCGCTCTGAATGCTTTGGCGGCATCACGGATACGCTCGTACAGATCATCTGGGGCATACCACTGCGGGAAGCAGGCACAAATATCACGCCACTTCGGGCTGCCTTTCTTTTCGGCCTGCCATTTCGTTGCCCTTGTTACCCCATCTGCATCCAGAACCATCGGGGCCAGGTCATAGATCGGGGCCAAATCAAACCTTCCCCTGTAGCGGAAAATGGATGTGTTGCGACCGTGGTTGTCACTGTTGCCAAGGATTCGGTTAAGCAGGTCTCGGCGGATGTACTCAAAGATCAGCTCTGGCACCTCATCGTTTTGCCCGCTTATGCACCACAACTCAATCAGCTTCGACAGCACAGCTTCATGCTTGAGCCTCGATCCAGGCTCTGTGTTACCCAGTAAGGAGTAGACCGATTCAACCGCGATCCGCTCGACGCTCTCGCCATCCACGATACGGTCAAACCGTGGCATCCAAAGGCTGGGCTTTTCGGCTTCTTCCAAGCTCAACCCATTAGTCGAAACGGTATTCAGGCCTAGGCTCGACACCGCTTTGTAGTACTGATATTCGGCGCGAAGAATGTTCTTGTCGTTCTCAGTCACCTTGTTCCGGGCGAACTTAACTAGCCAGTGTGCTTGCACGAACGAGTCATCGAGCATGGCATCCGCATAAAACTGTCCGTCACGACTCTCTGCCAGCAATAGCTTTGGGGCTTCACCTTGCGCACCTGTCGCGCCGCCTAGGGCAGCGCCAGCCTCGTAGGCGTACTCAAGGAAATCATTGGTGCGCTCAATAACTTCCTGGCGAGCAAATGCTTCGGCACCCGAGTCCTCAAGGGCCTCAACAGACTCTTTCACACGCAGATTGCCGATAGGCGATGGGGTGCATCTGCCCAACAAGAACAGATCAATATCCATTCCATCGGGCTTTTCATCATTAAAACGCTTGAGCAGCGACTGCTTTGCATGACCAGCCGGAATGATGTCGTAAACGAAGGCAGGAAAGCCTTTGCTATCGTCAGAAGCCCAGTTGACTGGCAAGTTAACGCTGACGGCATATTCGAAGATGTTTTCTGTCACATCGTAAAAGGTGGACAGATATTTCGTGCTGTACGAAGCCGTACTGCGCGTACCCGCAAGCTGTTGCGCATCCGCAAAACTCAAATCGAGAGCGTCGTGCCATTGGCCGTTTACGTAGGTTTGTATGGTCAGCGCGTCGTACATGGCAGCACCATAAACCGGCATTAAGATGCTGATTATCTTGGATCACCATCAATTAATCAGCAATATAAATCTTTAAATAAGGTAAAGCCTGATACTAATCGGCACTTTAATACCGACGAATGCTTATTTAATGGGGCTGTAGCGATAGCTTATCCGCATGGGCCTTGGCATCCCCCGTGGGGCGAAAGCAGCCCATGGTGAATTATTGCTTCTGGCCGCCCCCTTCCCGCGATCCACTATTTCGCCACGCTCCCCGCCAATTGTTCCTTACAGAACTCAACAAACAACTGCGCCGGCTTGGTCAGCGGTGCACGCTTGAGCCAGGCGGCGGCTAGGCCGGAGCTGGCTACCGGTTCGCTGATATCCACGGTCACCACCTTCTTGCCGTCGTAAGTGCATTCCGAGTGCGGGCGGGTCACCAGCAGGGAGAAGCCGAAGCCCTGGCCGACCATGCCGCGCACCATTTCAATGGACGGCGAGCTGAAGACGATATTGGGCGCAAGGCCCAGCTCCTCGAACAGGCTGACGAAGTAGGTGCGACTCGGTTGCACGTCGAGCAGGATCATCGGCTCCAGGCAGAGGTCGCGCAGTGACACCTGGGCCTGACCGGTAAAGCGGTGGCCTTCGGGCAGCAGGGCGTAAGGTTTTTGTGGGGTCATGAGCGGTTCGCTGACGATGGTCGCATCGAGGTCATGGTCGTAGAGGATGGCCAGGTCGAAGCGCCCGGCGGTCAGGCCCTGAATCAGCTCCTGCTGCTCACCGTCGCGGATGCGGATTTCCACGCCTGGATAGAGCGCATTAAAGCCGGCAATCAGTCGCGGCAGATACAGCGGCGCCACGGTCTCGAAGCAGCCGATATCGATCTGCCCGGCCACCACGTCGTTATCGGCCAGGGCGTTCTGCTCGAACTCGCGGGCCATGCGGATCAGCTCTTGAGCCTTCTTGTAGAAACGCGCGCCGCCGGGGGTCAGGGAAACGCCCTGGGCGTGATGGCGGATAAACAGTTGCAAGCCGAAGCTCTCTTCCAGGCCCTTGATCGCCGTGGAAATCGATGGCTGGGCGATATACAGCTTGCGCGAGGCCTCGGCGACGCTGCCGCACTCCACGGTGGTGACGAAATACTTGAGCTGACGCAGGGTATAGGCGGCCATGCGGTACCTCCTTAATAGCGGCTTCCTGGCCGTCTTGTACTGATTTTATGCAGCCAACATACCCCAGGCCCGGCACTGGGGCTGCCCAGTTTTTTAATAGCCTGCGAGTATAAATTTACTAATTTTCCTTCTGCCCGACCTGCGCCACCATCACCCTCAACAACCACAAGAAGCCGTTCACGGCATCAGGCATGCCGCTCACGGCACCCGACCAGCCGTTTACGGCCCCGGTATGCCGCTAGCGGCCCAGGAATGAGGATAAAGGCGATGTTGGACCATAGCGATTGGCAGAAGCGCGCCGCCGCGCAAGGCTTTATCACCCAGGCCCTGATCGATGGCCAGTTGCGCCCAGCGCAGAGCGGCGCGACCTTCGCGTCGATCAATCCGGCCACCCACCAGTTGCTGGCCCATGTAGCCGCCTGTGATGCAGCCGATGTCGATGCCGCCGTGGCCAGCGCCCGCCAGGCTTTCGAGCACGGCCTCTGGGCGCGCATGGCACCGCGCGAGCGCAAGCAGGTATTGCTGCGTTTGGCCGAGCTGATCCTGACCAACCGCGAGGAGCTGGCGCTGCTCGACTCGCTGAATATGGGCAAGCCGGTGATGGATGCCTACACCATCGACGTACCCGGCGCCGCCCAGGTTTTCAGCTGGTACGCCGAAGCCCTGGACAAGCGCTATGACGAAGTAGCGCCGACCGCCAGCGACGTCCTGGCCACCATCACCCGCGAGCCGTTAGGCGTGATCGGCGCTGTGGTGCCGTGGAACTTCCCCCTGGACCTGGCCGCCTGGAAGCTCGCGCCGGCCCTGGCTGTGGGCAACTCAGTGGTATTGAAGCCGGCCGAGCAATCGCCCTTCTCCGCCCTGCGCCTGGCTCAGCTGGCCCTGGAAGCTGGCGTGCCGGCCGGGGTGCTGAACGTGCTGCCAGGCCTGGGCGAAACGGCCGGCAAGGCCCTGGGCCTGCATATGGATGTGGACTGCCTGGCCTTTACCGGCTCCACCGAGGTGGGCAAATACTTTATGGCCTACGCGGCGCAGTCCAACCTCAAGCAGGTATGGCTGGAATGCGGCGGCAAGAGCGCCAACCTGGTATTCGCCGACTGCCAGGATCTCGACCTGGCCGCGGAAAAAGCTGCCTTCGCCATATTCTTCAACCAGGGCGAAGTCTGCTCGGCCAACTCGCGCCTGCTGGTGCAGCGCGAGATTCACGATGAATTTGTCCAACGTCTGATCGCCAAGGCCCAACAGTGGCAACCGGGCGACCCACTCAACCCGACCAGCCGCGCCGGCGCCATCGTCGATGCGCGCCAGGCCGAGCGCATCATGGGCTTTATCGACCGGGCGCAGAGCCAGGGCGCCACGCTGGCCTGTGGTGGCCAGCGCCTGAGTTTCAATGGCTCGGATAGTTTTATCCAGCCGACCATCTTCACCCACGTCAGCCCGACGATGCAGCTGGCCCGCGAAGAAGTATTCGGCCCGGTGCTGGCGGTTATCCCCTTTGACAGCGAGGACGAGGCCGTGCGCCTGGCCAACGAAAGCCAGTACGGCCTGGCCGCCTCGCTGTGGACCGACAACCTGCACCGCGCTCACCGCGTGGCCAAACGCCTGCGCGCCGGCACTGTGTCGGTAAATACCGTGGATGCCCTGGATGTCTGCGTGCCGTTCGGCGGTTGCAAGCAATCAGGCTTTGGCCGCGACCTGTCACTGCATGCCTTCGACAAGTACAGCCTGATGAAGACCACCTGGTTCCAGCTGCGCAGCTAATGCGCAGCCGGTAACGGCTGCCCTCAGAACACCCCAGACAACTGCGCTGCTTGTAAGGCGCAATGGACAGCTGCGCCCGCAAAAGCGCAGCAGATAACTGCGGCCCCTGCCGCGTGTGGCTCACCTGACACAACAACAAGATTGCAGGAGAACTCCCATGCACGACCCCAATATCAGCCTTGCGGCTCCCGTTGGCCTGGCTCAAGCAAGCGCAGCCGCGCGCACTCGCAAACCCAGCCTGGGCCTGACCGCCCTGCTCGCCGTGGCCATCGGCCTGGTGGTGTCACAGGGCGTGATGGTGTTGATGCTGCAAGGCGCGGGCATCGCCGGCCTGGGCTTTCTGATCCCCCTGGCGCTGGCCTTCCTCCTGGCCCTGAGCTATGTGCTGTCGTTCGCCGAACTGGCGTTGATGATCCCCCGCGCCGGCAGCCTGAGCAGCTACACCGAGGTGGCCCTGGGGCATTTTCCGGCGATTCTGGCGACCTTCTCCGGTTATGTGGTGGTGGCGATGTTCGCCCTATCGGCGGAGTTGCTGCTGCTTGATCTGATCATCAACGAGGTCTACCCCGGTGCCTTCCCGAGCATGCTGATCGCCTATGGCGTGCTGGTGGTGTTTACCTTGCTCAACCTGCTGGGCATCGACATCTTCGCGCGCCTGCAATCGGCCCTGGCGCTGATCATGGTGGTCGTGCTGCTGGCCCTGGGCCTGGCGGCGGTGACCGGCAGCGGCAGCGAGCCGGCGCTGAGCACGGCCATTACCAGCGACTGGAACCCCATGGGCGCCAGCGTGATGACCCTGGTGGCGCTGGCCATCTGGGGCTTTGTAGGCGCCGAGTTCGTCTGCCCGCTGGTGGAAGAGTCGCGCAATCCAAAGCGCACTATTCCCTGGTCGATGATCCTCGGCGTGACGGTAATCTTTATCACCATCGCCCTCTACTGCGTCGGTGCGCTGCTCTATGTGCCGCAGGATGAACTGGCCGGTTCGGCTCTGCCGCACTACCTGTTCGCCACCGCGCTGTTCGGCGAAACCGGGAAAATCTTCCTGGTAGTCGCTGCCATCACCGCCACCTGCAGCACAGTCAACACCTCGCTGGCGGCCATCCCGCGCATGCTCTACGGCATGGCGGTCAACGGCCAGGCCTTCCCGCAGTTCAAAATGCTCAGCAAGAAGTACCAGGCGCCCTGGGTCGCCGTGCTGTTCGTGGCCGCCATTACCGGCCTGCCAGTGGTGTTTATGGGCGACGACCCGGCGGCCATTGGCCTGTTGCTGCTGGCTGCGGCGGTGGCCTGGCTGCTGGCTTACATCATCTGCCACCTGGATGTGATCGCCCTGCGCCGCCGCTATCCTGATCTGGCCCGCCCGTTCAAGACGCCCTTCTACCCGCTGCCGCAGATCCTCGGCATCGCCGGTATGCTGGTATCGATCTACTACGTGTCGCCCACCCCGGAGATGACCGCCTCGATCTTCTACAGCGCCGGTGCGGTGCTCGGCCTGGTATCGGTGATCGCCGTACTGTGGATCAAACTGGTGATGCGCAAACCCCTGTTCACCCCGGAGCCCATCGACAAGGTGCTGGCACGCAAATGAAGTCCCGCCGGGGGCGTGCCTCCGGCTTACTCGAACACCACAGGTAATCACCGAGGTTGCTGAAAATGACAGTCCCAAACACCCCCAACCGCCAGACTCAGGACTACCAGGCGCTGGATGCCGCCCACCATATCCACGCCTTTCTTGACCAGAAAGCGCTGAATGCCGAAGGGCCACGCGTGATGGTGCGCGGCGAGGGCCTGTACCTCTGGGATAACGACGGCAAGCGCTACCTCGACGGCATGTCCGGGCTCTGGTGCACCAACCTCGGCTACGGCCGCAAGGACCTGGTCGCCGCCGCGAGCAAGCAGATGGAGCAGCTGTCGTACTACAACATGTTCTTCCACACCACTCACCCGGCCGTGGTCGAGCTGTCGGAAACCCTGTTCAGCCTGCTGCCCGCCCATTACAGCCACGCCATCTACACCAACTCCGGCTCCGAGGCCAACGAGGTGCTGATCCGCACCGTGCGCCGCTACTGGCAGATTCTCGGCAAGCCCGAGAAGAAGGTGATGATCGGCCGCTGGAACGGCTACCACGGTTCCACCCTGGCCAGCACCGCCCTGGGCGGGATGAAATTTATGCATGAGATGGGCGGCATGCTGCCGGATATCGAGCACATCGACGAACCCTACTGGTACGCCAACGGCGGTGAGCTGACCCCGGCCGAATTCGGCCGCCGCTGTGCCCTGCAGCTGGAGGAGAAGATTCTCGAACTGGGCGCGGAAAACGTCGCCGGCTTTATTGCCGAACCCTTCCAGGGTGCCGGCGGCATGATCTTCCCGCCGGAAAGCTATTGGCCGGAAATCCAGCGCATCTGCCGCCAGTACGGCGTGCTGCTGTGCGCCGACGAAGTGATCGGTGGCTTCGGCCGTACCGGCGAATGGTTTGCCCACCAGCACTTCGGCTTCCAGCCGGACACCCTGTCCATCGCCAAGGGCCTGACCTCGGGCTATGTGCCCATGGGCGGCCTGGTGCTCTCCAAGCGCATCGCCGAGACGCTGGTGGAACAAGGCGGCGTATTCGCCCACGGCCTGACCTATTCCGGCCACCCGGTTGCAGCCGCCGTGGCCCTGGCCAATATCAAGGCGCTGCGCGATGAAGGCGTGGTCAATCAGGTCAAGGACGACACCGGCCCTTATTTGCAGCAATGCCTGCGTGAGGTGTTCGGCAACCACCCGTTGGTCGGTGATATCCAGGGCACCGGCCTGGTCGCCGCCCTGCAGTTTGCCGAGGACAAAACCAGCCGCAAGCGCTTCGCCAATGAAGGCGACATAGCCTGGCGCTGCCGCACCATCGGCTTCGAGGAAGGCGTGATTATCCGCTCCACCCAGGGACGCATGATCATGGCGCCGGCCCTGGTGGCTGGGCGCACTGAGCTGGACGAATTGGTGGCCAAAACCAAACTCGCAGTGGATCGCACGGCGATGGAGTTGGGCCTGCTGTAAAGCCTGTTCTAGTGTGCCCACAGCCTGCCGGGATAACTCAGTCGCCCGGCAGGCTGAACTTGTGTAACGTCTATCAACAAGGCTCGAACTCTCTGGGCCCTGCACTGATACCGTTAAAGGAGTTATGGGCATTGCGTGCTTGGCGTATTAACTGGCAAACCATTGCTGAAAAGAACCGAGCCTTTGCGCCACAGTTGCTTGAGCAAAACATACGGCGCCTGCGGCTTGCTGCGCCCTGGATTCCACCCCTCAACCTGATGCACATCTGGCTGTTCTGGCAACGACAGCCCGAGTCCGCCAATGAAGCCTTATGGCGGCAGGGCATTCTCGCCGCGCACACCGGCATGTTGGTGTTCTTCGGGGCGCTGGCGTTAGCGGCTTGGTATTTAGCCTCCCGGCCAGAGTTAGTTCGCTTACGCCAGATCAGCGTCAACGTGGCGGTACTCGGCACGCTGTGCTTCGCCGCTCTGATTAGCGCTATCGATCAATTAGTCACCAGCAATATCACCCCGCTACTGGTGGGGTGTAGCTTGACGGCGCTGGTTTTTTTGCACCGCCCACTTTCCGCCCTTTGGCTGTTTAGCCTGACCCTGGCGCTGTTTCTGTTTGGCATCCAACAAACCCAGAGCACCCCAGCGGTCTTGTTGAGCAATCAAGTCAATGGTCTATCCAGTTGCTCCATTGGCCTGCTGTTGGCGTGGTTGCAGTGGAGCAACTTCGTACAGATCAACACCCAGAAACAGCGGCTGCAAGACCAGGCACAGCTGCTTGAAGAGCAGAACCACAAACTCAGCTACCTTGCCGAACATGACCCACTGAGCGGCCTGCTCAATCGCCGCGCGTTTAATGGCATCGTCGAGCGTGAATTGCTGCGTTGTCAGCGCACGCAACAGCCATTGTGCTTGCTGCTGCTCGATCTCGATCATTTCAAGACCGTCAACGACCGCTTCGGTCATCCACTGGGCGATGTCGTTATCAAGCGCATCGCTGCGCTACTTTCCAGCCAGGTACGAGGCCTCGACAGCCTGGCACGTCTGGGTGGTGAGGAGTTCATGTTATTGCTGGTGAACTGCGACCGCGAGCAGGGGCTGCAGATCGCCGAGAAGCTGCGCCAGCTGGTGGAGACGCAGTTACAGGAGGTGGACGGTAAAGACGTTGCCGTCACCGTAAGCATCGGCATGAGCTATCTGGACGCAGGCCAGTCAGGCACTTACGACAGCCTCTATGTGGCCAGTGACCGCGCGCTGTACAGCGCCAAGCAAGATGGCCGTAATCGCGTGAAGGTGGCTGCGCCTAGCTAGAAAACCGCGCCAGCGCGCGGTTTTCTCATTGCCGGACGGCTCAGTCGCCGTAGATATCGAAGGTGAAGTACTTGGCCTGAATCTTCTGGTACTCACCGCTGGCGCGAATCGCCTGGATAGCGTCGTTGAGCTTGCCCAGCAGTTGCGCATCGCCCTTGCGCACGGCGATGCCGGCGCCTTCACCGAAGTATTTCGGGTCGGTAAAGGCCGGGCCGACGAAGGCGAAGCCCTTGCCGTTATCGGTTTTCAGAAAGCCTTCATCCACCGGAATGGCGTCGGCCAGGGTGCCGTCCAGACGCGCGGAAATCATGTCCAGGTAGATTTCGTTCTGCGAGCTGTAACGCACCACTTCAACCCCTTGCGCGGCCAGCACTTCGCTGGCGAAGCGGTCGGTGGTGCTCGAACGCTGCACGCCGATGCGCTTGCCCTTGAGGTTGCTGAAATCGGCGGCAACCTCGCTACCGGCCTTCATCACCAGACGCGCCGGGCTGTAGTAGTACTTGCCGGTGAAATCCACCGACTTGCGCCGCTCATCAGTGATGGTCATGGACGACAGAATGGCGTCGACCTTCTTCACCTTGAGCGAGGGAATCAGGCCATCGAACTCCTGCTCGACCCATTGGCACTCGGTCTTCATCTCGGCGCACAGGGCATTGCCGATATCCACGTCAAAACCGGCGATCTGCCCGCTGGCCTCTTTATAGGCAAAGGGTGGATAGGCGGCCTCAATACCCAGACGCAAGGGTTTGTCTGCGGCGAACAGACTGGAGGCGATCAGACTCAGGGCGATGCCGCCCGCCAGGACGATTTTCTTCATGCTGTGGATTCCTGCTGAGGGATGGACAGGCCCACGCCACCTGGCATTGCTGCGCAGGAAGAGCGGACAACGACGGTTGCTGCAAGACAGAAGAAAGGCGCGTCAGGTGTACACCTGAGCGAAAAGCGATGGCTGGGTAGCACGCGTGGACGGGTCATATGCCAGTCTCGATTTATACTTTAAATTCCATACTGGACTTATATGTACAAACCGTCAACCGGGCAACAGTCATCGCTGCGACTGAACGATCAGCGCAGGCGACATGTAGAAAACGTGCTTAAGGTTGCTGTTTCCAGCGCTCAGCCGCAGCCTGATCTGAGCAACGCCCTTCAACCCAGCGCGGGCCTTCGGCGGTGTCTTCCTTCTTCCAGAACGGCGCGCGGGTTTTCAGGTAGTCCATCACGAAGTTGCAGGCATCGAAGGCTGCCTGACGGTGGGCGCTGGTGGTGCCGACAAACACAATCGGCTCGCCCGGTTCCAGGCGGCCGATACGGTGGATGATCTCGATCCCCAGCAACGGCCAGCGCTGGGCGGCTTCCTCGGCAATCTTGCCCAGGGCCTTTTCGGTCATGCCGGGGAAGTGTTCGAGAAACATGCCGCCAACTTCGCGGCCTTCATTAAAGTCGCGCACATAGCCGACAAAGCTGACCACCGCGCCAATACCCAGGTTGGCGGCGTGCAGGGCGTTGAGCTCAACGCCCGGATCGAAGGGTTGCGACTGGACGCGGATGCTCATGCAAATGCTCTCTGTGGGAGGGGCTTTAGCCGCGACGACAACATGCTCAACCGCCGGTCACAGTGGGGAAAAACGCCACTTCGTCGCCAGCTGCCAGCGGCTCATCCAGGCTGCACAGTTCCTGATTGCGCGCGCACATCAGGTTCTGCTCGGCCAGCACATCCCACACGCCGCCGCGACTCAGCAGGTGCTGGCGCAACTGATCAAGGCTGGCGAACTCGCCGCTAAGCTGCTCGCCATCCAGACCCAGGGCTTCGCGATAACGGGCGAAATACTGCACGCGGATCATGCTTCGTCCTCGGCCTTGAAGTGCCCACTTTTCCCGCCGACTTTCTCCAGCAGACGCACACTTTCAATCACCATGCCGCGATCCACCGCCTTGCACATGTCATAGATGGTCAGCGCGGCGACGCTGGCGGCGGTCAGGGCTTCCATCTCCACGCCAGTCTGCCCAGTCAGCTTGCAGCGCGCGGTGATGCGCACGGCATCCGCCCCTTCAGGCGTCAGCTCAACCTTGACGCTGGTGAGCATCAGCGGGTGGCACAGCGGAATCAGGTCGCTGGTTTTCTTCGCTGCCTGAATGCCGGCGATACGTGCCACGGCGAACACATCGCCCTTGGGGTGATCGCCCTGGGCAATCATCTGCAGGGTTTCTGGGCGCATGCGCACCAAGGCTTCAGCCACGGCTTCACGGACGGTCTGAGCTTTGTCGCTGACGTCGACCATATTGGCGCGGCCTTGGGAATCGAGATGGGTTAACACGGACAGGCTCCAGGCAAGTGTCCGGCGATTGTAAACCCAGGGGTCAGGTTTCGGCACCTGTGAATGCCAGGGGATTCAGACGGGAGGTTATGCACCAGCACGTAGGATGGGGCGGGCCGCGTAGGTGACAACCCATCGCTGCGATTGCGGGGTTATCACCCATCCTACGGTTTGTAGTGATCCCCGGATTGCATCCGGGCTACAGGTAAACACCCTGCAGCACTCAAGGCTGCAGGGTAGTCACACCTTTACATATGGGTTTCGGCGTACTCGGCGAGGATCGAGCGCGGCACACCCTGCAGGGTGATGTGCACGCCGTGCTCGAAGTCTTTAAAGCGCTCCGTCAGGTAGGTCAGGCCCGAGCTGGGCGCTGACAAGTAAGGGGTATCGATCTGCGCCAGGTTACCCAGGCACACCACCTTGGAACCGCTGCCGGCACGGGTGATGATGGTTTTCATCTGGTGCGGGGTGAGGTTCTGGCATTCGTCGATCAGGATCAGGCTCTGCTGGAAGCTACGGCCACGGATGTAGTTGAGGGATTTGAACTGCAACGGGACCTTTTGCAGGATGTAGTCGACGCTGCCGTGGGTGTTCTCGTCGTCCATATGCAGGGCTTCAAGGTTGTCGGTGATCGCGCCAAGCCAGGGCTCCATCTTCTCGGCTTCGGTGCCGGGCAGGAAACCGATCTCCTGATCCAGCCCCTGCACGCTGCGGGTGGCGATGATGCGCCGGTAGCGCTTGCTGACCATGGTCTGTTCGATGGCCGCCGCCAGGGCCAGGATGGTTTTACCGGAACCGGCCGCGCCGGACAGGTTGACCAGGTGGATATCCGGATCGAGCAAGGCAAACAGCGCCAGTGACTGGTAGATATCCCGTGGCCGCAGGCCCCAGGCTTCCTGATGCATCAAGGGTTCCTGGTGCATGTCGAGAATCAGCAGTTCGCCGTGCTTGATGCCCTTGATCCAGCCGACAAAGCCCTGCTCGTCGATGATGAACTCGTTGACGTGCACCGCTGGCAGGTTGTCGGTGAGTTGCACGCGATGCCAGGTACGGCCGTGATCCTGGCGGGTTTCCACCTTATTCACACGATCCCAGAAGGAGCCGTCCATGTTGTGGTAACCCTGCGACAGCAGCGACACGTCGTCGACCAGTTGGTCGGTGTGGTAATCCTCGGAGTCGATGCCACAGGCGCGCGCCTTGAGGCGCATGTTGATGTCTTTGGTCACCAGCACCACGTTGAGACCGGGGCGGCGGGACTTCAGCTCGACCAGCTGGTTGATGATCTTGTTGTCGTTGAGGTCTTCCGGCAGCCAGGTGACCGGGGTGGCGCTCTTGCTCATAAGAATCGACAGAAAGCCGCAAGGGCCGCTCTTGTCGCGCTGGATGGCGACGCCGTGTTCCACTTCTTCGGGGTTGGCGCTACCGAGAATCTTGTCGATCAGACGGATGGCCTGGCGGCACTCGGCGGCCACGCCCTGTTTGCCGGTTTTAAGCTTGTCCAGCTCCTCCAGTACGGTCATCGGGATGGCAACGTGGTGCTCCTGAAAATTCAGCAACGCGTTGGGGTCGTGGATCAGCACATTGGTATCGAGGGCGTACAGGGTTGGGGCGGTGGGCTTGGAGCGTCCGTGGTCATCCATACTCGGTCACCTTCTTGTAGTAGCCAAGCAACGCAGGGGCGAGTCTGCGCCGCGGAGGGGCCGTCGACTCCTCAGTGCCGGGGCTGAGAAGGCTGCAAAAAGGTGAGGGCCAATGGCCGCCACCTGTCTGCAGGGTTCGGCGGTCTTGCCTTTTAGATACTCCAAAAAAGATGACAGAAAAACGTATTTTTTGAGTTTTTCAGGTTTATTTATCGGAGCGACAAATAGCGCTTGGCGCACCACGCAAGCGCCGTTAAAGTCGGAAGTCGCACCGGCTTTCGAGCTGCGCAGATTTTTCCATTCAGCCCCGCTCCGCCCCGTGCTCATCGGCACAGCGATTGACCTCCACGGTCACATGCACCAACTCCGCAATCCCCGCCAGCCGTGCCTTATAGCGATCTGCCGAACCATTGCCATGGGTCACCACGCTGACGATGCAGGCGAACTGCGCCCGGCCCACACGCCAGAGGTGCAGGTCGGCCAGTTCGGTGTCCACCTCCTGGGCCAAAGCAGTGCGCACGCGCTCGACCACCGGGCTGTCCATCTCGCGATCGAGCAGTACCTTGCCGGTCTCGATCAACAGGCCCTTGGCCCATACCGCGATAATTACCGCACCGATCACCCCCATCAGCGGGTCGAGCCAATCCCAGCCCAACAGCAAGCCGCCAAGCAAGGCGACGATGGCCGCCACCGAGGTCAGCGCATCTGCCAGTACATGGATAAAGGCGGCATGGCGATTAAGGTCCTTGCCCGCTGGCGCTGCGTGATCGTGATCGTGATCGTGATCGTGATCGGCATGATCATGTGCGCCGGCGTGGCTATGACCCTGGCCGTGAGCATGACCGTGATCATGGCTATCGCGCAGTAACCAGGCGGAGACCAGGTTGACCAGCAAGCCGATCACCGCCACCCACAGGGCCATCTCGAATGCGATTACCTGGGGCTGCAACAAACGCCAGAAGGACTCGAAGGCTAGCATCGCCACTACGACCAGCAACATCAGTGAGCTGGCAAAACCCGCCAGCACCTCGACCTTCCAGGTGCCAAAGGCAAAACGTGGGTCGTGGGCGTAGCGCCGCGCCAGCAGGTAGGCCAGCGCAGTCAGGCCGATGGCGAGCATATGCGAGGCCATGTGCCAGCCATCGGCGAGCAAGGCCATGGAGTTGAACGCATAGCCGGCGACAATCTCCACCAGCATGGTTGCCCCGGTCAGCGCAGCAACGCGCCAGGCCTGACGCTCAGCAGTGGTTTCCAGTGGACGGTAATCGTGGGACGGTTCCCAGCGCGAGTGATTGCAGGCGGTCATGGCAGCTCCTTGGAGGATTCGACCTGGGCAGACTACAACCCCGTGGCGGCCCCTGGGTCAAGCGCCTAGCCAGAACGATCAGTAGGAGCGGCCCATGGCCGCGAAAATGGCCGCGTGCAAACTACATCGCGGGCATGGCCCGCTCCTACGCCCAGCAGGTCACAAAACAATCCATCGGCATAATAGCTAGAGCCGCGACCACCGCTCGGCCTAAAATCGCCGCAGACTTTCAGGAGCACAGCTTATGTTGATGGTGATTTCCCCGGCCAAGACCCTCGATTACGAGACGCCGCCTGCGACCCCGCGCTTTACCCAGCCCGAACACCTCGACCACGCCCAGGACCTGATCCAGCAGCTGCGCGACTTCACCCCGGCGCAGATCGCCGAGCTGATGCACCTCTCGGACAAACTCGCCGGCCTTAACGCCGCGCGTTTCGGCAGCTGGGAGCGGCCGTTTAATCCGTCCAACGCCAAGCAGGCGCTGTTGGCATTCAAGGGCGACGTGTACACCGGGCTTAATGCCGAGGATTTCAGCGAGGCCGACTTCGACTTCGCGCAAACCCACCTGCGTATGCTTTCCGGCCTGTACGGCGTACTGCGCCCGCTCGATCTGATGCAGCCCTATCGCCTGGAAATGGGCACCAAGCTGGCCAACCCGCGTGGCAATAACCTCTATGACTTCTGGGGCGAACGCATCAGTGGCTGGCTGAATGAAGCGCTGGCCGCTCAGGGCGACGAGGTGCTGCTCAATCTGGCGTCCAACGAATACTTCAGCGCGGTGAAACGCAAGGCGTTGAATGCGCGGATCATCGACACCGAATTCAAGGACCTGAAGAACGGCCAGTACAAGATCATCAGCTTCTACGCGAAAAAAGCCCGCGGTCTGATGGCGCGCTATGTGATCAAGGAGCGTCTGACCAACCCGGCCGGCCTCAAGGATTTCACCTACGAGGGCTACCGCTACTCGGCGGAAAACTCGAAAACCGACACCCTGGTTTTCCTTCGCGACCACCCCCAGGACTGACCCCCGCCCTACCCTGCGGGCCGCGCCAACGGCCCGCTGCCCGCTATTTCCCGCGCCGTTCAATACCTATTCAAACAGTCAGCTTTATTAAAGCTCAACTTTACTGTTGAACTTTCCAGCGCCCATATACACCGCGCGAATTACTCCGCCAGACAGTTGAAAAGTGCCATCAAAGTGCAACTACCAAGCAGTTCTCATTTCATTGCAAAAGATGACGGACGGTAGGAACCATCAGAAAAACATCGGACTCATAGCGACACGATGTTTTTCTTCATGCAACTTTCCGCGTGACTATATCTGCGATTAATACCGGATCTATATCCGGCGCAGAAACTCAGCCCAAAGAAAGTTACGGACAAATACAAGGTGGAACTATCAAGAATTCGATGACTCACTGAAAGCCACAGGCCAGAGCCTATCGCGCCACTGGCCAGACATACAGAACGGGCGTGCTACATACAAAGCCCGGCTCCGGTAGCGCCACGCTACCAACCAACTTTTATGCCTGCATTAGTTCACGCAGCTTTGCCTGCCGAACTAACGAATAACCGTGGCTAATCGCCACTAATTAATTACGCAATAAATGGACGAGGTGAATGCGATGCGAATTAGCATCTTCGGTTTAGGTTATGTCGGGGCAGTTTGTGCAGGCTGTTTGTCAGCGCGCGGTCATCAAGTGATTGGCGTGGATGTATCCGCCAGCAAGATTGATCTGATTAACAATGGCAAATCGCCAATCGTCGAACCCGGCCTGGAAGAACTGCTGCAACAGGGGCTGGCTTCGGGGAATTTGCGCGGTACCACCGATGTGATCGATGCGGTGCTTAACAGCGACGTGTCGTTTATCTGCGTGGGTACGCCGAGCAAGAAGAACGGCGATCTGGAGCTCAATTACATCGAGGGCGTGTGCCGCGAAATCGGCCTGGCCATGCGCGACAAAACCGAACGGCATACCGTGGTGGTCCGCAGCACAGTCCTGCCGGGCACCGCCAAGAACGTGGTGCTGCCGATCCTCGAAGACTGCTCGGGCAAGCAGGCCGGGGTCGACTTCGGCCTGGCGGTAAACCCGGAGTTCCTGCGCGAGAGCACTGCGATCAAGGATTACGACTTCCCGCCCATGACGGTGATCGGTGAGCTGGATCAGGCCTCCGGTGATCTGCTGGAAAGCATCTACAGCGAGCTGGATGCGCCGATCATCCGCAAGAGCATCGATGTCGCCGAGATGATCAAGTACACCTGCAACGTCTGGCACGCCACCAAGGTCACCTTCGCCAACGAAATCGGCAATATCGCCAAGGCTGCCGGCGTCGATGGCCGCGATGTGATGGACGTGATCTGCCAGGACCACAAGCTCAACCTCTCCAAGTACTACATGAAACCCGGCTTCGCCTTTGGCGGCTCGTGCCTGCCCAAGGACGTGCGCGCCCTGTCCTACCGCGCCGGGGCCATGGATGTCGATGCACCGCTGATTGGCTCGCTGATGCGCAGCAACGCCATCCAGGTGCAGAACGCCTTCGACATCATCGCCAGCTACGACAAACGCAAGGTGGCCCTGCTCGGTTTGAGCTTCAAAGCCGGCACCGATGACCTGCGTGAAAGCCCGCTGGTGGAGCTGGCAGAAATGCTGATCGGCAAGGGTTATGACCTGAGCATCTTCGACCGCAACGTCGAGTACGCCCGCGTCTATGGGGCGAACAAGGACTACATCGAGTCGAAGATCCCCCACGTCTCCTCACTGCTGAGCAGTGACTTCGATGCCGTGGTGGACGGTGCCGACATCATCGTACTGGGCAACAGCGACATGCACTTTGCCCCACTGGCGCAGCAGGCCCTGCACGGCAAGCACGTGGTCGACCTGGTGGGCTTTATGCCAACGGCATCGCGTGCCGGCAGCGAAGGCATCTGCTGGTAACCCCTGCAGCTTGTGAGCTGAGGCAAGCCCTGGGCGGCCAAGCGCCGACCAGGGCTATCTGGCACAGACGATGGATATGTTTATGCAAACCCACACGCTGAAAAGCGGCCTCAACCAGGCCGCTGGCTGGCTGTTCTACTTATCACTGCTGATGCTGCTGGCGCTGGCATTGCCCAGGAGCGTGTTCGACCCCGAGTCGCGCGACTACCTCCTGTTGATCGGCGCGGTAGGCATCTGGCGTTATTCCATGGGCGCCGTGCATTTCGTGCGCGGCATGCTGTTTCTCTATCTGGTGTTCCCTTACTACCGGCGCCAGGTGGCCAAGCTCGGCAAAGCCGCCGATCCGTCCCAGGTGTTTCTGCTGGTCACCAGCTTTCGCATCGATGCCCTGACCACTGCCCAGGTGTACCGCTCGGTGATTCGCGAAGCGATTGACTGCGGCTACCCGACAACCGTGGTCTGCTCCATCGTTGAGCTTTCCGATGAGCTACTGGTGAAGAGCCTCTGGGCGCAAATGCAGCCGCCAGAACACGTCTCCCTGGACTTCGTGCGCATTCCCGGCACGGGCAAACGGGATGGCCTGGCCTATGGCTTTCGCGCCATATCGCGGCAGATGCCAGATACCGATGCAGTAGTGGCGGTGATCGATGGCGACACCGTGCTCGGCGCAGGGGTGGTGCGCAAAACCGTGCCCTGGTTCAAGTTGTTCCCCAATGTCGGCGGCCTCACCACCAATGAGTTCTGCGAGGTACGCGGCAGCTATGTGATGAGCGAATGGCACAAGCTGCGCTTCGCCCAGCGCCACCTGAATATGTGCTCGATGGCCCTGAGCAAACGCGTGCTGACCATGACCGGGCGCATGTCGGTATTCCGCGCCGAAGTGGTGACTGACCCGGCGTTTATCGCCGATGTGGAAAGCGATCACCTCGACCACTGGCGCCTGGGGCGCTTCCAGTTCCTCACCGGCGATGACAAGTCCAGCTGGTACAGCCTGATGCGCCTGGGCTACGACACCTTCTACGTGCCGGATGCGGCGATCAATACGGTCGAGCATCCGCCGGAAAAGAGCTTTATCAAGGCCAGCCGCAAACTGATGTTCCGCTGGTACGGCAACAACCTGCGGCAGAACGCCCGCGCCTTACGCCTGGGTATGAAACGCCTGGGTGGTTTCACCAGCCTGGTGCTGTTCGACCAACGCGTGTCGATGTGGACCAGCCTGCTCGGCCTGAGCGTGGCGATCATCGCCAGTATCAAATACGGCCTCGGTTTCTTCCTGGCCTACCTGCTGTGGATCGGCCTGACCCGGCTGATTCTGACCCTGTTGCTGAGCGTCACCGGGCACCACATCGGCCCGGCCTACCCACTGATTCTCTATTACAACCAGATCGTCGGCGCGCTGGTGAAGATCTACGTGTTCTTCCGTCTCGACCAGCAGTCCTGGACCCGCCAGAACACCAAGCTCGATCGCGGCCTGGTGAGTTTTCAGCGCTGGTTCAACACCTGGTCCTCGCGGGCCATGACCTTCTCTGCCGCCAGCCTATTCGTCGCCACCCTGCTGGTGCTGGTGTGACGAGCGCGACCCTTTTGAACAGGAATTTGCAAGCATGAATACAGCCGTCAACGTCAACGTGGTGCATGAGTCCGAAGCCCAGCGCCAGCATGCCCGGGTGAAGATCCCGGCCCAGGTGCACTACCTGAACAAGAGCCGCGAGCGTATCGAGTTACAGCTCTGCGATATCTCGGCAGGTGGTTTCAGCGTGATCGACAACCAGCAGGCGATGCAGATCGGTGACTTCCACAAAGGCCGCCTGCAATTCAAGCTCGACAGCTTCAACCTGGGTATCGACATCGAATTCCAGGTGCGCTCGGTGGATAGCGACAGCAAGCGTATCGGCTGCCAGCTGCACAACCTCAAACCGCGCGAGCAGGCCACCCTGCGCCATCTGATCAGCGCCTACCTGGGCGGTGAGCTGGTCAGCGCCGGCGACCTGCTGAGTACCTTGCAACGCGACAACTTCACCAAGGCGCGCAAGCAGGCCAACGGCGGCACCGCCATGAGCGTACTCGGCCGTCTCAAGGCCGTGACGTTCAGCCTGGCGATCTTTCTGGTGGGCCTGGCGGCCTTCGGCTTTATCTTCAAGTCGGTGTACGGCCTGTACTTCGTCACGCATGCCCAGTCAGCCCTGGTCAACGTGCCTAGTCTGCAGGTCACCATGCCACGCGAAGGCACGGTGCAGAGCCTGATCGGCGCAGACGGCAGCGTGGCCAAAGGCGCGCCAATTGCCTCATTCTCCGCCAGCATGCTGGAAATGCTCAAAGGTCACCTGAACGACGAGCAGCTGAGCACGGCGAACATCGAAACCCTGTTCGGCAAACAGATCAAAGGCACCCTGACCAGCCCCTGCGACTGCAAGGTGGCGCGTCAGCTGGTGGCCGACGGCCAGTTCGCCAGCAAGGGCGATGTGATCTTCGAACTGGTGCCACAAAACACCCGCGCCACGGTGCTGGCGAGCTTCCCTTACCGCAACTTTGCCCAGGCCCGCATCGGTAGCCGCGCCAGCTTTATGGTCGCCGGCGAAGAAACCCCGCGCTACGGCAAGATCGTCAGCAGCAGCCTGCATGAAGGTGGCCTGGCAGCGGATATCCGCGTGGTGATCGAACCCGAGCAGACCCTGAGCAGCAACCTGGCCGGGCAACCCGTGGAAGTGCTGCTCGACCGCGGCCCGTCGCTCGACTGGATGATCGACAAAGCCCTGGCGGCTGGTCTCTGAGGAGCAGGCGCATGTCGAACCGCAACGCCCGCCCGCTGGCCACGCCACTGCTCACGCTCACCCTGGCGCTGGGCCTAAGCGCCTGCGCCAACCTGCCTGACCAGCGTCTGGCCGTGGCAGCGCTGAAGCAGGGCGACCACGCCACCGCCGAGCAGCATTTCCGCCAGCTGGCCGAGCTGGGCTATGTCGACGCGCAAATCGGCCTGGCCGATCTGCAACTGGCCAGCGGCTCTGCAGAAGGCCTGGAGCAAGCCGAGCAGACCTACCGCAGCGCCCTCGACGGCTCGCCACGGGCACAGGCGCGGCTGGGCAAATTGCTCGCCCGCAAACCCGCCGCCAGCCCTGCCGAACGCCGCGAAGCCGCGCAATTACTGGAGCAGGCCTTCGCTGCTGGGGAAGCCAACAGCCTGCTGCCGCTGGTGATGCTGTACCTGCAATACCCACAGGATTATCCCGATATGAACGTACAACAACGCCTCACCACCTGGCGCCAACAAGGCCATACCCAGGCCGATCTGGCGCAGATCCTGCTGTACCGCAGCCAGGGCAACTACGACCAGCACCTGGATGAGATCGAACAGATCTGCCAGGGCCTGATCAGCCAAACCGATGTCTGCTATGTCGAGCTGGCCACCGTGTACCAGAAGCAAGGCAAGAGCAAACAGCAGCAAGCCCTGATCCAGCGCCTGATGGCCGGCTACCACAGCGAGGCGATCCCCGCGCAACGGGTGGATGCCGTGGCCCAGGTGCTGGCCGACGCCGAACTCGGCAAGCCGGACGAAAGCCAGGCGCAGACCATGCTCGAAGCCATTGCGCCGAACTATCCCGCGGCCTGGGTGAGCCTGGCGCGCCTGCTTTACGACTACCCAGCACTGGGTGATATCGAGCAGATGCTCGGTTACCTCGAACAAGGCCGCGCCGCCGCCCTGCCGCGTGCCGAGCTACTGCTCGGGCGCCTGTACTACGAAGGCAAGCTGCTGCCGCAAGACCCGCACAAAGCCGAAGAGCACCTGCGCAAGGCCGCGCCCAGCGAACCCAGCGCCAATTACTTTCTCGGCCAGATCTACCTGCGCGGTTACCTCGGCGACATCTACCCGCAACAGGCCCTCGATCACCTGCTCAGCGCCGCGCGCAACGGCCAGATCAACGCCGACTTCGCCCTCGCGCAGATGTATTCGCAAGGCAAAGGCATCCAGCCAGACCCGGTCAACGCCTATGTCTTCAGCCAGTTGGCCCTGCCGAAGAATACCCCGCAGGCCAGCGAACTGGCGCGCGCCAGCGAACAGCAACTGAGCCCAAGCGAGCGCATCAAGGCCGCGCAATTGCTCGCCGATGAGCGCCAACTGCGCGGCACGGCCTGGCAGGATCAAGCCACTCTGCAGGCGCACCATCCATGAAGCGCCGTGCATTGCTGCAACTCAACCCGATCAGCCTCGGCCTTGGTCTGTCCATGCTCTGCAGCAGCCAGGCCTGGGCCGTACAGATGGACGCCATGCACTTTGGCGCCGACATCAAGATCACCGCGCAATCGGAAGAAGACCGCGACCTCGGCACCCGCGGCGGCGGCGACGCTAACGGCATCGCCCTCGACCTGCGTCCCTGGCTGCGCGTCCAACGCGGTAACTGGAGTGCCTTCGCCATGGGCCAGGCGGTAATGGCCAGCGACATCATCCAGACCGATACCCTGGAGTCGTCCGCAGACCAGCCGGAGTCCGGCCAGACCGATGGCCGCACCCGCAAGAAGAACTACCTGGCACTGCGCGAATTCTGGGTCGACTACGCCGGCCTCACCGACTACCCCGGCGAACACCTGCGCCTGGGTCGCCAACGCCTGCACAACGAAGACGGGCAATGGCGCGACACAAATATCGAAGCACTGAACTGGCGCTTCGACACCACCCTGCTGCAAGCCAGCCTGGGCGCCGCGCAGCGCTTCAGCGAGTACCGCAGCGACCTCGACGAACTGGCCCCGGAAGACGAAGACCGTCTGCACCTGTTCGGCGATATTGCCGCTCAGTGGCAGCCAGGGCACTGGCTCGGTTTTCGCGCGCATCACTCACGCGACGACGGCGCGCTGGCCGACCCCAATCAGCCCATCGATGCCCTGGACAAACGCGCCAACGGCAACCTCACCTGGCTGGGCCTGCACGCGCACAGCGATGCGTACAACTTTCGCAACCAGCAGCGCCTCAACTACTGGGCCAGCCTCACCTCGCTGACGGGCGAACGTAACAGCCTCAACGGCAGCCTGGATGACAGCGTTGCCGGCGGCCAGAGCAGCACTCATCTGAATGCCTGGGCCACTGACCTGGGGTTGCGTCTGCGCCTTGATCCCCACTGGCAGATTGGTGCGGCCTACGCCCGTGGCAGTGGCGGCGGCGATGCCGACGGCAGTGGTAACGACAACTACCGGCAGACCGGCCTGCACAGCAACCGCTCCACCTTTACCGGCACCCGTAGCAGTGTGCAGCGCTTCGGCGAGGCCTTCCGCGGCGAGCTGAGCAACCTGCAGGCCGCCACCCTGTTCGGCTCCTGGCAGCTGGCCGACGACTACGACGCCAGCTTGGTCTACCACCACTTCTGGCGCGTCGATGCGCACCAGCAGATCGGCCGCAGCGGTATCAACGCGCGTTTCGATGATCCACTCGCCGATCTCAGCCCTGCCCCGCAGGTAGCCCTGGTGGACGGTGAGAAGGCGCTCGGCCAGGAGCTTGATCTGGTCGTCACCAAGTACTTCAAGCAAGGCCTGCTGCCTGCGGCGATGAGCGAAGCCATCGACGAGCCCGCAGCCCTGGTGCGTTTCCGTGGTGGCGTATTCAAGCCTGGCGATGCCTACGGCAGCGACACCGACTCGCTTATGCATCGGGCCTTTATCGATGTTATCTGGAAATTCTAAGGACCCCGCGCCATGACGCCACGCCCTAGCAAACTCAAACGCGCCATCGGCATTGCCCTGCTGTGCAGCGGCATGCTGCTCGGCGCGCTGCAACCGGCCGCGCCCTGGATAGCCACGGCAGCAGCCGGCGAAGCGCAGCAAACAGTCAAACCGACGCAGAACTACACGGTAACCAGCGCGCCGATTGCCGAGCTGCACCTGGACCCACCGCAACTGCCCGACCTCAGCGGCTACACCACTGCGGCCGTCGAAGCCAAGATCCAGCGCACACCAGGCGGCAAGGTGGTGGTGCGGCGCATGCTGCAGCAGGATGCGCTGAAGGACTTTATCGGCGGTAACGAACGTATACGCGAGTGGGTCACGCGGCAGAACGGCATGCCCCAGGCGATCTTTATCGAAGGCGGCTACGTGACGCCCAAGGATCTGGCGCGCAGCCTGCCGGACAGTCAATTCAGCGAAGTTGAACCGGGCGTCTACCTGGCGCGCCTGCCCATCGTGGTGGCCCAGGGCGCCACCCTGCATGTCGATAAAAGCACCAAAGAGCTGCGCCTGTCGCAGGAGCGCGGCAGCTTTGTGGTCAATGACGGTCAGCTGTTTTTCACCGAAACAAAACTCACTGCCTGGCGCGAGGCCGACAACGCCCCGGCGAGCTTTCGCAGCGCCGATGAGTTCCGCCCCTTTCTGGTGTCCTGGGGCGGCAGCGAGCTGTATATCGCCTCCAGCGTATTCACCAGCCTGGGTTACAACACCAGCAAGTCCTACGGCGTCAGCATCACCCAGTACACCCCCGGCATGCAGGCGCGCCTGAAACGACCGGAGCCGACTGGCTGGCTGATCGATTCGGAATTCGTCGACCACTGGTACGGCTTCTACTGCTATGAAGCCGAAAACGTGGTGATCAAGGGCAACACCTACCGCGACAACATCGTCTACGGCATCGACCCGCACGACCGTTCCCACGGCCTGATCATCGCCGAGAACCGCGTGCACGGCACCCAGAAGAAGCACGGCATCATCATCTCCCGCGAGGTCGACAACAGCTGGATCTTCAATAACAAGAGCTACGACAACAAGCTCTCCGGCATCGTTATCGACCGTAACAGCGTGAACAACCTGGTGGCCTACAACCAGGTGTACGGTAACCATGCCGACGGCATCACCCTCTATGAAAGTTCGGACAACCTGCTCTGGGGCAATCAGGTCCTGAACAATGCCCGCCACGGCATTCGCCTGCGCAACAGCCTGAATATCCGCCTGTACGAGAACGTCGCCGCCGCCAACGGCCTGAGCGGGGTGTACGGGCATATCAAGGATCTCTCCGACACCGACCGCAATATCCAGCTCGACCCCTTCGACACCGAGGTCTCGATGATCGTGGTCGGCGGCACCCTCGCGGCCAACGGCTCCGGCCCGCTGTCTATCGACTCGCCGTTATCGGTTGAGCTGTACCGCGTGGAAATGCTCGCGCCGAGCAAAAGCACCGGTATCAGCTTCAGCGGCATCCTCGGTGAAAAGCAGGAAGAAATCCTCGATCTGATGGTGCGCCGCCAACTGGCCGTGCTGATCGACCCCGTGGAAAGCCAGGCCGAACTCCAGGATTGAGGAACGACAACGTGAACACACAGCCTTTCAAATTCCGCCAACTGGCCCTCGCCTGCACCCTGCTGGGTGTCGCCGCTGCCGCGCAGGCCGAACCGCACTATCAGGTGCAGCGGGTCGGCCCGCTGTGCCCCGCTGCCCAGGACCCCAGCCAGTACAACACCAAGTACCTGAGTTTTTTCACCGCCCTGGTGCAGGGCGAAGGTGACTGGCTGTTTCGCAGCCGTTATGACCTGCGCACCGACTTTGGCACCACACCCGACGGCTATCGGCAGTTCAAACGCCTGCGCGATGCGCTCAAGCGCAAAGGCGTGGAATTGCTGATCGTTTATCAACCGACTCGCGGCCTGGTAAACCGCGAAAAGCTCACCGCCGAGGAAAAAGCCAAGTTCAATTTCGATCTGGCCAAGCAGAACTACCTCAAGGCCATCGAGGGCTTTCGCCATGCCGGAATCTGGACCACCGACCTGTCGCCGCTGTTTGACGAACAGGGCGTGGACACCGACTACTACTTCAAGGCCGACCACCACTGGACGCCCGCCGGTGCCGAGCGCACCGCCAAACTGGTGGCCGCAACGCTCAACGAAATCCCGGGGTTCGACGAGATCCCCCAGCAGCAGTTCGAAAGCAACATCACCGGCCTGCTGCCCAAGGCCGGCACCCTGCACAAGACCGCCGCACACTTCTGTGGCACCACCTACGCCACCGAGTATGTGCCGCGTTTCGAGACCACCATGCAGGGTGAAGCCGACAGCGACAGCCTGTTCGGCGACGAAGCCGACCCGCAGATTGCCCTGGTCGGTACCAGCAACAGCGGTCCGGCCTACAACTTCGCCGGTTTTCTGCAACAGCACAGCGGCGCCGAAGTGCTTAACCGCTCGGTCAGTGGCGGCGGCTTCGACAGCGCCCTGCTGCAGTACATGACCAGCCAGGAATTTCACGACAACCCGCCGCAGATTCTGCTCTGGGAATTCGCCACCCATTACGACCTGGCGCAGCAAAGCTTCTACCGCCAGGCCGTGCCACTGGTGGACAACGGTTGTGCGGGCCACAAGGCAGTGATGAAGAATAAGGTCACCCTCAAGCCCGGGGCCAACCAGGTGCTGGTCAACGGCGAAAAACGCGCCGTGCAGGACCTGCGCGGCGGTGATTACCAGATCGACCTGACCTTCAGCGACCCCGGCATACATCAGGCCCAGGCCACCCTCTGGTACCTCACAGGGCGGCGCGAAAACTTCAAGCTCGAACAGAGCGACCGCGCCCCTACCGACGGCCGCTACGTCTTCGAACTGCGCAACGACGCCGACTGGGCCGATCTCAACCTGCTCGCCCTGGACATTCAGAGCCCGGAAAACATGCCGGCCAATCTCAGCGTCGAGGCCACGTTGTGCAAGCGCCCCAGCGCTGACAACAAAGCCCTTACGGCGCGCGCGCAATGAACCGCCCAGGAGGTTTGATGCCACGCACCCGCTGGTTCCTCGCACCCTGCCTGCTCGGCGCAGCCCTGTGCAGCCAAGCGCTGTTCGCCGCCAGCCTGGTGCCGCCGCCGGGCTACTACGCACCCGTGCCGGTTACCGCGAAAAAGGCCCAAGCCTGCCCGGCAACGCCGCCGCCCTACACCGAAAAACTGGTGTTTCGCAGCAAATACGAAGGCTCTGGCAAGGCCCGCGCCACCCTCAATCTCGACTCGGAAAAGGCCTTTCGTAGCAGGACCGCCGCCATCACCGAGATGGAACGCGGGGTCAACCGGCTGATCATGCACTACATGCGCGATGGCCAACCTGCGCAGCTTGAATGCGCGCTGCAGTGGCTGAACGACTGGGCAGAAGCCGACGCCCTGCTCAGCAGCGAGTACAACCACACCGGCAAATCGGTGCGCAAATGGGCGCTGGGCAGCCTGGCCTCGGCCTACCTGCGCCTGAAGTTTTCAGCCTCGCAACCGCTGGCCGCTTATGCGCAACAAACCCAGCGCATCGAAGCCTGGTTCAGCACGCTGGCCGAGCACACCGTGCAGGACTGGAGCGATCTGCCGCTGAAGAAAATCAATAACCACAGTTACTGGTCCGCCTGGTCGGTAATGGCCACGGCCATCGCCACCGATCGCCGCGACCTGTTCGACTGGGCCGTGGCGCAGTTTCGCGTAGGTGCCAACCAGGTTGACGCCGACGGCTACCTGCCCAACGAGCTGAAACGCAGCCAGCGCGCCCTGGCTTACCACAACTACAGCCTGCCGCCGCTGGTGATGATCGCCGCCTTCGCCCAGGCCAATGGCGTCGATCTACGCGCGGAGAACCACGGCGCACTGCAGCGCCTGGCCGAACGGGTACTGAACGGGGTGGATGACCCGGACGATTTCGTCGGCAAAACCGGCGACAAACAGGACATGGACGACCTGAAAAAACCCAACAAATACGCCTGGCTCGCGCCCTATTGCGTGCTCTATGCCTGCTCGGCCGACGCCCAGGCGCTGCAGCAGACGATGGGCCCGTTCAAGACCTTCCGCCTCGGCGGCAACGTCAGCCAGGTATTCGAGCCCAAGCACGCCAAGGGCAGTTGATTCGCGCACTGGGCTGAGCGTTTAGCCCAGGCGCTGCTACGTCGGTAAACCCGTCCGGTGACGGGGTGAAACAAACCTCCTGCTCGCGGGGGGAAAGGGGGGCTTGCGAGCCCCGGAAGAGTTGCTACTCAACGGAGATCTACGGATGGTGTTTTCATCCAACGTATTCCTGTTCCTGTTTCTGCCGATCTTTCTCGGCCTGTATTACCTGAGCAGTAATCGCTATCGCAACCTGCTGATCCTGATCGGCAGCTATGCCTTCTACGCCTGGTGGCGGGTGGATTTCCTCCTGCTGTTTGTCGCAGTCACCCTGTGGAACTACATCTTCGGCCTGCGCATTCATGCCGCTGGAGTCCGTAGCAAGGCGGCGCAGCGCTGGGTGCTGTGGGGGATAGTCGGCAACCTGGCGACCCTGGGCTACTTCAAGTACGCCAACTTCGGCGTAGCGAACATCAACAAGGTGATGGAGGCAGCCGGCCTGGAGCCGTTCCTGCTGACCCATGTGATCCTGCCAATCGGTATTTCCTTCTATATCTTCCAGTCGCTCAGCTACCTGATCGACGTGTACCGCGGCGACACCAAACCCACAGAAAATCTGGTTAATTTCGCCGCCTTTATCGCCCTGTTCCCGCAGCTGATTGCCGGGCCCGTGCTGCGCTACAAGGACCTGGCCGACCAGTTCACCGAGCGCAGCCACAGCCTCGACAAGTTCAGCGAAGGCGCCACGCGCTTTATGCAGGGCTTCGTCAAGAAGGTGTTTATCGCCGACAGCCTGGCACCGCTGGTGGACCATATTTTCGCCCTGCAGAACCCCAGCACCGGCGACGCCTGGCTGGGCATGCTGGCCTACACCGCGCAGCTGTATTTCGACTTCTCCGGCTACAGCGACATGGCCATCGGCCTGGGTCTGATGATGGGTTTCCGCTTTATGGAGAACTTCAACCAGCCCTATATCAGCCAGTCGATCACCGAGTTCTGGCGACGCTGGCACATCAGCCTCTCCACCTGGCTGCGCGACTACCTGTACGTGCCGCTGGGCGGCAACCGTGGTGGCACCTTCAACACCTACCGCAACCTGTTTCTGACCATGCTGCTGGGCGGTTTCTGGCACGGCGCCAACTGGACGTTCCTGATCTGGGGCGCCTGGCACGGCATGTGGTTGGCCATTGAGCGAGCGCTGGGGGTGAACGCTGCACCCACGCTGATCAACCCGCTGAAATGGCTGTTCACCTTCCTCCTGGTAATGCTCGGCTGGGTGATCTTCCGCGCCGAGAACCTCGACGTGGCCTGGCGCATGTACAGCGCCATGTTCAGCCCGGCGATGTTCAGCAGCCAGGGTTGGGCCCTGAGTGAACTGAACCGCGCCAGCATCAGCGACCTGCAGATCGCCACCCTGCTGCTGGCCTACGCAGTGATGGCGTTCTGCGGCCTGCGCCAGTTCTACCGACAGCGCGCGCAAAGCGCTGGCAACGGGTTGATTCCCAACAGCGGCGCCCTGCTGCTGGCACCAGCCAGCGCGAGCATCGCCCTGCCCCGTTACCTGATGCGCGGCGCCTTGCTGCTGTTGTTTTGCGCCTCGCTGCTCAAGCTCTCGGCGCAAAGCTACTCGCCGTTTCTGTACTTCCAGTTTTGAGGAGGCCGACCATGACGCGCCCGTTACGCACACTCTATGTCGCGCTGTTTATCGGCGTGCTGGGCCTGTTGTTTGTCTGGTCCATGCGCGGGGTGCTGAGTTATCAGCTGCCCAAGCAGTTCAGCATCATCGACGGTGGCCTGGCGAAGACCTTCGAAAGTCATTACGACGAGCACTTCCCGATCAAGACCCTCGGCACCAGTCTGTGGGCCGGCCTGGACTTTCTACTGTTCAACGCAGGCCGCCCTGGCGTGCAGATTGGTGAGCAGGGCTGGCTGTACTCCAGTGAAGAGTTCAAACCGGAAGTCGACGGCCCGCAGCAGGTGCGCGAGAACCTGGCGCTGATCAAGGGTGTACGCGATGAGCTGGCGCAGCACGACGTGATGCTGTTGCTGGCCATCGTGCCGAGCAAGTCGCGGCTGTACCCGGAATTTGTCGGTGACAACCCGGTCAGCAGCTTGCGCCAGGGGCTTTACCAGCGCTTCCTCAACGAGGTGCGCGACGCCGATATTGCCGCGCCGGACCTGCTCAGCACCTTGCAGGCCGGCAAAGCCAGCGGCGCCATGTTCCTGCGCACCGACACCCACTGGACGCCCGAGGGCGCAGACCTGGTTGCCCAGCAACTGAGCAGTACGCTGAAGAGCACCATCACCCTGGCGGGCGAGCCGCAGGTATTTGTCACCCAAGCCAGCCCGGCGAAGCCCTACAACGGCGACCTCACCCGCTTTCTGCCGCTGGAGCCACTGTTCGGCCACCTGCTGCCACCACCCGATCAGCTGCGCCGCAACGAAACCCAGGCCGCCGAGCAGGCTGCGGGGGCCGATGCGTTGTTCAGCGACAGCGAAATGCCGGTGGCCCTGGTTGGCACCAGTTACAGCGCCAATCCCTCGTGGAATTTTGCCGGGGCTCTGCGCCAGCACCTGCAACGCGACCTCAGCAACCACGCCGAAGATGGCCAGGGCCCGCTGGTGCCGATGCTCAAGTACCTGCAAAGCGATGAACTGCAGGACGCCCCGCCGCAGCTGGTGATCTGGGAGTTCCCCGAGCGTTACCTGCCCATGACCAACGACCTCAGCGCCTTCGACGCGCAGTGGCTAAGCGCCCTCAAACACCCCAGCGGCAACCGCCGCCTAGCCGCCAGCGACAGGCATTAAAGCCTGCCGTCGCAACCGCGGTACTGCGTACCGCTTTATTAACCCACAGGGAGTTCTACCCATGCACAGACCCACCTCAACCTTCGGAATGTTCTATGCCTGCGCGCTGGCCTTGAGCCTCACCAGCCTCACTGCCACTGCGGGCGAAGGCGGCCTGTATGCGCCCAACGCGCCCAAGGGTTCGACCTTTATTCGCGGCTACAACGCCAGCAACAGCGAGCAGAACTTCAGCGTCGGCAACACCGAGCTGAACGACATCGCGCCGCTGGCCTCCAGCGACTTCAGCTTTCTCCCGGCCGGTAGCTACAGCGCTCAGGTCGGCAGCAGCAGCCTGCCGGTAAAACTCGAAGCCGAGCATTTCTACACCCTGGTCAGCCAGGTCGGTGAACCGCCCAAGCTGGTGGCCGAGGCGCCCTTCAATAACAAGCGCAAGGCGCTACTGCGGGTGCAGAACCTCTCGGACAGCACCCTCAGCCTGAAAACCGCCGACGGCAAACCAGTGGTCGACGCCGTAGCGCCGGACGCCAACGGCCAGCGCGAAGTCAACCCGGTCAAGGTCAGCCTGGCGCTGTTCGACGGCGAGCGCAAAGTCAGCGACCTCAAACCCGTCACCCTGGCCCGTGGCGAAGTGGTGTGTCTGTACATCACCGGCAGCGGCAAGGCGCTCTCGCCCGTATGGGTCAAACGCCCGGCGCAAACGGAATAACCCCTGACAAGTACAAGTGCTGGCAATGACCGGCACGGCAAAGCAGCGCCTGCAGTGGCAGGCGTTTTGGAGTGATCCCCCAGCGCCGTTCACCAGCCTGGGCAACAGGGCACGGCCTGCAGGCCGTAAACCCAACCCGACCAAAAGTGCTTTAGGAGTACATGCAATGATTCCAGTAATTCTCTCCGGCGGCAGCGGTTCGCGCCTTTGGCCGCTCTCGCGCAAGCAGTATCCCAAGCAGTTTCTCGCCCTCACCGGCAGCGACACGCTGTTCCAGCAAACCATCAAGCGTTTGCGCTTCGCCGGCATGCAGGCGCCGGTGCTGGTGTGCAACCTGGAGCACCGCTTTATCGTGCAGGAGCAGCTCAACACCCAGCTGCTGGAAACCCAGACCATCCTGCTTGAGCCCTTCGGCCGCAACACCGCGCCGGCCGTGGCCATCGCCGCCATGCAGCTGCTCGCCGAAGGCCGCGATGAACTGCTGCTGATCCTCCCCGCCGACCATGTACTGACCGATCAGCAGGCCTTCCAGACGGCCTTGCAGCTCGCCAGCAGAGCCGCCGAGAAAGGCGAAATGGTGCTGTTCGGCATCCCCGCCAGCCGTCCGGAAACCGGCTATGGCTATATCAAGTCCGTCGCGGACCCAGGCCTGCCCGAGGGCATCATCCGCGTTGCGCAATTTGTCGAAAAACCTGACGAGGCCCGTGCCCGCGAGTTCGTTGCCAGCGGCGACTACTACTGGAACAGCGGCATGTTCCTGTTCCGCGCCAGCCGTTACCTCGAAGAGCTGAAAAAGCACGATGCCGACATCTATGACACCTGCCTGCTGGCGCTCGAACGCAGCCAGATCGACGGCAGCCAGGTGACCATCGATGCCGCCACCTTCGCCTGCTGCCCGGACAACTCCATCGACTACACCGTGATGGAAAAAACCACCCGCGCCTGCGTGGTGCCGCTGGATGCTGGCTGGAACGATGTCGGCAGCTGGTCCTCGATCTGGGACGTACACCCCAAGGACGCCCAGGGCAACGTGCTGTCCGGCGATGTGGTGATCCACGATAGCCACAACTGCCTGGTACACGGCAACGGCAAACTGGTCTCGGTGATCGGCGTGCAGGACATCGTGGTGGTGGAAACCAAGGACGCCACCATGATCGTGCACAAGGACCGCGTGCAGGACGTCAAGGCCATGGTCAACCAGCTCGATGCCGACGGCCGCAGCGAAACCCAGAACCACTGCCAGGTCTATCGCCCGTGGGGCTCTTATGACTCGGTGGACATGGGCGGGCGTTTCCAGGTCAAGCACATCACGGTCAACCCCGGCGCCACCCTCTCGCTGCAGATGCACCACCACCGCGCCGAGCACTGGATCGTGGTATCCGGCACCGCCGAGGTGACCTGTGATGACAAGGTGTTCCTGCTCACCGAAAACCAGTCCACCTACATCCCCATGACCTCGGTGCACCGCCTGAGCAACCCCGGCAAGATCCCCCTGGAAATCATCGAAGTGCAATCGGGCAGTTACCTGGGCGAAGACGACATCCAGCGTCTGGATGATGTCTACGGCCGCAGCCAAACCGCCAAGCTGAGTCTCGCAGCCGGTTGATGCACAACCGCCAGCCCTGCACATGGGCTGGCGGGGCAAAGCATGTACCCAGCCGCCCGGCCTTGTGTAGGATGAACGCCTGTTGATCCCACACAAGGCCGTTTTTGATCATGTTATTCGGTGCAATCTTGGTACTCAGCTGGCTGATCCTGCTGATCCGCTACCCGAGCAAGGCACTGCCGATTTCCCTCGGCGCGCTGATCGGCCTGGGCCTGGTCGCCAGCTGGGTGCTCTGGCAGGAAAGCCGCGAAAACCGCCACCTGGCCCACCTCGAATTACGCCTCGACTACGCCCCGGAGCGCTGCCCAGCGGATCGCCCGCTGGCCCTGAATCTGAAAAACGGCAGCCAGGCCGCGCTGCTTGAGCTGCATTGGCAGATCGCCGCCTACCGCCCCGGCGACAGCGTCAACCTGGCCGAGCGCCTGTATGAAACCCCGCGCTACAGCGGCCCCGGCGAATTACTGCCTGACGCCGACTGGCAAACCTGTCTACCCTTGCCCACCCTGCGCAGCGGCTACCGCGCCAGCACATTAGAATTTCGCGCAGAGCGCCTGCAAGGCAGCTTTAGCCGTTGAGCGTTGCCCCATGAAAACAACAAGGAAAGCTGCATGACCCAGCCCAGCGTACTGATCACCGGATGCTCTAGCGGTATTGGCCGCGCCCTGGCCGAGGTGTTCCAGCAGGCCGGTTACCAGGTCTGGGCCACTGCGCGCAAAGCCGAGGACCTCGCGGCCCTGAACGCTGCCGGCTTTCACGCCGTGCAACTGGACGTCAACGATGGCCTGGCCCTGGGTCAGTTGGCCGAACGCCTGAAAGCTGAGATCGGTGGCCTCGACGTGCTGATCAATAACGCCGGTTACGGCGCCATGGGCCCACTGCTCGATGGCGGCGTCGAAGCCATGCGCAAGCAGTTCGAAACCAACGTGTTCTCGCTGATCGGCGTCACCCGCGCGATGTTTCCACTGCTACGGCAGAACAAGGGCCTGGTGGTGAATATCGGCAGCGTCTCCGGCGTGCTGGTCACCCCATTTGCCGGCGCCTACTGCGCCTCCAAGGCCGCCGTACATGCCCTGACCGATGCACTTCGCCTGGAGCTGGCGCCCTTCTCTATCGACGTGATGGAAGTGCAGCCCGGCGCGATTGCCTCCAGCTTCGGCGCCAATGCCAGCCAGCAGGCCGAACAGCTAATCGACGAAGCCTCGCCTTGGTGGCCAATCCGCGACGGCATCCGCGCCCGCGCCAACGCCTCACAAGACAACCCCACCCCTACCAGCCATTTCGCCCGTAACCTGTTGGCCGCAGTCCAGCAAAAGAATCGCCCGCGCCTGCTACGCCTGGGCAATGGCAGTCGCAGCATGCCGCTGTTGGCCGCACTGTTGCCCAAGGCGTTACTGGAAAAAGTGCTGAAAAAACGCTTCGGTCTAAACCGCACCCTCTAATCACATCCACTATCAGGAGCGCAGCCGATGAACTCGCCCAGCGCCAGCAGCGTCCCGCTCACCCGCCTGGCCCTTGGCGGCGTGGTGGCGGTTGTTATGCTCAACCTGCTGCTGCGCACCTTCGTCAAACTCGGCGGCCCACTCACCACCCTGCTGATCGCCAGCGCAGTGGCCGGCGGCATGGCCCTGTGGTTCTCCTGGCGCCACCAGCGCCGCCCCCTGCAAGGCGAACGCCGCCGCCTGCTCGCGCTCTATGGCGGCATCCTGGCCCTGCTCTATCTGGGTTTATTGGCAATGATGGCGCTGCAAGACGATCCCAGCCCGATGGGGTTGCTGATCTTTGGCCTGCATTACTTTTGTTATCCGCTGATGGCGTGGCTGTTTCTCGCCAAGGGTTTTGGCAAGCGACATTAGTGAGTACGCAAATAGGCAGAGTGAAGAACTTGATGGTTAGCGCTGCGCCTGAGCCATCCTAGGTACTATCAAGAACAACCAAATGGGATAAGCGCTATGGAAGGACACGTAAAAACCATGCAGGCCAAGCTAATCATTCCTAAATACTTCTTCGAAACCTCCGATGCGTGGGGGCTACGCGCGACCCTCCGACTACTTGGGGTTCCACTGATTCATATTGCCATGTTGCCTTTCTGGGCCAGCCTTTCGCCCTGGCTAGCAATCGCAGCGCTGGTGCCGCTGGGCATAGCGATATCTAAGACAACCCTTCTCGTGCACGAAGCCGTGCATGGCTCACTGTTCCGCACACCTGCCTTTAATCGCATTGTTGGACGCATTGCTGGCTGGTGGACCGTAGTCGACTTCATCGCTTTCGATGCCCTGCACAAAAAACATCACAGCTCAGTTGGGGACGATGACGACCCGCAACTGCTCGACTACGGTGCGCTCGAAACCGCCACTCGCACCCAGCTAACCTGGCACCTGCTAAGACCGCTGTTGGGCTGGAACATGATTCACATGGCAACGCTACTCAAACAACGGCTGAGCATGCCTCGTCCTTGGAGCATAACTCTCGGTGAGTGCGCAGGCCTAATCTCGGTACAGGGGGCATTCTTCCTACTGGCAACAGGAGGAGGCCAGCAGTTGTGGCTCGGACTTATCTTTCCGCTCTCGGCGGCCACAGTCGGCCTGCTTATGTCACAGATTCGCGGCTTCTGCGAACACGTGCCTATGCCTGGCGAGTCGGGCGTTATGAGGCTACGCAGTCACACCAGCAACCCCTTCGAACGCCCCTTTATCCACTACCTCAACTATAACTATCACGGCGAACACCACCGCTATCCGCGCGTGCCCAGCAGGAATCTACCTGCCCTATCACGTTGGTTGGTAGAGCAAGGTCAGCCGATTGAACGCTCGACGTCCTATACAAACACCATCCTAGCGCGCTGGCGAGCCTGCACCCAGGCAAAGCCCGTAGGATGGGTTGAGCAACGCGATACCCATCAAGAATCGTGAGTCAACACAGCCAGTCTCCCTGGTGGAAAACCTGATGGGTATCGCCGCGCTCAACCTGCGCGGCCCGCCCCATCCTAAGAGTGCCGCTTCACCCTAGCGCTTGATGGTCTTTAGCAAATCATCCGGGGTGATATAGCCCACCGCGCCGCCCTTGCTCTGGGCGCTGCCGGGTTGCGGCTGATGCAGGATATGGCCCTTCATCTTGCCGATGATGTGCATCTCGCACGGCTTGCAGTCGAACTTCAGGGTCAGCACTTCATCCTGATGGATCAGCTGCATGTCCGAGACTTTGGTGCGCACGCCGGTGACGCCCTTGGCCTGTTTCGGGCACAGGTTGAAGGAGAAACGCAGGCAGTGCTTGGTGATCATCACCGGCACTTCGCCCGACTCTTCGTGGGCCTCGTAGGCGGCGTCGATCAGTTGCACGCCGTAACGCTTGTAGAAGGTGCGGGCCTTGTCGTTGTAGACGTTGGAGAGGAAGGTCAGGTGCGACTCAGGGTAGACCGGTGCCGGCACGCTGACGGGTTTGCGCCCGCCACGCGGGTGAGCGGCGATACGGGCCTGGGTCAGGGCTTCGATGGCTTCGCGGCGCAGGGCCTTGAGTTGCGAGCCCGGGATAAACGGCACGCTCTCGCAGTCGATCTGCACGCCAGCGCTGTAATAGATAGTGGTGCCCAGTTTGCTCAAGCCATCGGCCAGTTGCTCGCGGGCCTGTTCGGCGTCCTTGGCGGCGGCGAACGGGCCGGCCAGGCTGACGCTGGCGCTGATGCCGTCGTCGCTGGTGACGCTTACATTCAGCTGCTCGCCGCGCAAGCTGAGCTGCCAGCTGACCGCAATGCGTCGCTCGGATGAGGTTTTCTGCAGGGCCTGCTGCCAGTTATGGTCGAGGTTGCGATGCAGCGGCTGCAGCGGACGCACGCGGTGCATGGCCTCGGGCATCTCATTGGGCTCGACACGGTAGCGGTAGCGCTTCTCGCCCTCTTCCTCGAACTCACCTTTTAGCTCGGCGATATTGGCACGGAAACCCACCACCTCACGCTTGATCAGCACGTTAAGGCCATCGCCGTTGGACAGCGGCGTATCGGTGACGGCGATCAGGTCGCGCTTGTTGACCTTTTCCACCACGCCCACGGTCAGCCCGGTAAAGGTTGGCGAGTCGAACGCGCCGATGTCCACCTTGCGGTCGGTGACGAAATAATCGGTGCTGCCGCGATGGAAGGTCTTGTCGGTATCGGGGGTGAAGAAGTGCTCAGTGCGCCCACTGGAGGCGCGCTCCAGGTGCGGACGTTGCTCGAGAATCGCATCCAGCTCGCGGCGGTAGTGCGCGGTGATGTTCTTCACGTAACTCATGTCCTTGTAGCGCCCCTCGATCTTGAACGAGCGCACGCCGGCATCCACCAGATAGATCAGGTTGTCGGTCTGGTTGTTGTCCTTCATCGACAGCAGGTGCTTATCAAATGCCACCACGCGGCCCTGATCGTCTTTCAAGGTGTACGGCAGGCGGCAGGCTTGGGAGCAGTCACCACGGTTGGCACTGCGCCCGGTCTGCGCGTGGGAGATATTGCACTGACCGGAAAACGCCACGCACAGCGCACCGTGGATAAAGAACTCGACCGCCGAATCGACGTTGCGGCAGATATTGCCGATCTCTTCCAGGTTCAGCTCGCGGGCCAGCACCAGTTGGGAGAAGCCGGCGCCATCGAGGAAGCGGGCTTTTTCCAGGGTGCGGATGTCGCACTGGGTACTGGCGTGGATCTCGATGGGCGGAATATCCATCTCCATCACGCCCATGTCCTGCACGATCAGCGCATCGACGCCGGCTTCGTACAGCTGCCAGATCATCTGCCGCGCCGGTTCCAGCTCATCCTCATGCAGGATGGTGTTGAGGGTGACAAACACCCGCGCATAGAACAGGTGGGCAAACTGCACCAGCTCGGCAATCTCCGCCACGCTGTTGCTGGCGTTATGCCGCGCCCCAAAGCCTGGCCCGCCGATATACACCGCATCGGCGCCGTGCAGGATGGCTTCCTTGGCAATCGCGGTATCGCGCGCCGGGCTCAGTAGTTCGAGGTGGTGCTTGGGCAGGGACATGGTTTGGGTATCAGGCAGTCAATCAGGGCGGGCATTTTACTCCTAAAGGCGGATTTGTCTGTGCCCGCTTGGCAGTCGCCAAAACACTGTATAGGCATACAGACAAAAGCCCGCGTAGAATTGGCCGATCAAAAATCACTAGAGAGCAGCGCGGTGGACTTACAACAGGGCTTTCTGCTGACCCGGCACTGGCGTGATACGCCGGCAGGGACGCAGGTGGAGTTCTGGCTGGCCACCGATAACGGCCCACGGCATATCCGCCTGCCCTATCAGCCCTCGGTGGCGTTTATTCCGGCGGCGCAACGCGAGCAAGCCGAGGTCTTGCTAAGCAAAGAGCGCGGCGTCGAGTTGCGCCCGCTGGGCCTTAAGGACTTTCACCAGCGCCCGGTGCTGGGCCTGTATTGCCAGCAGCACCGCCAGCTGATGGACCTCGACAAGCTGCTGCGCCGTGCTGGCGTTGAAGTGTACGAGGCCGATGTGCGCCCGCCGGAGCGCTACCTGATGGAGCGCTTTATCACCGCGCCGGTGCTGTTTGCCGGCACGCCCGAGCCGAGTGGCAATGGCCTGCTGCTGGATGCGCAGATCAAGCCCTGCACAGATTACCGGCCAAGCCTCAAGCTGGCCTCGCTGGATATCGAAACCAATGCCTTCGGCGAGCTGTACTCCATCGCCATCGAGGGCTGCGGCCAGCGCAACGTGTATATGCTCGGTCGCACGCCGGAACAGCCGCCGGATGTGGATTTTCAGCTGGAGTACTGCGCCAGCCGTGGCCAGCTGCTCGAACGCCTGAATCAGTGGATGGCGCTACACGACCCGGACGCGATCATCGGCTGGAACCTGGTGCAGTTCGACCTGCGCGTGCTGCACGAACATGCGCGTAGCCTGGCTATTCCGCTGCGTTTGGGCCGAGATGGCAGCGAGATGCAGTGGCGCGAGCATGGCAGCCGCAACGGCCACTATTTCGCCGATGCCGCCGGACGGCTGATTATCGACGGCATAGAGACGCTGCGTTCGGCGACCTGGAGCTTTCCCTCATTCAGCCTGGAAAACGTCGCGCAGACCCTGCTCGGCGAGGGCAAGGATATTTCCACGCCCTACCAGCGCATGGACGAAATCGACCGCATGTTCCGCGAGGACAAGCCAGCCCTGGCGCGCTACAACCTGCGCGACTGCGAGCTGGTTACGCGGATCTTCGGCAAAACCGCAATCCTCGATTTTCTACTGGAGCGCGCCACGGTCACCGGCCTGCCCGCCGACCGCAACGGTGGCTCGGTGGCGGCCTTCGAGCACCTGTATATGCCGTTGATGCACCGCCGCGGTTTTGTCGCGCCGAACCTGGGTGACAACCCGCCGCAAGCCAGCCCCGGCGGTTTTGTGATGGAGTCGCAGCCGGGGCTGTATGAGTCGGTGCTGGTACTCGATTACAAGAGCCTGTATCCGTCGATTATCCGCAGCTTTCTGATCGACCCGGTGGGGCTGATCGAAGGCCTGCGCCAGCCGGACGATGAGCACTCGGTGCCGGGCTTTCGCGGCGCGCGCTTCTCCCGCAGCCAGCATTGTCTGCCGTCCATCGTCGAGCGCGTGTGGCAGGGTCGCGAGGCGGCCAAACGTGAGCACAACGCGCCGCTGTCGCAGGCGCTGAAGATCATCATGAACGCCTTCTACGGCGTGCTCGGCTCCAGCGGTTGCCGTTTTTTCGACACGCGCCTGGCCTCCTCCATCACCCTGCGCGGCCACGAGATCATGGCCCGCACCCGCGCGTTGATCGAGGCCGAGGGCTATGCGGTGATCTACGGCGATACCGACTCCACCTTTGTCTGGCTCAAGCGCCCGCACGCCCAGGAGGATGCCGCGCAGATCGGCCGCGCCCTGGTGGCCAAGGTCAACGCCTGGTGGCGCGAGCATCTGCACAATGAGTACGGCCTGGAAAGCGCCCTGGAACTGCAGTTCGAAACCCATTACAAGCGCTTTCTAATGCCGACCATTCGCGGCGCAGAAGAAGGCAGCAAGAAGCGCTATGCCGGGATGGTGGCGCACGCCGACGGCAGCCATGAGATGGTCTACAAGGGCCTGGAAACCGTACGCAGCGACTGGTCACCGCTGGCCCAGCAGTTTCAGCGTGAGCTGTACGAGCGGATCTTCCTGCACCAGCCGCACCAGAGCTATGTGCGTGATTATGTCGAGCGCACCCTGAATGGCGAGCTGGATGAACTGCTGATCTACCGCAAACGCCTGCGTCGCAAGCTCACCGACTACGAGCGCAACGTGCCGCCGCATGTGCGCGCCGCGCGCCTGGCCGACGAATACAACGCCCTGCACGGCCGCCCGCTGCAATACCAGAGTGGCGGCTGGATCAGCTATGTGATCACCACCGCCGGCCCACAACCGCTGGAAGCGCGCAGCGCCGCCATCGACTACGACCACTACCTGACCCGGCAACTACAGCCGGTGGCCGATGCCATCCTGCCGTTTGTCGAGGATGACTTCGCCACGCTGATCGGCGGCCAACTAGGCTTGTTCTAGGCAAGCCGCGCCGCTAAAAACCCTTCATTAATTGTCAGGACGACACCCATGCTGCACACCCTCGCCGTCGCCAACTACCGCTCGATCAACACCCTGGTACTGCCGCTGGGGCGGCTCAATCTGGTTACCGGGGCCAACGGCAGCGGCAAGTCCAACCTCTATCGCGCCCTGCGCCTGCTGGCGGAAACCGCCCAGGGCGGCGTGGTCAATGCCCTGGCTCGCGAAGGTGGGCTGGACTCCACCTTCTGGGCCGGGCCGGAAACCATCAGCCGGCGCATGCTCAGCGGCGAGGTGCCGGTACAAGGCGGCCCGCGCAAGGAAGCCCGGCGTCTGCGCCTGGGTTTTGCCGGGGATGACTTCAGCTATGCCATTTCCCTTGGGCTGCCGGAACCCAGCCTGTCCGCCTTCGCCTTGGACCCAGAGATCAAGCGTGAATGCATCTGGGCCGGGGCAAGCTATCGCCCCGCGTCACTGCTGGTGGACCGCGCCGGGCCGATGGTGCGCATGCGTGAAGAGCGCAACTGGCAGGTGATGGCCCAGCATCTGCCGAGTTTCGACAGTCTGTTCGATCAGATCGGCAATGATCCCTCCTGCCCGGAAGTGTTCCAGCTGCGCGAACATATCCGCCGCTGGCGCTTCTATGATCACTTTCGCAGCGATGCCGAAGCGCCCGCGCGCCTACCGCAACTGGGCACCCGCACCCCGGTGCTGCACCACGACGGCCGCGACCTGGCGGCGGCCTTGCAGACCATTCGTGAAATCGGCGATCCCGCCGCGCTGGATGCGGCGATCAGCGACGCCTTCCCCGGCGCACGTCTGCGCATCGATATACAGGCCGGTGGGCGCTTCGCCGTCGAACTGCAACAGGAGGGGCTTTTGCGCCCCTTATCAGCCAGCGAACTGTCGGACGGCACCCTGCGTTATCTGCTGCTGGTGGCCGCCTTGTTAACGCCCAGACCGCCGTCGCTAATGGTGCTGAACGAGCCGGAAACCAGCCTGCACCCCGATCTGCTGCCCGCACTCGGCCGGCTGATTATCGCCGCCTCGCAGCACACCCAGGTCTGGGTGGTATCCCACGCCAGCCGCCTGATCGCCACCCTGGAGCAACACGCCGAATGCAACGCCATCGTCCTGGAAAAACAGCTGGGGCAAACCGTGATCCAGGGTCAGGGCATGCTCGATGAACCGGCCTGGAAGTGGCCGAGTTAACCCTTGGCGGTCAGGGCAGTTTGTAGGGTGGATGACGCTTCACCCATCCACCGCTTGCGATCCCATGGTGGATGAAAAAAGCGTCATCCACCCTACGCTTCACGCGCCACTGCCATCGGTATGGCTTTGGGCTTACGAAACACCAGCACGTTACCGAGCATCACTAGCAGCAGGCCGAACAGCGCCGGCGCCGTCCATTGATAGCCCTCGGCAAACACCGAGATATTCAGCGCTACCACCGGGAACAACACGGTGCAGTAGGCGGCGCGCTCCGGGCCCATGCGTCCGACCAGAGTCAGGTAGGCGGTAAAGCCGATCACCGAGCCGGGAATCGCCAGGTACAGCAAGGTGCCGATATAGCGCGTATTCCACTCGAAGCCGAACGGCGTGCCGCTGACCAGGCAGATCGCCACCAGCATCAGGGCGCCATAGAGCATGCCCCAGGCATTGGTAGTCAGCGGCTTGAGCCCAGCCTTCTGCTGCAGACTGGAAAGCATATTGCCGGCGGAGAAACACAGGGTGCCAATCAATGCCAGACCGATGCCCAGCAGGGTTTCATGACTGGCCTCCTGCCCGGCCAGCTCAGGCCAGAACAACAAGGCCAGACCACCAAGCCCCAGCGCACCACCGGCCAGAACATTGGCGGCGATCTTCTGCTTGAAGAACAGCCGCGCATTGATCGCATTCCACAGCGTTGCTGTGGAAAAGATCACCGCCACCAGGCCGCTGGGTATCCACTGGCTGGCAGTGTAGAAGCACATAAAGTTAATGCAGAACAGGCACAGCCCCTGCGCCAGGCAGATCAGCTGGCCGCGCTTATCGAGCTTCTGCAGGCGGCCGCTTAGCAGCAGGACGGCAAACAGCACGGCAGCCGCCAGGGCAAAGCGATAGGCGATGGACGCAGCAATAGCCACCTCGCCCAGTTGCAGCTTGAGGGCGATCCAGGTGGTGCCCCAGATCAGTACGGTCAACAGATAGAGCGACAGGTTCATCAACAGACTCCCAGTAGATGGTTGAGAGTCTGCGCCCGATCAGCCTGAGTGTTCTTGCACAAACTTGCGCTTTTATGGCCTGCCATCCCTGGCGGCCACCCTACGGGCCGTCGCTACGCGACGTTAAAAATTGCTCCCGGAAATTTTTTAATCCGCCGCCCGATGCCTGGGTAGTCCAATAGAAATCAATGCCGCCAGCAGGACAAAGGCCGATGACACCCACAGGCATGCCTCCAGGCCATAGGCCTGATAGACCCAGCCCGACAGCAGCGTGCCGATCAGCCGGCCAAGGGCGTTGGACATGTAATAGAAGCCGACATCCAGCGACACGCCGTCTTCCTTGGCGTAGCTGACAATCAGGTAGCTGTGCAGCGAGGAGTTCACCGCAAACAGCGCGCCAAACACCATCAGCCCGCCGAGCAAGACCCACTGCGCCGGCAAGTCACTGTTCAGACCCAAGGCAATTGCGGCGGGCAACCCGGCTAGCACGGCAGCCCAGGCGAATGCCGCGCGGCCATCCGGCAACTGGCCGCTGGCCTTGCCGGTGATGGCCGGGGCGAAGGACTGCACCATGCCATAGCCAATTACCCAGGCAGCGAGAAAGCCGCCGACCAGCCAGAAATCCCAGCCAAACACGCTGGACAGATAGACCGGCAACGCGACGACAAACCACACATCGCGCGCGCCAAATAAGAACAAGCGTGCGGCCGACAGAATATTGATCGCCCGGCTCTTGGACAGGATGTCGCGAAACTTCGGCTTGGCCTTGGCCTTGCCCAAGTCCTTCTTGAGCAGCAATAGGCTGGCCAGCCAGATCAGCGCCAGCACGGCCGCCATGGCCAGCACCGCGCCGGAAAAACCGAGCAGCGCCAGCAACGCACCGCCCATAAAGAAACCCACGCCCTTGAGCGCATTCTTCGAGCCTGTCAGGATCGCCACCCACTGGTACAGCGTGCCCTGCTGACTGTCCGGCACCAGCAGCTTGATCGAGCTTTTCGCGCTCATCTTGTTCAGGTCTTTGGCGATACCGGACAGCGCCTGTGCGCCCATCACCCAGGGAATCGTCAGCCAGGGGGCCGGTACGGTAAGCATCAGCAAGGCCGCGACCTGCAGGCCCAGGCCGATATTCATGGTGCGATTAAGCCCCAGCCGCGCGCCCAGATAGCCGCCAACCAGATTGGTCACCACACCGAAAATCTCATAGAACAGAAACAACGCGGCGATCTGCAGCGGCGTATAACCCAGGCTATGGAAATGCAGCACCACCAACATGCGCAACGCGCCGTCGGTAAGGGTAAAGGCCCAGTAGTTGCCGGTTACCAGCAGGTATTGGCGCACTTCGGGGGCTAGGCGGGATAAGGCGTGCATGAGTTTATTCCCTGATCATTCGCGGTGCCTTTGGCCTCTCCCCAAAGGGGCGAGTTTTAAGCGAGGTAGCCCGTAGGGTGGATGACGCCTTTTTCATCCACCATTGCTGTCGGTGGATGGATAAAGCGCCATCCACCCTACGAGGTTTGGCGGTGCTCGCCCTAAGGATCAATCGGCTGCGCCCACCATCCGCGCCAACTCCACCGCACGATTGGCGTAGCCCCATTCGTTGTCGTACCAGGCGTAGAGCTTCACCTGGGTGCCGTTGACCACCATGGTCGACAGCGCATCGATAATCGAAGAGCGCGGGTCGGTGCGGTAGTCGATGGATACCAGCGGCCGCTCCTCGTAACCGAGAATGCCCTTGAGCGGACCGTCAGCGGCAGCTTTAAGCAGTGCGTTGACCTCCTCCACCGAAGTGGCGCGTTCCACCTCGAATACGCAGTCAGTCAACGAGGCATTGGCCAGTGGTACGCGCACCGCGTGGCCGTTGAGCTTGCCGCGCAGCTCGGGGAAGATTTCCGCGATGGCCGTGGCCGAGCCGGTGCTGGTGGGGATTAGGCTCATACCCGAAGCGCGGGCCCGGCGCAGATCCTTGTGCGGCGTATCGAGGATGCTCTGGGTGTTGGTCAGGTCATGGATGGTGGTGATCGAACCGTGGCGGATGCCAAGGTGTTCGTGGATCACCTTAACCACCGGGGCCAGGCAGTTGGTGGTGCAGGAGGCGGCAGTGACGATGCGGTGCTGCGCCGGGTCGAACAACTGCTGGTTGACGCCCATGACTATATTCAGCGCGCCCGACTCTTTTACCGGCGCGCAGACCACCACGCGTTTCACGCCTTGGTCGAGATAGCCTTGCAGCACCGCAACGGTTTTCATCTTGCCGCTGGCTTCGATCACTAGATCGCAGCCGCTCCAGTCGGTATCGGCAATGGTCTTGTTGGCCGTGACCTGGATGCGTTTGCCGTCGATCAGGATGCACTCGCCTTCGCTGCTCGCCTCATGCTGCCAGCGGCCGTGCACCGAGTCGAAATTCAGCAGATGCGCATGGGTCGCGGCGTCACCTGCCGGGTCGTTGATCTGCACAAACTCCAGTTCCGACCAGCCCCAGGCAGCGCGCAGCGCCAGGCGACCAATACGACCAAAACCGTTGATACCTACCTTGATAGCCATAAACCAATTCCCTCTACAACGTGATTAGGCGCTACGCGGCGCAAACATAATGATCGCCATACCGAGCATGGCCACAGCCGCGCCCAGCAGGTCCCAATGGGTCGGGCGAATGCCGTCCACCAGCCACAGCCAGATGATTGCCATCGCCACATACACCCCGCCGTAAGCGGCATACACCCGCCCGGCGGCGGTCGGGTGCAAGGTCAGCAACCAGGCGAACAACGCCAGCGCGGCGGCGGCCGGCACCAGTAACCAGATGCTCTTGCCCTGCTTGAGCCACAGGTACGGCAGGTAACAGCCGATGATTTCGGCCAACGCCGTGAGGGCGAACAGGCCCAGGGTGTTGAGCATGCTCACCTCAGTTGTCGAACTGGGCGAGCCAGCCCACATGGGCCGGATGCTGAATGGCTTTCGGCCGCAGCGCCTGCACCAGGCTAACGGCCTCGCTGCGCTCAATACCCAACTCGATCAGGATGCGCGCAGCAATCAGCCCGGTACGCCCGGAGCCGCCCTTGCAGTGAATGGCGATGGCCTTGTCGGCGGCCAGCAGCTCAGCAATCTGCGCCATGGCCGCCGGCCAGGCGGCGTCGAAATCCGCCTGCGGCACCTGCTCGTCGGCCACCGGCAAGTGCAGCCAGAGCAAACCTTGCGCGGCGCACAGCGCGGGCAACTCGCTGGCGGCATTGAGTTCCAGCTCGGCGGACGGCATCAAGGTCAGCACGGCATCGGCGCCGGCCTGTTGCAGGGTGTTCAAGGCGCTGTCGAGGCTGCTGTCCTTGGTGCCTGGGCACGGCGTGAAGATCAACCGACCGGGACGATTGGCAATGCTGAGAATGTCAAAAGGATGAGACATGCGAAGTAATCCTGAGAATTAAATGGAAGCCTGATTGACCCGTTTGCTCAGCTGCTCGGCCGACTCCTTGCGCTCGGAGTAGCGGTCCACCAGGTAGTCCGTTTGGCCGCGCAGCAGCAGGGTGAACTTGACCAGCTCCTCCATCACATCGACCACCCGGTCGTAATAGGCCGAAGGCTTCATCCGCCCAGCGTCGTCAAATTCGAGAAATGCCTTGGCCACCGAGGACTGATTAGGGATGGTGAACATGCGCATCCAGCGCCCCAGCACGCGCATCTGGTTCAGCGCATTGAAGGATTGCGAGCCGCCGCTGACCTGCATCAACGCCAGGGTCTTGCCCTGAGTCGGGCGCACCGCACCCATGCTCAGGGGAATCCAGTCGATCTGCGATTTGAACACCCCGGTCATCGCGCCATGACGCTCCGGCGAACACCAAACCATGCCCTCGCTCCACAGCACCAGCTCGCGCAGCTCCTGCACCTTGGGGTGATCCTCGGGGGCATCGTCCGGCAGCGGCAGGCCGCTGGGGTTGAAGATGCGCGCTTCGGCACCGAACTGCTCAAGCAGGCGTGCGGCTTCTTCAGTCAGCAGACGGCTGTAGGAGCGTGCGCGGTTGGAGCCATACAGCAGCAGAATGCGTGGCTTGTGTGTGACGGGCGGTTTGGCCAGTTGCTTCTGGCCCGGCAGATCGAGCAGTTCGGGGTCGATATTCGGCAGTTCGGGGCTCATGGCCTTTCTCCAGAAAACAGTGGCTCAGCCGCACAGTGAGGCGCGATCAGGGCGGTCACGCATGCCGTGCAGACGCAAGCGATCCTCGGCCAGTTGTGGATCTTCAGCCTGGAGCACCTGCGCCAGGATCTGGCCAACCCAGGCCGGCAGTTGTGGGTGCAGCCGGTAGTAGACCCACTGCCCGGCGCGGCGGTCCTGTAACAGGCCGCTACTGCGCAGCTGGGCCAGGTGGCGGGAGATCTTCGGCTGGCTTTCCTGCAGGGCAGCGGTCAGCTCGCAGACGCACAGCTCGCCTTCCTGGGCAATTAGCTGGGTCATGCGCGCGCGGGTGTCGTCGGCCAGGCATTTGAACAAGGTGACCGGCGCCAGCATCTGCAGCGGAGCCTGGGCCTTGCTCTTGACCAGCACGAACATCTTGATGCGCTCGTGGATCTGCTGCAGACAGTGCTTGTAGGCATTCTTCTGCCGACTGCTGGCCGGGTCCTCGAAGTCCCAGGCGATGTATTCGCCGGCCCCTGGCAAGGTGCTGCACTCGAACGCGGACTTGTCGCACAGGGTGATCACGTAGTCGAACTGCTGACCGTCGAAGCTCTCCAGCGGCTTGCTGTGCAGGCCCTCTGCGCTCACGCCCAACTGCTCCAGGGCCTGGCGTGCACGCGGATCAACCTCACCAGGCAGAGTGCCGGCGCTAAAAACCTCATAGCCTTCGGGGTCGGTATGACGTAGCAGCGCTTCAGCCATCTGCGAGCGGGCGGCGTTGGCAACGCAGAGAAACAGCACGCGAATTTTTTGGCTCATGGCAGTGGTGCCCGACAAATACGATTTGGCGAATATATTGATATCCGTATATCTTGTAAACCGTATATCTTCACAGCCCGGCACTCGCCACAAGCGAGCAACCAAGGAGCGACTGCATGCCCACGCAAGCCCCAGTGGATGTTCTGATTATCGGCGGTGGTCAGGCCGCGCTGGCGACTGCCTACTTTCTACGGCGCACCCAGCTGTCGTTTCTGCTGCTGGATGATCAGGCGCAACCCGGCGGCGCCTGGCAGCATGGCTGGGATTCGCTACGGCTGTTCTCCCCCGCCACCTGGAGTTCCATCGCCGGCTGGCAGATGCCCAACCCTGAGCCCGGCTACCCGCACCGCGATGCGGTGATTGACTACCTCGCGCAGTACGAGGCGCGCTATCAGTTGCCAATTGTGCGGCCGATGCATGTCGATTCGGTGACGCGAAAAGGCGAGCTGTTTGTGGTCCAGGCCGGCAGCCAGCAATGGCGTTGCCGGGCCTTGGTCAGCGCCACCGGCACCTGGAGCAAACCCTTTATCCCGGTTTACCCCGGCAGTGCCCAGTTTGCTGGCCAGCAGCTGCACTCGGCGCATTACCGCAACCCGCAGGCCTTTGCTGGCAAACGCGTGCTGGTGGTAGGTGGTGGCAACTCCGGGGCGCAAATTCTCGCCGAGGTGTCGAAAGTCGCCGACACCCTGTGGATCACCCCGGAGCCGCCAGCCTTTCTGCCCGATGAGGTCGATGGCCGGGTGCTGTTCGAACGCGCCACCGAGCGCTGGAAGGCTCAGCAGGAAGGCCGGGTGATCGATCAGCCGGTGGGCGGCCTGGGCGATATCGTCATGGTCGAGCCGGTACGTGAGGCCCGCGAGCGTGGCGTGCTGGTGGCCGAGCGGCCGTTCCAGCGTTTTACCGCAGATGGAGTGGAATGGGCCGAGGGTCGCCGCGAGGCGGTGGATGCGGTGATCTGGTGCACCGGCTTTCGCCCGGCGCTGGATCATCTGCAAGGCCTGGGTGTGCTGGAAGCCGATGGCAAGATCGCCGTCGATGGCACCCGCGCCTGCAAGCAACCCGGCTTGTGGCTGGTCGGTTATGGCGAATGGACCGGCGCGGCCTCAGCCACTCTGATCGGCGTCACCCGCACCGCGCGCAGCACGGTCAGTGAAATAGCCGACGCCCTGCAGGGCGATCTGGATCAATAATCCATTACCCGAGCGCCACTAGACTGGTCGCTCAGCCGCAAGGAAACTGCGATGTCCAGCCAGTGTGAAGTGATCGGCAAGCAAGCCGCAGGTGCCCCGCTGGGGTTTTTCGAGCGCTACCTGACGCTCTGGGTATTTCTCTGCATTATCGGCGGCACCCTGCTCGGCCTGTATGCGCCTGAGGCCGCCAAGGCTGTAGGCGCGCTGGAAATCGCCCAGGTGAATATCCCGGTGGGGCTGCTGATCTGGGTGATGATCATCCCCATGCTGATAAAGATCGACTTTCGCGCCATCGGCGAGGTCTACCAGCAGCGCGCCGGTCTTGGCGTGACCCTGAGCATCAACTGGCTGATCAAACCCTTCACCATGGCCTTTATGGCCTGGCTGTTTCTGCGCCATGTTTTCGCCGATTGGCTGCCGGCCGAGCAGATCGACAGCTACGTGGCAGGGCTGATTCTGCTCGGCGCCGCGCCCTGCACCGCCATGGTGTTCGTCTGGAGCAACCTGTGTAAGGGCAACGCCAACTTCACCCTGACTCAGGTGGCGATCAACGACCTGGTAATGGTGCTCGCCTTCGCGCCCATCGTCGCCCTACTACTCGGCGTATCGTCGATCCCGGTGCCGTGGGACACCCTGCTGCTGTCGGTGGTGATGTATATCGTCATCCCTCTGGCCATCGCCCAATTTATCCGCGCGCGCCTGCTGCGCCGGGGGGATGCGACGCTGCAAGCGGTGCTGGCACGCATCGGCCCGTTTTCTATCCTCGCCCTGCTCGCCACCCTGGTGCTGCTGTTCTCCTTCCAGGGCCAGACCATAGTTGCGCAGCCGCTGATCATCGCCATGCTGGCAGTACCAATCCTGCTGCAGACCCTGTTTATCGCCGCACTGGGTTACTGGATGTGCCGCCAACTCAAGGTGCGCCACGATATCGCCGGGCCAGCGGCGATGATCGGCGCCTCGAACTTCTTCGAGCTCGCCGTGGCCGTGGCCATCGTGCTCTACGGCTTCAACTCCGGCGCCGCGCTGGCCACGGTGGTCGGTGTGCTGATCGAGGTGCCGGTCATGCTCTGGCTGGTGCGCATGGTCAATAACAGCAAGGGCTGGTACGAGCGCGCGCAGGGCTGACTGCTCGATCCCAACGGTTAATAGCCATTCACTCGCATGCCCGAAAATGACCATCCAGAGCGGTATATGCGGCGGGTCGACAGCCTATGCCCAGCAGGCTAGCGTCAATACAGGATGCACCAGCAGCATCCGGCCTGGGTCACCGGGCCGTACCTGTAGCCTGAGGTATGCCGCATGCCCGCTCGACTTGGCCACGTGCTCGCGTTTATTGCCCTCTGCCTGATCTGCCCTGCGCTGTTGCATGCCGAAGCCAAGTGGGAGTCGCTGGACTTCATCACCGAAGAATTCCCGCCCTACAACTACACCGAAAGCGGCATCGCCCGCGGCATTACCGTGGATATTCTGCTGGAAGCGGCTGCCAGCGCCGGGCTGCCCATCGCGCGCCGGGATATTCGCTCGCTGCCCTGGGCGCGCGGATATCAGATGGCGCGCAAAGGCCCAGGGGTGATGCTGTTTTCCATGACCCGCACCGAGGAGCGCGGCCCGCAGTTCAAATGGGTCGGGCCGATCATGCCCAGCCGCATCGTGCTGCTGGCGCGCCGGGATCGCCAGATACAGATCAAGCAACCGGCAGACCTTAGCGCGCAGCGCATCGGAGTGATTCGCGATGATGTCGGCCATCACCTACTTAACAGCCTGGGCATCAAAGACCATCAGCTGCAGATATCCGCCAGCGCGATTCAACTGGCCAATCTGCTGCACAACAGCCGCATCGACCTCTGGGCCTACGACGAAACCACCGCCTACTGGTTTATCCGCAACCTGGACATGCACAGCCACGACTTCACCCCGGTGCATGTGCTCAAGGAAAGCGCCATGTATTACGCCTTCAGTCTGGACACCGACGCGGTGCAGCTTACCCGTCTGCAGAACAGCCTGAACGCGCTCAAGCAGCAGCCGCGCTACCTGGAAATTCTCGACAGCTATAAATAGCCACGCCTTGCATAATCTTGCGCTTTTCCACCTGTGGGGGCTGGCACGCCGGCAGGCCAGGCGTAGCATGGGGCGACGGAGGATTTATGTCGCAACTTGAGCACCTACAGGTTTTCCAGAGCATGCACAGCTCGCCCAACACCCGCCTGCACCGCAGTGCCGAGCTGGGCGATGGGCTGGCGGCGGCCGTGTGGAGCAACCGCCATGATGCGCGCGACTATCAGGCGCCCAGCCATCACACGCTGTCCTGCTACCTGGCCGGCGGCACCGGCACCTTCCGCCGCGAGAGCCCGCACAGCAAAGGCGCGCCGGACAAGCTGTGCATCCTCCCGGCCGGGCATCAGTCGGAATGGGTGATCAACGGTGAAATCCAGCTGGCCCATCTGTATATCAGCCAGGAGCAGTTCGCCCTGGCGGCCGTCAATCTGCTGGACCGTGAACCACGGGAACTGGAACTGCGCGAAGGCACCTTTCTCGACGACCCACAGCAGGCCCAGCGCTTTCGCCAGCTCAGCCAGCTGGATTGGTTCGAGCCGGCCGAACGCCTGCTCAGCAGCAGCCTGGCCCATGGCCTGATCAACCACGCCCTGCTGTCCCAGGTCGGCCGCCGCGAAGGCCTGCGCCTGAGCGGCGGTCTGGCCCCTAGCCAGCGCCGACGGATACGCGAGTTTATCCAGGCCAACCTCAGTGAGGCGCTCAGCCTGGGCCAGTTGGCCGGCGTATGCGCGCTGTCCGAATACCACTTCGCACGGATGTTCCAGCTCAGCTTCGGCCTGCCGCCACACCGCTATGTGCTGGCGCAGCGCCTGCGCCATGGCCAACAGCTGCTGCAACACAGCACCCTGCCATTGGCTGAAGTGGCCCTGGCCTGCGGCTTTGCCGGCGCCAGCCACTTCAACAACCGTTTCCGCCAGGCCTTCAGTGCCACGCCGGGGCAATACCGCGCCGCCCTGCAACGCCCCTGATTTCACCCCAAGCAGCATCAGCCCGCCGCATACCCGCCTATCAGGCAACGCAGCTTGCGCGCCCTGCGCCTGAAAACAGCCTGCTAATCCCGCGCTGGCTGTGCAAGAATCATCGGCTGCCTTCGAGAAAGCTGCCCATGCCACGATTCATCCACTCGCCAGCCCGGTGCCACTGATGGCCCTCGATATCCTGCATCTACGCCAGGAAGACTGGCGCGCGGAATTCGGCGTGGGCGATCTGCAGCGCGGCCAGGGTTATGCCGCGCAAGGCCGCAGCCGTTTGCTCAGCCTCAAGGACAGCACCCTGCTGGCCAGCTGCCGTGGCTCCGGTGCGCAAACCTATCAACAGCGCATCACCCTGCACCATTACGGCCAGGGCTGGGGCGTGACCGGCCATTGCAGCTGCCCAGTGGGCTTCAACTGCAAACACGTGGCCAGCGCCCTGCTCACCCTGCAAACCCAGCAGGAACAAGGCGTCGACCTCTCGCCGCTGATCGTCAGCAGCCCGCAGGCCCGCGAAGAGTGCCTGGAAAACCTGCAGCCCAGCCCGGTACTGAGCCTCGGCAGCCTGGTGCGCGTGCACTTTGATGCACGCAAGGGCCGTATGCAGGAACAAACCCAGCACCGCGCCGCCCTGGCCTTCGACTACCAGGGCCATCTGGCGGCGGGCAAACAGGGCAAGGACCTGCTGATCAAGCAGAGCGCCCAGCACAGCCTGCGCATCGTGCGTGACATCAGCGCTGAAACCCAACTGCGCAAGCGCCTGGAGCAGACCGGCCTGCAAGTGGCGCTACGGCAGAGCGAAGCGCTACCGGAAAGCGCCGGCGAAGCCTACGAGCAACCCAATGAGGCCGCCTGGCTGCTGTTTGTCCGCGAGCAATTGCCGCTGCTGCGCGAGGAAGGCTGGCAGATCCGCATGCAACCGGACTTCCAGTTCAACCTGACCCAGGTCGATGACTGGTACGCCGAAGTCGAGGAAGACCCCGAGCAGAACTGGTTCGACCTGGAGCTGGGCATCGAGGTCGAAGGCCAGCGCATCAGCCTGCTGCCAATTCTGCTGCAGGCCATCCGCCGCGCACCCTGGCTGCTCAATGGCGAAGCGCTGAACAAGCGCGATGACGATGAGGTGCTGCTGGTCAGCCTGCCGCACAACCACAAGCGCGTGGCCCTGCCGCTGGCGCGGTTGAAACCTTTGTTGGCGACCCTCGGCGAGCTGTTTGTGCGCGAGCCGGGCGAGTCCAGCCAGCGCCTGCGCCTGTCGCGTCTGGATGCCGCGCGGCTGAACCACCTGCAAGAAGGCCCGGCACTCAGTTGGCAAGGCGGCGACCAGTTGCGCGACTTCGCCGAACGCCTGCAGCGCCTGGACAGCGCCACCTTGCAAGCGCCTGCCGGCTTAGAAGCAGAGCTACGGCCCTATCAGCTGCAAGGGCTGGCCTGGATGCAGGGGTTGGCCGAGCTGGAAGTCGGCGGCCTGCTGGCCGATGACATGGGTCTGGGCAAAACCCTGCAGACCCTCGGCCATATCCTCTGCGAGTTCAACGCCGGACGTTTGCAGCAGCCGGCGCTGATCGTCATGCCCACCAGCCTGATTCCCAACTGGCAGGATGAAGCCGCGCGCTTCACCCCGCAGCTCAAGGTACTGGCCCTGCACGGGCCGAAGCGCCGCGCGCTGTTCAAGCAGATCGACGAGCACCAGATCATCCTCACCACCTACGCCCTGCTGCCACGCGATCTCAAGGCATTGAGCGCCTATCGGTATCGCCTGCTGATTCTCGATGAAGCGCAGAACATCAAGAACCCGCGCAGCAAGGCCGCCGTCGCTGCCGGGCAATTACACGCCGGACAGCGCCTGTGCCTGACCGGCACGCCGCTGGAAAATCACCTCGGCGAGCTGTGGTCGCTGTTCAACTTCCTTATGCCCGGCTGGCTGGGCGACAGCAAAAGCTTTACCCGCGACTACCGCACGCCGATTGAAAAGAACGCCAACCAGCAGCGCCTGACCCACCTGACCGGGCGGATCAAGCCGTTTATCCTGCGCCGCACCAAGGAGCAGGTGGCCAGCGAGCTGCCGCCGAAAACCGAAATCACCCACTGGGTCGAACTCAGCGCGGCGCAGCGCGACCGTTACGAAACCCTGCGCCTGGCCATGGACCAGAAGGTCCGTGCGGAAATCGCCCGCCAGGGTCTGGCACGCAGCCAGATCGTGATTCTCGAAGCGCTGCTGCGCCTGCGCCAGGCCTGCTGCGACTTGCGCCTGCTCGGTGATGAAAGCGACAGCAGCCTGACCAGCGCGGACTCTGGCAAGCTCAGCGGCCTGCTGGAAATGCTTGAAGAGTTGTTTGCCGAAGGCCGGCGGGTGCTGCTGTTCTCGCAGTTCACCTCGATGCTGGCGCTGATCGAAGTCGAATTGAAGGCGCGCAACATTCCCTACGCCAAGCTCACCGGCAGCACCCAGGACCGCCGCACCCCGGTGCAGCAATTCCAGGCTGGCGAGCTGCCGATCTTCCTGATCAGCCTCAAGGCCGGTGGCGCAGGCCTGAACCTGACCGCCGCCGATACGGTGATCCACTTCGACCCCTGGTGGAACCCCGCCGCCGAAGCCCAGGCCAGCGACCGCGCCTACCGCATCGGCCAGGACAAGCCGGTGTTCGTCTACAAACTGATCGCCCGTGGCAGCGTTGAAGAGAAGATCCAGCAGCTGCAGAAGGCCAAGGCCAGCCTGGCCCGCGGCGTACTGGAAGGCGGCAGCCAGACCCAGCTGCAGCTCAGCGAAGACGACCTGCAGGCGCTGTTTGCGCCGTTAAGCGACTGACCCGCTCTTAGTCATCGCTCTGCGTATCGTCTTTCTCAGCCGCATCATCGGCCGAATTGCGTTTGCGGCGTTGACCGTCAGCCTGCACCGCCGGAAAGCGCGAGGAGGCATAGCGCACCACAAAAATCGCCACCGCCAGCAACAGAATCGCCCCGGAGACCATCACCACGCCCATGTCGGGTTTATGGTTGTGCGAAATGTCGGAAATCATCAGGCGGGTCAGCGCAGTAATCGCCACATAGATCATGAAGCGGATCGGCATGTGGTTGGTCTTGAAATAGATCCCCACCATCGCCGCCAATTCCAGATAAATGAACAGCAGCAGGATGTCATCGACCGTGATGTGGCCCTTTTCCAGCATGCCGAGAAAGGCCATCACCGCCGCCCAAGCCGTGATCGCGCCGATGGCAAACAGCGCCAGGTAGTGGAACGCCTCCATCAACAGATTGCCCAGCGACTCCGCCAGCCCATGCATGCGCTCGCGCATCAGCTCAGCCCAGTTTGGTTTACCCATAAAAGCTCCTAATAGATCGAAAATGACGACAGCACCGCGCGTCATCAGCTAACAGTGTCAGTAGAAGAAGCTTGCTGCGGGCGAAAAAGCACCTGCAACCGCCGCGCCATGCTGGCGGCTGGCTGTTGCAGCCTGAAGAATCGGCTATGTTGTTAGCCGGCATGGCAATTGCTGCTGGCCAAATGCAGGCGAGTTCTTTATGCTCGCAACCACTGTACAAATAAACAGTTTATTGCAACCCATCAGCGTGAAGGCGTAGAGGTGATGAATGGCCGTCGAAGTGGTGTACCGCAGCAGCCGGGATTTGGAGCGTTTATTCATGGATAAAGCCGAAGCCGACCGTCATGACAAAATGCTCGAACTGGCCGAGTTGCTCACCGAGGTACTGCAAAAAGCCGTGCCATCGCTGAATGAAACCCAGGGTGAAGAGTTGGGGATTTATATGGCGAAGAACCGTGACATCTTCGCCAAGGCGTTTAAGAACCAGCCGGATGCCCTGAGTGAACTGAGCGAACCTGCTGCCGAGTAACCCCGGCCGCGATAAACAAAACCCCAGCCAATGACTGGGGTTTTGTTTTTCTAGCAGCGGTCAAACTCAGCTATACAGCAAGCGCTCGGCAATGGCATCGGCGACCCGCGCTGGCGAACGCTTGTCGGCCTGAGCATGGCCGAAGATTTCGGTCAGGCGACGGCTGATCTGCGTCAGATGCGCGGTGATTGCCGGCAGTGGCTCGCCTTGATGTTTCAACGCCACATAGATCAGGCCGCCGGCATTGATCACATAATCCGGCGCATAAAGAATCCCCCGTGCCTGCAGGCTGTCGGAGATATCGGCGCTGGCCAGTTGATTGTTTGCCGCACCCGCCACCGCCGAGCAGCGTAGCTGGCCGACCGTCGTGTGGTTCAGCACACCGCCCAGCCCGCACGGCGCGAGAATGTCGCACGGGGTGGCGAGCAAGGCATCGCTGGCCACCGGCCGCGCGCCCAATTGCTCGACTGCCAGCTGTACGCGGCCATGATCCAGATCGCTGACCAGCAGCTCGGCACCCGCGGCATGCAGTTGCTCGGCCAGCGCATAACCGACATTGCCCAGGCCCTGAATCGCCACCCGCAAGCCTTCCAGGTTGTCACTGCCGAGGCGTGCCAGAGCGGTGGCGCGAATACCGGTAAACACCCCCAGCGCCGTGTGCGGCGACGGATCACCTTCGGCCGTGGTGCTGGTGACATGCTGAGTATGCTGAGCGATGCAGTCCATATCGACGCTGGAGGTGCCGCTGTCCATGGCGGTGATGTAGTGGCCGTTAAGGGTTTCAATAAACCGTCCGAAGGCTTCAAACAGCGCGCCGCGATTGTCGACATGCGCGGGCCGGATAATCACCGCCTTGCCGCCGCCCTGTTGCAGGCCGGCCAGCGCCGCCTTGTAGCTCATGCCCTTGGCCAGGCGCAGTACATCTTCAATCGCGCTTTGCGTGTCGGCGTAGGGTAGGTAACGGCAGCCGCCCAGCGCGGGACCGAGACGACTGTTGTGGATGGCGATAATGGCCTGCAGGCCAGTCAGCGGGTCCACGGCGAAGTGCAACGACTCCAGCCGGGCGGTTTCCATCATGGCGAACATGCTGTGGCTCCCGTACTGATTTGCAGATCAGTATAGGCAGTGGCTTTGCCCGCACCCCTCCGGCGGTCAGTTGCGCCATGGCGCCCACAAAACAATCCACTGGACGAAGCACCGGCGCTTGACTACAAAGCCAGAGAGACTTGGAGATTGCCATGGACCCACGCGCCGCCTGCCTTGCCTGCCTGGAGCAACAACCGCCTGCGCTGTTCGAGGCAGCGCTGTGGATTGCCGTGGAGCACCAGCCAACGCTGCAACCGGCCGAAGTGCTGCAACGGCTTAACGGTTTGCAGCAGCAGGTCAGCCAGGGTTTGCCCAATTTGCCGCTGCCGGAACTGGCGCAACCGCTGCTGCGCAGACTCAGCGAACTGGACTTTCACGAGGACGATGAACGTCCGCTGCGGCCGAGGGCGGCGCTGCTTGATCAGCTGTTGCTGCGCCGCCGTGGCCAGCCGCTATCCCTGGCCCTGCTCGCGCTGGAGTTGGCCAGGCGCTTAGGGATTCCGCTGCAGGGAGTGAATTTCCCGGGGCATTTTCTGCTGCGCGTGCCGGGCGCCGATCACCTGCTCGACCCGTGCAGCGGCCGCCGTCTGTACACCCGTGAATGCCGCGAGCTGCTGCAGCGCCATCTCGGCCCGACTGCCGAATTGAGCGCCAGCCAGCTGCAGCCCTGCGATGCGCGCAGCATGCTGCAGCGCCTGTCGCGCAACCTGCGGCAACTGCATCAACTGGATGATGAGCCGCTGGCCGCGCTGCGCGATGCCGAGCGTGTGCTGTTGCTCGGCACGCCGACCCTGCATGACCACCTGGCCCGCGCGGAGATTTATCAAGTGCTTGACTGTCCGCAGGGCGAGCGCTTCGACCTGCAGTGCGCCCTACTGCTCAGCGATGACCCGGCGCAGCACCTGCAACTCAGCCAGCGTCTACGCCTGCTCAGCGCCAGCCCAGCGCTGCATTAGAAAAGGCTATGTGCCGATTATGTGTTGCGAGCCGCTTTTGTAAGGTGGGTTAGCGGCGCGGGGGGGCGGTTATGGGGACGCCACGCAATTCGAGCGCCGCCTAAACCACCATTGCGGCTTGCCGGTAGACCGCCATGGTGGGTTACGGCGCGTTGAGAGTCGATGGTGTTTGTCTGATCCCGGTTCGCGCCTAACCCACCCTAGGTATTACCACGCCTCATGCATCTTATAGCTGCTCGGAACGACTCAACACATAACGGGTACATAGCCTAGAAAAATCCCAACGCCTTGGCCTTGGCCACCGCCTGAGTGCGCCGCGCCACGCCCAGTTTGCCGTTGATCCGGCGGGCATGGGTTTTCACCGTATGCAGAGAAATAAACAGCTGCTCGGCCACTTCCTGATTGGACAGCCCCTGGGCGATCAAACCGAGTACCGCCAGTTCGCGACTGCTCAAAGCATTGGCGCTGGCGGTAGGCGGCGCATTCACCGCGTTGTCAACCTGGCTGGCGACGCGAAACCACGGGCGCAGATAACCCAAGCGCCGCTGCAGCGCCTGGCCGGTTTGTCGGGCCTGTTCGGCACCCACTTTATCGTCACAGGCTGCGCAGGCTTCGGCATAGCTGAGCCACAAGTCGCTGAGCAACGCCTGCCGGCCCTGAGCTGATACTTGCTCCAGCAACTGGCGCAGAGGCTCACGCACATCTTCGCCCTGCACACGATCCAATTGCAGCAACAGCGCCTGAAAACGCGGAATCAGCTCGGGGAAATTCGGCGTCGGCAGCACCGCTTTAACCCGCTGCTCGTAGCCCAATACCCGCGTCGCGGCGACGCGCGCCCGCGCATGGTGGCCTTGAGCAACCCACAGGTGACTGCTGGCCAACAGCAGAGTGCCGCGGTACAGGGTTTCGCTGACGCGTTGGCGCTGCATCTGCCGTTCGGCGTGTCCAAGATGAGCAAAGGCTGTGGCCATATCGCCCTGCCCCATCGCCAACTCGGCCAAACCGAGGTAGCCATGAAACGCCCCCGGATCACCACAGGCCAGTGCATGCTCAAGCCCGCGCTGCAGCACCGTAGCAGCCGCATCCGCACGGCCCTGGCGCAGCTGCAGACGCCCCAGGCGCAGTTCAAGGCGTGCCAGTACCGGCGTATTGCGCAAGGCAGTCGGCGCGGTTGCCGTCAGCACCCGCTGCAGCAGCGCTTCAGCGCGGGCAAACTCGCCACGCGTCTCCAGCAGTAAGGCATGGTCCAGCTCCAATAAGGCTTCAAACACCGGATTGCCATGCAGGCGCGCCTGCTTCAAGGCTTCGAAACTCAGCTTCTGCGCCACCTCCAGCTGACCTTCACCAATGGCCACCAGGGTCAAAGCCGAACGACACAGCAGCGCCTGCGCCCACGCGCTTTGTGGCAGCCCCTGCAGGGCGTCATGCAGATGGCTGCGGGCATCCACGGCACAGACTCGGCCGTAGGCGATAATGCCCTGGATGGCCTGCCAGTGAGCGAACAGCTCGCGAGTCCGCGCACCATCACTGCGCGGCTGAAAGCGTGCCAGCTGGTTAATACAGCTCTGTGCTTCATCCAGGCGGCCAACCAGCAGCAACACCCAGGCGTTGAGCAGAATCAGCCGCGGCGTGCTGCACAGCAGGCTGTCCGGCAACTCGCTGCGCCAGCGCAGAATCAGTGCCAGGTCCTGCCCCTGCAGCACCTGCTCCTCGGTAAAACGCTCAAGAAAACTGCCCGCCACTTCCGGCTGTTCCGCCAACAAGGCGTGCTCCACCGCCGCACGAATATCGCCATAGCCGGCAAACCACTGGCTGGCATGCACATGCAGGGCGCTGCACGGCAGGTGTTGCGACTGTCGCTGCAGCAGCCGGGCCAGCGGCGGAAACAGCACATACCAGCCCTTGGCCGCGTCCAACTCCTGGATAAACACGCCGCGCTCGATCAGCGCGCGTAACCACTGCGCACCTTCGCCCACACCAAACAGGTGATCACACAGCGCCGGGTTAAAGCGTGGCAGCTGGGCCAGTTGCTGGAGCATCTGCAACAGCTCATCGGGCAGCCCTTGCAGCACTTCGCGTTCGACATACTCGGCGAGCAGCTGATCATGCTCACCATCCTGCGGCGCGCTCAACGCAGCCGGCTCGGCCTGCGCCGCCAACAGACGCAGGCGCAAAGCCGCTGGCCAGCCCTGGGTTAACTCATGCAGATCGTGCGCCCAGGTGCTGCGGGTTGGGTCCAGCTGCTGCAGCCAGGCCAGCACTTCTGCTTCGCTAAAGGCCAGTTCGCTGGTGCCCAGTTCGAGCAGCTCGCCTTCCAACAACAGGCGCGAGAGGTTGCACGCTGGCCTCCGCCGACTACCCAGCCACCAGCAGATGCCAGGCGGGGTGACCATCAGCAGTTGATTGAGAAAGCCATCGAGGGCGTGATTCGGCTGCGCCGGGTAGTCATTGAGCATGATCCACAGCGGCCGCGACTCCTGCGCCAGGGTCGCCAGCAGCTCGCCACTGCTGAGGCCTGTGGGGTAATCGAGCAGTTTGCCCAGCTGCTGAGCCAGCTGCTCGGCATGCAGGCCTTCAGCAGCGCAGTTCAGCCAGAGCAGGCGGTAATTGGCCGGGCATTCGCGGGCACAGTCGGCCAACAACACGGTTTTGCCAAAACCGGCCGGGCCAACCAGCAAACGCAGGCGACAGTCGTGCGCCAGCAGTCGCTGTTGCAGGGATAGCCGGGAGATATGCCCAGGCGGCGGGCGCTGTACGCTGCCACAGGACGACGCTGCGGCGCTTTGCGGGAAAGGCGCTAATGCGTTCATGACGGCTCGATTTATTGTTCTTGCAGGAACCGGATCATTGCAGGCTAAACCTCAATGCCTATCGCTCACAGCTCTATCACCACAGGTGATGCCGGGCGATAAAAAAGGCGGCCCGAAGGCCGCCCAATTACGGAGTAACACGTGCAGGTTATTGGCCTAGCGAACGCCGGAGCTGCGCAGTGCGGCTGGCGTGTAGTCTGCAGCCGTCGCCTTGAAGCCGAAGTTATAAGCCGATTTTTCTTCGTTCTTCATACCCAGAGCCAGGTAACGACCCGCCACCAGGTCATACAGCGCTTCAAGGGTGTAGCCCGGCACTTGATGGTTGTAGTAGTGCTGCGCATGACCTTCGGCAACACGCCAAAGCTGACCACGGCCATCGTAATGATCAACCAGCGCTATCTGCCAGCTGTCCTCGTCGACATACATGTGGCGCTTGGCATAGATATGCCGCTCACCGCTCTTCAGCGTGGCAACCACTTCCCAAACCCGGTGCAGCTCGTAGCGCGTCAGGTCCTGATTGATGTGCCCGGCTTTAAGCACGTCGTCGTACTTCAGTGACGGCGAATCCAGCTTGTAGCTGTTATAGGGGATGTACATTTCCTTCTTGCCGACCAGTTGCCAGTCGTAGCGATCAGGCGCCCCGGAGAACATATCGAAGTTATCGGCCGTACGCATGCCGTCAGCGGCGGTACCCGGCCCATCGTAGGCCACCTGCGGAGCACGGCGCACGCGGCGTTGACCGGCGTTGTAAATCCACGCCAGGCGCGGCTCCTTGACCTGGTCGATAGTCTCGTGGACCAGCAGCACGTTACCGGCCAGGCGCGACGGTGCAGTCACCCGCTGCTTGAAGTACAGCAAGACATTGCTGCCCTTGGCCGGATCAAGATCAGGCATATCCGCCGGGAAGGCCACTTCATCTTCGAACTTAACCAGGCTGTAAGAGCCATTGGTCTGCGGCGTCGCCTGAGTCACCACGCGTCGGGTGTTACCACCCCGGTAACGGGTGATGTGGTTCCAGATCACCTCAACGCCTGTCTTGGGAATTGGAAAGGCGTAGTAACGGCTGGCATTGAAGTTCTGCAGGCCGTTACCACCGTCTACGGGCGTGGTATTGACCGCACTGACCTTGGCGGCATCGCCAATCGCTGCAGGCACGGCGGTGGTTCGATGCGAGGGGTAAACCGGGATCTTGTAGCTATCCGAGTACCGTTTGAGCATGGCCATCTGACCGGCTGAGAGCTTGTCTTTGTACTGCTCGGCATTGGCTGCGGTAATCGTAAACAGAGGCTGCTCACTGGCATACGGATCAGCGAGAAACCCCTTGCCATCGACAGTCGCGGCACTGGTAGACAGACCGCCATCCCAGGCAGGGATACTGCCATCAGCATTGCCGGCCATTTCCCCGCCCAGCGGCGTCAAGCTGGTACCCAACTGAGCCGCTTCTTGTTCAGAGACTGCGGCCATCACGCTGCTGGCTAACAAAGTCAGCAGCAGCGCACCAGTTTGCAGGATTCTTGTGTTTTTCATGGTGTACGGATCCTTTTGCACTGCGTTGATCAGAAGTTCACACCAAAGCTCAGGGCAACAAAGTCACGGTCGACGTTGGTGTTGTAATCACCACCAAAGAAGTCGGTGTAACTGAGGCTGGCGTTATAGGTGTTCTGGTAGTCAGCGTTCAGGCCTAGGCTCACCGCCTTACTGCCCTCGCTGAAGTTGGGGCCATAACCATCGACGTCATGCGACCAGGCAATGCTCGGCGTCAGGTTGACCCCGGCGAAAACGTTGCTGTACTCGGCGCTAGCACGCAGGCGGTAGCCCCAGGAGCTGCTGGTGAAGAAGCCATCGTCATTACACTGATCTGGGTTGGCAGCGTTCACCCCTGCAGTACAGGTCGTGTTGGGGTTGAGCTGACCAATGCCATAGACCGGATCGCGACCGAAGCGCAGCTCACCAACATCATCATTGATACCGCTGACATGGTTGTACCCCACCTCGCCCACCAGGGTCAGGCGACTGGCCCCCAGCACTCGGTCGAAAAACTGCACCGCCGATACTTGCGCTTGGGTCACCGGCTTGCGCACGTAGCCGGCCACTTCCTCACCCACCGCATTGCGTCCATGACCGCTGGTAAATACCGGTGAAAAACCCTGGCGCAGGGATGCAAAGGTCATGTCAGTGGAGTTAATGCCGATTGGCATGTTCGGCCGGTAACTGAGTTCACCCGACAACGCCGTACCTTCGATATTGGTCTGGAAACTTACGCCATACAGACGGATATCTTCCGGGTACTCCAGAAAGTAGCGGGCAGCCTGTGGCGCCCCGGTGCCTACAATGATGCTGCCGCTCGGGGTACGGCTGTGGTAATTCATCGCGTACAGGCCGAACTCAGTGTCATGTAACGACTCGGCAAACCAGCGCAAGGCAACGCCGAACTGACCGCTGTCACGAGCATCACGGTCGCCCGCGCGAGGAATGAAGACGGGATTGCCCGGCGCACCGGTGTTGTTTGACGCGTCCGGCGCAACATCAGCCCCGGCTACAACCAGGCGGTCATTACAGCCATCGGCAGCCGTGTCGCTGGGCGCGAAGAACGTTCCGCAGTTATCGATAACGGTCTGATCCCACTCCAGCTGGTAGAACGCCTCCATGCTGATGGTGTCGGTCAAACTCTGCGACACATAGAGCATGTTGACCGGGATCAGCCCCTCCTTGATCTCTGCGCCAGGCCGGCGGAACGCTGCAGCATCCACGGGATTGATCGAGTTGATCGAGTTACCGATAAAGGTACTTTCACCCCAGCTGACCACTTGCTTACCGACCCGCACACTGCCCGGCATGCTGCCCAGGTTGTAGTTGTGATAGATGAAGGCATCGAGAATTTCCGCGCCGGAGGCTTGTGCCGCAGTCTTGCGGTTGTGGTCATCGATGTCATACAGCAGCCGGCTTTCGTCCTTGGTCTCGAAGTCGTACCAATACTTGCCGCGAATAAACACGCCGGTATCGCCGTACTTCAATTCAAGGTCGTGAATACCTTTGAAGATCTTCGAAAAGGTTTCACCTTTCTTGAAGTTCAGGCGGCCGTCATCGTTGGTCTGAGAAGACGCCTTGCCACCGTTGCGCGTGCCGATAAAGTCAGGATCGGCACCGCGCACGCTCCAACTGGCCCCCACAGAAAGCGATGAGTCGAACTGCGCTTCGACCTCACCGATATTGAATGTAATAGCCTGGACAGGCGCGACACAGCCAACAGCAATGGCAATCGCCAAAACGCTGGGCTGGAAGATGGCATGTCTTGTTGTTGTTCTCATGCGGCTCTCCTGGAAAGCGGGTTTCGTGTTGAGGCCCACACGCTACCCAGCCCCCCGCCAGCGGATAAGCGCCCGAAAGAGGTATTTGCCCTGTCAGCCGAAAGAGTGAATACGCCTCTGGAAAGCCGCTCTCCCGCCGGCCCATGGACCGTTTCAATGGCGCTTTATAGGGTGGGTGAATGGCCACGGCGGCTCAGCAAGGCAATTGGCCGCTGCAGGCGTTGCAACGAAGGCAGCGCTACAGCAGCTGCGCCGGGCCTGATCGCCGGCTCCGCCAAGACATCGTATCGATTTAAATACACCGTAATGAAAGCGACACAAAGCGTTCAGCCCGCGGCGCCAGAGCCTTTGCGCTGTGCCTTATGGATGAATCGACCATGTGCGTATCGAAATCGCTACATAAGCGGCAAAGACGAACACATGAAAACAAGTTAAGTTATTGTTTTTATTGATAAAAATAACAATGGCACCTACCTTGCTATGGTCTTTTCACCTTCCGCTCGTGCCCAGCACGTGCGTCCAGCACATCGCCCCCAGCAGAAAGGGCGAGTCACCACCCTTGAGGAGTTCACATGAGCGAATTGCGTTTTACCGTTGAGCACGAATGGCTGCGTCAGGATGCCGATGGTCTGGTTACCGTGGGCATCACCGCCTATGCCCAGGAAGCCCTGGGTGACGTGGTGTTCGTGCAGCTGCCGGAAGCCCAGAGCTACGCCGAGGGTGACGAAGTGGCCGTGCTGGAATCGGTAAAAGCTGCGAGCAATATCGCCATGCCGCTGGACGGTGAGGTGGTCGAGGTCAATGGCGAGCTAGAATCCAGCCCTGAGCTGGTCAACGAAGATCCCCTGGGCAAGGGTTGGTTCTTCCGTTTCCGTCCGGCCAATGCCAGCGCGGTAGCCGACCTGCTCGACCAGGCCGCCTACGAGCGCCTGCTCAACGCCAATGCTGACGCCTGAGAGATTGTGATGACCAAGCTGACCACCCAGAACGAATTTGTCGCCCGCCATATCGGCCCACGTGACGCCGATACCGCGGCCATGCTCGAACTGCTCGGCTACGCCAGCATCGACGCGCTGACCGATAACGTCATCCCCGAGAGCATCAAGGGCACCAGCGTGCTGGGTGCTCAGCCGGGCCTGTCGGAAGCCGACGCCCTGGCCAAGATCAAGACCATCGCCGGCAAAAACCAGCAGCTCAAGACCTTTATCGGCCAGGGCTACTACGGCACCCACACGCCGAGCCCGATTCTGCGCAACCTGCTGGAAAACCCGGCCTGGTACACCGCTTACACCCCGTACCAGCCAGAGATTTCCCAGGGCCGCCTGGAGTCGTTGCTGAACTTCCAGACCCTGATCAGCGACCTCACCGGTATGCAGATCGCCAACGCCTCCCTGCTGGACGAAGCCACCGCCGCTGCCGAGGCCATGACCTTCTGCAAACGCCTGTCGAAGAACAAGGCCAGCAACGCCTTCTTCGCCTCCCAGCATTGCCACCCGCAAACCCTCGACGTGCTGCGCACCCGTGCCGAGCCGCTGGGCATCGAAGTGGTGATCGGCGACGAAGCTGCGATTACCGACGCCAGCGCCTACTTCGGTGCGCTGCTGCAATACCCGGCAAGCAATGGCGACATCTTCGACTACCGCGAACTGGTCGAGCGCTTCCACGCCGCCGGTGCCCTGGTTGCCGTCGCCGCTGACCTGCTGGCCTTGACCCTGCTCACACCGCCGGGCGAGTTCGGTGCCGACGTGGCCCTGGGCAGCGCGCAGCGTTTTGGTGTGCCGCTGGGCTTCGGTGGCCCGCATGCCGCCTATTTCGCTACCCGCGATGCGTTCAAGCGCGATATGCCGGGCCGCTTGGTCGGCATGTCCATTGATCGCTTCGGCAAGCCGGCCCTGCGCCTGGCCATGCAGACCCGCGAGCAACATATCCGCCGCGAGAAGGCCACCAGTAACATCTGTACCGCTCAGGTACTGCTGGCCAACATCGCCAGCATGTACGCCGTGTACCACGGCCCGAAAGGCCTGACCCAGATCGCCCAGCGCGTGCACCAGTTCACTGCAATTCTGGCCAAGGGCCTGCGCGCTCTGGGCTACACGGTTGAGCAGGAATTCTTCTTCGACACCCTGACCCTGGCTACCGGCGGCAAAACGGCAGCCCTGCATGCAGCTGCCCGTGCGGCCGGCATCAACCTGCGTGAAATCGATGGCGAGCGCCTGGGCCTGTCCCTCGACGAGACCAGCGACCAGGCCGCAGTTGAAGCGCTGCTGGCAGTATTCGCCGAAGGCAAGGCCGTTCCAGTCTTCGCCGAGCTGGCTGCCGGTGTAATCGCCCAGCTACCAAAAGGCCTGCTGCGCGAAAGCGAAATCCTCACTCACCCAGTGTTTAACCGTTACCACAGCGAAACCGAGCTGATGCGCTACCTGCGCAAGCTGGCTGACAAGGACCTGGCGCTGGACCGCAGCATGATCCCGCTGGGCTCCTGCACCATGAAGCTCAACGCCGCCAGCGAAATGATCCCGGTGACCTGGGCCGAGTTCGGCAGCCTGCACCCCTTTGCCCCGGTCGAACAGAGCGAGGGTTACACCCAGCTGACCACCGAACTGGAAGCCATGCTCTGCGCGGCCACCGGTTACGACGGCATCTCCCTGCAGCCGAACGCCGGCTCACAGGGCGAGTACGCCGGCCTGTTGGCTATCCGTGCTTACCACCTGAGCCGCGGCGATGATCAGCGCGATATCTGCCTGATCCCGCAATCGGCCCACGGCACCAACCCAGCGACCGCCAGCATGGCCGGTATGCGCGTGGTGGTGACCGCCTGCGACAGCAGCGGTAACGTCGACATTGCCGACCTCAAGGCCAAGGCCGAAGAGCACAAAGAGCGTCTGGCCGCGATCATGATCACCTACCCGTCGACCCACGGCGTGTTCGAGGAAGGCATCCGCGAGATCGCCCAGATCGTCCACGACAACGGCGGCCAGGTGTATATCGACGGCGCCAATATGAACGCCATGGTCGGCCTCTGCGCCCCGGGCAAGTTCGGCGGCGACGTGTCGCACCTGAACCTGCACAAGACCTTCTGCATCCCGCACGGCGGTGGCGGCCCAGGCGTCGGCCCGATTGGCGTGAAAGCGCACCTGATTCCGTTCCTGCCCGGCCACGGTCATATGGCCCGCAAGGAAGGTGCGGTCAGCGCCGCGCCGTTCGGCAGCGCTAGCATCCTGCCGATCACCTGGATGTATATCAGCATGATGGGCGGCGAAGGCCTCAAGCGCGCCTCGCAAATGGCCATTCTCAACGCCAACTACATCGCCCGCCGCCTGGAAGAGCACTACCCCGTGCTGTACTCGGGCAGCAACGGCCTGGTGGCGCACGAGTGCATTCTGGATATCCGTCCGATCAAGGACAGCTGCGGCATCAGCGTCGACGACGTGGCCAAGCGCCTGATCGACTTCGGCTTCCACGCCCCGACCATGTCCTTCCCGGTCGCCGGCACCCTGATGATCGAGCCGACCGAAAGCGAATCCAAGGAAGAACTGGATCGCTTCTGCGACGCCATGATCGCCATCCGCAACGAGATTCGTGCGGTGGAAGCTGGCCAGCTGGATGCCAACGACAACCCGCTGAAAAACGCCCCACACACCGCCCTGGAACTGGTCGGCGAGTGGACCCACGCCTACAGCCGCGAGCAAGCCGTGTACCCAGTGGCCAGCCTGATCGAGGCCAAGTACTGGCCGCCGGTCGGCCGCGTGGACAACGTGTTCGGCGACCGCAACCTGATCTGCGCCTGCCCGTCCATCGAGGCGTATCAGGACGCGTGATAACAGCCCGCGGCCCGGAACACCTCCGGGCCGCGGGACTGCTTTCTCCCCAATTTTCGACTCACCTCTACCCGAGGCGGGTTAGCTGCACCTCATATAAAAACCAGAGGGCCTCACCATGTTTAGCAAGCACGACCAACTGCAAGGCTACGATGACGCCCTGCTCGCCGCGATCAACGCCGAAGAGCAGCGTCAGGAAGACCATATCGAACTGATCGCCTCGGAGAACTATTGCAGCCAGCGGGTGATGCAGGCCCAGGGCAGCGGCCTGACCAACAAGTACGCCGAAGGCTATCCGGGTAAGCGTTACTACGGCGGTTGCGAGCATGTCGACAAGGTCGAGGCCCTGGCCATCGAGCGCGCCAAGCAGTTGTTCGGTGCGGATTACGCCAACGTGCAGCCTCATTCCGGTTCTTCCGCCAATAGCGCGGTGTACCTGGCCTTGCTCAATGCCGGCGATACCATCCTCGGCATGAGCCTGGCCCACGGCGGCCACCTGACCCACGGCGCCAAGGTGTCGTCCTCCGGCAAGCTGTACAACGCGGTGCAGTACGGCATCGACGAGCAGGGCCTGATCGATTACGCCGAGGTCGAGCGCCTGGCCATCGAACACAAGCCGAAGATGATCGTCGCAGGCTTCAGCGCCTATTCGCGCACCCTGGATTTCGCCCGTTTCCGCGCCATCGCCGACAAGGTCGGCGCGCTGCTGTTTGTCGATATGGCTCACGTCGCTGGCCTGGTGGCCGCTGGTCTGTATCCCAATCCGCTGCCGTTTGCCGATGTGGTGACCACCACCACCCACAAGACCCTGCGAGGCCCGCGTGGTGGCTTGATCCTGGCCAAGGCCAATGAAGAGATCGAGAAAAAGCTCAACTCCGCCGTGTTCCCCGGCAGCCAGGGCGGCCCGCTGATGCATGTGATCGCAGCCAAGGCGGTGTGCTTTAAGGAAGCGCTTGAGCCTGGCTTCAAGGCCTACCAGCAGCAGGTGATCAACAACGCCCAGGCCATGGCCGAGGTATTTGTCGGCCGCGGCTATGACGTGGTCTCCGGCGGTACCGACAACCACCTGATGCTGGTCAGCCTGATCAAGCAAGGCCTCACCGGCAAGGCCGCCGACGCAGCCCTGGGCGCAGCGCATATCACGGTGAACAAGAACGCCGTGCCGAATGACCCGCAGTCGCCGTTTGTCACCTCCGGCATCCGCATCGGCACTCCAGCAGTCACTACACGCGGCTTTAAGCAGGGCGAGTGCCGCACCCTGGCTGGCTGGATCTGCGACATCCTCGATGACCTGGAAAATCCGGCGGTGATTGAGCGCGTTCGTGGTCAGGTTGCGAACCTATGCGCCAGCTTCCCGGTCTACGCTGACTAGATAACGCACTGGTTCAGACGGACCGTAGGAGCGGGCCATGCCCGCGAATGTCACCGCGTATCGCGGGCATGGCCCGCTCCTACACACAGCTATACCGCGATCAGACCAGAAGTCGGAGCAAGCATGTCACTTAGCGTTTTTGACCTTTTCAAGATCGGCATCGGCCCGTCCAGTTCGCACACCGTCGGTCCGATGCTGGCCGCCGTGCGCTTTGCCGAAGGCCTGCGCCGCGATGAGCTACTGGCCGCCACCGATACCGTGAAAGTGGAGCTATACGGCTCCCTCGGCGCCACCGGCAAGGGCCATGGCAGCGACAAAGCCGTGCTGCTCGGCCTAGAAGGCGAACAGCCGGACAGCGTCGACACCAGTAACGTCGACGCACGCCTGGCAGCGATTCGCAGCAGCGGCGAACTTAATCTGCTCGGCGAAAAAGCCATCCGCTTTGTCGAGAAGCAGCACCTGGCAATGATCCGCAAACCGCTGGCCTTTCACCCCAACGGCATGATCTTTCGCGCCTTCGACGCCGCCGGCCTGCAGATCCGTTCGCGCGAGTACTACTCGGTAGGCGGCGGTTTCGTCGTCGATGAACAGGCCGCCGGGGCCGACCGTATCGTCGAAGACAGCACAGTGCTGCAATACCCCTTCACCACCGGCAAGCAACTGCTGGCCCACTGCGCCGAACACAAGCTGTCGATCAGCCAGGTGATGCTGGCCAACGAAGCCGCCTGGCGGCCGGAAGCCGAGACCCGCGCGCGCCTGCTGCATATCTGGCAGGTGATGCAGGATTGCGTCGAAGCCGGTTGCCGTAACGAGGGCATCATGCCCGGCGGGCTCAAGGTCAAACGCCGCGCCGCCGCTCTGCACCGTCAACTGTGCAAGAACCCCGAAGCCGCGCTGCGCGATGCCCTCAGCGTACTCGACTGGGTCAACCTCTACGCCCTGGCGGTGAACGAGGAAAACGCCAGCGGCGGCCGCGTAGTCACCGCACCGACCAATGGCGCGGCTGGTATCGTGCCGGCGGTGCTGCATTACTACAGCCGCTTTATCCCCAGCTCCAACGACGACGGCGTGGTGCGCTTTCTGCTCACCGCCGCCGCCATCGGCATCCTCTATAAAGAAAACGCCTCGATCTCCGGTGCCGAAGTCGGCTGCCAGGGCGAGGTCGGCGTGGCCTGTTCGATGGCCGCCGGGGCCTTGTGCGAAGTGCTCGGTGGCAGCGTCAACCAGGTGGAGAACGCCGCCGAAATCGGCATGGAACACAACCTAGGCCTGACCTGCGACCCCATTGGCGGCCTGGTGCAGGTGCCCTGTATCGAACGCAACGCCATGGGCTCGGTCAAGGCGATCAACGCCGCACGCATGGCCCTGCGCGGCGACGGTCAGCATTTCGTCTCGCTGGATAAGGTGATCCGCACCATGCGCCAGACCGGTGCCGACATGAACAACAAGTACAAGGAAACCGCCCGCGGCGGCCTGGCCGTGAATATTGTCGAGTGCTAAAGCCAACAACCATACAACCCTGTAGGAGCGAGCTTGCTCGCGATGCTTTTCGCAACAAATCGCGAGCAAGCTCGCTCCTACAAAAGCGATTTACACAAACATGGAGAACCGCATGACCACTGAAACCCTGGCGAAAACCCCGCTACATGCCCTGCATCTCGAACTGGGCGCGCGCATGGTGCCGTTCGCCGGCTACGACATGCCGGTGCAATACCCGCTCGGGGTGATGAAGGAACACCTGCACACCCGCGAAGCTGCCGGCCTGTTCGACGTGTCGCATATGGGCCAGATCATTCTGCGCGGCCCGCAGGCGGCACAGGCCCTGGAGCGCCTGGTGCCAGTGGATATCATCGACCTGCCCGTTGGCATGCAGCGCTACGCCATGTTCACCGATGACCAAGGCGGCATCCTCGACGACCTGATGGTCGCCAACCTGGGTAACGACACCCTGTTCCTGGTAGTCAACGCGGCCTGCAAGCACAAGGATCTGATGCACCTGCAACTGCAGATCTCCAGCCAGTGCCAGATCGAAGCCTGTTTCGACCGCGCCCTGCTCGCCCTGCAAGGCCCGAAAGCCGTCGACGTACTGACGCGCCTGGCTCCAGAAGTGGCCAAGATGACCTTTATGCAATTCGCCCCGGTGCGTCTGCTGGGCGTCGACTGCTACGTCAGCCGCTCCGGCTACACCGGCGAAGACGGCTTCGAAATCTCGGTGCCGGCCGCCCACGCCGAAACCCTGGCGCGCAGCCTGCTGGCCGAACCGGAAGTCGCCGCCATCGGCCTCGGCGCGCGCGACTCGCTGCGTCTGGAAGCAGGTCTGTGCCTGTACGGCCACGACATGAGCACCAGAACCACGCCGATCGAGGCCAGCCTGCTGTGGGCCATCTCCAAGGCCCGCCGCGCCGATGGTGCACGGGCTGGCGGCTTCCCCGGTGCAGAGCGAATCTTCGCCCAGCAACAGCAAGGCGTTGCCAGCAAGCGCGTCGGCCTGCTGCCGCAGGAACGTGTACCGGTACGTGAAGGCGCAGAAATCGTCGATGCCGACGGCACGGTGATCGGCACCGTCTGCAGCGGCGGCTTCGGCCCAACTCTCGCAGCCCCAGTGGCCATGGGTTATCTGCAGAGCAGCCATATCGCCCTGGATACCGAGGTATGGGCCATGGTGCGCGGCAAGCGCGTGGCGATGAAAGTAGCCAAAACCCCGTTTGTGCCGCAGCGTTACTACCGCGGCTAAAGCTCGCACGTAGCCCGGATGCAATTCGGGGCATCGGTGGTGGCCATTCGGCCATCCCCGGATTGCATCCGGGCTACTCGTTAACCGCTTCGCTACTCGCGCAGCTGCCCAACCATGGCGGCGGCCACGCTCAGTACATCCTTGCCCAGCTGCATCGAACGCGCACCACTCCAGCCGGTGTGCGGGTTGGGACGATCATCGTGATCCTTGAACGGCATTTCGATGGTAAAGGCCAGGCAATCGAACTCCATGCCGACGGCGTTGCAGGCCAGGCTGGTGTTGGCCTGGCCGAACTGATCGGGGGTGTAGCCGAAGGCGGTCTGGAACTCGGCGCCGTTATCGATCAGCAACTGCTTGAACTGGTTTTCCAGACGTTGCAGACGCGGGCTATAGCCGGGGTTGCCTTCACAGCCGGCGACAAACACATGAGGAATTTCCTCGTCGCCGTGGATATCCAGAAACAGATCGACGCCCACCGCGCGCATCTGCTGCTGGACGAAATACACCTCGGGGCTGTCCGTCTCACTAGCCGACTGCCAGGCGCGGTTAAGGTCACACCCAGCGACGTTGGTACGCAGATGGCCACGGAAGGCGCCGTCCGGATTCATATTCGGCACCAGGTACAGATCGGCCTGCTCCAGCAGGTTATTTAGCTCGGCATCATCACGCAGCTGCAGACGCTCCAGCAGCCCCTGGATAAACCATTCGGCCATATGCTCGCCGGGATGCTGCTGGGCGATCAGCCAGATCTTGTGCTGCGCCTGCGGGTTACGGCTGATGCGCAGCAACTCGATAGGTCGGCCCTCGATGCTCTTACCCGTGGCAAACAGCTCGGCACCGGCCAGGCGCTGCGCATCCTCAATCAGCAGAGCATGACGCTCGCGGCTGTAGGGCTCGAAATAGGCGAACCAGATCTGCCCGTGCTGCGGCTCAATATCGAAACTCAGCGCGCCCTCTGCAAAGCGGCTGGGCACCCGAAACCAATCGCGCTGATCGTAAGAGGCCACGGCGTGGTAACCGCTCCAGGCATTCGGGTAAGACGACTGCCCGGCATTGCCCAGGCTAAAGCCGTAACGCTGCCCAGGCTGCAAACCTTCAACTTTGAAGTGGAACCACTGGAAATGCCCACTGTTGAGGTCCGGACGAATCGTCAGCTGCACCTGCTGCGGGTTGCTGGCGTCGATGACCTCAATATTGCCGCTGTCGAAGTTGGAGCTGATCTGCATGGATACCTCGAAGGCCTGGATGCATGGAGAGACGCGAAGATGAGCAAGAATCGCAGCTCTGGCGCGCGGGCGAAACGCTGCAGGCGACAAACTGATATGGATTCTGCGCCCCCCCGGGCTGCCGACAGCTCGACCGCCGCGCAACTTGCCAGCATGCCTGTAGTCTTGTGTGTACCCGCTACAGATTCGACTTAACGCTCAACGCCATATCAAGGGAGCAGCAATCCGCATGAATATTGCGCCACTACGCCACCGCCCACTGTTGTTGCTCTGCGCAGGCCTGCTGCTGGGCGGCTGCGCCAGCCAGCCGGAACAAAGCCAGACCGAACAGCCCGCCCAGCAAGCCGATGCGCCCCGCGAAAACAACGCAGCCGAGGCCAACCTGCGCAGCCAGGCCAACCGCGGCGACCTCGATAGCCAGTTCCAGCTCGGCAGCCTGTACTTCGTCGGCAAGCCAGACAAGGACCTCAAACAGGCCGAGTACTGGTGGAAGCTCGCCGCCGACAAAGGCCACGCCATGGCCGCCGTCAGCCTGGCCTACCTGTATACCGGGCGCGACAACCCGGATTTCAACAGCCCGCAACAGATGCTCAAGTACCTCAACCAGTCCGCCGCCGGCGGCAACCCGATGGCCCAGCACATCCTCGGCAACCTCTACCTACGCGGCGAACAAGGCGTGCCGTTGGACGCCAACCAGGCCCGGCGCCTGTTCACCAGCGCCTGCCAGCAGAACTACAGCGCCAGCTGCACAGCGCTGCAGGAAATGCCCTGAAACCTCGAATCAGGTCTCGATGGACTTGGTAGCAGCCTGGTCATCCGGCTCTGCCTGCGGCTGCTCGGGCTGTTGCGACTCAGCCTCTTCAGTGGGTTTGCCCAGCCACTCATTGGTCGACTGCTGCACCTCGTCCACCTGCTTGTTGAGTTCTTTCACGGTTTCATCAATCGCTTCGCGGGCGACGTCCACCACTGCCTGTTCGGCCTTCTCAGCGAGTTTCTGCGCCGACTGCTCTGCCGCCTCGCAACCGACCAGGCCGATCAGTACCAACCCCAGTACACCCATTTGCATCGACTTACGCATAACGTTCTCCGTAACAGCCGTTGGCGGCCTGATTGGCAGCAGCGGCCCAGTGACCACCGCCATGATTGAGCAACCCAGCTAATCAACCGTGCAGAGGTCTCACCGCTGCGGGCGCAAATGTAGGGAGGCACGCTGGTTTACTCAATTGCATAGAGTTTGCAAGGTATTACCGAGCAGGCGGGCGCGCGCACTGAAAACGCAAGGCGCTCTGAGCACAACCTGCATGCACGCCACCAGGCGCAAACAGCTACTAGGCAAATAGGCTGACACAAGGCTAATAATAACGAGCACCGTGCAGACCAATTAGCCACACTCCGGTCATGCAGCCCCTGCAAGCGTTCATCGCAACTAAAGGATTAAGTCGTGTTGTTACGCCATGCACTGTTCGCACTGACGGCCTTGATTGCGGCCAGTAACTCAGCGGCCGAGAACCTGCACTTTGTAACCGAGGAGTTCCCACCCTTCAGTTATTCACGCGGAGCAATTGCCAGCGGCGCCCTACCGGAAATAGTCGACGCCACCTGCCTACTCTTGCAGTGGCGCTGCCGAATTGAAGTACTGCCTTGGCGCCGCGCGCTGCAGCAGGCCGAAGATGGCGAAGTGGATGGCATCTTCACCGTGATTCAATCTCCTGCGCGGCATCAGGCATTTCTGATTACGCCCATGCTGGTGACCTCCGGTTACGACTTCTACACCCTGCGCTCGAATAACTTCCATTACCGCCAACCAGAGGATTTACGCGGCCGCCAAGTCGGCGTGTATGGCCCGTCAGGCACCTCATTCGTACTCCAGGAAAGCCTGAAAAACACACCGGATGTCGAGGTTAAACTGGTGACCAATAACCATCGGCTGTTATTGATGCTCAATGCTGGGCGTTTTGGTGAACAAGGTGTTGTGGTGCTTAACCGCGATGTTGCCCGGCATTTGATTGAGCATGAATACCTCTATGCGCTGCGCAACGCCGGGCATTTGACGTCAATTTCATACGGCATTGGTTTTTCCCGCAAGAAAGTCAGCCCTGCGCAGTTTCAGGCATTCAATCGCGGGCTGGGTACGCTGCGCAATAACGGCCAGCTTGCAACCATTTTGCAGCGCTACGGTCTACAACCTGCCAATTAAGCAGGCTGGACATTTAACTTGGCTTCGCCATAATTGCCGGGCGCAACCTAATTAGCCCTTTAACAAACCTGACAATTCGTTCAGGTAATCCACAATTAAAGGGCAAACCAGCGCGGCAATAGTCATTGAAACTATTCGCCACGCGCAATAAATGCGTGAGCTAAAAATGTTTGGCCGTCTCAGGTGCCCAGGTCATATGCCTGGCATCCAGCCAATATTCTGTTCAAGACCATGGGTAACTACGTGACGAAAGACGAACTGCGCGCCGAACTCGAGCGCCAGGCGCAGCGTTACAAGGATGTATACGGCGGGGAAGTAATTACCTACGCCGCTCAACCGGACCCCGAGCGCAAGCCGTGGCGCAAGAAGGCTAACCTTCTCGACCAAGCGTTTGAAAAAGAGCTGGTAAAAATCGAAAAAGAGCTGCAAACCAAGGCCGACGAGGCCTCTGGCTGACGCCCCGCAACCTTGATGTCAGAGCAGGCGGCCATCCCAGATCGGGATGGCCGCTGACTCAGCGCCCCTTACCGCCCATCAGCGAACCCAACAGACCACGCACCAGTTGCCGACCGATCTGATTGGCCGCCTGGCGCATGGCTGTTTTCATCACCTGACTGGCCAGGCCGCCAAGCAACTCACCCGCCGCACCGCCAATCCCACCGCCTGCCTCTGCCTGCTTGCCGGCAGCGCTCGGTTTGCTTGGCCCTGCCTGTTGCGCAGCCTGCTCAGCGCGGGCGGTCAGCAATTCATAGGCGGACTCACGATCAATCGGCTTGTCGTAGCGTCCCCGCAACGGCGATTGCTGAATCAAGGCGGCGCGCTCAGCATCATTCAGCGGGCCGATACGCGATTGCGGCGGCGCAACGGCTACACGCTGCACCATGGCCGGTGTGCCTCTGGCCTCCAGCGCGCCAACCAGGGCTTCGCCGATACCCAGCTCGGTGAGCACCGTCAACGTGTCGATGGCCGGATTGGGCCGGAAGCCATCAGCCACCGCACGCAGCGACTTCTGCTCTTTGGCGGTAAAAGCGCGCAAGCCGTGCTGAATACGCAGGCCAAGCTGCGCCAGCACATCGTCCGGCAAGTCGCCCGGCGACTGGGTGACGAAGTACACCCCCACGCCTTTCGAGCGGATCAACCGCACCACCTGCTCCAGGCGTTCCTGCAAAGCCTTCGGCGTTCCGGCAAACAACAGGTGCGCCTCATCGAAGAACAACGCCAGCAGCGGCTTGTCGGCATCCCCGCGCTCCGGCAGTTGCTCGAACAGCTCAGCCAGCAGCCAGAGCAGGAAGGTCGCGTAGACCTTCGGCGCTTCATGCACCAAGCGGCTGGCGTCGAGTAGGTGAATGCGACCACGACCATCGCGGTCCGGATGCAGAATGTCTTCCAGCTGCAATGCTGGCTCGCCAAACAGCGCCTCGGCGCCCTGCTGCTCCAGACCGGCCAGCTTGCGCAATAAGGCCTGCGATGAGGTGGAGGTAAACAACGCGCTGTCTTCGCCCAGCACCTCGGGGTGACTTTTCAGATGAGCCAACAACGCCTTGAGGTCTTTCAGGTCGAGCAGTAACAAACCTTCGCGATCCGCCACCTTGAACGCGGCATAGAGTGCCGCCTGCTGGCTGTCGGTCAGTTCCAGCAGCGCGCCGAGCAGCAAAGGCCCCATCTCACTGAGCGTGGTGCGCAGCGGATGGCCGCTCTGGCCATGTACATCCCACAGGGTTACCGGGTAGGCCATGGGCTGATGGTTAAGCCAGGGCATGCTGGCGATACGCTCGGCCACCTTGCCTTGCGGCGCGCCGGCAGCACCCAGGCCGCAGAGGTCGCCCTTTACATCAGCGGCAAACACCGCCACACCGGCATCACTGAAGGTTTCGATCAAGCGTTGCAGAGTCACCGTTTTGCCAGTGCCCGTCGCGCCAGCAATCAGCCCGTGACGGTTCGCCAGGCGCAACGCCTGCCCCACCGGTAGCCCCTCAAGATCGGCCCCTACAACAAACTGATCGGTTTGCGCCATCTTGTTATCTCCATGGTTAAAGCTTTACTGCAACTAAGCCGACATAGTCAGCATCGCCGCACTGTCGGCGGTGCCATTGCCTTACATCAGCTCAAGACTGATGCCAGAACTCACCGGACGCAAGAAGCCATGACCAACAACCTGAAGTTCAGCCACAAGATTCTGCTCGCCGCCTCGTTGGTGGTGATTGCCGCATTCTCGCTGTTCACGCTTTACAACGATTACCTGCAACGCAACGCCATCCGTGATGATCTGGAAAGCTATCTGCACGAAATGGGCAATGTCACCGCCAGCAACATCGCCAACTGGCTGTCAGGTCGCATCCTGCTGGTGGAAAACGTCGCCCAATCGGTCGCCCGTGACTCTTCCAGCGACGCCCTGACCGGCCTGCTGGAACAGAAGGTGCTGGCCTCCACCTTTGCCTTCACCTACCTGGGCAGCGCCGACGGCAGCTTCACCATGCGCCCGAACGAAGACATGCCCGATGGCTATGACCCACGCCAGCGCCCCTGGTACAAGGACGCCATGGCCGCAGGCGGTAGCACCCTCACCGAGCCCTATGTCGACGCCGCCACCAGCGAACTGATCATTACTATCGCCACGCCCGCCAAAGCAGCCGGGGTGGTCGGTGGCGACCTGAGCCTCAATACCCTGGTCGAGATCATCAACTCGCTGGACTTTGCCGGCATGGGTTATGCCTTTCTGATCAGCGCTGACGGCAAGATCCTGGTGCACCCGGACAAGTCCCTGGTGATGAAGAACCTCAGCGAGGTCTACCCGAAAAACACGCCACGGATCAGCGGCGAGTTCAGCGAGGCGGAGCTCAATGGCGAGACGCGCATTCTCACCTTCGCTCCGGTCAAAGGCCTACCCTCGGTCAACTGGCATGTCGGCCTGTCCATCGACCAAGCCAAGGCCTACTCGATGCTCAGCGAGTTCCGCGCCTCGGCTATCGTCGCCACCATCATCGCCGTAGTGCTGATCATGCTGCTGCTGAGCATGCTGATCAGCGTGCTGATGCAACCGCTGAATGTCATGGGTAAAGCCATGGAGGACATCGCCCAGGGCGAGGGCGACCTGACCAAGCGCCTGACCATTCAGTCCAACGACGAGTTCGGCCGCCTGGCCAGCGCGTTCAACCAGTTCGTCGAACGTATCCACAGTTCGATCCGCGAAGTGTCATCCGCCACCAGCCAGGTCAATGAAGTGGCCAAACTGGTGGTCGGCGCCTCCAACTCGTCGATGATCAACTCCGACGAGCAGGCCAGCCGCACCAACAGCGTGGCCGCAGCGATCAACGAACTGGGCGCCGCCGCTCAGGAGATCGCGCGCAACGCTGCCGACGCGTCAAATCAAGCCTCTGACGCGCGTCACCTAGCTGAAGACGGCCGCCAGGTTGTGGAAAAAACCATCCAGGCGATGAATGAACTGTCCGGCAAGATCAGCGCCTCCTGCAGCAATATCGAAACCCTCAACAGCAAGACGGTGAACATCGGACAGATTCTTGAGGTGATCAAAAGCATCTCCCAGCAAACCAACCTGCTGGCGCTCAACGCCGCCATCGAAGCCGCGCGCGCCGGTGAAGCCGGCCGTGGTTTCGCCGTGGTTGCCGATGAAGTCCGCAACCTGGCCCACCGCACCCAGGAGTCGGCGCAAGAAATCGAGAAGATGATCGAGGAGCTGCAAGTCGGCTCCCGCGAGTCGGTCACCACCATGACCGAAAGCCAGCGTTACAGCGAAGAAAGCGTGGAGATCGCCAACCAGGCCGGCGCGCGCCTGAGCAGCGTGACCGAACGTATCGGCGAGATCGACGGCATGAACCAGTCAGTGGCCACCGCGACCGAGGAACAGACCTCGGTGATCGAATCGCTCAACGTCGACATCACCGAAATCAACACCCTCAATCAGGAAGGCGTGGAAAACCTTAATGCCACCCTGCGTGCATGTGGTGATCTGGAGCAACAGGCCAGCCGGTTGAAACAACTGGTCGATAGCTTCCGCATTTAACCCCAGCGGTAAACAAACGGGGCGCTCACTGAGCGCCCCGTTTTTATTTCTGCTTGTCGCTATTCACTCGCGGTTGTTGGTCTTGCTGCAATTGCCGCCACAGCTCGGCGGCCTCGGCAAATTCGGTGCCGTCCTCGGGGGTAAGCGCCTGGGGGTCATAGCGCTGCGTACAACCCTCGCCGAGCACCGGTGGCGCGCTGGATGTTCCACGCGCAAGCGGATCTGTCATAACACCTCCAACGTGCTTCGCCAGTCTTCAGTTAAGCGCCAGGTGGCCTTCATCATGCTGGGCAAACTCCTTGACCGCACGCAGTACATCACTGCGGCTGACCTGCCCGATCAAACGGCCCTCTTCGACCACCGGCAAACGCCGACGCCGACCGCGCAGAAAGCGCTCGGAGATTTCGATAATGTCCGCCTCGGGCGATATCACTTCCACCTCGGTGGTCATATAGGCACTGACATCACCGCCCGCCGACTCGTAATAAGCGCCGGAGAGAATGCCGCGCAAGCAATCGCCCTCCGACAACAAACCCACCAGATGCCCTTGCCCATCGACCACCGGCGCGCCGGAGATACGGTGTTCAAGCAAACGATTGATGGCGGTGAACAGGTTCATTTCAGGACGGAAAGTCACCAGATTGCGGGTCATGTAATCACGTACTTTGATTGACTTGAGCATCAGTAAATCCCTCTTTCTGTACTGAACCGAACCGCAACATGCACCTCAGTCGAACACCACTGTCTTGTTATCGTGCACCAGCACTCGGTCCTCTAAGTGATAGCGTAGACCACGCGACAGCACCATCTTCTCTACATCCTTCCCCAGGCGCACCATCTCTTCGATGCTATCGCGGTGGCTGACGCGCACCACGTCCTGCTCGATGATCGGCCCGGCGTCCAACTCCTCGGTCACGTAATGCGAGGTCGCACCAATCAGCTTGACCCCACGCAGCGACGCCTGGTGATACGGCTTGGCCCCGACAAACGACGGCAAAAAGCTGTGATGAATATTGATCACCCGCTGGGAAAACTCCGCACAAAGTGGCGCAGGCAGAATCTGCATATAACGCGCCAACACAATCACGTCAGCCGCATGGGCTTTCACCAGGCGCGCCACTTCATCAAATGCTGGCTGCTTATCCTGCGGGTTAACCGGTACATGGAAGTACGGAATGGCATGCCACTCGACCATGCTGCGCAGGTCGTCGTGATTGGAAATCACACAGGGGATATCGCAATCCAGCTCATCGCTGTGCCAGCGGTGCAGCAGATCGGCCAGGCAGTGCGATTCGCGACTGGCCATCAGCACTACACGCTTCTTAACCGCCGAATCGGTCACCCGCCACTCCATGGAGAACTCACGGGCAATCGGCGCAAAAGCCTGACGGAAACCATCCAGATCAAAGGGCAGCGAATCGGCGCGAATCTCGTGACGCATAAAGAACCAACCACTCTGGTTATCCGAGTGGTGGCTCGCTTCGGTAATCCAACCGTTATAGGTGGCCAGAAAGTTACTGACCTTGGCCACAATGCCGACCCGGTCCGGACAGGCAATGACCAATCGAAAAGTACGCATCAACGGCTCCAGCACTCAAATAAAGTCGGCCATTCTAGTCACAGCCAGAAAAAACTGCAGTACTCAAACAGCGCTTGCCAGCACAGCAATAGCGCAAGATCGAACAGTGCTCACCAGGCAAATAGCGCAAACACCACAGCGATAACTGGTGAATAACTAGGCATACAACAAAAGAAAAGGCCTGCTACAAGTTACTTAACAATACAATTCATAAAAAATACCGATAAAGCGGTTTACTTGTGAAAAGTGCCTGACTACTATTGCTATCACTTAATCGCCAATCCCGAATACAGGTACCCCAACATGTCGTTGATCAATGAATATCGCGCCACCGAAGAAGCCATCAAAGAACTGCAAGACCGCCTGAAGAACCTGTCGCAAGACGACAAACTGAAAAAAGAACTGGAATTTGAAGGCAAACTGCGCGCCCTGATGGGTGAGTACCAGAAGTCGCTGCGCGACATCATTGCCATGCTCGACCCGGACGCCAAAGGCAGCAAAGCCACACGCGCCACCAAAACCACTGGCACCAAGCGTGCACGTAAAGTTAAGCAGTACAAAAACCCGAACACCGGTGAAGTTATCGAAACCAACGGCGGCAACCACAAGACTCTGAAAGAGTGGAAAGCCAAGTGGGGCGGTGACGTCGTTGAAGGCTGGGCAACCCTGCTGGGCTAAGCCTGCCGCGCAAGCGACACGCTCTAAATAAAAACGCCAGCGATGCTGGCGTTTTTTATGGGCGCTGTTTCAGCAGCGCACTTGGTATTTATCCCCACAAATTACAGGGCGTAACGCTGGCGTAACTGCTCTGCATATTCCCGCCACTCCAGCAAAACAGCTTGCTGCTCCGCACCAATATCCGGAAGTGCCGCGGCAAGCGCCTGGCTGAACTGTTCGAGCGTGTTCGGCGCACCATATTCGGGCCGGCTCAAACGCTGCTGGCAGAATGTCCACCAACGTTGTTGCTCTTCCGCATTCAGGCTCGCGGCAAAGTTGCGCGCCCGGTAACGAAACAATAGCTCCGGTAAACGCCCATCATCAAATGGCCAAACTGCCTCGGCCAAATGCTGTGGCTCGGCACGTCGCACCTGCTCGCACAGCCGGCGATCACGATCACCAATAAAACCGTCATATAACTGTTGCTCAGGATCTTGAGTGGCAGCGAACTGCTCCTCGGCATACACCTGGGCAAGTTTGTCCTGCCACAGCCCAGGATTACCGCGCAATTGTTCGGCCTGCGCCTGATAAGCCGGCACATCAAGTTGCAGCCGCTGAATATCTTCCGCGCGCAATACATTCATCGGCGCAACAACCGGGCAACGGTTGATATGCAGCAACTTCAGCGGCACCGGCAACTCACCCTCAGCCAATTGATCGCGCCGTGTGTACAGGCGCGTGCGCAATGTCTCAGCGGATTCATTGAGCAGCGGCGAAATATCGGCCTGCAGGTCACAGACGATCAACGCATTGCGGTTACGCGGATGCCAGGCCAGCGGCAACACCACCGCCAGATAATGTCGCACCCCGGCGTAACGCCCGGAGATATGCACCAGAGGCTGCAACAGGCGTATTTGATCCTGCACGCGCTGTTTGCTGCGCAGTTGATACAGATAGTCATAGAGCTTGCGCTGCTTGCTGCGCAGCAGTCGCGCCAGGGCGATGGTGGCTCGTACATCGGACAGCGCATCGTGGGCCTGGCCATGCTCGATGCCGTTGGCCGCGGTCAGGCGCTCCAGCTTGAGCGTCACCCGCCCCTCTTCTTCCGGCCAGACGATCCCTTCCGGGCGCAACGCATAAGCCGTACGCACCAGATCGATAAGATCCCAGCGGCTATTGCCGCCCTGCCATTCACGGGCATAGGGATCGAAGAAGTTGCGGTATAGGCTGTAGCGCGTCACCTCATCATCGAAACGCAGGCTGTTGTAGCCCACCCCGCAGGTGCCGGGCTGCGACAGCTCAGCATGCACGTGGCTCATAAATTCGGCTTCATCCAGGCCATGCTGCGCCAGCTTGCTCGGGGTAATCCCGGTCACCAGGCAGGCTGCCGGATGCGGCAGGATGTCGTCGCTGGGCTGGCAGTAGATATTCAGCGGCTCAGCGATTTCATTGAGGTCTTCATCGGTGCGAATCCCCGCGACTTGCAGCGGCCGGTCGCGCCGCGGGTCAATGCCGGTGGTTTCGTAGTCGTACCAAAAGAGGCTGGAAGTCACAGTTATGTCCTGATGCTGAGGCGCAGGCAGTCTACCACCCTGCAACATCACGCAGATAAGCGCAAAACCTTGCGCCAGCGCACGCCCCACGTGGGGTCCGCGCCTTGTAGGGTGTCCTGGCGACGACTAAAGTGGGAAACTCGAATAACCACTCTGCACAAGGACGCCCCATGAGTGATATCAACCCCAGCAATCCCTACGCAGCCCCTGCCAGCGCACTGCAGGAAGCGCCACGCGACAGCCAGGTGCCAAGCATCGAAGAAGCCTTGAGCCGTGGCTACGACTTCAACATCAGCGACCTGCTCAGCGAAGCCTGGCAGCGGGTAAAAGGCACCAAAGGCATCATAATCGGCGGCTTTCTGGTGTTCTACGCCGTGCTACTGACGGCATCCTTCCTGATTGGCGGATTCTTCGGCCTGCTGGGCGTGGTCAGCGACAGCCCGATGCTCGCGGTCGTGGCCGAACTGGTCATCGGCATTCTGGCCTCGGCCCTGGCCTACCCCTTTATGGCCGGGATCAACATGATCGGTATCCGTCGCGCCGCCGACCAACCGATCAGCTTCAATGACATCTTCAGCCACTTCGGTCGCACCGTACCGCTGGTGATTACCGCGATTATCAGCATGCTGCTGATTTATCTCGGCATGTTCCTGCTGATCATCCCCGGCATGTACCTGGCCATCGCCTATATGTTGGCCATTCCGCTGGTGGTTGAACGCGGCCTGACGCCGTGGCAAGCCCTGGAGGCCTCGCGCAAGGCGATTACCCAGCGCTGGTTCAAGGTTTTTGGCCTGTTCCTGCTGCTCGGCCTGATCACACTGGTCAGCGCAATCCCGCTGGGGGTTGGCCTGGTCTGGACCATTCCATTGTTTGTCATCGCCATGGGTGTGCTCTATCGCACCATCTTCGGCGTATTGCCCGCGCCGCAATAATCCTCACTAAATAGCCCCGTTGCGCCGGTTCAGATCACTGAGCCGGTTGCTTCCCTGCCTGCTGCTGGCTAGCATCGGGCTTTCCTCGACGCAGTCTGCCGATGTCGCCCACGCCAACCCCTGCTTCAGTCGCCGCTCGCCCGCTGCTGGATACCCGCTATAAGGTGGAAACACCGGAAGGCATCGACCTGATCCTGCGCCCGGCGGGTGTAGTGCCGCGCGCGCTGGCATTCAGCATTGACCTGCTGATTCGCGGTGCGCTGCTCGGCGCGATGTTTGCCGTGCTGGCGTTGCTCGGCCAGTTCGGTATGGGCCTGGGCACCATCCTGCTGTTTCTTGTGACCTGGTGGTACATGGTGCTGTTTGAAGTGCTCAACCAGGGCCGCTCGCCCGGCAAGCAGATGATGGGCCTGCGGGTGATCCATGACGACGGTACACCGATTGGCTGGGCCGCCTCACTGACGCGCAATCTGCTGCGTTTCGTCGACATCCTGCCGTTTGGCTACACCCTGGGCATTCTCAGCTGCCTTAATCACCCGGCGTTCAAACGCCTGGGTGATATCGCCGCGGGCACGCTGGTGGTCTATCGCGATAACGCCCCAACAACCCCAGAACTGCCGCAAGCTGAAGCCCTGCGCGCGCCCTTCAGCATGAGCCTGAGTGAACAGCGCGCCCTGCTCAGCTTTGCCGAGCGCGCGCAGAGCCTGTCCAGTGCACGGCGTCAGGAGCTGGCAAGCATCCTTGCTGAACCTTTGCAGGTACCTGCCGAGCAGGCCGAGCAGCAGATCCACGGTATTGCCCGTGGTTTGTTGGGGCCGACATGAAACAGAGCCTGTTTGAGAACCAGCACCAGGCCGACTGGCAAGCCTTTAATACGCAGCTCGAAGCGCTTGAGCGCGGCAAGGCCGACAGCCAGCAGTGCAAGGCCTTTGCCGCCGACTACCGCAGCCTGTGCCAGCACCTGGCCCTGGCACAGAGCCGCGGCTACAGCAGCCACCTGATCGAGCAGTTGCAGCTGCTGGCCATGCGCGGCCATCAGCAGTTCTATCGCCACCGCAGCCCGCTGGGGGCGCAACTACTCGGGTTTATCCTCGCCGGATTTCCACGCCTGGTGCGCGCCGAGTGGCGTTTTGTCGTGGCCGCCAGCCTGCTGTTCTTCGGCAGCCTGCTGCTGATGGGCACGCTGGTGTATTGCTTCCCCGACTTGGTCTACGGGGTGATGGCGCCCGACCAAGTGGCCGAGATGGAAAAGATGTACGACCCCGACGCCAGACGCATCGGCCGCTTCAGCGAACGCGACTCCGGCGATGACTGGATGATGTTCGGCTACTACATCATGAACAACATCGGCATCGCCTTTCAGACCTTTGCCAGTGGCCTGCTGTTTGGTCTGGGCAGCCTGTTCTTCCTGCTGTTCAACGGCCTGATGATTGGCGCAGTAGCCGGCCACCTGACGCAGATTGGTTATGGCGAAACCTTCTGGTCGTTCGTCGTTGGCCACGGCGCGTTCGAACTGACCGCCATTGCTCTGGCCGGTGCGGCGGGCCTGAAACTCGGCTGGGCACTGCTGGTGCCGGGGCGCCTGCCACGCGGCGAGGCCCTGCGCGTAGCGGCTGGCAGCAGCGTGCGGTTGGTCGGCGGGGTGATCGTGTTTCTGCTGCTGGCGGCGTTTATCGAGGCCTACTGGTCATCCATGGACCTGGCCAGCCCCGCGATCAAATACGCAGTCGGCGGCGCACTCTGGCTGTTAGTGCTGAGCTATCTGTTGCTGGCTGGCCGAGGTGTGCATGCGCCTGACTGATGCCAGCGTCGCCATTCGCCCGCGCAGCGCCTGGGAAGCCGTTGACCTCGGCGTGTTATTGGCCAAGCAGCACGCCGGCCTGCTAATGGCCAGCTGGGCGCTGGTGACCGTGCCAATCTTTGCCCTGCTGTGCCTGCTGCTGTGGGATTACCCAAGCATCGCCCTGCTGATTTTCTGGTGGCTGAAACCGGCTTACGAGCGCCTGCCGCTGTATATCCTCTCGCACGCCCTGTTCGGCGCCACGCCGAGCCTCAAGCAAGCGCTGAAAGCCCTGCCCGGCTTGCTCAAACCACAACTGCTGGCCAGCCTGACCTGGCGCCGGCTAAGCCCTACGCGCAGTTTCGACCTGCCGGTGATGCAGCTCGAAGGGCTGTCCGGCAAAGCCCGTAGCCAACGCCTGATCGTCCTCGGCCAGCGCGATGCCGGCGGCGCCAGCTGGCTCACCATCGTCGGCGTACACCTGGAAATGGCGCTGTGGTTCGGCATCATCAGCCTGTTCTACATGCTCCTGCCGGCACAGATAGAGCTGAACTGGACCTGGGAAAGCCTGATCAATGCCGCTTCTGGCGAATGGCTGTGGCTGGAGCACCTGTCCAACCTGATTTATGTCCTGCTGCTAATCCTCTGGGAGCCGATCTACGTCGCCTGCGGCTTCACCCTCTACCTGAACCGCCGCACCGCCCTGGAAGCCTGGGATATCGAACTGGTATTCCGCCGCTTGCGCCAGCGCCTGACCGGCGTGGCGTATGCCCTGCTGCTGGGCTGCGGCCTGCTGTTGATGCAAGTGCCAAGCAGCGCCATGGCCGCCACAACCGCAAACAGCTGCCCGTTGCCGATTGAAGACCCTATGGGGCCAGAGGCCGAACGCCTGCTCAAACAACCGCTGACCAGCCTGGAAGCGCAGGAAAGCATCGGCCAACTGCTCGACCAGCCGCCCTTCGAACACCGCGAAACCGTTACCCGCTGGCGCCTCGGCGAAGAGCCCAAAGAACCAAGCGAGGAAGACGCCAAGGCCCTGATCGAACTGCTGGAAAAATTCTTCAAACTTACCGAGTTCTGGAAAAGCGTCGATGGCGTGGCGCTGTTCTTCGAAGTGCTGCTGTGGGCCGCGCTGTTCAGCCTGATCGCCTGGCTGCTGTGGCGTTACCGCGACTGGTTGAGCACCTTTGCCGGGCGCCTGCGTTTGCCGCAAGCGCGCACCTATCAGCCGCCAGAACAGCTGTTCGGCCTGGAAGTCGCGCCACAAAGCCTGCCCGCCGATATTCCAGGCGAGGTTGAACGGCTTTGGGATGAACAGCCGCGCGCCGCCCTCGGCCTGCTCTACCGTGCCCTGCTTAGCCGCATGCTGCATGAACAGCGCCTGCCGCTGAAAAGCTCGCACACCGAAGCCGAAGTGCTGCAACTGGTGCAGGCACTGCAGCAGAAAGACCTCAGCCACTTCAGCCAGGCCCTGACTCGCCACTGGCAGAACCTCGCCTACGGCCATCGCCTACCGCCGGCGGCGCTCAAACAGGGCCTGTGTAATGCCTGGCGGCGCCTGTTCGAACAAGGGGCGCAGGCATGAACCGGCGCATCCAGTTTTTCCTCGGCGCGGGTCTGCTGCTGGTACTCGGCCTGCTCGGTATCTACCTGCTGGGCAAACTCACGCCCTATCAGGAAACCCTCAAACACGGCCCCGATCCCGAGGCCCGGGCCAACCCTTATCTCGCCGCCGAGCACTTCCTGCGCAAGCAAGGCCTGCAGGTGCAGCGCGCCGATGGCCTGGAAGTCATAAAAGACCTGCCGAGCGCCGGCCAGACCCTGCTGCTGCTCGGTGATCGCAACCGCATGACACCCAAACAGGCCGAACGCCTGCTGGCCTGGACCGCCAAGGGCGGCCACCTGCTATTTGTCGCCGAACGGCTGTGGGATGAAGAGGAAGGCAAAAGCGGCGATCTGCTGCTCGACAGCCTGGGCATCCAGCAATACGAGAGCGAAGAGCTCGATGAGGACGCCAGCGAAGCGGCGGATGAAGAGGCCGCAGCAGAGGACGAACACGACGCCGAGCAGCCAACCGAGCCCATGCCAGAAGAAGCCCAGGCCGCGGCAGACGAAGGCAACGCCTACCCGGAACTGACCCAGCTGTATCTGGAAAACGAAGAGGCGCCGGCCTACTTCAACTTCGACACCGACTTCCACCTCTACGATGCCGAAAACCGCGCCCACGCCTGGGCCAACAGCGATGCCGCCACCCACCTGCTGCAGCTCTACCATGGCGATGGTTTGATCAGCGTAGTCAGCGACAGCTGGATCTGGCAGAACCAGGGCATCGGCGAATACGATAACGCCTGGCTGCTCTGGTACATGACCCAGGACAGCCAGGTCACCCTGCTCTACCGCGCCGACCGCGATGACCTGTTTAGCCTGCTGCTCGAACACTTCCCCCAGGCGCTGGTCGCGCTGGCGCTGTTGCTGGCATTCGGCCTATGGCATCTGGGCATGCGCCAGGGCCCGCTGCTGCTGCCCGCCAGCCGCAATCGCCGCCAATTGCAGGAACACCTGCGCGGCAGTGCCGATTTTCTGTTGCGCCACAACGGCCAGCACAGCCTGTTACAAGGCCTGCAGCAAGATATTCAGCGCCGCGCGCGCCACCGTCACCCCGGTTTCGAACGCCTCGCCGTGGCCGAGCAGTGGCAGGTGCTTAGCCGCCTGACCCGCCAGCCTTCCAGCGTTATCAGCCAAGCCATGCGGCCGTTGCCCAAACAGCGACTGGCCGCCGCCGACTTCACCCGCCAGGTCGCCAACCTGCAAACCCTCAGGAATGCCCTATGAGCGAGCACACACCCGAACAACCGGAAAGCGCAATCGAACCTGCTGCCGTAACCACTGAGCCCGTCACCGAGGCCCCGGCTGCGGCACCCGTTGCGGCACCAGCACCAGCAGTCGCTGCGGCCAATCCGAATGCCCAGCGCCAGCGCGCCAGCCAATTGGCTCAGGCGCTGCGCGCGGAGTTGCAGAAAGCCCTGATCGGCCAGACGGCGGTGATTGATGACGTGCTCAGCGCCCTGATCGCTGGCGGCCATGTGCTGGTCGAAGGCGTGCCCGGCCTCGGCAAAACCCTGCTGGTACGCGCCCTGGCGCGCTGCTTTGGCGGCGAGTTCGCACGCATCCAGTTCACCCCGGACCTGATGCCCAGCGACGTCACCGGCCACGCCGTGTACGACCTGCAGAGCGAGCAGTTCAAACTGCGCAAGGGCCCGGTGTTCACCAACCTGCTGCTGGCGGACGAAATCAACCGCGCCCCGGCCAAGACCCAGGCCGCGCTGCTGGAAGTCATGCAGGAACGCCAAGTCACCCTGGAAGGCCGCGCCCTGAATGTACCGCAGCCCTTTATGGTGCTGGCCACGCAGAACCCCATCGAACAGGAAGGCACCTACCCGCTGCCGGAAGCCGAGCTTGACCGCTTTATGCTCAAGCTGCGCATGGATTACCCCGAGCAGAGCGAAGAGCTGAACATGGTTCGTCAGGTGGCGCGTTCGAGCAAAGCCGACATGCTCGAAGTCACCCCACTGCGCACCTTGCTGCAGGCCCGCGATGTACTGGCGCTGCAGAAAATTGCCAGCGACCTGCCGATTGACGAACAAGTGCTCGACTACGCCGTGCGCATTGCCCGCGCCACCCGCACCTGGCCAGGCCTGGCCATTGGCGCCGGGCCGCGCGCCTCGATTGCCCTGGTACGCTGCGGCCGTGCCCGCGCCCTGCTGCGCGGCGGTGATTTCGTGCTACCGGATGACATCAAGGGTTGCGCCCTGGCCGTACTGCGCCACCGCGTGCGCCTGTCGCCGGAACTGGATATCGAAGGCCTGTCGGTGGATCAGGTGCTGCAACAACTGCTAGATCAGGTTCCGGCACCGCGTCTATGACCCGTACTCGGCAAAAGCCCGCATTGAAAGGCGCCCCCGCATGAAGCCCTCGCGCGCGCTGCTGGCGCTGCTCGCCGGCCTGTTCGTTCTCGGCATTGCTCTGGGTATCTGCAGCGCCCTGGGCGTTGCCGTGCCGCGCAGCTTCACCCCGATTTACTGGGGCCTGCTGCTGGTGCTGCTCGGCCTGACACTGATCGACGCCCTGCTGCTGCGCCAAGTGCCCTCGCCGCGCATCGAGCGCCAGCTACCCGGCAACCTGCCGCTGGGGCGCTGGAGCGAAGTGCGGCTGAATCTTCACCACAGCTACACCCGTGCGCTGCAGGTGGAAGTGTTCGACCATCTGCCCGGCGATATGGCCTTCGAGCACCTGCCGCTCAAGGTCGATCTGCATCCCGGCGAACAGACCCAGGTCAGTTACCGGGTGCGCCCGCTGCTGCGTGGACACTTTCACTTCCCCCAGTGCGAAGTCAGCCTGCCCAGCCCCATGGGTTTGTGGCGTGCCCGACGTTATCTGCCAGTGGCCGGTGAAACCCGCGTCTACCCGGATTTCGCCCGTCTGTACGGCGCGCAACTGATGGCGGTGGATGACTGGCTCAGCCAGCTTGGTGTGCGCCAGCAGCAACGTCGCGGCCTGGGTCAGGAATTCCACCAGCTGCGCGAATTCCGCGACGGCGACACCCTGCGGCAGATCGACTGGAAGGCCACCGCACGCAAACGCACACCGATTGCCCGCGAGTATCAGGACGAGCGCGACCAGCAGATCGTCTTTCTTCTCGACTGCGGCCGGCGCATGCGCAGCCAGGATGGCGAGCTGTCGCATTTCGATCATGCTCTCAACGCCTCGCTGCTGCTCAGCTACGTGGCGCTGCGCCAGGGCGATGCGGTGGGCCTGTCGACCTTTGCCGGCGAGCAGAACCGCTTCCTTGCTCCGGTCAAAGGCCAGGCGCAGCTGAATGTCCTGCTCAATGCGCTGTACGACCTGCGCAGCACCCAGCAACCGGCGGACTTCACCGCCGCAGTGGAAAACCTGCTCAGCCGCCAGCGCCGCCGCGCCCTGGTGGTACTGGTGACCAACCTGCGTGATGAGGATGATCAGGCACTGCTCGGTGCGGTCAAACGGCTGAGCCGCCAGCACCGCGTGCTGGTCGCCAGCCTGCGTGAGGAAGTGCTGGATACTCTGCGCCACACCCCGGTGCAGGACCTCTCCAGCGCCCTGGATTACTGCGGCACCCTGGACTACCTGAACGCCCGCGCCGGCCTGCACGAACGCCTGATTGCCAACAAGGTGCCGGTGCTCGATGCACGGCCTAGCGAGCTGGGACCGCAGTTGGTAAGCAGTTATCTAGCCTGGAAAAAAGCCGGCGTGCTGTAAAAGCATGTATTGGCATGGGTAGGTTGGCGTTGAGCGCAGCGAAGCCCAACAGGCATTGACATGTCTCGTTGGGCTTCGTCGCTTTGCTCCTCAACCCAACCTACGGCTATAGCCAGGTTACGTGCTGTTCAAGCGGAAAGCGCAGGCGCGGGTTGTACACGCCCTTCTCATCCTGCTTACCTACCGCCAGCAGCATGATCGGTAACGCCTGGCGCGGGATGCTCAGGGTTTTGCGCAGGCGTACTTCATCAAAGCCTTCCATTGGGCAGGTGGCATAGCCATGGCTCTGGAAGGCCAGCATCAAGTTCTGCGCCGCCAACGCCGTGGACTTCACAGCCCAGATGCGCATCTGGGCCTGGCTGTTGGGCGCGCGCATCAACGGTTTGCGCCAGGCTGCCACCCGCAGCAGCTGACGTTTGAACAGCCCAAACAGACCGAATGGTCCCTGGTTGTACTGAAAGGGTGCGGTCTTGTTGTAGAAGCGGCGAATCCGCGCCGGCACATCCGGCTCCGGCCAGTAGTCGATGATGTTCTGGCAAGCCTGTTTCCAGGTGTCCGGGCGCGCCAGCACGGCAATAATCAGCGGCGCCTTGGCCGCGTTCTGACTCATGCACACCGGGTGCAAGCGGGCCAGCAACGCTGGGTCGCGAATCACCTGGAAACTCCAGGGCTGCAGGTTGCAGGAATTGGGCGCCAGCACCGCCAGTTCCAGGCAGTCACGCACCACCTCGTCGGGCACCGCTTCGGCAGTAAAACGACGCACCGCGCGGCGACTCTCGATCAGCTCGCGCAGCGCGGCGGGGGTAGCGGGAGAGATTGCGGGGTCGGCGGGAAACAGGCTCATCAGGGCATCCTCGGCAGGTCGCCCGATTAAGCCGCGATGCCTGGCTGCGAACAAGCCGTGTACAAGCTTAGTCCGCAGCCTTGGCGTATATGACCTTAGCCCAAGGCCTTTTCGATAGCCTGGATGATGCTCGGATCATCCGGCGTGGTGCGCGGCGAGAAGCGTGCCAGCACGCGACCGTCGTGGCCAACCAGAAATTTCTCGAAGTTCCAGGTGATATCGCCCGGAAATTCGGCACCCTCGCCCGCCAGCAGGCGATACAGCGGATGACGCTCCGGGCCGTTCACCTCAAGCTTGCTGCCCAGGGGAAAGGTCACTCCGTAATTGAGGCTGCAAAACTCGCGAATGGCTTCCTCACTGTCGGGCTCCTGCTCGGCAAACTGGTTGCACGGCAGGCCCAGCACGCTGAAACCCTGACTCTTGTACTGCTGATAGAGCTTTTCCAGGCCGGCGTACTGCGGCGTCAGGCCGCACTTGGAGGCCACATTGACCACCAACACCACCTGCCCCTTGAAGGGTGCCAGCGGCAGCTCATGGCCATCCAGTGCACGCAGGTTGAGGTCGTGAAAGGCACTCATGGCTAACTCCTTGAGAACACACGGGTTACACGTAGCGGACAAAAAAGGCGCCTATCTGAAGGCGCCTTTCTTCTGTTGCAGCTTAGCAGTCGAGCCAGTGGTTGATACGACCATAAGTCGACTCGTGGCGACCACATAAGGCTAAACCATCAATGATGATGGCCACCTTCGCCATGGATATGGCCATGCGCGACTTCTTCTTCGCTGGCATCACGCACGCTGATGACCTTGACCTTGAAGTGCAGGCGCTGGCCAGCCAGTGGGTGGTTGCCGTCAACGATTACGTCGTCGCCTTCCAGTTCGCGGATGGTAACGATCTGCATGCCGCCGTCCGGGCCGGAGGCGTGGAACTGCATGCCGATTTCCAGCTCATCCACACCTTCGAACATCGAACGGTTGAGGGTGGCTACCAGCTCGGCGCTATATTCGCCGTAGGCGTCTTCCGGCTCGACTGCAACTTCCAGCTCGTCGCCGGCTTGCTTGCCCAGCAGGGCTTTTTCCAGGCCGCCGATGATGTTGCCGGCACCGTGCAGATAAGCCAGCGGCGCGCCGCCTGCAGAACTGTCGATCACCTCACCGGCATCGTTAGTCAGGGTATAGTCGATGGAGACGGCCTTATTGGCGGCGATCAGCATGGGGCGAGACCTTTTGCTTGGAAATAAAGAGCGGGCAAGTTTACCCAAGGGCACGCGCGAAAGCGAACCGCACACAGACGGACGGCCAAGCGTGGCCTTAGTGCGCGTGCTTGATTTTCGTCAGGATGAGCACGGCGATTGGCTGGCAGTATTGTCCTGCGGCCATACTCAGCACCTGCGCCACCAGCCGCCCTGGCAGAATCGCGCCTGGGTGCTGGATGCGCAGCAACGCCAGGCGCAGCTGGAAAAACCCTTCCTCTGCGGCTGGTGCGCAACTGAACATGCAGCAAGCGAGGCGCTGACAGAGCGCCCGAACAAAGATTTGCACAAGGAGCGGTAAATGCCCGCACGCAATATTCTGGTGATCAACTGCGGCAGTTCATCGATCAAGTTTGCCCTGATCAACGAAGACCAAGATGCCTTTATTCTCAGCGGCCTGGCCGAGCGCCTGGGCAGCCCGGATGCGCAAGTGCACTGGCAGCAGGGCGACAACAAAGACAGCCTGATTCTGCCCCACGCCGACCACCGCACCGCCCTCGCCCAGGTGTTGCCTCTGGTGCAGTCAGCCGCGGGCGGCCAATTGCACGGCATCGGCCACCGCGTGGTGCATGGCGGCGAGCATTTCACTGCGGCCTGTCGCCTGGATACGTTGAGCCTCGCCGCAATTCGCGCCACCGCGCCGCTGGCTCCGCTGCATAACCCGGCCAACCTGCTGGGCATCGAAGCGGCGATCAAGCTGTTCCCCGACCTGACTCAGGTTGCAGTGTTCGACACGGCCTTTCACCAGACCCTGCCCGAACACGCCTACCGCTACGCCCTGCCCGAGCACCTGTACCGCGAACACGGCGTACGCCGCTATGGCTTCCACGGCACCAGCCACCGTTTTGTCAGCCAGCGCGCCGCGGAAATGGCCGGGCTGCCGGTCAACGCCAGCAGCTGGCTGGTGGCGCACCTGGGCAACGGTTGTTCAACCTGCGCCATCGTCGATGGGCAGAGCCGCGACACCAGCATGGGTCTGACGCCACTGGAAGGCGTAGTGATGGGCACCCGCAGCGGTGATGTCGACCCCAATCTGCACAGCCACCTGGCGCGCACCCTGGGCTGGAGCCTGGAACAGATCGAAACGATGCTTAATAAAGACAGCGGCCTGCAGGGCCTCTCCGGCCTGTCCAATGACATGCGCACCCTGGAGCAAGCCCGTGAGCAGGGCCATGCCGGTGCCACCTTGGCCATCGAGGTGTTCTGCTACCGCCTGGCCAAATCCCTGGCGGCCATGAGTTGCGCGTTGCCACAACTCGACGGCCTGGTCTTTACCGGCGGCATCGGCGAGAACTCGGCACTGATCCGCAGCAAGACCGTTGCCCACCTGAAATTGCTCAACCTGGCCCTCGACGATCAGGCCAACGCTCGCACCGTGCGCGGTGCGGCTGGGCCGATCCAGGCTGACGGGCACCCGCGCGTGCTGGTCGTACCGACCAATGAAGAACGACAGATTGCCCTCGACACCCTGGCGCTACTAGAAGCCTGAGCGACGCGCATCCCGTTGGGCTTCGCTGCGCTCAGCGCCAACCTACACATGGAGACAGCATGCACACCTTCTTTATTGCCCCCACCGGTTTCGGTGTCGGCCTTACCTCGATCAGCCTGGGCCTGGTCGGTGCACTGGAGCGTGCCGGCCTCAAGGTCGGCTTCTTCAAACCCATCGCCCAACCGCATCAGGGCGATATGGGCCCGGAGCGTTCCAGCGAGCTGATCGCCCGCACCCATGGCCTGCACTCGCCAAAACCACTGGCCCTGGCGCATGTCGAGCGCATGCTCGGCGACGGCCAGTTGGATGAGCTGCTGGAAGAAATCATCAGCCTCTATCAGCAGGCGGCTGCAGGCAAAGACGTGGTGATCGTCGAAGGCATGGTGCCGACGCGTCAGGCCAGCTACGCCGCGCGGGTCAACTTCCACCTGGCCAAGAGCGTGGATGCCGAGGTGATTCTGGTTTCCGCCCCGGAACAGGAAAGCCTCAGCGAATTGAGCGACCGAGTGGAAATTCAGGCCCAACTGTTTGGCGGGCCAAAAGACGAGAAAGTGCTCGGGGTGATCCTCAACAAGGTACGCAGTGACGATGGTATCGAAGCCTTCGCCAATCGCCTGAAAGAACTCTCGCCACTGCTCAAGGGCGATGACTTCCGCCTGCTCGGCTGCATCCCCTGGCAAGACGAACTGAACGCCCCGCGCACCCGCGATATCGCCGACCTGCTCGGCGCGCGGGTGCTGAATGCCGGTGATTACGAGCAGCGGCGTATGCTGAAGATCGTGCTCTGCGCCCGCGCCGTGGCCAACACCGTGCAACTGCTCAAACCCGGTACCTTGGTGGTGACACCGGGGGACCGCGACGACATCATCCTCGCCGCCAGCCTGGCGGCGATGAATGGCATGCCGCTGGCCGGCCTGCTGCTGTGCAGCGACTTTGCCCCCGATCCGCGGATCATGGAGCTGTGCCGTGGCGCGCTGCAGGGCGGCTTGCCGGTGATGACGGTCAGCACCGGCTCCTACGACACCGCCACCAACCTCAACCGCCTGAATAAGGAAATCCCGGTCGACGACAAGGAGCGCGCGGAAAAAGTCGCCGACTTTGTCGCCAGTCATATCGATCACGAGTGGCTGTTCGCCCGCTGCGGCACGCCGCGCGAGCTGCGCATGTCTCCACCGGCGTTCCGTTACCAGCTGGTGCAACGCGCCAAGGCAGCGAATAAGCGCATCGTTCTGCCGGAAGGCAGCGAGCCGCGCACTGTACAGGCCGCCGCCATCTGCCAGGCGCGCGGCATCGCCCGCTGCGTGCTGCTGGCCAAGCCGGAAGATGTTCACGCAGTAGCCCATGCCCACGGCATCGACCTGCCGGAAGGCCTGGAAATCCTCGACCCGGACCTGATTCGCGAGCGCTATGTCGAGCCGATGGTCGAGCTGCGCAAAGGCAAAGGGCTGAACGCACCGATGGCCGCCGCACAACTGGAAGACACCGTGGTGCTGGGCACCATGATGCTCGCCCTGGATGAGGTCGACGGCCTGGTGTCCGGGGCGATCAACACCACCGCCAACACCATCCGCCCGGCGCTGCAGCTGATCAAAACCGCGCCCGGCTACAAGCTGGTGTCGTCGGTGTTCTTTATGCTGCTGCCCGACCAGGTGCTGGTCTACGGCGACTGCGCGGTAAACCCTGACCCAACAGCGGTGGAACTGGCGGAAATCGCCCTGCAAAGCGCAGCCTCGGCCAGCGCTTTCGGCATCATTCCTCGGGTGGCGATGCTCAGCTACTCCACCGGCGATTCCGGCAGCGGCGAAGAGGTCGAAAAAGTCCGCGAGGCTACCCGCCTGGCCAAGGCCAGCAATCCCGATCTGCTGCTCGACGGCCCGCTGCAATATGACGCGGCGGCGATTGAAAGCGTCGGCCGGCAGAAGGCCCCTGGCAGCCCGGTCGCCGGCCGCGCCACGGTATTTATCTTCCCCGATCTGAACACCGGCAACACCACCTACAAGGCGGTACAACGCAGCGCCGATTGCGTCAGCGTCGGCCCGATGTTGCAGGGACTGCGCAAGCCGGTGAACGACCTATCACGCGGCGCACTGGTCGACGATATCGTCTTCACCATCGCCCTGACCGCGATCCAGGCTGCCAACCTGCCCGAGTAAGCCGCGCCTGTCAGGCCGGGTCAAACCGGCCTGCCGCAAAAAATAGCGGCAAAAGGTGGCGATCAACGGCGATCACCCGCATTTCGAGGGGTTGCAGTTCGGTGCACAGGCGTTAACCTGTGCGCCGACCGATCTGTGGTGGAAAACCACAGACATAGATAAGTCGGGGCCTACGCCCCTTTTTGGAGGCATCTGTCCCCATGCTGCATTTTCTGCCTGCTCCATTACGCGGCCTGCTTGCCGGCCTGCTGCTCGCCCTCAACACCCTTATCTGCTGCTGGCCGCTATTTATCGGAGCCCTGCTGAAATTTCTGCTGCCCATTCCGAAAGTGCAGCGCGCGCTACGCGCGGCCATGCATGCGACTGCCGAGTTCTGGATTTCCGTCAACAAATTCTGGATGCATTTGGTAGGCAAGACCGAGTGGAATGTCGAAGGACTCAAGGGCTTCGACATGCAGCACTCCTACATGGTGACCAGCAACCATCAGAGCTGGGTAGATATCCTGGTACTGCAATACCAGCTCAACCGGCGCATCCCATTTCTCAAGTTCTTCCTCAAGCAGGAGCTGATCTGGGTGCCGGTAATAGGCCTGTGCTGGTGGGCGCTGGAATTCCCGTTTATGAAGCGTTTCAGCAAGGAGTACCTGGCCAAACACCCGGAAAAACGCGGCCAGGACCTGGCCACCACGCGCAAGGCCTGCGAGCGCTACAAGACCAACCCGGTGTCGGTGTTCAACTTCCTCGAAGGCACGCGCCTGTCCCCCGCCAAGCATGCGCAGCAGCAGTCACCGTTCAAGCACCTGCTCAAGCCCAAGGCTGGCGGCATTGCCTTTGTACTGGATGCGATGGGTGAACAGCTGCACAGCCTAGTCAACGTCACCATCCATTACCCGCAGGGCACACCAGGATTCTGGGACCTGCTGTGCGGACGGATTGACCAGGTGGTGGTGCGTTTCGATCAGGTGCAGATTCCCGAGGAATTTATTGGCGGCAACTACGATCAGGACGAAGCCTACCGCCTGCAGTTCCAGCAGTGGGTCAACCAGCTATGGCTGGATAAGGATGCGCAGCTCGAAGAGCTAAAGCAGCGCTATCCCGCCAAGCCAGCGTAATACTGTTCGGTTAAGAAAAATGCCGCTTGCCTGTTACAGGCAAGCGGCATTTTTTACATTTTGAGCCGTAGGGTGGATGACGCTTTACCCATCCACCACAACCGAATGCCGGCTGGGCGGTGGATGAAAAGAGCGTCATCCACCCTACGTCGTATCGCCGCAACCTCAAGCCCGCCTAACTGGCGGGCTTTTCATTGGCAGACGGCAAATTGTGCCAATCCAGCTGCGCGGGGAAGGTTTTGACCTGCTCGGCGCTTAGCCCCGGCGCGACCAGAAAGCCCTGCATGATTGCGCAGTTATGCGCCGCCAACCAATCGCGCTGGGCCATGGTTTCCACGCCCTCGGCGATCACTTCCAGGCCCAGGTTGCGGCCCAGGTCGATGATGGTGCTAACCACCGCCGCATCACGCGGCGAGTCGAGCATATTGGAGATAAACAGGCGGTCGATCTTCAGCGTATCCAGCTCGAAATGACGCAGGTAAGCCAGCGATGAGTAACCGGTGCCGAAGTCATCGATGGCGATCTTCACCCCCAGCTGACGCAGCTGGCGCAGCTGCTCCTGGCTGGTTTCCAGGTCCTGCATCAGCGCACTTTCGGTGACTTCAACCTCCAGCTGCCGGGGGTTCAACTGGTGCTCTTCAAGCACCCGGCGCAGGTCATTAACCAGCTGCGGCATACCAAACTGCACCGGGCTGACATTCAGGCTGAGCACCAGTTCGTCGCCGTACTGCTGGCTCAGTTGCTGGCACTTCTCGATCCCAGCCTGGAAAATCCAGCTGCCCAGGCGGTTGATCAGACGGGTCTCTTCCAGCAGCGGAATAAACACCCCCGGCGCCACAGTGCCGGCAACCCGGTGCTGCCAGCGCAGCAAGGCCTCGAAGCCGCGCAGGCGCCCGCTCTCCAGGTAGATCTGCGGCTGGTAGACCAGGACGAAATCATCATTCTCGATGGCGTTGCGCAGGCTTTCCTCAAGCATCAACCGTGAGCGTGCACGGCCGTTCATTTCCGGGGAGAAGAAGCGGTATTGCTGGCGGCCCGTGCGCTTGGCCTCGTACATGGCCATGTCGGCGGCGCGCAGCAAGCCTTCCACGCTTTGCCCACATTCGGGGAAACAGGCAATGCCTACGCTCGCGCCCAGGGTTACCTCGATGCCGTCGAGGTTATGCCGCACCGACACCTGCTCGATCAGTTTCTCGGCGATGCGCGCGGCGTCTTCCGGGTGTTCCAGGCTGTCGAGCAAAGCGGTGAACTCATCGCCGCCAATCCGCGCCAGGCTGTCATAGGGGCGCAGGCTGGCCTTAAGCTGTTCGCCGACCAGTTTGAGCAAGCGGTCGCCAACGTCATGACCGAGGGAGTCGTTGATGCGTTTGAAGCCATCCAGATCGAGATAAAGTACCGCCATGCGCTGGCCGCTGCGATTGATCCGCGACAGCGCCGACTCCAGCGCCTGATAAAAACCACGGCGGTTGAGCAGGCCAGTCAGGGCGTCGGTAATCGCCTGGGACTCCAGCTGCTGATGCAGGTGGCGCACCACCGACATATCCAGGGCCATCACCACCATGGCGTGCTGCAGGCGCGGCAAGGGGGAACAGGACAGCGCCACCGGCACCTGCCCGCCGTTCAGCGTGCGCAGGTTGGCGTCATGCAGGCGATAGGCTTCACCGCGCCGCCACTGCAGGTAAAACTCGGACAGGCGCCATTCGCTGGTGACTTGCGGGCTGACCAGATAGGAAAGCATTTCACTGCCTTCCAGATCGCTGATCGAGCCCTCAAGCATGCGTGCCATGGCCGGGTTGGCGAAGTTGATCCGGCCATCTTCGCCCACCACCATGATGCCTTCGGCGGCGTTGTCCAGCACCGAGGCGTTGAACGCCCGCGCGGTGTCCAGTTGCTGGGTCAGTTGCAGCAGCTCGCTGCGGTTGCGCTCATGTTCGAGCAGGGCGTGAATCTTGTGGCGCAGTACATTGGAGTCGAACGGCTTGAGCATAAAGTCCACCGCACCGGTGGCGTAGCCCTTGATCACCGAGTCCTGGGTCTGGGCGATGGCGGAGACGAAAATGATCGGGGTAAAGCGGGTACGCGGGTTGCCACGCATCAGGCGGGCGACCTCAAAGCCGTCCATGTGCGGCATCTGCACGTCCAGCAGCACCAGGCCGACATCCTCTTCGAGCATGCACTGCAGGGCCGTTTCGCCCGAGTCGACACAACGCAGTTGCCAGTCACCCTCCTCCAGCAGAGCCTGCATGGCCACTAGGTTTTCCGGGCGGTCATCCACCACCAGCAGAATCTGCGTGCTGGACACGCTCTTCAGCTGCACATGTGCCATATCTCCTCCCTTGTCCCTGGCGAGCGCCTTGCGACTCCTGTTGCGGTTGAGGTTAGCAGGCCGCAGCGAAACTACTGCGGCGCTGCGGCGGATGCCCCGAATGAGCCCGTATGCGGGTCGGCAGTGGCCAGCCAACGCACCAGCAGCTCAAGCAAGGCCTCGCGGCTGACCGGTTTGGCCAAGTAGTCATCAGCGCCAGCGGTGATGCATTTCTCCCGGTCGCCTTTCATCGCGTGGGCAGTCAGGGCGATGATCGGGATGCTGCAACCGTGCTCGGTCTTGAGCAGCCGGGTGGCGGTGTAGCCGTCCATGGTCGGCATGGCCATGTCCATCAGGATCAGGTCGAACGGTTCGCGCTCGTAACAGTTGATGGCCTCCTGACCGTCCTTGGCCGAGCTGATGATCAGCCCTACTTCATCCAGCAAAGCCGTCAGGGCATAGACATTGCGCACGTCATCATCCACCAGCAGCACGCGCCGGCCTTCCAGCGGATTCTCGATTCTCGGACTTCCGGCCCGCGCGGGGTCACGCACGCTGCCCAGAAAGCCCTGCACCGCTTCGCTCAATTCCTGCATGTCCTCGCCGTGCTTGTGCACCACCACCGCGCTGTAACGGCGCAGGCGCTGCAGGGCCTGGCGGGTGACATCAACACCGGTATTGATCACCACCCGCGTGCCATTCAGCGGGCGCTGGCGGTTGAGGGTTTCCAGCAGCTCAAAGCCATCCTGATCGGGCAGATCAAGATCGATCACCAATGCATTGAACATCCCGGCGGCATAAGCCTGCTGCGCCTCATCGGCGCGCGCGCAGGCCTGCACATCAAAGCCCAACTGCTGCAGATGCTCACGGTAATGCTCGCGCTCAACCTCAACATCCTCGACCAGCAACAGGCGCTGCGCCGGCGATTGGTCAAGCTGTTGCAGGTCGACAAACACCTGCTCCAGGTCCGCACGCTGAATCGGCTTGACCAGATAGCGCGTACCGTCATCGCTCCAGTCCACCGGTTGCGGTACGCAGGAGATGATATGCACCGGGGTGCTGCGGTGGCTGGCCTGGCTGCGCAGGCGGCGAAACAGCTGCCAGCCGCTGATATCCGGCAGCAGAATATCCAGGATCACCGCACTGAAACGCTCGCTGTGCAGCAGGTTGAGCGCCTGCACCCCAGAGCGGCAATGCACGCTGGCAAAGCCGTGAGCGTGCGCCTCCTCGGCCAGTACCGCAGCAAAATTCACATCGTCTTCAACAATCAGCACCGCCGGACCTTCGCCGCTGCGCTGCGGCGCGTCGGCGGCCGGTTCTGCATGCTCCTGCACCTGCGCCACCACCCGCACCGGCAGCTGCACGGTAAAACAGGAGCCTTCACCCAACGCACTTTGCAGGCTGATCTCGCCGTCCATCGCCAACACCAACTGGCGGGTAATCGCCAGCCCCAGCCCGGTGCCACCAAAGCGCCGGCTGGTGGAACCGTCGATCTGCTGGAAGGCCTGGAAGATCTGCTCATGCTGCTCGGCCGCAATGCCAATGCCGCTGTCGCGCACGCTGAAGTTGAGCAGCTCATGGCCCTCCTCGGGCTCACCACTGGCGCAGGACACGCTCAGGCTGACCTCACCGTGCTCGGTAAACTTCAGCGCGTTGGACAGCAAGTTGCGCAGGATCTGCTGCAAGCGGATGCGGTCTGTGTGAATCACCCGCGGCACCCCGGCCTCCAGCTGGGTATGCAAGCGCAGGCCCTTGATCTCGGCCATCGGCCGCAGGCTGGCATCCAGCTCGACCAGCACATCCTGCATGTTCAGCGGTTCGAGCTTGAGCTGCATACGCCCGGACTCGACCTTGGCCAGGTCCAGCACATCGTTGATCAACTGCAGCAGGTCGCTGCCGGCACGGTGGACGATATCGGCATGCTTGGCCTGCTTCTCGGTCAGGTTGCCGGCGCTGTTCAGGCGCAACTGGTCGCTGAGAATCAGGATGCTGTTGAGCGGCGTGCGCAGCTCATGGGACATATTGGCGAGAAATTCCGACTTGTAGCGGTTGGCCAAAATCAGTTGCTCGGCCTGGTCGCGCAGGCGCTGTTCGGCGGCCTTGCGCTCGCTGATGTCGATAATCACCGCCTGCACCAGGGCATCTTCACCACCACGGATCGGCGACAGGCCCACCTCCAGAGGAATCTGCCGACCATCGCGGTGCTGGCCGAACAGCTCGCGGTTATTGCCCATGCGCCGTGGTTCCGGGGTTTTCTGGTAGCCCTGGCGCATCGGCACATGGCTGCCACGCAAGGCCGTGGGCAGCAAAATCTCTACCGGCTGAGAGAGCAACTCCTCGCGGCCATAACCAAACATCTGCTCGGTCTGGCGGTTGACCATGGCGATACAGCCTTGATTGTCGACCAGCACAATGGCATTGGGCGACGCTTCGACCACCAGGCGAAAGCGCTCTTCAGCGCCTTTGCGCGCGCGCAGGTCAATCAGGTTGATCAGGTAATTGACCCCGCCGGAATCGCCTAGCACGCTCAGGCTCAGCGCCACCGGCACTTCCTCGCCAAGATCGCGGCGCGCCAGGTATTCGTTGGACAGCTCAGAGGTGTCGTGATCGATGGCCAGGGCGCTGAGCTGCTCAACACTCGGTAAAAAGCGTTTAACCCGTTCACCGACCAAGCCCTCGGGAGTCGAGTCGAGCAAGTCGGCGGCGCTGCGGTTGGCCATCTCGATCCGCCCCTGGGCGTTGCACAGCAAAGTCGCCACCGGCAACCGCTCGACCAGCAGGCGGAAGCGCTCTTCGCGCTCACGCAGTTTGTCGGTGGCCAGGTGGTTGGCGTGCAGCTCGCGCTCGCGCAGATACAGATAGCCACCGACCAGCAAGGCCAGCAGCGCCGCAGCCACCAGGCCGATCCATAAACTGATACCGCCGCGGCTGGAAAAGGCCGCTTCATAGGCTGGCGTGCTGGTTACCTGCAGCACCCAGTTGCGCCCATACAAGGGTAATTCCAACTCATGCTGAAAGCCTGGCTGCAGGGCAACACCCTGCGCCTCGGCGCTTAGCAAGGGGGTTTGCAGAGCCTGCTGATCCTTGATCACCACATCAAAGCGCTGGCTCTGCGCACCGAGAATGCCTTCCATCAGCTCATGGCTGCGAAACGCCCCATGCACCATGCCGAGCAAGGCAGTACGGCGTTCCTCGGCCGTGCTCTGCGGCATGCCGGGCTGGTACACCGGCAGAAACAACAGCACCCCGCCCTGCACATTGGCCTCGGTTTCCTGGCGCAGGGTGACCGGCGCACTGAGAATTGCCTGGCCACTGTCGATGGCCTGCTCAACTGCGGCATTCCGTACGGCTTCGCTGAGCATGTCGTAACCCAGCACCCTTCGGTTGCGCCAGTCCAGCGGGCTGATGTAATCGATCAACAGGTAATGCTCGCGCGCGCCTGCTGGGGAAATCTGGTAGTCCGCTCGCCCCTGGCTTTGCTGCGCAGCCAGAAAAGCATCGAGCTGCTCGGTACGCAGATACCGCGACCATGCCAGGGCCAGGATGCCCGGATAACGGTCCTGCAGCTGCAGCTGATCGAGGGCGCGATCCCACTCGGTCAGGGACACATGATCACTGCCGGTCATCAACCCGGAAACGCCACGCAGCACCATTTCATAAGCGCGCATGCGGCTTTTTACACGCTGGCCGATGTCCTGAGCTTCCAGCTCGAAACGCTGCTGGTTCTGCTCGCGCTCACGCTGCTCGAAGACCTGCCATTGCCAGACGATCAACGCCCCCAGGCCAAGCGACAAGGCCAGGGTGACCCACAACGGCAACCAGGGTTTACGCGAGGAAGAAACATGCCTGTCGTCCATGATTGCTCCAGTTGTCGTCCATGTCCGGTGCGGGCGGCGCACCGATGCGGCAGGGTTATTGGAACCACTGCCAGCAGTCTAGTCACGATTTGAACCGCTGGCCGAACCTAAATTGCAGGCATAAAAAAGCCGCGCATTCGAACCAATGCGCGGCTTTTTTGCAGCCTGCGGTTACAACGGACGCAGGTTGATTTCTACCCGGCGATTCTGGGCGCGACCTGCTTCATTGGCATTGCTGGCAATCGGCTGGCTCGGGCCGGCGCCATAAGACGACAGCCGCGAAGCCGGAACGCCATTGGCGCTCAGGTAAGAGGCGACGCTCTGCGCACGGCGGTTGGAGAGGTTCTGGTTCAACTCGAACGAGCCGGTGCTGTCGGTATGGCCGACGATATCGATGCCGTTCTTGTTGAACTCCTTGAACACCGTAACCAGGGAGTTGAGGGTTGGGTAAAACCCGCTGGAGATATCCGCCGAGTTGGTGGCAAAGGTGATATTGCCCGGCATGATCAGTTTCAGGTCATCGCCATTGCGCTGCACCTGCACGCCCGTGCCCTGTAGGGTCTGGCGTAGCTTGGCTTCCTGGGTGTCGACGTAGTAGCCGTAACCACCACCGGCCGCACCACCGACTGCCGCGCCGATCAGGGCACCTTTGCCGCGATCCTTCTTGCTCGATGTGGCTGCACCAATCACCGCACCGGTCACTGCGCCGACACCGCCGTAGATGCCCGCTTTGCCTGCCTCACGCTCACCGGTATAGGGGTTGGTGGTACAGCCGGCGAGTACGCCAAGACCGAGGGTAACAACAGCCAGATTTCGCCACAGCTTCATGCGTACTTCCTTTGAATATCGGATCGGGACAGGTTTGCACCTGGGTTTTCGAGCCCGATACGTGGTTAAAGTTCATTTTCCGGGGTGATTGAGCAGGTCTACAGCCTGCTAAGCACGAACAAACGGATTATCACGCATCTCATCACCGAGGCGCGTATCGGCGCCATGGCCGGTCACCACGGTGGCGTCTTCGTCCAGGGTATACAGGCGCTGCTTGATCGAGCGCTCGATGGTCGAGTAATCGCCGCCCCACAGGTCGGTGCGACCGATACCGCGCTTGAACAGGGTATCGCCAGCGATCAGCAACTTGTCCTGGGGGAACCAGAAACTCATCGAGCCAGGGGTATGCCCCGGCGTATGCAAAGCCACGCCGCAACCGCAGGCCAGCTCCTCGTCATCACTCAACCACTGATCCGGTGCCGGCACCGGCGTGTAAGGCACACCGAACATGCGGCACTGCATCTCCAGGTTATCCCAGAGAAATTGATCTTCTTTGTGCAGGTGCAGGGTCGCGCCGGTCTTCTCCTTCATCTGCCCGGAGGCGAGGAAGTGATCAAGGTGCGCGTGGGTGTGAATGATGCTCACCACCTTCAACCCGTGCGCCTCCAGACGCGCCATGATCAGCTCGGGGTTGCCACCCGGATCAACGACGATGGCCTTCTTGGTAACGGGGTCACCGATGATCGTGCAGTTGCACTGCAAAGGCCCGACGGGGAAGGTTTCGCGGATCAGGGTCGGGGTTGCGGCAGAACTCATGGTTATTCCTCAGCGCGGTAATCGCTGGGCAGTTTACCCGTCCATTTCTTGAACGCACGGCGAAAATTCGACGGGTCGCTGAAGCCCAGCAGGTAGGCGATTTCATACAGCGGCAGGTGGGTGGTGGTGAGGTATTGCAGGGCCAGGCTTTTGCGCACTTCATCGAGCACTTGCTGGTAACTGGTGCCCATATTCGACAGGTGCCGTCGCAGGCTGCGGCCACTGGTGTGCAGGGCATCGGCGGCGCTGGCCAGGTCGGGGAAGTCACCGGGGCGCGCCAACAGCAAGCGGCGCACGCGGGTCAGCAGGCCGTCCTGCACATCTAGGCTGGCCAGCAGGGCCTCGCATTGCTGCTCGCACATCTGCACCGTGGCCGGGTTGGCCAAAGCCATCGGCCGGTCCAGATAGCTGATCGGCATACTCAGGCGGTGATAAGGCTGATCAAACGCTACCGCTACGCCAAACAGCCGCTCGTAGCGCTCGGCGTAGTGCGGCGCGGCATGGGCAAAGCCCACCTCGACCTCCTGCAGCCGCTCGCCGACCAGAAAGCGCGCGATGGTGTAGAGGCTGGTCAGTAAACCTTCGGCGGCGAAGCGACTGAGCGGGCCCAATGGCATGGTTTCACTGGCGCGCAGTTCGATCCGGGTGCCCAGCTCGACCATTTCCAGCTCATAGGTCAGGCCCAGTACGCGGTAGTACTTGAGGGCGAACTGCATGGCCTTGCCCAGATTGGCGCTGGACAGCACCGCATAACCGAGGATGCCGTGGGTTGAGACATTCAGCCGCTGACCGAGCAACAGGCCCAGCGCCGGCTCATCACACAGGCGCAAGGCGCTGCTGGTGAGTTGGGTGAAATCAATAAAGGACAAGCGTCCCTGCGGGTTGCCCAGCACTTCGGGCCGCACCCGCGCCTCAGCAAACAGCTGCGCGCGCGGTACGCCCAGCTCCTCGACCAGGTCGAGCAAGGCGGCGGCGTAGGCGACGGGAACCAGTTCGGCAGAGAAATTCAATGATGGCTTCATGGGCTTCTTATTATCTGGCCAGATATGACCACTGGCAGCGACGATAACCCTGTTCGGCAAAAGCCGACAAGGGCATCCCTGCACCGTAGGGCCAGGTCAGTCGCCTGCGTAGTTTGTGCGAAGGCTTTAGCCATACTCAGGACTTAATCGGCCGATCACCACAACCGAAGGTTGGGCGCATGCATGGCGCGGGTGTCTTCCACGTCCAGGCAAGCGCTCTAGCACGCAGATTTGCTAACCCAGGCACGGCGCTGACAAGCCATAAAGCCTGGTACACCCGTGCAATATTGGCCATATATGACCGAAATATTGGCTGTTGTGAACCTTTGCCGAAGCGCTTGGCGAATCCATAGTGAAGTCACGCTTTAGTCACAGACTCAGGGAGTCAGCATGGTCAGCACTACCCCGGAAGGTTTGCAGATTCGTCCACGGCATATGGATTTCGATTTCCCCAATCCGCTGCCGCGTCACTGGCACAGCGGCGATGCCTTCAAAAGCCATCTGTTCGATGCCATGTCGGTGCTATTCCCCGACGGCGAACGCTTCTTTATCGATTCGGTGCGGCACTTCCGCGACCAGATCGACGACCCAGTGCTGAAAGAGCAGATCCGCGGCTTTATCGGCCAGGAAGGCCACCACAGCCGCGAGCATCTGGAATACAGCAACCGCCTGCGCGACCTGGGTTACAACATCACCCGTATCGAAAAGCGCGCCCAGGCACGGATTCGCTACACCCAGAAGAAGTTCTCACCGCAAAGGCAACTGGCAGCCACGGCCGCGCTGGAACATATCACCGCGATCATGTCCGACTGCCTGCTCAAGTACCCGAAACTCCTGGAAGGCGCTCACCCCACCATGGTGCGCCTTTGGCGCTGGCTCGCTATGGAGGAAACTGAGCACAAGGAGGTGTCCTTCG
>NZ_JAUYGD010000065.1 GCF_030690725.1 Pseudomonas sp. | reverse complement strand
GTTCAGTCGGGCTGAGCGATCCCCGAAGCGCTTCGGCGTCGCCCTGTGCGACAGGTGCATCATGGCAATCGAGGCGGCGGCGCAGAATTCGATGGCGAAATCGCGATCCGACACACCATCCAGCGAGTTGCCGCCTACGGCGTCGAAACCGAGCAACTGAGCAGTGACTTCGCGCTGAATCGGGTAGGTGGTGCCGGCCAGCGCCGCCGAGCCCAGGGGCATGCGGTTGGTGCGCTTGCGGCAATCGACCAGGCGCTCGTAGTCGCGGCTAAGCATTTCGAACCAGGCCAAAAGGTGATGCCCGAAGGTCACCGGCTGCGCGGTTTGCAGGTGGGTGAAACCGGGCATGATGGTTTCGGCTTCACGCTCAGCCTGTTCCAGCAAACCCTGCTGCAGGCGAGTGATCTCGGCCAGAATCAGGTCGATCTCGTCACGCAGCCACAGGCGGATATCGGTAGCCACCTGGTCGTTGCGGCTACGCCCGGTGTGCAGCTTCTTGCCGGTGACGCCGATGCGGTCGGTCAGGCGCGCTTCGATGTTCATGTGCACGTCTTCCAGGTCGACGCGCCAGTCGAACTGGCCGGCTTCGATCTCGCTTTGAATTTGCGTCAGACCGTCGACGATGGCATCGCGCTCGGCATCGCTCAGCACGCCGACCTTTGCCAGCATGGTGGCGTGGGCGATGGAGCCCATGATGTCGTGGCGGTACAGGCGCTTGTCGAATTCGACGGAGGCGGTAAAGCGGGCAACAAAGGCATCGACTGGCTCGCTGAAGCGGCCGCCCCAGGATTGGTTGGTTTTTTCAGTGCTCATGGGCTTCGCTCGGCTGGTGCGCTAAAACGGGCTGGCCGCGCTGGGGCGGCCGGCAAGACGGAAAAGTGCGCCGATAATAACAGGCTGGCCGGCAAATTCGCCGCGTCGCTTTGTCGGTGGGCGCAGCTAGGCTGCAGTAGAGCAATGTTGCGCCGTTCACAGTTTTATCGCGGCGGGAGCATTTCGGTGCTTTATTTTGCCCGGTCGCAGCTGTCTATCTTGCTGCTGGGGCGGGTCACGCGGAAACTGCGGCGATGAAAATAAAAAGTGCTTTATCAGAAAAACAACCACCACTGGTCGATGACTTCTTCGTGCCCGAGCTTTGCCAGCCAGAAGCCCTGCTGAGCATGGTGCTGCTGGCGGAGTTGCTGGTGCTGGTGCTGGTGCTGTCCGAGCCGATGCTGCCGGGCTTCGATTGGGTGCGCCTGGCGCTGACTTCACTGTTTGTGCAATGGATCGTGCTGCTCTCGGCCGCCGTGCTGTGCCGCCTGCGCCCGTTGATGGCGCGCATGCCGGCAGCCACGGCCGGCGCCTTGTGCTGCGCGATTGTGGTCACCCTGAGCCTGATCTGCACCGCCGTGGCGGATTACTACGAGCTGGGCGGACCACTGCCGCGCACCGGCGAGGTCAATCTGTACCTGCGCCATGCCTTGATCAGTCTGATCATGTCGGCGCTGCTGCTGCGCTATTTCTACCTGCAGAGCCAGTGGCGCAAGCAGGAGCAGGCTGAGCTGCGCGCGCGTATCGAATCGCTGCAGGCGCGTATTCGTCCGCACTTTCTGTTCAACAGCCTGAACAGCATTGCCAGCCTGGTGGTGGTCGACCCGTACAAGGCCGAGCAGGCGGTGCTTGATCTCTCCGATCTGTTCCGCGCCAGCCTGGCCAAGCCCGGCAGCCTGGTGCCCTGGCGCGAAGAACTGGAGCTGGCACAACGATATTTATCGATTGAGCGCTATCGGCTCGGCGAGCGTCTACAGTTGCAGTGGGAGATTGTCGATGTGCCGGATGATCTGCCGATTCCACAACTGACGCTGCAGCCCTTACTGGAAAACGCCTTGATCTACGGCATTCAGCCGCGCATTGAGGGCGGTCTGGTGCGGGTCGAGGCGAGTTATCACGAGGGGGTATTCCAGCTGTGCGTGAGCAATCCATACGAACAACTAGGCGAGCAGCCGCCATCGCGCGGCACGCATCAGGCGCTGACCAACATCGATGCACGGCTGGTGGCACTTTTCGGGCCGCGGGCCAGTCTCAGCGTAGAGCGCCGTGACGGACGCCACTTCACTTGTCTACGCTATCCTTGTGCGAGACCCAAGCAGGAAGCCCGTGCATTATGAATGTCCTGATTGTCGATGATGAACCCCTGGCCCGAGAGCGCCTGAGCCGCATGGTGGGCGAACTCGATGGCTATCGCGTGCTTGAACCCGCAGCCAGTAACGGCGAGGAGGCCCTGAGCCTGATCGACAGCCTGAAGCCGGACGTGGTGTTGCTGGATATCCGCATGCCGGGCCTGGATGGCCTGCAGGTGGCTGCCAGACTGTGTGAGCGTGAGGCGCCGCCGGCCGTGATTTTCTGCACCGCCCATGATGAGTTTGCCCTGGAAGCCTTCCAGGTCAGTGCTGTGGGTTATCTGGTCAAGCCGGTGCGCGCGGAAAGCCTTAGCGAGGCGCTGAAGAAAGCCGAGCGACCCAACCGCGTACAACTGGCTGCCCTGACCCGTCCTGCGGTAGACAGCGGTGGCGGTCCGCGCAGCCATATCAGTGCGCGCACCCGTAAGGGCATCGAGCTGATTCCGCTGGATCAGGTGATCTACTTTATTGCCGACCACAAATACGTGACCCTGCGTCACGCTGGCGGCGAAGTGCTGCTGGATGAACCACTGAAAGCCCTGGAAGACGAATTTGGTGATCGCTTTGTGCGTATCCACCGCAATGCACTGGTCGCCCGTGAGCGTATCGAGCGCCTGCAGCGCACGCCGCTTGGGCATTTTCAGCTGTTCCTCAAGGGCATGAACGAGGAAGCGCTGATTGTCAGCCGCCGGCATGTTGCCGGGGTGCGCAAGCTGATGCACAACCTCTGAGGTCGACCGGGCGATCCGGATGACTCCGGGTCGCAGGCCTGATCTGGGCCAGCCTGTTATTATCCCCGGCAGTTCGTTTTCTGGAATTGCCCATGTCTCGCGAAATCCGCATCGCCACCCGTAAAAGTGCCCTGGCCCTGTGGCAGGCCGAACACGTCAAAGCCCGCCTGGAGCAGGCGCACCCTGGCCTCAAGGTCAGCCTGGTGCCCATGGTCAGCCGTGGCGACAAGCTGCTCGACGCGCCGCTGGCGAAGATTGGCGGCAAGGGCCTGTTTGTCAAAGAGCTGGAAACCGCGATGCTGGAGAATCAGGCCGACATCGCCGTGCATTCGATGAAGGATGTACCGATGGACTTCCCCGAAGGCCTGGGTCTGTACTGCATCTGCGAGCGGGAAGATCCGCGCGATGCCTTCGTTTCCAACACCTACGCCAGCCTTGATGCATTGCCCCTAGGCAGCGTGGTCGGCACCTCCAGCCTGCGCCGTCAGGCCCAGTTGCTGGCGCGCCGTCCGGATCTGAAAATCCAGTTTCTGCGCGGCAACGTCAACACTCGCTTGGCCAAGCTGGATGCCGGTGAGTACGACGCCATTATCCTTGCCGCAGCTGGGCTGATTCGTCTGGGTTTCGAAGAACGCATCCGCTCCTCGATCAGAGCGGAAGACAGCCTGCCGGCGGGTGGTCAGGGCGCGGTGGGTATTGAATGCCGCACGGCTGACAGTGAGATCCACGCCCTGCTGGCGCCTCTGCATCACCGTGATACCGCGCTGCGGGTGACCGCCGAGCGTGCGTTGAACAAACACCTGAATGGCGGCTGCCAGGTGCCAATCGCTTGCTACGCGGTACTCGAAGGTGAGCAGCTGTGGTTGCGCGGCCTGGTCGGTCAGCCGGATGGCGGCCTGCTGTTGCGGGCGGAAAACCGTGCGCCGATTGCCCAGGCCGAGCAGCTGGGTGTGCAGGTGGCTGAAGCCCTGCTGGCCCAGGGCGCTGCAGCCATTCTGCAAGCCGTCTATGGCGAGGCCGCTGCCGAGTGAGTGCATGGCGTGTGCTGCTGACGCGCCCGGCCCAGGAGTCGGCTGCGCTGGCAGCAACTTTGGCCGAGCAGGGCGTCTACAGCAGCAGCTTGCCGTTGTTGGCCATCGAGACGCTGAGCGAGAGTGCCGAACAACGCGCCACGTTTGCCGATCTGCAACGCTACTGCGCGGTGATCGTGGTGAGCAAGCCCGCGGCGCGGCTGGCGCTTGATCTGCTGGATCGCTATCAAGTGTCAGTGCCTGCCGAGCAAGCCTGGTTCAGCGTCGGCGCGGCCACGGCGCAGATTCTCCGTGAGCATGGCCTGCAGGTGCATTACCCGGAAGAGGCCGATGACAGCGAGGCACTGCTCGCCCTGCCGCAGTTACAGCAGGCGCTGACGGTCGCCACCAATCCGCGGGTATTGATTCTGCGCGGCGAGGGTGGCCGAGAGTTACTGGCCGAGCGCTTGCGCGGCCAAGGCGTGCAGGTGGACTATCTGCCACTGTATCGCCGGGTGCTGCCGGATTACCCGCCGGCTGCGCTCGCCGAACGCATTCAGGCTGAACGCCTGAACGCGCTGGTGGTCAGCAGTGGGCAGGGCTTTGTGCATTTGCGCGAGCTGGCCGCTGACGCCTGGGCCGACCTGGCCCGGCTACCCTTGTTTGTACCCAGCCCGCGAGTTGCCGAGATGGCCCGTGCAGCGGGTGCACAATTTGTTGTGGACTGCCGTGGCGCGAGTGCCGCGGCGTTGCTGGCAGCCTTGCAGGCGCAACCTGCCCCGATCTCTGACGCAAAGGATGGATACGTGAGCGAAGCAACTACCCCGAAAGAGCAAGCCCCGAACGATCCTGAGGTGAAACAACAGCAGCCGGTGCCGGCGGATGCCGCCGCTGCGTTGCCGGTTACGCCACCGGCCGCGAGCAAGCCGGCTTCGCGTGGCAACGGCCTGGCGTTGCTGGCCTTGTTGGTTGCGGCGGCTGGCGCTGGTGCGGGCGGTTGGGGGCTGTGGCAGTTGCAGGCGCTGGACGCTCGCGAGCAACAACAGCAAGGCCAGTTGCAGGAGGCGCGTAATGAGGCGCAAAGCCTGGCGCAGACCGGCAAAAAGTTAGAGGCGCGGCTGGGTCAGCTGCCAAGCGTCGAAGAGCTGGAAACCCGCCGCCGGCTGCTGATTCAGCTGCAGGGCGATCAGCAACTGCTCAATCAGCGTCTGGAAACCGTACTCGGTGCCAGCCGTCAGGACTGGCGCCTGGCCGAGGCCGAGCATCTGCTGCGTCTGGCCAGCCTGCGTCTGTCTGCCTTGCAGGACATCAACAGCGCCACCGCACTGGTGCAGGCCGCCGATGAAATCCTCCATGAGCAGGATGACCCCGCCGCATTTGCCGCCCGCGAGCAATTGGCCAAGAGCCTGCAAGCGCTGCGCTCCACCGCCAACCCGGACCGTACCGGGTTGTTTCTGCAACTCGGTGCATTGCGCGAGCAGGTGGCGCAACTCAATGCCCTGGCCCCAAGCTTCAGCGGCGAGGGTGGCGTGCTCAGCGAGCTGGCTGCCGAGGGCGTGATGGAGCCGCAATGGTGGCAGCGTGGCCTGCAAACCTTGTCGGAATACTTCCGCATCGATTTCAACGCCGACCGCAATATTCGCCCTGTGCTCGCCGGCCAGAGCCTGACCCAGGTGCGCCTGGCTCTCAGCCTGGCGCTGGAGCAGGCGCAGTGGGGCGCCTTGCACGGCCAGACGGCGGTGTACCAGCAGGCCCTGCAACAGGCGCGTGAAGTGCTGGATGCGCACTTCGATGTGGACAATCCCAATAGCCGCGCTCTGCGCGCGCGCATTGATGAGCTGGCCGAGCGGCCAATCGCGGTGACGCCACCGGACCTCAGCCCGACGCTGAATGCCGTGCAGGCTTATATGCAGGCCAAGCAGGCCGCGCGCAGCCAGCAGCAGATCGAGGCTGAACCCGCCGCAGCGGCCAGTGATGATGTCGAGGCGCAACTGCAGGAGGCACTGCAATGAAGCGCCTCTACTGGTTGCTGCTGACTCTGGCGGTGGTTGCCGGCGTCGCCAGCCTGGTGCTGTTCGGTCTGCCACTGGCCGAGCACAAGGGCTATGTGCTGATTGCCTTTCAGGGCTTTCGCTATGAATCCAGCCTGTGGGCCTTTGTCGCCCTGGTGTTGGTGATTTGGCTGTTGATTTATCTGCTGCGTTTAAGTGTACGGCTGCTGGTCACATCCGGCGGCCTGCTCAATCCCTGGTCACGCCTGCACAGCCGTCGCCGCGTGCGACTGGCGTCCGAGCAAGGCTTTCTCGACCTTGCTGAAGGCCGCTGGGCACGTGCCCTGCGTCATCTTAAGCAGGCGGCCAGCAGCTCGCCGCAGCCCTTGAGCTATTACCTGGGCGCCGCACGCGCTGCGCATCAGCTGGGTCATCACAGCGACAGCGATGATCTGCTGGAGCAGGCGCTTAATCGCCAACCGCAGGCGGAGCTGGCAATTGCCCTGCAACATGCTGAGCTGCAACTGGCGCGTGGGCAGACCGATGCGGCGCTGGATACCCTGCAAGCCATGCGCTCGCGTCATCCGCACCATCACCTGGTGTTGCGTCAGCTGCAGCAACTCTACCTGCAGTCGGGCGATTGGTCGGCCCTGCTTGGGTTGCTGCCTGATCTGCGCAAGGAGAAAGCCTTAGGCAATGCCGAGCTGAGTGAGCTTGAGCGGCAGGCCTGGCGTGGCCGCTTGCTGCAGGCCGCGCGGCCGGTTGACGGCGATGCTCAGGTGGCGCTGCTGGCGTTGCAGCAAGTCTGGCAGGCCATGTCCTCGGCGCAGCATCAGGTGCCCGAGCTACTGGCGGTGTATGCCGAGCAACTGCGCCAACTGGGTGCCGAAGCCGAGGCGGAAGAGCTGCTGCGGCATTTCTTGAAACAGCATTACGACACTGCCCTGGTGCGCCTCTACGGCTTGTTGCATGGGCGTGATCTGGGCAAGCAGTTGCAGGCGGCCGAGGGCTGGTTGAAGCAGCATCCGCAGGATGCCGGCCTGTTGCTGACGTTGGGGCGGCTGTGTCTGCACAGCCAGCTTTGGGGTAAGGCCAAGGATTACCTGGAGAGCAGTCTGAGCTTCCAGCGTCATCCGGAAACCTGCGCCGAGCTGGCCCGTCTGTTGGCGCAACTGGGCGAGCTGGAGCGCAGCAACAGCCTGTATCAGGAAGGTCTGCGCCTGCTTGATGCGCGCTTGTGTACGCCGGTTTTGCCTGCGGCGACTTGATTTAGCCGTTTATTGAGGTGCTTATGCGGACGCTGTTGATTTGTTGTCTGGTGGCGCTGTTGGCGGGTTGTGCCGGCCCGCAGGTGAATGATTACGCCAGCGAACAGCCGCGCCTGGAGCTGAACGATTACTTCAATGGCGACTTGCAGGCCTGGGGCATGTTCCAGAACCGCTCCGGTGAGGTGGTCAAGCGCTTCCATGTGGCCATGACCGGCACCTGGGATGGCGATGTGGGCGTGCTCGACGAGCGCTTTACCTACAGCGATGGCAGCACCGAGAGGCGCGTCTGGACCCTGACCAAGCAGGCCGACGGCAGTTGGCGAGGCACTGCGGATGATGTGGTCGGCGAAGCTGTCGGTGAGGTCGCCGGCAATGCCTTGCACTGGCGTTACCAGCTGCGGCTGAAGGTCGATGACTCAACCTATGTGGTTGATTTTGATGACTGGATGTTCCTGATGGATGGCCAGGTGATGCTCAACCGGGCGCGTATGTCGAAGTGGGGCATTGATCTTGGCCAGGTCACGCTGAGCTTTTATAAGCCCGCTGCGGCTGAGAGGGCCGAGTAGCTGCCGGTTAAACGCTTGTATGAAATTTTCTCCAGAGCTACCTTGAAGGCCTAAGCCTGCGGGAATAATCTGGCTCACAGATACCGCCGGAAAGTTGCCGTTTCACGGTTGTCTTCCCAGACCTTGCACGGACTGACAAAAATCTGTCTCGATGCGGGCGTACAACACTAATAGCAATAGGGAAGTAGAGGTCATCATGCTCGAGAGTTGTCAGAACGCCCAGGAACGTTGGGGTGGGGTTCACCTGCTGATCGACCGCTGGCTGCAAGAGCGCAAAGAGCTGGTGCATGCCTATGCCGCCATCAACAGCTCGCCGCAAGCGCCGAGCGCTAATGCTGAAGCCCTGCAGCGCTTTTGCGAAATCCTCGTCGATTACGTATCCGCTGGCCACTTCGAGGTCTACGAGCAGCTGACCAGCGAAGCCAAGGCTTTTGGTGATCAGCGTGGTCTTGATCTGGCCAAGCAGATCTACCCACGTATCGAGGTGATCACCGAAGTGGCGCTGGCCTTCAACGACCGCTGCGACAATGGTGATTGCCATGATTCGGTATCGCTGCTCGATGAGCTGAAACGTCTCGGTCAGTTGCTGCACGAGCGTTTCGAGCTGGAGGACTGCCTGATCGAAGTCCTGCACAACGCCCATCAGGAACAGGCCGCGCCTGCCCTCTGATGCGCTGATGCGTTACTCCTTGGTGTCGAGCAGCTCCAGCTCGAACACCAGGGGCGAGTAGGGCGGAATCAAATCCCCTGCACCTTCTTCGCCATACGCCTGCGCCGACGGAATCACCAAGCGCCACTGCGCGCCTACCGGCATCTGCTGCAATGCGCTGCGCCAGCCGGCGATCACACTGTCCAGGCGAAACCACTGCGCGGTCTGACTTTCGTCAAACTGGCTGCCATCCGCGAGAAAACCGATATAGCGCACCTGAATGCGATCCTTAGCGCCGGGTTTACGGCCGCTGCCGGCGCGCAGTTCCTGCATCAGCACGCCGTCCTGCAATACACGCATGCCGGCCTTGGCTTTCTCCGTAGCGAGAAAGCGCTGCTCGGCGGTCTTGGCTTTTTCGATGCGTTCCGGCGCGTTGGCCAGCTGCGCTTCATGCTCGGCCAGCAGGCTTTCGATACGCTTGGCATCCAGCGCCAGCGGCTCGTTACGATAGGCCTGGCGCAGGCCGTCGAGCAGCGCTTGCAGCTCCAGGTCCGGCACTTCATCGCGCAGCCGCTCACCGAGTTTTACCCCCAGGCTATAAGCCAGGTCGTGGGAATGCTCATGTGCCTGAGACAGCGGCGCGAGCAGGCAGAGCAGTAGCAAGGCGAAACGTGGCATGGGTGTTCTCCGGCCTAAGGTGCGCCGATTATGCCAGCCAGGCTCGCAAGCTCAATGCGCGAGGTGGCAAGGCGGGCAAAAGGAGGTCTAGTATGACGCCATCTTCATCCGCCAGGAGGCGAGTCATGTCGGCTACAAAGAATGCAAAGAAGAAATCAGTGAGTACCCCGCTGCACCTGTTGCAGCAACTTTCCAGCAGCCTGCTTGAGCATCTTGAAGATGCCTGCACCCGCGCTTTGGTTGATGCCGAGAAGCTGCTCGCCAAGCTGGAAAAGCAACGCGGCAAGGCCCAGGAAAAACTGCATAAAGCCCGCAGCAAAATGCAGGATGCAGCGGTCGCCGGCAAAGCCAAGGCTCAGGCCAAAGGTAAAGAAGCTGTGGCGGAACTGGAGCAGCTGCTCGATACCCTGAAAGATCGTCAGAGCGAAACCCGCACCTATATCGCCGGCCTCAAGCGCGATGCCCAGGAAAGCCTGAAACTGGCCCAGGGCGTTGGCAAGGTTAAAGAAGCCGTAGGCAAAGCGCTGGACAGCCGTTCGACCAAGGCTGCTGCAGTTAAACCGGCTGCCAAGCCGGTCGCGACCAAAGCCCCGGCCAAGCCAGCTGCCAGCAAACCAGCGGCTAAACCTGCCGCTAAAGCGCCCGCCAAACCGGCTGCAAAGGCACCAGCCAAGGCTGCAAGCAAAGCCCCCGCTGCAGCAAAACCTGCAGCTAAGGCACCGGCCAAACCTGCGGTGAAGAAACCAGCAGCGGCCAGTACGGCCAAACCGGCGGCGAGCAAGCCGGCCGCGCAGCCTGCCAAGGCAGCCGCTAAGCCCACAGTGAAAAAGGCGCCAGCCGCCAAGCCGGCCGCAAAACCTGCGGCGAAACCCGTGGCGAAGCCTGCTGCGAAAAAACCAGCCGCCAAGCCCGCTGCAAAACCGGCTGCTGCCAAGCCAGTGGTTGCCAAGGCTGCGGTTGCCGAAGCGCCTGCTGCACCTGCCGGCAGCAATGGCAGCACCCCGCCAAGCGCTGTTTAAGCGCTGAGGTGTGCCGCCGCGATGCGCAGCGTTTGCAGCGCATCGCGGTTGCCGGGCTGGGGCGCCAACCGTTCCAGCCAGTTCAGCGGCGCGTTCACCGCGTGGCTTGACCAGTCTTGAGTGCACGCCGCCAAGCGTTCCAGCTGCACGCGTTCTGCGGCCAGCTCCAGTTTTTTGATCTGTTCACGTAATTGCGCCAGGGCATTATCGCTCTGCGCCTGTTCGCGCCAGCTCTGGCGCAATTGGCGTAGCGGCACCACCACCTGCTGTTGCCAGGGCTGCGCCAGATTTTTCAGCGTCGTGACGCGTTCGTCGTTGCAGGTGATCTTGCGGGTTTCCAGCCAGGCGGCGCAGAGCAGCAGGCACACATCTGCACCTTGCGTTTGCAACAGCAGGCACGCGGCCTCGACGCCAGGGCGTTGATACAGTGCTTCGGCGAATCGCCACAGGTCAGTAGGCATGGTGCTTTCCGGGTTTCTCTAAAGGGACTCTGGTAGACTCCGCCGCCATTATGATCCGACTCCAGAACCTGACTTTACAGCGTGGCCCTCAGCGTCTGCTAGAAGACGCCGAGATGACCCTGCACCCCGGCCACAAAGCCGGCCTGATCGGCGCCAACGGCGCCGGCAAATCCAGCCTGTTTGCCCTGTTTCGTGGCGAGCTGAGTGCGGACGCGGGCGATTGCCTGATTCCCGCCGACTGGCGCGTCGCGCATATGCGCCAGGAGATCGATGCGGTCGAGCGCCAGGCGGTCGACTATGTGCTCGATGGCGACCTGCAACTGCGCAAGGTGCAGGCCGAACTGGCCGTGGCCGAAGCGGCACATGACGGCGCTGCCGTGGCGCGCTTGCACACAGAGCTCGACACCCTCGACGGCTACAGTGCCGATGCCCGAGCGCGCAAGCTGCTCGCTGGCCTGGGTTTCGACAGTACGCAGATGGATCGCCGTGTCGGCGACTTCTCCGGCGGCTGGCGCATGCGCCTGAACCTCGCGCAGGCGCTGATGTGCCCGTCCGACCTGCTGCTGCTCGATGAGCCGACCAACCACCTCGATCTCGATGCGATTCTCTGGCTGGAAAGCTGGCTGAAAGGTTACCCCGGTACCTTGCTGCTGATCTCCCATGACCGCGATTTCCTGGATGCCGTAGTGGACCACGTTGCCCACCTCGATCAGCAGAAACTGACCCTGTATCGCGGCGGCTATTCGGCCTTCGAGCGCACCCGTGCCGAGCGGCTGGCGCAGCAGCAGCAGGCGTACGAGAAGCAGCAGGTGCAGCGCGCGCACATGGAAAAGTACATCGCCCGCTTCAAGGCCCAGGCCACCAAGGCGCGCCAGGCGCAGAGCCGGATCAAGGCGCTGGAACGCATGGAAGAGCTGTCGGCCGCGCATGTTGATTCGCCGTTCGACTTCAGCTTCCGCGAGGCCGACAAGATCTCCAGCCCGCTGCTCAGCCTTAGCGAAGGCCGCCTGGGTTATGGCGACAAGGTGGTGCTGGAGAAGGTCAAATTGAACCTCGCCCCCGGCGCGCGCCTGGGCCTGCTCGGGCCGAATGGCGCGGGTAAGTCGACCCTGATCAAAAACCTGTCGAACGAACTGCAACCCATCAGTGGCCATCTGCAGCGCGGCGAGAATCTGGTGGTCGGTTACTTTGCCCAGCATCAGCTCGATGCCCTGGATGACAAGGCCAGCCCGCTGCTGCATTTCCAGCGCCTGGCGCCAACCGAGCGCGAGCAGACCCTGCGCGACTTCCTCGGTGGTTTCGACTTCCGCGGCCCGCGCTGCGATGAGCCGGTGCTGAATTTTTCTGGCGGTGAGAAAGCCCGCCTGGCTTTGGCGCTGATCGCCTGGGGCAAACCCAACCTGTTGCTGCTCGATGAGCCAACCAACCACCTCGACCTGGAAATGCGCCTGGCGCTGACCATGGCGCTGCAGGAATTTTCCGGTGCCGTGGTGGTGGTGTCCCACGATCGCCATCTGCTGAAAAGCACCACCGACGAGTTCCTTCTGGTCGCCGATGGTCTGGTGCAGCCGTTCGACGGTGATCTGGAAGACTACGCCCGCTGGCTGGTGGATTACCGCACCCGGCAGGCGCCGACCAGCAGTGGCGAAAGCAATCCGGATAAAGCCGACAAGCGCGTTCAGCGTCAGGCTGCTGCAGCCCTGCGTCAGCAATTGGCGCCGCACAAGCGCGAAGCCGACAAGCTGGAGAAAGAGCTGGGTCAGCTGCACGAGAAGCTTGCCGCCGTCGAAGCCCGCTTGGGTGACAGCGATATCTACGACGCTGCGCGCAAAGACGAGCTGCGTGACGCTCTGGCCGAACAGGCCAAGCTGAAAAGCCGCGAAGCCGATCTGGAAGAACGCTGGATGCTCGCGCTGGAAACCCTCGAAGCCTTGCAAGCCGAGCTGGAGGCCGCCAGTTGAACATCACCCTGCCGACCCTGGAATGGCTGATGACCTGGCAAGAGCCGTTGCTGCGCACCGGTCAGGTGATCCTGATTGTGCTGCTGGCCTGGCTGTTCCAGCGCATTCTCACCCGTGGCATCACTCGTCTGGGCAACCGCTACCCGCAGTTGCCGGCCGAATTGCTGATGCCGCTGCGCGGCCTGCTGCGCTGGTTGATTCTCGGTAGCGCCTTCATGCTGGTGCTGGAACGCCTGGGGGTGTCCGCGCAGGTGCTGTGGACCGCGCTCACCGGCTTTGCCGCCGTGGCTGCAGTGGCCTTCTTCGCCATCTGGAGCGTGTTGTCCAACATGTTCTGTGCGCTGCTGATCTTTGCCATGGGGCCGTTTCGCATTGGCGATTGCGTCGAGGTGCTGGAAAGCGCCGATAAACCTGGCGTGCGCGGGCGGGTCGTGGCGATCAACCTGTTCTATACCACCCTGGAAGATCTCAGCGGTGATGCCCCCGGCGCCTGGGTGCAGATTCCCAATAGCCTGTTTTTTCAGAAAGCCGTGCGCCGCTGGCGCAATGGCGAACTCCCTACGCCGCGTAATACTGAGGTTTAAGCAATTATGGAATGGCTGGCCAGCCCTGAACTCTGGGTCGCGTTTCTGACCCTGACCGCCCTGGAAATTGTCCTGGGCATCGACAACATCATCTTTATCTCGATCCTGGTCAGCCGTCTGCCCAAGCATCAACAACCCAAGGCGCGCTTCTTCGGCCTGGCGTTGGCGATGGGCACGCGGATTCTGCTGCTGCTGTCGATCAGTTGGGTGATGCGCCTGACGGCCGACCTGTTCCATGTGTTCGATCAAGGCTTCTCCGGGCGTGATCTGATTTTGCTCTTCGGTGGTCTGTTCCTGTTGTGGAAGAGCACGGCGGAGATCTTCCACAGCCTGGAAGGCGAAGAAGAAGCTCAGACCGCAGGCGGCAAGGCCTACGGCTTTATGGGCATCATCGTGCAGATCGCGATTATCGACATCGTCTTCTCCCTGGACTCGGTGATCACTGCAGTCGGCCTGGTCGACAACGTGCCAGTCATGGTCGCGGCCATTGTGATTTCGGTGATCGTGATGATGCTCTCTGCCGGCACCATCAGCGACTTTATCGACAAGCACCCGAGCCTGAAAATACTCGCCCTGTCGTTCCTTATCGTGGTCGGTACCGTGCTGGTCGCCGAAGCCTTCGGCGTGCATGTGCCGAAGGGCTATGTGTACTTCGCCATGGCCTTCTCCTTGGCGGTGGAAGCCGTCAATATCCGCATGCGCGTGGCCCGCGCACGGGCCCGCAAAGAAGCAGAGCTGGAGCCGGTGCAACTGCGTAAGGGTTCGCCGGACTGATTAGCTGGCTGGGCGAGTAACCCAACAAGGGGTAGGCTAGCGGCCTGCCCCTTTTTATGGCCGCCATCCTTGGCGGCCACCCTACGGGCCGTCGCTATGCGACGTTAAAAAATGATCCCTTCATTTTTTTATTTTCTGTTTGAGGTATCTGCCATGGCACTGGAAACCTGGCTTGCGTTCTTTGTGGCCTGTTGGGTCATCAGCCTGTCGCCGGGCGCGGGGGCGATTGCTTCGATGTCGGCCGGGCTGCAGTACGGCTTTCTACGCGGTTACTGGAATGCCTTGGGCCTGCAGCTGGGCCTGGCCTTGCAGATCGCCATTGTGGCCGCCGGTGTCGGGGCGATTCTGGCGGCGTCGGAGCTGGCCTTTAGCCTGATCAAATGGTTTGGCGTGGTCTATCTGGTGTACCTCGGCTATCGCCAGTGGCAGGCGCTGCCCAGTGATATGACCGCGCAGACCGAGCGGCCTATCGGCCGCCCGCTGACCCTGGTGCTGCGCGGCTTTCTGGTCAACTTCAGCAACCCCAAGGCCATCGTCTTTATGCTCGCGGTGCTACCGCAGTTCCTTAACCCGCAAGCCCCGTTGCTGAGCCAGTATCTGGTGATGGGCGTGACCATGATCTGCGTCGACCTGATCGTGATGGCCGGCTATACCGGCCTGGCTGCACGGGTGCTGGGCGCGCTGCGTTCGCCGCGTCAGCAGAAGCTGATGAACCGTACCTTTGGCGCGCTGTTTGTCGGCGCGGCGGCACTGCTTGCCAGCGTGCGCCGCGCGCCGGTCTGAACTGCGTTGGTATTGCTACCAGGGGATCGGCTGGCCGTCCCAGCCCCAGAACGTGCCAGTCTGCGCCGGGCCGTGCTGTTCGATCTGCGCCAGCAGGCACTCGGCTGAATAGCTCGGGGTAAACAGCTTGTCTGCCGGCACATTGGCCTGAAAGGGTTTCGACAGTGCGGTGTCGGTCGTACCAGGATGCAGGCTGAGCACGCAGCTGTTGGGGTTAAGCCGGCTCAACTCGATGCTCGCGGTGTGCAGCAGCTGATTCAGCGCAGCCTTGCTGGCGCGGTAGCTGTACCAGCCGCCGAGGCGGTTGTCGCCAATCGAACCGACCCGCGCCGACAGCGCCGCCACGGTGCAGGCATGCTGACCACGGAGCAGCGGCAGCAGGTGCTTGAGCAGCAGAATCGGCGCAAAGCTGTTGCGCTGAAAGGTCGCCATCAGCCCCTCAAGATTGATCTGCGCCAAACCCTTCTCGGCCTTTGCCACGCCGTCCTGCAGCACGCCAACCGTGCATAGCAGCAGATGCAGACGCGCAATGGCGGTGCGCAAATGTGCGGCCAGCTCGCTTAGCGCCTGTTCATCGCATACATCCACATCCAGACAGTGCAGGCGTTGGCCATATTGCGCTGTCAGCTCAAGCAGGCCGGGCGCCTGAGTGGCCTGGCGGGCGATGGCCCAGACCTCGGCGACATCGGCGCGGGCGAGCACTTGTGTGGTAAGGGCCAGGCCAATCCCCCGGCTGGCGCCACAGACCACGACATGCGCCGGTTCATCCAGGCGTTGCCAAAAACTCATCGCATCACTCCTGCGCCGTTGCGACGATCCGTCGCGGGCCGTGGTCGATCAAAGGTTGAGGAAAGTCGTTAGGAGGGTAACAATCGAATGTCATCCATTCGTATTTGGGATCAACTCCTATATGACTTTCGTATTGCGTTTCTGCAGCTGGTTGCTGGTGCCCGTGTTGGCACTGTGCAGCCTGGCTGTTATGGCCGAGCCCATCGAGGGCGCGGCGCAAGCTCTGCATCTGCTTGGTTACCTGGGCGCTGACTACCCGACCACCGTGGTCAATGGTCAGGTGATCGACTCCGGCGAATACCGCGAGCAGCTGGAGTTTCTTACTGTACTGCAAGGCCTGATCGTTGCGCTGCCAGCGCGTAGCGAACAGGCCGAGCTGGAGCAAGGCGTAGCCAGCCTGCGCCAGGGCATTGAACAGCGTGTCGAGGGCAGCCAGGTCGCGCAGCAGGCGCGGCAGTTGGCCGCGACCCTGGCCACGGCCTATGGCGTCAGCCAGACGCCGGCCATCACCCCCGACCCCATCCGTGGCGCGCCGCTGTTTGCCCAGCATTGCAGCGTGTGCCACGGCGACAGCGGCGCGGGCGACGGGCCGGCGGGTATCGGCCTGGAACCGCCGCCAGCCAACCTGCGCGACCTGGCGCGGCTCAATCGGTTAAGCCTGTATGACTTGTTCAACAGCATCGGCCTGGGCATCGATGGCACCGATATGGCTGCTTTTGCCGATCAGCTGGATGAACGCCAGCGCTGGGATCTGGCCAGTTATATCGCTGGCTTCAGTGCCGAGCCGGTTACCGCAGGCGAGCCGTTCAGTATGGCGACACTGGCCGGCACGACCCCGGATGAAGTGGCGGCCGCGCAGGGTGATGAGGCGGCCGCACGCTTCCGCATCCAGCGTGCCCAGCCGCCGGTGCAGCAGCGCGGCCCGCTGCAATTGATCGAACACACCCGCGCGACCCTGGAGCAGAGCCTGGCCGCCTACCGCGCCGGTGATCATGAGCAGGCCTACGACCTGTCCGTCGGCGCTTATCTGGAAGGCTTCGAGCTGGTCGAAAGTGCCCTGGATAACCTTGACTCGGTGCAGCGCAAGACCACCGAGCGTGCGCTGATGGCTTACCGTCAGGCGCTGCAGGATGGTCTGTCGGTGCCGCAGGCTGCGCAGCGGCTGGAGCAGGCTAAGGCCGAGCTGGCGGCCTCGGCGGCCTTGCTCGACAGCGATGGCCTGTCGGACTCACTGAGTTTCTTTTCCAGCCTGCTGATTCTGCTGCGTGAAGGGCTGGAGGCGATTCTGGTGTTGGCGGCGATCCTCGCCTTTTTGCGCAACACCGGTCAGCAGCAGGCGGTGCGCAGTGTGCATATCGGCTGGGGCCTGGCGCTGCTGGCCGGCGCTGGCACCTGGGCATTGGCGGCCTACCTGATCGATGTCAGCGGCGCGCAGCGTGAACTGCTCGAAGGTGTGACCGCACTGTTTGCCAGCGTGATGGTGCTCTGGCTCGGCGTGTGGATGCATGACCGCCGGCATGCGGCGGCCTGGCAGGATTACATCAAGAGCAGCCTGGTTGGCGGTGGCGGGCGTTTTGGCTTTGCCGTGCTGGCATTCTTCTCGGTGTACCGCGAGTTGTTCGAAGTCATCCTGTTCTATGAAACCCTCTGGCTGCAGGCCGGCCCGCAAGGCCATGGCATGGTCCTGGCTGGCGCAGCCGCAGCGCTGGTGCTGCTGCTTGGTTTGGCCTGGGTGATTCTGCGCGGCTCGCGCAAACTGCCGCTGGCGACCTTCTTCGGCGTCAATGCCGTGCTGCTCTGTGTGCTTTCGGTGGTGTTTGCCGGCCACGGCGTCGCGGCCCTGCAGGAAGCCGGGGTGCTCGGCACACGGCCGGTGGCATTCTTCGAGTTCGACTGGCTGGGTATTCACGATGATGCCTACAGTCTTGCGGCCCAGGCCACGGCGCTGGCGGCCATTGCGCTGCTTTATGGCCGCAGCTGGCTGGGCGAGCGTCGCCGTCTGTCTCAGGCGTGAAGCGCAGCTACTGCCGGCATGGCTTAACATGCCGGTTTTGTTGCCTCTGGAGAGTGCTGGGTGATGCGAGTCTGGATTGATGCCGATGCCTGCCCCAAGGCGGCCAAGGATCAGGTGGTTAAGTTCGCCTTGAAGCGGCGCTTCGAGGTGCTGTTGGTAGCGGGCCAGGCGCAAATCAAACCGGCCTACAGCTGCGTGCGGCTGATCGTGGTGCCCAGCGGCCCGGATGCGGCGGATGATTACCTGGTGGAGCATGCGCTGCCGGGTGAGCTGGTGATCTGCAGCGACGTGCCGCTGGCCGACCGTCTGGTGAAGAAAGGCGTGGCGGCCCTCGACCCGCGCGGCCGCGAGTTTGATGAGCGCAATATGGGCGACAAGCTGGCGGTGCGTAACCTGTTTACCGAGCTGCGTGAGCTGGGTCAGGTCGGCGGCGGCCAGCCGCCGTATGGCGAGCGCGACAAGCAGGCGTTCGCCAATGCACTGGACCGCATCCTCACCCGTTTGCAGCGTGCTTAGCTGTTAGCCACACAGGTAGGTGCCGGTGCCGACGGCCACCAGGGTGCCGTCATCGCTGTGCAGTTCGCTACGCACCACCGCGACCTTGTTGCCGGTACGCAGCAGCACGGCGGTAGCGGTAAAGCGCTGGCCACGGCCGGGGCGCAGGTAATCGATGCGCAGGTCGATGGTGCCGAGCTTGGACAGCCGCGCCATGCGCTCGGCGCTGGACAGGTGCTGGTGTTTGTCGAATGCGCCAATCAGCGCCATGGCGCCGCCAGCCACATCCAGCAGCGAGGAAATCACCCCGCCATGCAGAATGCCGTGGACGAAGTTGCCGATCAGCTCGGGCTTCATCGGCAGGTGCATGGTCACGCGCTGGGCGCTTAGCTCATCCAGCTCGATGCCGAGCACCTGATTGAAGGGGATGCGCTGGAAGAAGCTGCTGACTGCTTGCTGCAGCTCGGCGGTCAGCTCGAACGGTGGGTTGCTCATGGGGGCGTGCCTGGGCGAGGGGAAGCTCAACCTGCCGCACTGCGGCCGATCTGACCAGTGGCGCGGCCGGAGTACCGCGCGCATTGGCGTGATTGGCGTGCTATCGGCCTGATCGGTGGCTGATCAGGCCGCAGACTTAGACCGGGTGGCTAAGCTCGAGCACGCGATCCACCAGCTTGTTGATCCCCGAGGCGGCTTCGCTGATCGACTGGGCGAGCATATAGGCCGGGGTGGTCACCAGCTTGCGCTCGGCGTCTTCGACGATCTCGCTGACTTCGCACTCATGGTGCTCGGCGCCCATTTGCACCAGAGTGGCCGCCGTTTCGTGGTCCTTGCCGATGGTGCAGATCACGCCGCTGCCGAAGATTTTCGCCGCCAGCGCCGGGGCGATGCACATCAGACCCACCGGCTTGCCGGCGGCAACGAAGGCGCGGGTAGCGCTCAGCACATCGGCCTGCACGGTGCAGTTGGCGCCGCTGATGGCGAAGTCAGAAAGGTTTTTCGCCACGCCGAAGCCGCCGGGCATGATCAGCGCATCGAAGTCGCCGACATGCAGCTCCTTGACGTCCTTGATCTTGCCGCGGGCGATGCGCGCCGACTCGACCAGTACGTTGCGCGTGTCGTCCATTTCGTCGCCACTGTAGTGATCGACCACATGCAGCTGCGGCACATTGGGGGCAAAGCACTGCACCAGTGCGCCGCGCTGATCGAGACGCAGCAGGGTGATCACGCTTTCATGGATTTCCGCGCCGTCATAGACGCCACAGCCGGAAAGAATCACCGCGACTTTCTTGTTCATCAAGTTCTCCTGAATTGCCAGCCGTATCGGGTTGAGTCATGTCCTTTGAGCTTTATTCACGATCTCGCGAGCTAGAGCACTGCAAGGCAAAAATAGGCGAGGAAGCGGAGTGTACTTTTGTACATGAGCATTCCGAGCCTGTTTTTAACGCAGCAGGGCCGACGCGCAGCAGGTCGTAACGGTTCTAGCTGTCGCCATATGCCACTTAGGTTGGCATGGCGCGCCGCGAGGCGGATGTGGCGCTGGGCTAGGATTTATTCAGCAATCCTAGCCGTTAGCCTCGTGCAGCGATATGGCGATTCTATGCAACCGGTGAAACCATGAATTACATCCTTTATGCCGTACCGTTCTTCTTTGCCTTGATCGCCCTGGAACTGTTGCTCGACCGCTGGCGCGGGGTCAGCACCTACCGCTTCTCCGATGCGCTCAACAGTCTCAGCGCTGGGGTGCTGTCGACCACCGTGGGCCTGCTGACCAAAGCCGTCGGTCTGCTCACCTACACCCTGGCCTGGCAGCATTTCGGTGTGTTCGATTTATCGGCCAGCAGCCTGTGGGTCTGGCTGTTCGCCTTTGTCTTTTACGACTTCTGCTACTACTGGAACCACCGCCTGGGCCATGAGCGCAATGTGCTCTGGGCCGCGCACTCGGTGCACCATCAGAGCGAGGACTACAACCTTTCCACCGCACTGCGGCAGACCAGTACTGGTTTCATCTTCGGCTGGATCTTCTACCTGCCGATGGCGCTGATCGGCGTGCCGCCGTTGGTATTCCTCACCGTGGCGGCGTTGAACCTGCTTTATCAGTTCTGGGTGCATACCCGGCATATTCCCAAACTGGGCTGGTTCGAGTGGTTCTTTATCACCCCCTCCAACCACCGCGTGCACCATGCGCAGAATGCTGTGTATATGGATCGCAATTACGGCGGCGTGTTCATTCTCTGGGATCGGTTGTTCGGCACCTTTCAGGAGGAGCTGGATGAAGATCCGGTGGTGTTCGGCGTGACCACGCCGCTGGCCAGCTGGAACCCGCTGTGGGCCAATGCGCAGTTCTATGTCGCGCTGTGGCGTGATGCGGTGCGCGCCGAGTCCTGGTGGGACAAGCTGCGCATCTGGTTTATGCGCACCGGCTGGCGCCCGGCCGATGTCGCGGCCAAGTACCCGCAGAGCAAGCCGGACCTCAGCCAGTTCGTCAAATTTGACGTGCCGTTGAGCCTGGCGCAGAAGCTCTATGCCGGTGTGCAGTTCAGCCTCTACGTGGTGGCCGGCACCGTGCTGCTGGGCATGGGCGACACACTGAATCTGGCGCAGGCGCTGCTGGGCATCGTCTGGATGGCCGTGGGGCTGACGATCATCGGCAGCTGGCTGGAAAACCGGCCGACGGCCAGGCGCTGGGAAATGCTGCGTCTGCTGCTCAACCTGCCGGCGGCCTGGCTGGCCCTGCAGCTTGGCCTGCTGAGCGCTCAGCCACTGCTCTGGGCGCTGCTGTTGGGCTATAGCCTGCTCAGCCTGGGCGCCTTGTTCTGGACCCCGCGCGGGCAGGATGTCGTACCCGCCTAAAGGTTATTCATAGTAGGAGCCCATAACGGTGGACAGGTGCAGGCCTGCTCCACCGTTGTGCTTTCCGGGTCGGGAAAACGGCTGTGGTGCATACGCGTGCAACATATCTTCGCCATAGTTGCGGCGCTATGCTGGTTGGGCTTGCGGCAAGCGGTCGCAGCGCTGTCGTGTGTTGTCATACTTTGGTCATAATGGCCGCTTATAACTGTCACACTTGCCCGTTGCTACGGGCTTCGGAGCCTGCCGTGAGCTTTACCCCCGCCAATCGCCTGTTTCCTGCCACTCGCCTGCGTCGCAACCGCCGTGATGATTTTTCCCGGCGTCTGGTGCGGGAAAACCGCCTGAGTGTCGACGACCTGATTCTGCCGGTGTTCGTCCTCGACGGGGAAAACCGCCGCGAAGCGATTGCCTCGATGCCCGGTGTCGAGCGTCTGTCCATCGACCTGCTGCTCAAGGAAGCCGAGCACTGGGTGGCCCTGGGTATTCCGGCGCTGGCACTGTTCCCGGTGACGCCGTTGGAGAAGAAGTCCCTGCTGGCTGAAGAAGCCTGGAACCCGGACGGCATCGCCCAGCGCGCCATCCGTGCCCTGCGCGCCAAGTTCCCCGAGCTGGGGGTGATCAGCGATGTGGCGCTGGACCCGTTCACCACCCATGGCCAGGACGGCATCCTCGATGAGTCCGGCTATGTGCAGAACGACGTTACCGTCGATGCGCTGGTCAAACAGGCGCTGTCCCATGCCGCTGCCGGTGCTCAGGTGGTGGCGCCCTCGGACATGATGGATGGTCGCGTGCAGGCGATCCGTGAGGCGCTGGAACTGGCCGATCACAGCAATGTGCGGATCATGGCCTACTCGGCCAAGTACGCCAGCGCCTACTACGGCCCCTTCCGCGATGCGGTGGGTTCGGCAGCCAATCTGGGCAAGGCCAACAAGGCCAGCTACCAGATGGACCCGGCCAATGGCGACGAAGCGCTGCATGAAGTGGCCGCCGATCTGGCCGAAGGCGCCGATATGGTCATGGTCAAGCCGGGCATGCCCTACCTGGACATCCTCTGGCGGGTCAAAGCGGAATTCAAGGTGCCGACCTTTGTCTATCAGGTCAGCGGTGAGTACGCCATGCATATGGCGGCTATTGAAAATGGTTGGTTGGGCGAGGCGGTGATTCTCGAATCACTGACTGCCTTCAAACGTGCGGGTGCCGATGGCATCCTGACTTATTTCGCCGTGCGCGCGGCAGAACTGCTGAAGCAGGGGCAATAGCCCCGCCAGGACTTTGTAATGAACACCGAAGGACTCAGTACCCCTGAATTGCAAGACGCCCAGCCGGTCGTCGATGAGGTTGTAGCCGTGGAACCCCCTGTCATCGAGGCCCCAGCGCCGGTCGTACCTGCGCCTGTGGTGATCCATAACCTGGATGACAGCAGCCTGTACATTCACCGCGAGCTGTCGCAGCTGCAATTCAATATCCGCGTGCTGGAACAGGCGCTGGATGAGTCCTATCCGTTGCTGGAACGGCTGAAGTTTCTGCTGATCTTCTCCAGCAACCTGGATGAGTTCTTCGAGATCCGCGTGGCCGGCCTGAAGAAGCAGATCAACTTCGCCCGCGAACAGGCCGGTGCCGATGGCTTGCAGCCGCACCAGGCGCTGGCGCGGATTGCCGAGCTGGTGCACGAGCAGGTGGACCGCCAGTACGCCATCCTCAACGACAACCTGTTCCCGGCGCTGGCCAAGCACAACGTCAATTTTATCCGCCGGCGCTTCTGGACGGCCAAGCACAAGGCCTGGGTACGCCGTTATTTCCGCGACGAGATCGCGCCAATCATCACCCCGATCGGCCTCGACCCGACGCACCCGTTCCCGCTGCTGGTGAACAAGAGCCTGAACTTTATCGTCGAGCTGGAAGGCATCGACGCCTTCGGCCGCGACTCCGGTCTGGCGATTATCCCGGCGCCGCGTCTGCTGCCACGCATCATCAAGGTGCCGGAGGATGTCGGCGGCCCTGGCGACAACTTCGTGTTCCTCTCCTCGATGATTCACGCCCACGCCGATGACCTGTTCCAAGGCATGAAGGTTAAGGGTTGCTACCAGTTCCGCTTGACCCGTAACGCCGACCTGTCGGTGGACACCGAGGACGTCGAAGACCTGGCCCGCGCCCTGCGTGGCGAGCTGTTCAGCCGTCGTTACGGCGATGCGGTGCGCCTGGAAGTGGTCGACACCTGCCCACGGCCGCTGCTGGATTACCTGCTCAAGCAGTTCAGCCTGACCGAGGCCGAGCTGTATCGGGTCAATGGTCCGGTCAACCTGACCCGCCTGTTCAGCATCACCGGTCTGGAAAGCCATCCGGAGCTGCAATACACGCCGTTCACCCCGGTGATCCCCAAGCTATTGCAGAACGCCGAGAACATTTTCAGCGTGGTCAGCAAGCAGGACATCCTCCTGCTGCACCCCTTCGAGTCGTTTACCCCGGTGGTCGACCTGCTGCGTCAGGCGGCGAAAGACCCGCACGTGCTGGCGATCAAGCAAACCCTGTATCGCTCCGGAGCCAACTCGGAGATCGTCGATGCGCTGGTCGAGGCGGCGCGTAACGGCAAGGAAGTCACGGCGGTGATCGAGCTGCGCGCGCGCTTCGATGAAGAGTCCAACCTGCAACTGGCCAGCCGTCTGCAGGCTGCCGGTGCGGTGGTGATCTACGGCGTGGTGGGCTTCAAGACCCACGCCAAGATGATGCTGATTCTGCGCCGCGAGGCCGGCGATATCGTCCGTTACGCACACCTGGGTACTGGCAACTACCACGCCGGCAACGCCAAGCTGTACACCGACTACAGCCTGCTCACCGCCGATGCGGCGCTGTGCGAGGACGTGTCCAAGCTATTCAGTCAGCTGATTGGCATGGGCAAGACCCTGCGCATGAAGAAGCTGCTGCACGCGCCGTTTACCCTGAAAAAGACCCTGCTCGACATGATCGCCCGCGAAACTGCTCTGGCGTCCGAGGGCAAGCCGGCGCATATCATCGCCAAGTTCAACTCGCTGACCGATCCGAAGATCATCCGCGCGCTGTACAAGGCCAGCCAGACCGGGGTGAAGATCGATCTGGTGGTGCGCGGCATGTGCTGCCTGCGTCCGGGGATTGTCGGGGTTTCGCACAATATCCAGGTGCGCTCGATCATCGGCCGCTTCCTGGAGCACACGCGGGTGTTCTATTTCTCCAATGGCGGCGAGGAGAAGATCTACCTGTCCAGCGCCGACTGGATGGAGCGCAACCTCGACAAGCGCGTCGAGACCTGCTTCCCGGTGGAAGGCAAGAAGCTGATTCTGCGGGTCAAGAAGGAGCTGGAAAGCTACCTGACCGACAACACCCAGGCCTGGGTGCTGCAGTCAGATGGGCGTTACCTGCGTACCAGCCCGAGCGGTAACCAGAACCCGCGCAGCGCGCAGGCTGGCCTGCTGGAGAAGCTGACTGCGCCGCTGATCAGCGCACGCTAAACAGGGCGGAATGGGGCGTGAGCGTCAGCTCACGCTCAGTTCGATACCGATACGTTTGAGCCACTCCGCTTCCTGGGTGAAATCTGCCTGGGTCAGCGGGTTGCTCTCCAGCCAGCCTTCGGGAAACTGAATCTCCAGACGCTGTTCGGCGGCCTTGAGCTGTACGTTGGGCATTTCCTGGGTGCCACGGATGTGGTGGAACAGGATGGCAAAACGCAGCAGCACGCACAGGCGGATCAGCTTGACGCCTTCGGCGCCGAAGTCGGCAAATTTGTCCTTGGGGATATTGCGCCGATGGCCGCGTATCAGTAGCGCGAGCATCTGCTGGTCCTGACGCGAGAAGCCGGACAGGTCCGAATGCTCGACCAGGTAGGCGCCGTGCTTGTGGTACTGGTAGTGGGCGATGTCCAGGCCGACTTCATGCACCTTGGCCGCCCAGCTGAGCAGCTCGCGGTGCCAGTCATCTTCCAGTTGCCAATCGTTGGCCACCTTCTCCAGCGCCGAGAGCGCCTTGCTCTCGACTCGTGCAGCCTGCTCCAGATCGACGTGATAGCGCTCCATCAGCGAGCTCAGCGTGCGTTCACGCACGTCTTCATGCTGATGGCGGCCCAGCAGGTCGTACAGCACGCCTTCACGCAGCGCGCCTTCGGAATGGCTCATGCGCTGGATATCACAGGCATCGAAGATCGCTTCGAGAATCGCCAGGCCCGCCGGGAAGATGCCTCGGCGATCTGGCTTGATGCCGTCGAGGTCGAGCTTTTCCACCTCGCCAGCCTTGAATACTTTGCGTTTCAGCCAGGCCAGACCCTGGGCGTTTACTTCGCCTGCGCCAAGGCCCGCCGCTTGAATGGTCAGGCCGATGGCCTTTATTGTGCCGGATGCGCCCACCGCGTCTTCCCAGCCCAGGCGGCGCAGAGCATGCTCAATGCCCATGATCTCCAGCCGCGCCGCTGTGTAGGCCTGGGCGTAACGCGCCGGGGTGATCTTGCCGTCCTTGAAGAAACGCTGGGTAAAGCTGACGCAGCCCATTTGCAGGCTTTCGCGCAGCAGTGGCTCGAAGCGCTGGCCGATGATGAACTCGGTACTGCCGCCGCCAATATCGGCGACCAAACGCTTGCCTGGGGTGTCTGCGATGCTGTGCGACACGCCTAGGTAGATCAGGCGCGCTTCTTCGCGCCCGGAGATGACTTCCACCGGGTGGCCGAGAATTTCTTCGGCGCGGCGGATAAATTCGCCACGGTTGCGCGCCTCACGCAGGGCATTGGTGCCCACCACGCGCACTGCGCCTTCCGGCAGGCTGGCGGTCAGCTGGGCGAAGCGGCGCAAGCAATCGAGCCCGCGCTGCATGGCTTCTTCGCTGAGCAGGCGCTGCTCGTCGATGCCAGCGGCCAACTGGACCTTGTCGCCGAGGCGTTCGAGGATGCGGATCTCGCCATGATCGGCTTTGGCCAGCACCATATGGAAGCTGTTGGAGCCCAGGTCGATAGCTGCAATCAAAGGAAAAGACTCGGCAGGGGTATGCGGCATGGCAGAACGATCTCAATGCGGAACCGCGCCATCGTGCCACGATAGGCTGGCCCCGCCAACGCATACTGATGTCGCAGGTACAGGCCAAGCCGGCTGCACTACGGCTCGTGCGGCGGCCGGCCAGGGCTTGCCGGCCGTCTGAATAAATTGTGACGCAGGCCTTTGCGCGGCTTGCTGGTGACTAGGCCATAGAGAAGCTCAATTGCCGCCGCCTTCCTGTGTGGGAAAAGCCGGGCTATGATGTCGCCCATCTTTTGCTTACGAACTCGGAGACTTTCCATGAGCGAATTCATCACCAATGTCAGCGATGCCAGTTTCGACCAGGATGTTCTCCAGGCCGAGGGTCCGGTGCTGGTCGACTACTGGGCTGAGTGGTGCGGCCCGTGCAAAATGATCGCGCCGGTGCTCGATGAGATCGCTCAGACCTATCAGGGCAAACTGAAAGTCTGTAAGTTGAATATCGATGAAAACCAGGACACCCCGCCTAAGTTCGGTGTGCGTGGCATCCCGACGCTGATGCTGTTCAAGAACGGCAATGTTGAAGCCACTAAAGTTGGTGCACTGTCCAAGTCGCAACTGGCAGCCTTCCTCGACAGCAACATCTAAGTTGCGCTGAGACGGCAGCAAGCCCTGAAAGCCCTGCACATTGCGGGGCTTTTTTCTGTCTGGGCGCTAGACGTATGAATAAAACCGGTGTTACATTCGGCCTCGCTGCATTTCCTATGCAGCCCCCTGCAAGCCGTCGCCGACGCATTCCTATTCGAATCTTTCGATATACAAGCAGGCGATCAAGTCGCCTTCTCAGCGGCGCGGCCTCCCAAGCTAAATAGCTTATTCCCCTCCTTCATGATTACGTCATTCCTATGAATCTGACCGAACTCAAGCAAAAGCCGATTACCGAACTGCTGGAACTCGCTGAACAACAAGGCCTGGAAAACATGGCCCGTTCGCGCAAGCAGGACGTGATTTTCTCCCTGTTGAAAAAACACGCTAAAAGCGGTGAGGAAATCTCCGGTGATGGCGTGCTGGAGATTCTCCAGGACGGTTTCGGCTTTCTCCGCTCTGCGGATGCCTCGTACCTCGCTGGCCCCGATGACATCTACGTCTCGCCGAGCCAGATCCGCCGCTTCAACTTGCGTACTGGCGATACCATCGTCGGCAAGATTCGCCCGCCGAAAGAAGGCGAGCGTTACTTCGCGCTGCTCAAGGTTGACACGATCAACTACGACCGCCCGGAAAACGCCAAGAACAAGATCCTGTTCGAAAACCTGACGCCGCTGTTCCCCACCAAGCGTCTGGTCATGGAGGCCGGTAACGGCTCCACCGAGGACATCACCGGCCGGGTGATCGACCTCTGCGCCCCGATTGGCAAAGGCCAGCGCGGCCTGATCGTCGCACCGCCGAAAGCCGGCAAGACCATCATGTTGCAGAACATCGCGGCGAACATCGCGCGCAACAACCCCGAGTGCCACCTGATCGTTCTGCTGATCGACGAGCGCCCGGAAGAAGTGACCGAAATGCAGCGCACCGTGCGCGGTGAAGTGGTTGCCTCGACCTTCGATGAGCCGCCAACCCGCCACGTGCAGGTTGCCGAAATGGTGATCGAGAAGGCCAAGCGCTTGGTCGAGCACAAGAAGGATGTGGTCATCCTGCTCGACTCCATTACCCGTCTGGCGCGTGCCTACAACACCGTGATCCCAAGCTCCGGCAAAGTGCTCACCGGTGGTGTTGACGCCCACGCCCTGGAGAAGCCGAAACGCTTCTTCGGCGCCGCGCGTAACATCGAAGAAGGCGGTTCGCTGACCATCATCGCCACCGCGCTGGTAGAAACCGGCTCGAAGATGGATGAAGTGATCTACGAAGAGTTCAAAGGCACCGGCAACATGGAGCTGCCGCTGGACCGTCGTATCGCCGAGAAGCGTGTGTTCCCTGCGATCAACATCAACCGCGCCGGCACCCGTCGCGAAGAACTGTTGACCGCCGATGACGAACTGCAGCGCATGTGGATTCTGCGCAAGCTGCTGCACCCGATGGATGAGATTGCCGCCATCGAGTTCCTCACCGACAAGCTGAAAGCGACCAAGACCAACGAAGAGTTCTTCCAGTCGATGAAGCGTAAGTAAGAGGATCTACTGCGCTCGGTGATGCTGCGTTAAAAACAGACTCAAAATGCTCATGTACAAAAGTACACTCCGCTTTTTCGTCTGTTTTTGCCTTGCCTGACCTTCGCTCGCTACGATCCTAAACATACGCACTCTACAAAAGCCGGGTAAGCCCGGCTTTTGTGTTCCTGGGTATTGGCTTTCCCTTCTGAAAGACCCAGTTCGGCGCTAAACTTTGCGCCCCTATTGCTCGGCCCGAAACGAGGCATCTGCATGCAGTATCGTGACCTGCGCGATTTTATTCGCGGTCTGGAGACGCGCGGCGAACTCAAGCGCATTCAAACGCCGGTTTCCCCTGTGCTGGAAATGACCGAAATCTGCGACCGCACCCTACGTAAAGGCGGGCCGGCGTTGCTGTTCGAAAACCCCACAGGCTTCGATGTGCCGGTGCTCGGCAACCTGTTCGGCACGCCCAAGCGCGTGGCCTTGGGCATGGGTGCGGAAGAAGTCAGCGAGCTGCGTGAAATCGGCAAGCTGCTGGCTTTTCTCAAGGAGCCCGAGCCGCCGAAAGGCCTCAAGGACGCCTGGAACAAGCTGCCGATCTACAAGAAGGTGCTGAGCATGGCGCCCAAGGTGCTGAAGGATGCACCGTGCCAGGAAGTGATCGAAGAGGGCGACGATGTCGACCTCGGCAAGCTGCCGGTGCAGACCTGCTGGCCAGGCGATGTCGGCCCGCTGATTACCTGGGGCCTGACCATTACCAAGGGTCCGAACAAGGAACGGCAGAACCTCGGCATTTACCGCCAGCAGGTGATCGGCCGTAACAAGGTGATCATGCGCTGGCTTAGCCACCGTGGCGGCGCCCTGGATTTCCGCGAGTGGTGCCAGAAGTACCCGGATCGCCCCTATCCGGTATGCGTCGCCCTCGGCGCCGATCCGGCAACCATTCTCGGTGCCGTCACCCCGGTGCCCGACAGCCTTTCCGAATACGCTTTTGCCGGTCTGTTGCGCGGCCACCGCACCGAGCTGATCAAGGCCCGTGGCAGTGATCTGCAGGTGCCGGCCAGTGCTGAAATCGTCCTCGAAGGGGTGATCCATCCGGGCGAGACCGCGCCGGAAGGGCCGTACGGCGATCACACCGGTTACTACAACGAGGTCGATACCTTCCCGGTGTTCACCGTCGAGCGCATTACCCGTCGGCAAAAGCCGATCTACCACAGCACCTACACCGGTCGTCCGCCGGATGAGCCGGCGATTCTCGGCGTGGCGCTTAACGAAGTCTTCGTGCCGATCCTGCAGAAGCAGTTTCCCGAGATCATCGACTTCTACCTGCCGCCGGAAGGCTGCTCGTATCGCATGGCGGTGGTGACCATCAAGAAGCAATACCCCGGTCACGCCAAGCGCGTAATGCTCGGTGTGTGGTCGTTCCTGCGACAGTTTATGTACACCAAGTTCGTTATCGTCACCGACGACGATATCAACGCACGGGACTGGAACGACGTGATCTGGGCAATTACCACGCGCATGGACCCCAAGCGCGACACGGTGATGATCGACAATACGCCGATCGACTACCTCGACTTCGCCTCGCCGATCTCCGGCCTGGGTTCGAAGATGGGCCTGGACGCCACCCATAAATGGCCCGGCGAAACCAACCGCGAGTGGGGCCGAGCTATCGTTCAGGATGAAGCGGTCAAGCAGCGCGTCGATGCGCTGTGGTCTGAGCTGGGAATTGATTGATGAAAGTCACCCTGAATCCTTCAGGTGCCGTGCTTGACGTGCAGCCCCGCGAGCGCATCCTCGATGCCGCGCGGCGTCTGGGTTATGACTGCCCGCAGAGCTGCCGCAATGGCAATTGCCATATCTGCGCGGCGCTGCTGGTTGAAGGCCGCGTGCAACAGGGTGGGGTTGAGCTGACTCACGGCGAGCTGTTCACCTGCCTGGCCGAGCCGCTGCAAGACTGCGTGCTGCACTGGGATGGCGTGCTCGCCCCCGGCGAGCTGCCGGTGCGTGAGCTGGCCTGCCAGGTTGTCGCCTGTGATGAGCTGGGCGGCGATGTGTTTCGCCTGCGGCTGAATACGCCGGCCGGCAAGGCGCCGCGTTACCACGCCGGGCAATACCTGCTGCTGCAGCGCGATGGTGACGATTACGCGGCGTTCTCCCTGGCCTCGGCGCCACATCGCGGGCGTGAGCTGGAGCTGCATGTGCTGGCCCGCGATGAGGCCACGGTTGCGCTGATCGCCCAGCTGCGCCGTAGCGGCCTGGTGCGGGTGAAGATGCCGTTCGGTGATACCCACCTGGCCGAGCTGCCGGCTGGGCCGCTGGTGCTGATCGCCGCCGGTACCGGCATGGCGCAGATGCACAGCCTGATCGAACACTGCCGCGCTGCCGGTTTCGTCCATCCGGTGCACCTGTACTGGGGCGCACGGCGTCCGGAAGACTTCTACGAACTGGAACATTGGGCGCAGTGGCAGCAGGTGCCCAACCTGTTCCTGCATCAGGTGGTCAGTGATCAGTGTGGCTGGCAGGGCCGTTGTGGTCTGCTGCACGAAGCGGTGCGTGAAGACTTCGCTGACCTCAAGGCGCTGCATGTCTATGCCAGCGGTTCACCGGCGATGGTCTACGCCACGCTGGATGCTTTGGTCGACGCCGGCATGGATGCCCATCAGATGCGCGCGGATGTATTCGCCTACGCGCCGCGCAGTTAAACTGCACGGCCAGCGGGTGCTGACCGCGTCAGCGTCTAATAACGCCAGCCGGCGTTGATCATCAGTAGGTTATCGTTATTGCCGGGCTGGTTCTGGTAGTCGGCAATATGCAGCAGGCTGCCTTTAAAGCTGAGCTGCCAGGCGGGCAGTTCATAGCGCATGAACAGCTCGTATTCCATGTGTCGACCATCGGCCTTGAACTGCATGTCCACCTTGTCCCAGCTGACGCTGTTGTCGGCGTTCAGGCGCGTGGGCATCTGCACTGAGGTCTTACCGTCGCGCAGGCGTAGTGGCTGGTAGACCAGTGCGCCGTACTGCAGCTGTGGGTTGCTCTGGCCGAGCACGCCAAGGGTGAAACTGTCACTGCGCAGGCGCCCGGATTCGAGCCAGCGCCCTCCGTCCAGCTGGCTCAGGCCGCTGTTGTAGCGGCCAAACAGCTGCCAGTGCTCGTTCAGCGGTAGGCTCAGGTTGAGCCCGCTAAACCAGGTTCTTGTCTGACCTTGGCCGATCCAGGCTTCGCCCTGGCTACCCAACAGGCGTTGCTGCTCATTCAGTAGGCCTAGTTGCAGGCTGACATGCATGCCGCTCTCGGCGCGGTAGGCCCATTCTGTTTGCAGGCTGTGTTGCTGTTCGTCACTGTTGCGGTCGCTGAAGCGTTCGCTGGCGTTGCTGGTCTGCACCTGCACCGCGCTGTGCCAGTTTTCATCTAACTGCCAGTGCAGGCCGGTACCGCTAGCTGGGTTGTCCAGGCTCAGGTAGGGGTTGCTAAAGGCGCGGGTCATACTGCTGTTCTGCAGGAGTGGTTGCATGCGCAGCAGGCCTTGGCTCCAGGAGGTATCGGTGTTCAGGCTGGCGCTGAGGGCGCTGTCCTTGCCCAGGCTCTGCCAGGCTTGCACATTGCCCAGTGCGGCGAGGCCGCTGTCCTGGCGAGTGGCGCTGTAGCGCAGCTGCAGGCCATTACCTGCATCCATCTGCTGGCTGCTGTGCTCCTGCTCCAGGCGCTGCAGGTAGCTGCCGGTGTCGATGCGGCTGTGGCTGGCTTGCGGCTCCTGCTGCAGCACGCTGGCGTTGACCAAGAATGGCGCATCCAGGCTGTCCTTGAGCACCAGGTCGACCTTGCCCAGCGAGGCGCGGAGTGCATTACCCAATGCAGGGCTTTCGCGTAGGCGTGCCTGGTCGAGTGTGATGACTTCGCCGCTGCTGGCTTCGATCAGCAGCCCGCCAATCGGGTTGCTGGCGGCTTGCAGATCAAGCAGACCCTGACCGTAAGTGGCGCTATCGGCGTAGATCCCGCTCTTGTTGGCCGAGACCAGGGTACGTTCTGTGATCTGTGCGGCGCTGAGGGTCGGGAACAGGTCCATCAGCAATGCCAGGGCACCGGATACATGTGGTGCGGCCATGGAGGTGCCACTCTTGTAGCCGTAACCATCGCCGGGCACGCTGGAGTACACCCAACTGCCGGGCGCGGCCAGGCACCAAGCCTGGGCGTCGCCGCAGCGGTGCGAGCCATCGGAAATCCGCCCGTCCTCGCGGATATTCACTACCGCCAGCCACTGCCCCTGCAGTTCGGGCGCGATGACCGGCAGTGCGGCATAGAGGCTGCTGTTGCCGGCGATGCTGGTGTCGCCTGTGGTGTTGTTGCCGGCAGCAAAGACAAACACGATGCCGGCCTGTTGCGCCTCGCGGTACAGGGTGGCTACTGAGTTGCGGTAGTAGTTGCGGTCATTGGCATCGAGGTCGGCCAGAGTGCGTGAGCGGTAGCCGCCCTCGGCGACATTTACCCGTTGCCCCCAGCTGTTGTTGGAGATACGTGCGCCCAGCTCGATCTGCCGGCGTAGGGCGTCACGGGTGTCTAAGGTTTCGCTGCCCTCCACGCCGTCATGCAGGTATTTGATCGGTAGAATCCGTGCCTCTGGAGCCACGCCATGCATGCCTTGGCCGTTGCGGGCAGCGGCGATAGTGCCGGCGACATGGGTGCCGTGGCTGTCGCCATCGGTCATGCGCGGGCCACCGGTGCGCACCACATCACCGCCAGGAGCGATGTTATTGCGCAGGTCGGGGTGGTCGATATCCACGCCGGTGTCGACCACTGCCACGGTCACTCCCGCACCTGTGGCGCCACGTGCATAGGCGTGCTCGGCCTTGACGGTGGCCAGGCCCCAGCTGGCATTGAATTCGGCAGTACGAAACTGTGCCGGGTCAACGGGCTGTGGAGCAGGGGCGGGCTCCGGTGGGGTCGGCTCCGGTTCCGGCTGTACGGGGGGCGGGGCTGGAGGAGCAGGCGGCTGCGGCGGCGTAGGCGGTACCGGGTTAGGCGCTGGCGGTGCGGGTTCGGGAGCCGGAGGAACAGGCGGCTGCGGAGGAACAGGCTGCACTGGGTTGGTCGCTGGTGGCACGGGGGCTGGTTGGGGTGTAGTTGCTACGCTGCTGCCAGCGCTGGAGCCGCCGGACGATTGGCTGGCGGCGATGGCCCCTGCCAGTACGCTGCCGGCGAGCAGCAGCTGATTGCTGCGCCGAGTAAACCAGCTGATGCGTTCCTCTTGGCTGGCCTCGGCCAAGTCTGCCAGTAGTGCCTGGCGCTCGGCACTGGCGTCTTCACCGAGATAGCGCATCAGCTGCTCGCGGTATTCGGGGAAGATCTCCAGCATCGGTACCAGCTGTGAAGGCAGCCCAGCATCTGGCATCTCATAGATACGGATAAACTCACGCTGGATTTCTGCTGGCAGTTCGGCGGGTGGCATGGGCGCCGCCCAGCACAAAGTACTCAGGCCAGAGCTAATGGCCAGCGCCAGAAGTGCAGGTCTGCTGTGTTGTGCGATTCGAGAAAAGGCCATGCCAGTTGTCCGCCAAAAAGGGGCGGATTCTAGGTCGTGCTAGAAAGCCGACTGTGCGCTGAGTCGCGCTACGAGTGCTCTGGTCTAGGCCAATGTCATCTTTGTGTGCCAAGCATGCGTTGGCGCACAAGATGACCGAATGGTTCTGCAAATAGGCTGTGATTAATGTCGGCCTGGCGGGTTTAGCGCACCTGCACCACCACCTTGCCCACGGCCTTGCGCTGGCCGAGGGTGTTGATCGCCTCAGCAGCCTGCTCCAGTGGGAAGGTCTGCGAGACCAGCGGCTTGAGTTTGCCTTCGGCGTGCCAGGCAAATAGCTGTTGGAAGTTGGCCGCGTTGTCCTGCGGTTGGCGCTGGGCGAAGGAGCCCCAGAATACCCCGACCACGGCTGCGCCCTTGAGCAAGGTCAGGTTGACCGGCAGCTCGGGGATGCGCCCACTGGCGAAGCCCACCACCAGCAGGCGGCCGTTCCAGGCGATTGAGCGAATGGCTGCATCGAACAAGTCGCCACCCACCGGGTCATAGATCACGTCCGCGCCCTGGCCGCCGGTCAGGCGTTTCACTTCGTCCTTCAGGTTGCTTTCGCTGTAGTTGATCAGCTCATCGGCGCCGGCGGCCTTGGCCACTTCGAGCTTTTCTGCGCTGCTGGCGGCAGCGATCACTTTGGCGCCCATGGCCTTGCCGATTTCCACGGCGGCCAGGCCGACACCACCGGATGCGCCGAGTACCAGCAGGGTTTCCCCCGGTTGCAGGTTGGCGCGTTGTTTGAGGGCGTGCATCGAGGTGCCGTAGGTCATGCCGAAGGCGGCGGCGCTGGCAAAGTCCATGCTCGCGGGGATCGGCATAACGTTGTAGCCGGGCACCGCCACTTCTTCGGCAAAGCTGCCCCAGCCGGTCAGGGCCATCACCCGGTCGCCGACTTTCAGGTGGCTGACTTTTTCACCGACGGCGGTGACCACGCCAGCTGCTTCGCCACCTGGAGAGAAGGGGAAGGGCGGCTTGAACTGGTATTTGCCTTCGATGATCAGCGTGTCGGGGAAGTTGACCCCGGCCGCATGAACTTCCAGCAGCACTTCGTTCTTCTTCGCTTCGGGGCTGGCGATTTCTTCCAGTACCAGGGTTTCGGCGGGGCCGAAGGCTTTGCACAGCACGGCTTTCATCGGGCTTTTCCTCTGCGGTTAATGGCCATGCAGTGTAGGTGCGGGCGGTGCCCGGTCAACGAGCATGCCTGTGCCTGATAGCTATGCATAAGCTTGGGGCTTGGGCCGCTGCCTGACTGTGGCTATGCTAGGGGCTGAACTCTTGAGGAATACCGCCTGTGAAAGCCTGGATCGCATTGTTGTTGGCCCTGTCCCTGCCCTTGGCGGCACACGCCTCTGAAGATAAAGAAGCCAAGGCGGCGGTGCCTGCCGTGGCCTATGTCTCGCTGTTTCCTGCGCTGGTGGGGAATTTTGGCGAGGGGCCGAAGCTCAAATTCTTCAAAGCCGATATTTCCCTGCGGGTAACTGGGGCAGATGTCGAGGCGAGGGTCAAACACCACGACCCGCTGATCCGTAATCAACTGGTCATGCTGTTCTCCCAGCAGACAGAAGAAGCCATGGCGGCCCCGGGTGCTCGCGAAACCTTACGCGCCGAAGCGCTCAAGCAGGTGCAGGAAGTGCTTACCCAGGAGGAAGGCAAGCCGCTGGTGGAAGACCTGCTATTCAATAACCTGATTATTCAATAAGCCCACATGCAGCAGGCGCTGCGCCATTTCAGCGCAGCGCCAGTACGGCTGCCCATTCCTCGGCGCTGACTGGCATCACCGACAGGCGGCTGCCCTTCTGTACCAGCGGCAACGCCAGCAGCGCACTCTGCGCCTTCAGTTGCTCCAGCGGGATCACCCGCTTGAACGCCTCGACAAACGCCACATCGACCGCGCTCCAGGGGTTCTTGGTAGCGCTGGCCTTGGCATCGAAGTAGTGGCTGCCAGGCTCTAGCGCGGTGGGATCGGGGTAGTGTGCCGAGGCGATGCGGGCGATTCCGGCAATGCCTGGTTCTGGGCAGCTGGAGTGATAGAAGAAGAACAGATCACCCGGCTGCATACTGCGCAGGAAGTTGCGCGCCTGGTAATTGCGCACGCCATCCCAGCGTGCCTGCTCCAGGCGCTGCAGGTCGTGGACCGAGAGTTCGTCGGGTTCTGACTTCATCAGCCAATAAGGCATGAACTTTGCTCCTGTGATTCAGTCCGTTAGCGGGCAGGTGCTATTTGCACGGGTAGTGCCCGGCGTATTGCAGTGTTGCAGCCGGCGCGTGTGGATGGCAGCCGCTGTTGGACCTATAAAAATAATCGCCGCGAATACAGCGTGCGCTATGCCTTTAAGGGGGAGGCATTCGATGAAACGTAAACCCGATGTGTTGTTGATTTTGGTAATACTGTTCAGCCTGGGTGTGGTCACTACCGGTTATACCCAGAGTTTGTGGGATCGCCAGGCTGATACGCCGGTCACTCAGTCGCAAGCGGCTGGTTGAACCTGGTACGTACCGCAGGGAGTGCGGTACAGCCTTTATAGCGGCTTGATTCAATACCACGCTTTGTCCGTCACTGTGCCTTGCAGTGGCACATCCCAGCTGGCCATCGCCAGTCGATCTACCTGCTGACACTCATGCGCCAAGCCCAGTAATGTCGGTTTGTGCCAATTTTTGCGCAATGCGCGATATGCCAGGCTGCGGTCATAAAACCCTCCGCCCATACCCAGGCGCGCGCCGTGGCGGTCGAAGCCGACCAGCGGTAGCAGCACTAGATCCAGTGTCCAGACCTTGCGTTGCTGTTTGCAGTTGCGCCGAGGCTCGTAAATACCGAAGCGATTTTTCTGCAAGCGCTCACCCATACGGATGCGTTGAAACACCATCTTGCTACGCGGCCAGGGGCTGAGCACCGGCAAATAAGTCGCTTTGCCGCGTTGCTGCGCGGCACGCAGCAGGGGGCGTGGGTCAATCTCGCCGTCATTGGGCAGGTACAGGGCAATCTGCCGCGCGCGGCGAAACACTGGGTGCTGCGCCAGCTGTTTATACAAGCCGTGGGCGGCTTGGCGTTGAGCGTGGCGGCTGAGTGTGCGGCGCTGTACGCGCAGATGGCGACGTAATTGCGCGCGGCTTAGGGCTGAGGTATCGAGCATGGGTTGTTGCTGTAGCGATCGCCGCGGAAGGGCAACCGGCTGGAAAGAATGACTCCCCGACGTGCCGCTGTCGGCTTAGCCCTTGAACCCGAAAGTTCAAGGTGGAGGTTGCAGGAGGCGTTAAGGCTTTCCGTCAAGCGGACATGCACACCGGCTTCAACGTGCAACCTCCGGGGTTGTGCGAATCGGCTCAGGGACATCACCAACTGGCGCACACTCCAGGGAGCGGTAGCCAGTATACCCGAAAGCATCGGCACGCAATCAGCTGCCTTGCTCATCGGCATCCCGAGCCAGAGCGCTGTCGACTCGATTGAGCAGGCTACGCACCTGGTCGCGGTTGGCGCCGGCCTGTTGGTCAAGGTGTTGCTGTTTGTGTAGCAGGTCATGGGTGATGTTCAGGGCGGCCATCACCGCAACGCGGTCGGCACCGATCACTTTGCCGCTTGAGCGGATCTCCCGCATCTTGCCGTCCAAGTAGCGCGCGGCGCTTTCCAGGTTGCTGCGTTCATCGCTCGGACAGGCGATGCAATATTCTTTGTCCAGAATTTGGACGGTCAAGGTATTCGACTGGGTCATTAATCCTGCTCCAGGGCTTTGAGGCGCGAAATCATGGATTCGACCTTATGCCGGGCCATTTCGTTCTTTTCAATTAGATGGGCGCGTTCTTCGCGCCAGGCCTTTTCGCTTGTCAGAAGCTGTCGGTTTTGCGCCTTGAGCTGTTCGACGCGCTGGATCAGCAAGTCCAGCTTGGTCGTAAGAGCCTGCAGGTCGACGTCTTCCATGGTTCTCTACTCGTACTAGGTGAGTGGGCTGGCAGGTGAAAAATAGCGTCTTTAGGGTGTCTTCGACAGTGCCGGGTGGTGCGCGGCGCAGTTGCATGCCAGTGTGGGGCAGAACGGCACGCTAGAGGTTGATGCATTTCACCCACGGATCACGACGCGGCAATCTTTGCGTTGGCTGGGCGGGCTCCATCGAGCCGCCCGCATAGTCTTGGCACGCCTGCCGGTGCTAGGATACAAGGCCTCCATTCTAGTGATCGCGCAGCTTTGCGCCTAGTTATCTATGCCAACTTCAAATTCGCCGTACTCCGCGTTTGCCGCCCTGCTTGCCAGCAGCGGCCACACCATTTCCCCTGCCGAGTTGCATGGTCTGTTGCTCGGTCGCAGCTGTGCTGGTGCGGGCTTTGAAATCGACTCCTGGCTGGTGGATGCCGCCGAGCTGCTCGGTGCTGCGCCGGAAGACACCGTGCGCCAGGCGCTGATCGGCCTGCAGGAAATGGTCAAGGGCGAGCTGACCAGCAACGATGTCACCGTGGTGCTGTTGTTGCCCAGCGACGATGCGCCGCTTAGCGAGCGTGCCGTGGCTCTGGGACAATGGTGCCAGGGCTTCCTTGGCGGCTTCGGTCTGACTGCCCGCGACAGCGCCCTGAGCGCGGAAGCCATGGAAGTGCTGCAGGACCTCTCGGCGATTGCCCAGGTGCAGAACGCCCTGGACGAATCCGATGATGGCGAGAACGATTACATGGAAGTGATGGAATACCTGCGTGTCGCGCCGTTGCTGCTGTTCAGCGAGTGCGCCAAACCTGTGGTCGCCGCGGCGAAGCCGTCGCTGCATTGATTTTCATGCAATAGAAGTGGACTCAATCTGCCCATGATCAGCATCCCCAAGTCGGAATACGCCCGTCGGCGCAAGGCGCTGATGGCGCAGATGGAACCCAACAGCATCGCGATTTTGCCGGCGGCGCCGGTGTATATCCGCAACCGCGATGTCGAGCATACCTACCGTCAGGACAGCGACTTCCAGTACCTCTCCGGCTTTCCCGAGCCGGAGGCGGTAATCGCGCTGATTCCCGGGCGCGAGCATGGCGAGTACGTATTGTTCTGCCGCGAGCGCGACCCGCTGCGCGAACTGTGGGACGGCCTGCGCGCCGGTCAGGACGGCGCGATCAGCCAGTACGGCGCCGATGACGCGTTCCCGATTGGCGATATCGACGACATCCTGCCGGGGCTGATCGAGGGCCGTGATCGGGTCTATTCTTCCATGGGCACCCACCATGAGTTCGACCGCCAGCTGATGGAATGGATCAACGTGATCCGCTCCAAAGCGCGCCAGGGCGCGACGCCGCCCAACGAATTCATCACCCTCGAACACCTGCTGCATGACCTGCGCCTGTACAAGTCGGCGGCCGAAGTCAAAGTCATGAAGGAAGCCGCGGACATCTCCTGCCGCGCCCATGTGCGTGCCATGCAGGCCAGCCGTGCGGGCCTGTTCGAGTACCACCTGGAAGCCGAGCTGGATTACGAGTTCCGCAAGGGCGGGGCGAAGATGCCGGCCTATGGCAGCATCGTCGCGGCAGGCAAGAACGCCTGCATCCTGCATTACCGCGAGAACGACGCACAGTTGAAAGACGGCGATCTGGTGCTGATCGACGCCGGCTGCGAGATCGACTGCTACGCCAGCGACATCACCCGCACCTTCCCGGTCAGCGGCAAGTTTTCCCCCGAGCAGAAAGCCATCTACGAGTTGGTGCTGGCCTCCCAGGAAGCCGCGTTCAAGGAAATCGGCCCCGGTAAGCACTGGAACCAGGCCCACGAAGCCACGGTGCAGGTGATTACCGCCGGGCTGGTTGAACTCGGCCTGCTACAGGGCGATGTGGCCGAGTTGATCGCCACTGAAGCCTACAAACCCTTCTATATGCACCGCGCCGGCCACTGGCTGGGCATGGATGTGCACGACGTCGGTGAGTACAAGGTCGGCGGCGAATGGCGCGAGTTGGAAGTCGGCATGGCCATGACCGTCGAACCGGGCATTTATATCGCCGTGGACAATCAGGACGTGGCGAAGAAGTGGCGCGGCATCGGTGTGCGCATCGAGGACGACGTGGTGGTGACCAAGAGCGGCTGCGAAATCCTCACCAGCGGTGTGCCGAAAACCGTCGCCGAAATCGAAGCGCTGATGGCCGCCGCACGCAGCGTGGCTGCCTAGAGCATGTCACGCGTCGACATTGCGATTATCGGCGGCGGCCTGGTCGGCGCCAGTCTGGCCGTGGCCCTGCAGGCTGAAGCCAAGCTGCGCGGCTGGAGCATCTGCCTGATCGAGCCGTTCACCCCGGGCAACGGTTACCAGCCCAGCTACGATGCGCGCTCGACTGCGTTGTCCTTTGGTTCCCAGCAGATTTATCAGCGCCTTGGTTTGTGGCAGCAGATCAGCCAGCGCGCCGAGCCGATCAAGCAGATTCATGTTTCCGATCGTGGCCGTTTCGCCGCCGCGCGCCTGAGCGCCGAGGAAGAAGGCGTGCCGGCGCTGGGTTATGTGGTGGAAAACGCCTGGCTTGGCGAATGCCTGTGGCAGGCGCTGGATCAGCAAGTGGTGAGCTGGCGCAGCCCGGCCCAGGTCACCCGTATGCAGGCCCTGGCCGATGGCTACCGGCTGACTTTGGATGACGGCAGCGAACTGGAATGCAACCTGGCGATTCTTGCTGAGGGTGGTCGTTCCGGTTTGCGCGAGCAGTTGGGCATCGCCGTCAGCACCACGCCTTACGGGCAGAGTGCGCTGATCGCCAACGTCAGCCCTACGGATGCGCACAACGGCCTGGCCTTCGAGCGCTTTACCGAAGAAGGGCCGATGGCCCTGTTGCCTCTGGCGGATAACCGCTGCGCACTGGTCTGGACCCGCGCCACCCTGGAAGCCGAGCGGCTTTTGGCGCTGGACGATGCGGCGTTTCTCGCCGAGCTGCAGCAGGCCTTCGGTTATCGCCTGGGCAGCCTGCGCCAAGTCGGCGCGCGGCATCTCTACCCGCTGGCGCTGACCGCAGCAAAAGAGCAAGTGCGCCAGCATCTGGTGGTGCTCGGCAATGCCGCGCACAGCCTGCATCCGATTGCCGGGCAGGGCTACAACCTGTCACTGCGCGATACCCTGGTGCTGGCCGAAACCCTGTTGGCCAGCGATGCGCCCTTGGGCGATCTGGCCACTCTGCAGCGATACCTGAGCAGTCAGCAGATGGATCAGCAACTGACCGTCGGTTTCTCCGATCAGGTCACCCGCCTATTCAGTACCGGCCAGCCGCTGCTGGCTGCTGGGCGCAACCTCGGCCTGCTCGGCCTCGATCTACTACCTCCGGCGAAACGCTGGTTCGCCCGCCAGGCCATGGGCCTTGGCACTCGCTCGGAGCATTGATTCATGTCGGCAAACAAATTGGCGCGCAAGGCGCGGCTGCTGCGCTGGGCGATGAATCTGTATCCGCCGTATCTGGGCGCCGGCGTGCGGGTGCGGCAGATCAGCGCGGACTTCCGTCAGGTTCAGGTGAAGATGGGCCTGGGCTGGTATAACCGCAACTATGTTGGCACCCAGTTCGGCGGCAGTCTGTATTCGATGACCGACCCGTTTTTTATGCTGATGATTATGGAAAACCTCGGGCGTGACTTTATCGTCTGGGACAAGGCCGCGCGCATCGACTTTATTGCCCCCGGCAAAGGTCCGGTGTACGCCGACTTCAGCATCGACCAAGGACTGCTTGACGATATTCGCCAGCACACCGCAGACGGTGACAAATACCTGCCCGAGCTGCATGTGGAGGTGCGCGATGGCAGCGGCACCCTGGTGGCGCGGGTGCATAAAACTCTTTACGTGCGACTCAAGCCGCGCGTTCGGCAGGCAGCTTGAACAAGGAATATGTGATGCAAGCGGATCTGATCATCGTTGGCGCAGGCATGGTGGGCAGCGCCCTGGCGCTGGCCCTGCAGGATCAGGGGCTGGAGATTCTGCTGGTTGACGGCAGCCCGCTGAGCGTCAAACCCTTTGACCCGCAAGCCGCCTTCGAACCACGGGTCAGTGCGCTGTCGGTGGCCAGTCAACGCATTCTTGATCGCCTCGGTGTATGGGACGGCATCGCCGCGCGGCGTGCCTGCCCCTATGCCGAGATGCAGGTATGGGATGGCTCGGGCACCGGGCAGATTCATTTCAGCGCCGCCAGCGTGCATGCCGAATCCCTCGGCCATATCGTCGAGAACCGCGTGGTGCAGGATGCCCTGCTTGAGCGCCTGCATGACAGCCCGATTGGTTTGCTGCCGGGTGCCCGTCTGGAGCAGCTGCGCCGTTCCGGCGATGGCTGGTTGCTCAGTCTGAGTGACGGCCGCGAGTTGCGTGCGCCATTGATCATCGCAGCGGATGGCGCCAACTCGGCGGTGCGCCGCCTGGCCGGTTGCGCCACCCGTGAATGGGATTACCTACACCACGCCATCGTTACCAGCGTGCGTTGCAGCAAGCCGCATCAGGCCACCGCCTGGCAGCGCTTTACCGATGATGGCCCGCTGGCCTTTCTGCCGCTGGCAGGCCCGGCAGGCGAGCACTGGTGCTCGATTGTCTGGTCGGTGACCCCGACAGAAGCCGAGCGGTTGATGGCCCTGGATGATGCGGGTTTCCGTCGGGCGCTGGGCTTTGCCTTCGAGCACCGCCTGGGCGAGGTGCTACACGCCGATCCGCGCCTGTGTATCCCACTGCGTCAACGTCACGCCAAACGCTATGTCGAAGACGGCCTGGCGCTGATTGGCGATGCCGCGCACAGCATCCATCCGCTGGCCGGGCAGGGCGTCAACCTGGGCTTTCTCGATGTAGCAGTGCTGGCCGAGGTGCTGCTGCACGCGGCGCAGCGTGGCGAGCGCCTGAGTGATGTGAAGGTGCTCAGCCGCTACGAGCGCCGCCGTATGCCGCACAACCTGGCGATGATGGCGGCGATGGAAGGCTTCGAGCGGTTGTTCCAGGCCGACCCATTGCCGCTGCGCTGGTTGCGCAACAGCGGCCTCAACTGGGTGGATGATTTGCCGGAAGCCAAGGCGCTGTTTGTGCGTCAGGCGTTGGGGCTGTCGGGTGATTTGCCGGAGTTGGCGCGGGCTTAACGCTGACTATCTAGCCCAGTGACGCTCGTTACGCCGATGGTGGGTTACGCCGCGCCCCGAATGGCGTGAGCCTGGCAGTCGCGACATGCGGCTAACCTGCGCGGCCCGACCCACACTACAAAAGCTACGGGCAAAAAAAGCCCGGCACTGAGGCCGGGCTAAAAGTGTGTAGGGAAGTACACACGGAGTTGCTGTCAGGTCATGCCCAGCCAGTTGGGCAGGGCCATGGATACGGCAGGCACGTAGGTGATGATCATCAGGAAGCTCAGTAGCAGCATCAGCCACGGCCAGGCGGCCTTGATCACGGCGGTCAGCGGCATACCGGTCACCGCCGAGGTGACGAACAGGTTGAGCCCCACTGGCGGTGTGATCAGTCCGATTTCCATGTTCACCACCATGATGATGCCCAGGTGGATCGGGTCGATGCCCAGTTGCACGGCAATCGGGAAGAGGATTGGCGCGAGGATCAGGATGATCGCCGACGGCTCCATAAAGGCGCCCGCCACCAGCAGCACGATGTTCACCACCAGCAGGAACTGCCAAGGCTGCAGGCCCATCTCGATCACCCAGGCGGTGATGGTCTGGGGGATCTGCTCGGTGGTCAGCACGTGGGCGAAGAGCATGGCGTTGGCGATGATGAACATCAGCATGATGGTCAGCTTGCCGGAGTCCAGCAGCACCTTGGGGCACTCGCGGATGGTCATGTCCTTGTACACGAACAGCGCCACGAAGCCGGCGTAGACCGCCGCGACCGCTGCTGCTTCGGTAGGGGTGAACATGCCGGAGTAGATGCCGCCGAGGATGATCACCATCAGCAGCAGACCCCATACGGCTTTGCGTGCGGTGCTGAGGAATTCGCGGAACGTGGCGCGCGGCATGGACGGCAGGTTCATCTTCCGCGCGACGATATAGATCGCCACCATCAGCGCCACGCCCAGCAGCAGGCCCGGCACTACGCCGGCCATAAACAGCTTGCCCACCGACTGCTCGGTCGCGGCGGCATACACCACCATGACAATCGACGGTGGAATCAGGATGCCCAGGGTACCGGCGTTACACACGATCCCCGCGCCGAATGCCTGCGGATAACCCGAGCGCACCATGCCGGCGATGGCAATCGAGCCGACGGCCGCCACCGTGGCAGGCGACGAGCCGGACAGCGCGGCGAACAGCATGCACGCCATCACGGCGGAAATAGCCAGACCGCCACGGATGTGGCCGACACAGGCGTTGGCGAAGTTGATCAGGCGCTGGGCCACGCCGCCGGTGGTCATGAATGCACCGGAGAGCAGGAAGAACGGGATCGCCAGCAGGGTGTAGTGCTCGCTGGTTTCGAACAGCTTGATCGCCAGCGAACGTACCGAGTCCGGGCTGAACAGCATGATGGTGACCGAGCCGGCCAGGCCCAGGGAGGCGGCAATCGGCACGCCGATAAACATCAGCAGAAACAGCAGGAGGAAGAGGAACAGAATAGTCATGGTTTGTGTTCCTCGTGCTCATTGATTTTCAGCGCGTCGGCCGCTTCATCAGCCAGGCCCAGGCCGGTCTGCTGGTTGCGCAGGATGCGTACGAAGATTTCAAAGAAGCGGATAAACACCATGGCGTAACCGAACGGCACGATCAGGGTGATATGCCATTGCATGATGCCGTAGTGGCCGAGGTCTTCAGCACCGATGCCGGCGTTGAACAGGGTTTTCACCCAGTCGAAGCTGGCCACGGTGATCAGCCCGGCATATCCCAGGCAGGCCAGGCAGGCGATCAGGCCGATAACCCGCTGCACCGGTTTGCTCGCCAGTTTCACCAGCGCATCGACGCCGATATGCCCGGCGGTGCGCACACCGTAGGCCAGGCCGAAGAAGATCAACCAGGCGAATAACGCCTTGGTCAGGGCAATGCTCCAGGTCATTGACTGGGCCATGCCGAGAATGCTGTCGCCAATGGCGAAGAACAACTCACTGCTGCCTTCCCAGCGATCCGCCAGGTTGTAGAACAGTGTGTAGAGGTTATTGAGGATCACGTAGACGAAGGTCACCAGCGTCATGGCGGCCAGCAGAAAGGCGATAAAGCCTTCCTCGAAGTGGTCCCAGACGCGCCGCAAGGCGTTCATCGATAGAGTCTCCAGTGTTTGAGGGGCGGCGTACCCAGGCAGCCCACTAGGGTTGCCTGGGTATTCAGCCAATCGCGCAGCGGCAAGGCTGCGCTGTGGTTGGGTTCAGGCCGTGGCCTGCTCCGCCTTACTGGTTGGCTGCGTCGGCGGCCTTGATCAGGTCGGCGCCGATTTCCGCTTCGAACTTGCTCCACACCGGTTTCATGGCATCGCGCCATTCATTACGCTGCTCAGGAGTCAGGCTAATGATTTCGGTGGTTTTCGCCTCGAGGATGCGCTGCTTGTCGCCTTCGTTAAGGGCGTCAGCCTGCTTGTTCACTTCGGCGGTCACTTCCACGATGATCTTGTCCAGCTCGCTACGGACATCTTCCGGCAGGCCGTTCCAGAACTTGGTGTTGGTGATCAGCATGTAGTCCAGTACACCGTGGTTGGATTCGGTGATGAACTTCTGCACTTCGTGCATCTTCTGGCTGTAGATGTTCGAGTAGGGGTTCTCTGCACCGTTAACCACGCCAGTCTGCAGGCCTTGGTAAACCTCGGCGAAGCTCATTTTGCGCGGGTTGGCTTTAACGGCCTTGAATTGCTCTTCCAGTACGGCGGAAGCCTGTACGCGGAATTTCAGGCCACGGGCATCTTTCGGCTCACGCAGTGCCTTGTTAGCGGACAGCTGCTTGAGGCCGTTGTGCCAGTAGGCCAGGCCGGTGATGTTTTTATCTTCCATGGATTTCAGCAGCGCCTGACCTTCTGGGCTCAGCTGGAAGCGGTCGACGGCGGCCATGTCCTGGAACAGGAACGGCAGGTCGAATACCTGGATCTGCTTGGTGTACTGCTCGAACTTGGCCAGCGATGGAGCGATCAGCTGCACGTCACCGAGCAACAGCGCTTCCATTTCCTTGCCATCGCCGAACAGCGAGGAGTTCGGGTAAACCTCGACCTTGACCTTGTCGCCCAGACGCTCTTCAGCGAGCTTCTTGAACAGCACGGCACCCTGGCCTTTAGGGGTGTGGTCGGCGACCACGTGGGAGAACTTGATCACGATCGGGTCGGCCGCTTGGGCCATGCCGGCGATGCTCAGCGACAGGGCGCAAGCCAGCGCCTTGGCAGTCAGTTTGAACATGGAGTCTTTCCTCTTGTTTTTGTATAGCTTGTTTTTGTATTGAGTGCGCCGCAGCGCTACAAGTCGGGCGAACAGGCTCAAGTCTAGGCGGCCTGTCAGAAAATGACGGGCGTCGGGCAGATTGCCTAGAACTGTGCGTTAGTGAGTCGCCTGCAGGAGGCTAGAGCAACCGCCATGCCAGGCGCTGAAGTGGCTGCTGTGAGTAGTGTGAAACGCAGCAACGACAAGGCCTGGCGGGTTGTTGAAGAGAATTTTGCGCGCAGCTGCGCAGGGCATTTGCGCAGCTTTTGGCGGAAATCCGCCGGCTAGTCGAGGCTGTCTGGCGAGCTTCCGCCAGCGTCGGCGAAGCTCAGGCCGTGTTTGCGCAGCTTGTCGTGCAGGGTTTTGCGCGGCACACCGAGGGCCTCGGCCAGGCTGCGCAGCGAGCTGTGCGAGCGGCTCAGTTCGGCGCTGATCAGGCTGCGTTCGAAGGCCTCCACCTGAGCGTTCAGGCCGCCGCTGTTGCCGTCTTCATCGGGCAGCGGCGCCGCAGCCTGGGCCTGCAGGTCGAGGTCCAGTTCCAGGCCCAGGGCGAAGCGTTCGGCGGCGTTCTGCAGTTCACGTACGTTGCCCGGCCAGGGGTGACGCAGCAGCGCTGCGCGCTGGCCCGGCTGCAGGCTGCGTTCGGCCAGGCCGTGGCGGCTGCTGGCGGCTTCGGCAAAGTGCTGGAACAGCAGCAGGGCATCTTCGCCGCGCTCACGCAGGGCCGGGATGCGCAGCGGGGCGACGTTCAGGCGGTAATACAGGTCGGCGCGGAAACGCCCTTGGTCGGCGGACTGGCGCAGGTCTTCCTTGGTCGCCGCGATCACCCGGATGTCCAGGGGAATCAACTGGTTGCCGCCGAGGCGCTCGACCACCCGCTCCTGCAACAGGCGCAGCAGTTTGACCTGCACTTCCAGGCTCATGCTCTCGATTTCATCGAGAAACAGGGTGCCGCCATTGGCGAATTCGAACTTGCCGATACGGCGCTTCTGCGCGCCGGTAAAGGCGCCTTGCTCATGGCCGAACAGCTCGCTTTCCACCACCGATTCGGCCAGGGCGCCAGCGTTGATCGCCACGAACGGCCCGGCCCGGCGGCTCGATAAATCGTGCAGCGCGCGCGCCACCACTTCCTTGCCGGCGCCGGTTTCACCGAGGATCAGCACGTCGCTGTTGATCCCGGCCAGAGCGCCGATTTGTTCGCGCAGGCGCAGCATCGCTGGCGATTGGCCGACCAAGCGCGCTGACAGGGTGTGGCGATCGGCCAGGGCCATGCGCAGGCTGCGGTTATCCAGCACCAGACGGCGTAGTGCCAAGGCGCGGCGCACGCTGTCGAGCAGGTCGTCGCTGGCGAAAGGCTTTTCCAGAAAGTCATAGGCACCGGCACGCATGGCCTGCACGGCCAGCGGCACATCGCCGTGGCCGGTGATCAGCAGTACCGGCAGCTCCGGGTCTTGTTCCTGCAGCTGTTGCAGCAGTTGCAGGCCGTCGATGCCGGGCATGCGGATATCGCTGACTACCACGCCCGGCCAGTCGCGCTCGATGCGTGCGGCGACGCCATGGGCGTCGGCCAGGCTGCTGACCTTGAGCCCTGCCAGGTCGAGGGTCTGGCTCAGCGCCTGACGCAGGTGGGGGTCGTCGTCGATCAGCAGCACCTGGGTGCGGGAGTCGATCATGCTCATACAGCAAAGTCCTCTGGCGACTGGGTTTTGATGCCCTGATCCGCGGCGCGCAGGCGCAGGGTCAGCTGGGCGCCGCCGTCGGGGTGGTTGGCGAACAGCAGTTCGCCGCCCAGGGCGCGCATCAGGGTATCGCAAATGGCCAGGCCGAGGCCGAGGCCCTGAGCGCTGGTTTTGGTGGTGAAGAATGGCTCGCGGGCGCGTTGCAGCGCCTCCTGACTAAAGCCGGGGCCATTGTCCCGCAGGTGTAGATCGACGCCCTCGGCGGTAAGTTCGGCACTCAGCCACAGGCGGCGTGGCTGCGGCACTTCGCTCAAGGCATCGAGGGCGTTGGCCAGCAGGTTGCCGAGCACCTGGCGCAGACGGGTTTCCCCGGCCTGCACCCACAGGGTGGCGTTCGGCAGGTCGCGGATCAGCTCGACCTGCATGGCCTGGCGGCGCTTGGCCAGCAGGGCCAGGGCATCGTCGATGGCCGGCTGCAGGGCCACGCTTTCCGGGGCGTGACGGTCGCGGCGGGCGAAGGCGCGCAGGTGGGCGATGATCGAAGCCATGCGCTCGGTGAGTTGGCTGATCAGCTTGAGGTTGGCGCGGGCATCGTCGCCGCGCTGGTGGTCGAGCAGCACGCAGGCGTTGTCGGCGTAGCTGCGGATGGCCGCCAGCGGTTGGTTGAGCTCATGGCTGATGCTCGCACTCATGGTGCCCAGGGCCGAGAGTTTGCTGGCCTGTACCAGTTCATCCTGCGCTTGCACCAGCTCCTGCTGTGCCTGCTCGCGCTCCAGCACTTCCTGTTTCAGCCGGCTATTCAGCCGTTCCAGGTCGAGGGTGCGTTCCAGCACGCGTTGTTCCAGCTGCTGACGGGCCTGGCTGTCGAGGGCGATGCGCTCCAGGTAGTGACGGCGACGCTGCATCAGCAGGCCAAGCAGCAGCATCAACAGCAGCAGCATGCCGCCGCCGGCGACCAGGGCGGTGCGCACCGGGCGGTCGAGCAGGCTGCGTGGGGCGAGGATGCTGACGGTCCAGCCGGTTTCCTTGAGCTCGCGGTCCTGGCGAATCCAGTTCTGCGCATCCAGCTTGATCGGCGGCGGCGCCTGGGTCGGGTAGGGCAGGTTGGCGGCAATTGCGGCGCGCTCGGCAGCGTCCAGCGGGCGGCTGGCGGTAAAGCGCCACTGGCTGTTGGAGGTGAGGATCACCACGCCATTGGCATCGGTGACCAGCAGCTGTTCCGGGGTGTTGCCCCAGAGGATTTCGGTGTGATCGAGGTCGACCTTGACCACCAACGCGCCGAGGTTACGCTCGCCATCGCGCACGGCAGCGGCAAAGTAGTAGCCGCGCTTGCCTGAGGTGGTGCCGAGGCCGAAGAAGCGCCCCGGCCGGCCGGCGATGGCCTCGCGGAAATACGGGCGGAAGGCGAAGTTACGGTCGACAAAGGAGTCGGCCTGCTCCCAGTTGGAGGCCGCTAAGGTCTTGCCGTTGGGGTCCATCAGGTAGATCACGTCGGCCCCGGTCTGGCCGCGCACCTGATCGAGCAGGCGGTTGGCGTTCTCCAGCAGGGCGCGCTCGCTTGGCTGTTGCAGGGCCAGGCGCAGGGCCGGCAGGTCGCCGAGAATCGGTGGCAGCACTTCATAACGGCGCAGGGTGCCGAGCAGGTTGGCGACGTAGAGGTCGAGGGTCTGGCGGTTCTGTTCGACCAGCACGCCGCTGTAGTAACGCTCGGCCAGCTGCTGCAGCGGCCACAGCAGTGGCGTCAGCAGCAGGGCGAGGACAGCCAGGCTGCGCCAACGCGGGCGACGCGGGTGAGGATGAGCGGTGGACATGCGCTTACTCGAGCAGGGTGATCAGTTGAGAGTGGCGGTTATGCAATAAGTGGGCAAGCTCGCCGATATGGGTCAATACTCAAATTGTTCGGCATCGCTTTGGAGTAATGGTGCCGCCCCGGTTGCGCCCTGCATGGACGGCTGCGCTTTAGTCCCTGGAGGTGTCCGATGTTGGCTCAATTAACGGTAAGGGCGAGACTGTTGCTGTTGGCGGTGGTGCCGCTGCTGGTGCTGATTGTGGTCATCGCTATGGCGTTGTCCAACGCCAGCAAGCTCAATCAGAGTTTTGACGAGCTATTTACCGACCGCATGCAGCCGATCAGCCAGCTCAAGCTGGTGTCCGATGCCTACGCGGTGGCGATGGTCGATGCACTGCATAAATACCGCGCTGGGGTGTTTGATGAGCCTGCGTTGCGTAAGGCATTCAGTGAGGCTCGTGGGCGTGGCGACAAGGCCTGGGCCGAATACATCGCCACTCGCCTGACCCGGGATGAAAGCAGCCGGGTCGAACGGGTCAAACCGCATTTGTTGCGCGTGCAGCAACTGGCCGATCAGTATCTGGGTCAGCTCGGCAATGGCCAGTTGTTGGCAGCTGAAGCCGGGCCGTTCAATCGCACCCTGTATGACACCTTCGACCCGCTCGGTGGCGAGTTGGAGGGCTTGATCAACCTGCAGTTGAGCGAGGGCGAGCAGCTGAACGTCGAGACCGCCGCGCAGTACCAGACGATCCGCAATAGTTTTGTGGTGATTGGTGTAGTGGCGCTGGTGCTGGTGCTGGTGGCGGCGTTGTTGATCAGCCTGTCGATCATTCGCCCGCTGGCCGGTTTGCGCAGCCTGATCAGCGAAGTGCAGCAGTCTTCCAATCTGACCCTGCGCGCCGATGCCAGCGGCCGCGATGAGGTGTCCGATACCGCGCGGGCCTTCAACACCATGCTTGAACACCAGCAGGCATTGATTCGTCATTTGACTGATACCGCCACGCAACTGGCGGCAGCGTCCGAGGAAATGAGCGCGATCAGTGCCCAGGTCAGCCAGGCCGCCACGGCTCAGGGTGACCAAACCAGCATGGTGGCCACCGCCGTGCACCAGATGAGCGTGGCGGTGCAGGAAGTGGCGCGCAATGCGCAGTCCACCGCCAGCAATGCGGCGGACGCGAACAAGGAAGCGCGCCAGGGCAGTGAGCTGGTGCAGTCCAACCTCACATCGATTCAGGGCCTGTCGGCGTCGGTGGAAAAAGCCGGCCAGGTGATCGACACCTTGCATAGCCAGAGCGATGAAATCAGCAAGGTGCTTGGGGTGATCCAGAGCATTGCCGAGCAGACCAACCTGCTGGCGCTCAACGCCGCCATCGAGGCAGCGCGCGCCGGTGAAGCCGGGCGTGGCTTTGCCGTTGTGGCCGATGAGGTGCGCAGCCTGGCCAGCAATACGCAGAAAGCCACCGAGTCGATTCGCAGCATGATCGATGCCCTGCAAGGCGGTGCGCGTAGCGCGGTGAGCGCCATGCAGCTATCGCGAGAGCAGGCGCAAAACAGCGTCAGCCATGCCCGAGAAGCGGGTGAGGTGCTTAATCATATTGCCCACGCCATCGAAGGCATTGCCGATGGCAATGTGCAGATATCCGCCGCTACCGAGGAGCAGACTGCGGTGGCCAATGAGATCAGCCAGAACATCAGTAGCCTTAATGACAGCATTGGCGAGGTGGTCAACGGCGCCGAGCAGAGCTCGATTGCCAGTCGCGATCTGGCGCAACTGGCCACCGGTTTGCAGCAGCAGATTCAGCGTTTCCGGGCTTAGCTGCGAGCTAGGCATTGCTCCAGCGCGGCTTGCCAGGTTGGCAGTTGAACCTGCCAGTCCTGCTGCAGGCGGCTGCAGTCCAAACGTGAATTAAGTGGGCGTTGCGCCGGGGTTGGGTAAGCGCTGCTGGGAATAGGTTGTAGCGTCGCCACACGTTTGCCCTGGTTACGCAGGTGTGCGGCAATTGCGCTGGCGAAACCGAACCAGCTGGTTTCGTCCTGGGCGCTCAGGTGATACACGCCCCACGGGCCGGCATGGCCGCTGCGCCAGTGCTTGATCAGCTGCGCCGTGGCCTGCGCAATAGTGCCGGCCCAGGTCGGCGCGCCAATCTGGTCCACCACCACGGACAGGCTTTCGCGCTCCTGCAGCAGGCGTTGCATGGTCAGCAGAAAGTTTTTGCCGTGCTGCGAATAGACCCAACTGGTACGCAGAATCAGGTGCATACCGCCCACGGCCTGAATCGCCTGCTCGCCAGCCAATTTGCTGCGCCCGTAAACACTCAGCGGGTTTGTGCTGTCGCTCTCGTGGTAAGGCGCGGCCTGGCTGCCATCGAACACATAATCGGTGGAGTAGTGGATCAGCGGAGCGCCCAGCTCGGCAGCGACTTCGGCGAGGATGCCGGGTGCCGTGGCGTTGATCGTGAAGGCCAGCTCCGGCTCGCTCTCGGCCTGATCCACCGCGGTGTGTGCAGCGGCATTGATGATCAGCTCGGGGCGCAGATGCTGAACCTGTTGGCGAATAAGCTCGGGCTGAGCCAGATCCAGCTGCTCACGGCCCAGTACCGTCAGCTCGCCTGCGCCTTGCAAAGTGCGCTGCAGTTCCTGGCTGACCTGGCCATGCTGGCCGAGCAGGAGAATCTTCATGGGAAAACCTGCGCATCGACGAAGCTGAGCCCGGCCTGATCCTTGGCTGATAACTGCGGCGCGCCATCCAATGGCCAGTCGATGGCCAAGGTCGGGTCATCCCAGCGGATGCAGCGCTCGTGTTCCGGCGCGTAGTAGTCAGTGGTTTTGTAGAGAAATTCGGCGAACTCGCTGAGTACGACAAAGCCATGGGCAAAACCTTCCGGCACCCACAGCTGCCGCTTGTTCTCGGCGGACAATAGATTGCCCGCCCATTTGCCGAAGGTGGGCGAGCTGCGACGTAGATCCACGGCCACGTCATAGACTTCGCCGGTGGTGACCCGTACCAGTTTGCCCTGCGCTTGCTGCACCTGGTAATGCAGGCCGCGCAGCACGCCTTTGGCTGAGCGCGAGTGATTGTCCTGAACGAACTCACGCTGCAGGCCAGTGGCATCGGCAAAGCTGCGGGCATTGAAGCTCTCGAAGAAAAAGCCGCGCTGATCGCCGAACACCTTGGGCTCGAGAATGATCATGCCGGGTAGTTCGGTGTTAACAGCTTGCATGGTTAATCCTCGGCCAGTTTGAACAGGTATTGGCCGTAGCCGGTTTTGCCGAAGGCTTTGGCCTGAACCAGTAGTTGTTGGTGATCAATCCAGCCTTGTTGGTAGGCGATCTCTTCCAGGCAGGCGACTTTCAGGCCCTGGCGCTGTTCAATGGTCTGCACGTATTGCGAGGCGTCGAGCAGGCTGTCGTGGGTGCCGGTGTCGAGCCAGGCAAAGCCACGGCCGAAACGCTCTACACGCAGGTCGCCGCGCAGCAGGTAAGCGTTGTTGACGTCGGTGATTTCCAGCTCGCCGCGCGCCGAAGGTTTGACCGCCTTGGCGATTTCGATCACGTCGTTGTCGTAGAAATACAGGCCGGTCACCGCATAGCTGGACTTCGGAACTGTAGGCTTCTCCTCAATGGCGATCGCCTTACCCTCAGTATCGAACTCGATCACGCCAAAGCGCTGCGGGTCCTTGACCCAATAGCCGAACACCGTAGCCCCTGATGGCTCTGCGGCCGCGCGCAGAAGTTTCTCGGTGAAGTGCTGGCCGTGAAAAATGTTATCGCCGAGGATCAAGCACACCGAATCCGCGCCAATAAAGTCTTCACCAAGAATAAAGGCCTGGGCGAGACCGTCGGGTGAGGGTTGTTCGGCGTACTCGAAGTGCAGGCCAAACTGCTGCCCGTCGCCAAGCATCTTGCGGAAATTCGGTAGATCCTGCGGGGTGGATATGATCAGGATTTCACGAATACCGGCGAGCATCAGCACCGAGATCGGGTAGTAGATCATCGGCTTGTCATAGATCGGCAGCAGCTGTTTGGATACACCCAGGGTGATCGGGTGCAGGCGGCTACCTGAGCCGCCTGCGAGAATGATGCCTTTCATTGTGCTGCTCCTTAAAGTGCGCCGAGGCGTTCGCGTTGGTAGCTGCCATCCTGCACGCGTCGGCACCAGTCGAGATTGTCCAGGTACCAGAGCACGGTCTTGCGCAGGCCACTGACGAAGGTTTCGGTGGGTTTCCAGCCAAGTTCGCGCTCGATTTTGCTGGCATCGATGGCATAGCGCAGGTCATGGCCTGGGCGGTCGCTGACGAAACTGATCTGCTCTTTATACGAGCCGTTCTGGCGTGGGGACAGCTCGTCCAATAACGCGCAGATGCTCTCCACCACATGCAGGTTATTCTGCTCGTTGTGCCCGCCAATATTGTAGGTTTCACCGACCTTGCCCTCGCTCACTACCTTTAACAGCGCGCGGGCATGGTCTTCCACGTACAGCCAGTCGCGTACCTGCTGGCCATTGCCATATACCGGTAGCGGCTTGCCATCCAGGGCATTGAGGATCACCAGCGGGATCAGCTTTTCCGGGAAGTGGTAAGGACCATAGTTGTTCGAACAGTTAGTCAGCAGTACTGGCAAGCCATAGGTGCGCTGCCAGGCGCGCACCAGATGATCGGATGCGGCCTTGCTCGCCGAGTAGGGAGAGCTGGGTGCGTAGGGCGTGGTCTCGCTGAACAGATCATCCACACCATGCAGGTCGCCATACACCTCGTCGGTGGAGATATGGTGAAAGCGAAACGCCGCTTTGCGCGCTGGCTCCAGCTGCAGCCAGTAGCTGCGCGTGGCTTCGAGCAGCGCATAGGTGCCAACGATATTGGTCTGGATAAATGCCGCTGGGCCGTCGATGGAGCGGTCGACATGGGATTCAGCCGCTAGGTGCATGATCGCATCCGGCTGAAATTCAGCCAGTGCCTGGCTGACGGCTGCGCTGTCAGCAATATCCGCCTGCACAAAGCGATAGTGTGGGTTATCGGCAACACTGGCCAACGATTCGAGGTTGCCGGCATAGGTCAGCTTGTCGAGGTTGAGCACCTGATGCTCGGTGTGATTCAGCAGATGACGAATCAGCGCCGAACCGATAAAGCCGGCGCCGCCGGTGATAAGGATATGCACGGACCCACACCTTCCTGTTTATATGCTCGGTGAACATTGCTGGGCAGTGTTACAAGCCGTGCAGAATGGGGCAAGTGCAGTATTCTTTGCATAAAAAAGCCCCGCAGCGATGCGGGGCTTTCTTTATATGGTGCCGGCACCAGGAATCGAACCCGGGACCTACTGATTACAAGAAAGCCTCTCACTGCATGTGAATCATACACTTAAGTCGGTTCTTGTTACGTAAGAGGCGCGTTTAAGGCCGGATTCCATGCGGAGTCCGGCCCTCTTGTTACGCAGGTTTGGGGGGTTATTGGGCGGAGGGGGCGACTGTCGGGACGCTAAGGTCGTAGATGTCGAGCATCGATTCGTCGCGGTGGCCGCTGGCTTGCTGCTTGTCTGCCCTGGTGCCGGGCGTGTCGGTGATGCCGCGCCGCTTGAGGTCGTGTAGGCCGAAGCGCTGCTCGGTGGTGATGGCGCCGGCCTCGATGGCGTTACGGATAAAGCGGTTCCAGGCCGTGTCCAGCCCTGACTTGCCCAGTGCGCCGCCGTGCTCGGCTGTGATGATGTAGCGCTGCTCGGGGTTGGTCGGTACCGCAGTGCCCCGGGCTGCCCATATCTGCGCGCGGCGGGCCTTGGCGGCTTCCCATGCTGCACGTAGCCGCGGTGTCCAGCTGACCACGTTGTCGCGGCTGCCCTTGCGCCGGTTGGTCATCACTCCATCTGCCAGCTCGTTGGCGTCGGTGAGGGTGACGACCTCGATGCCGCGCAGGCGACAAAGGTAGGCAAGTTCCATCACATAGCTCAGGTGTGGCGGCACCGCACCCAACTGGCCGCGCTTGAGTTTGCCCAGCTCGCGTGCACGCTCAATCAGAACCAGCATCACGGCATGGGATGGCAGGCGGCGCTGTTTGCGTTCGACGGGTGCTTCGATGCCTAGCGCGGGGTTGCTGTCCAGGTAGCCTCGGTTGCGGCCCCACTGCATCACCAGGCGCAGGTAGCGCAGGACGTGGGCTGCCTTCGAGGGCGTTCCCTCGTCGGCGATGCGGTCGATAAGCCGCTGGATCAGTGCCGGGGTGAACTTGCGCACACCCAGTTCGCCCATGGGCTTTTTGATTTTAGTGGGGATGTTGACCAGCACGTCGCGCGCCCAGGTGTAGCTGTCCTGGGTCTTCGGCTTGAGCCGCTTGAACCTGGCGCTTTCGTGGTACTGCTGGCACAGGTAGTTGAGGCTCTCGCGGTCGACGCCGTTTCGCAGCTCCATAATCTTGTGCAGATCGGCCAGGGTGGCCGTATTGATTGCGATGTTCTGCCGCCGCTGTTTGCCGGCCTCGTCGCGGTGCAGGGTGTACCAGGCACCCTTACCGCGATGATCAAAGAAAACGGCCGCTGGGATAGCGGCCTGATCGATGTGTGGGGGGATGTGCGGGTTGTGCTTTCTGGTTCGCCTCATAGGATCTCGACGCCGTACTGCTCCTGGTGTGCTGCCTTCAATCCGCCGGCCTGGTTGACCAGCTCCACCGTAGTCCAGGGGCCAGTGCGGCCCCTGAATAGGCGGATGCCCTGATCGCTCAGGGTCCGTTCCACATCTGCCCTCCGTGCGTAACCGGTGATGCGCTTAAGATCCTCGAAGGTCAGCACGCCGATGGTATTCCCATTCATAGCAGGGCCTCCAGCTTAGCGCTGGAGGCCCACAGCCAACGACGAGAATCACACACCTGCGCTTCTCGCATAGGCTCAGGCATAGGCTGCCTCCTTGTCCGCTGCCCGGTCAGCCCTGGCCAACATGGCCAGGGCGTTAAGCACGGCGCGCCTGTCGCTTGGCGTGCTGCTGGTGTGGATGATGGGGCGGCCAGGCTTGGTAAAACGCAGGTGGCCACCGTTGGTGCGCATGGCCAGCCAGCCGTTGTCTGCCGCGTAGACGAACAGCAGCGCCAGCGTTTTACCGGTGCGCCGGCCGCTTGAGAGGATGCGCCGGCTCATTGCTGTGACTCCAGGAACAGCAGCGGTTGGACCGAGCCGTCGGCATAGATCTTGTCGAGCGGGGTGGTAGCGATGGGCTCGTCGCCGTCCCAGCCGTCCGGCCAGGTTTCGGCGGCGATCAGCTCGCGGATGCGGGCTTCCTCCTCAGCGTTGATCATGTCCACCATGGGGCGTCCCAGGCGTTGTGCGGCTTCGTTGATTTCTGCCTGTATGCCCAACAGGCGCTCCAACGCCATCAGCCTCGAGGCCAACAGTATTGGCCCCATGCGCTGCGGGTTGGCCGCGATGCTGCCATCCTTGAGCCGCTCTATTCCCGCTTTGCGCAGCCTGTGCTGTGGCTCGCGTAACTCTCGCCACAGCGCTTTGATTCCCTTCAACGGGGCAAGGTATGCCCATGCTGGGTTGAGCAGGATTGTGTCGAGCGCCTTGTCCTCGCTGGCGAGCGGGCAGCCTGTGCAGCCGGTCCGTGCGTTGATTTCTTCGGCTTCGTCGCCGCCGTAGGCGTCGGCGATTGTTGCGGTTGGCCAGTCACCGAACTCCGCCAGGGGTGCCCAGTGTTTGAGCCACTCCCACACATGGCAGACGCGCCAGTGCAGCAGTGGTGCCAGCGTGGCCAAGCGCCCTTTGAGGCCTTTGGCTTCGGGTAAAACCTTCTGGTACCAACCCTGGCCGCACTCGGCACCATCCTTACCGCAGCTCATTTCGATGCGCTTATCGCGGATAGCGCTTTCACCCTGCCGAACGCCTGTGATCATCAAGACGTTTCCGTCCAGCTCGGCCAGCCGCTGCTCCAAGGCGTGCTGCATCGGGTCGATCTTGATCTGGCGAGTGCACCAACGCAGCGTGTTGTTGTTCGGTGGCGGTACGCCGCGGCCGAGGATATAGACCATAAAACGCTTATCCATCGGTGCTGTAACCACTTCCACCTGGATACCGCGTTCTTCTAGTTCGTCCATGATCTGCTGGGCAGCATTTGCCAAGGGCAGCAGTTCCTGGCGCGTGTCTGCATAAAACACCGTGAGCGTTCTGGGGGCCTTGATCCGGCCTGTGTCGATCAGCCAGATGATCAGGGTGAGCGTGGCGCTGCTGTCTTTCCCGCCCGACCAAGCGATGCCCCAGTGGGGGTGATCTTCGCCGTAGGCCTGCAAGGATTGAATGGTCAACTCAATGCTGTCCGTCATCTGCAGACGCTGAGCGCCTGCAGCAAAGATATCGATCTGCGCGCTCATGGTTTCACCGCCTGATAATCAACGTCGAAGAAGCCCAGCTGGCCCTTGTATGGGAGAAACGGCAGGGGCTTGGCGTCGGCTAGCTCGAAACCGAACTTGCCGAAGAACCAGGGCGACAGGCTGTTGTCGTTGCAGCCGGTGATGGTGGCCATGCCGACGATCCCGCCGCGCTCCAGGTCGTTGAAGCTCGGGATCTTGATGCCCACTTCAAGGGCGAAGTGGTAGGCGTCGTTGTATTCGGCGCCGGTCATGCCCTTGGCCGCGTGGATCAGTACCTGGCCACGGAACTTGGTTGCCCAGCTGCGGTTTTCGATGTCCTTGTGACCGTTGACGATCAGCCAGGCCCAGGGCTGGCGAATGCTCAGGGCTTTCATGGCTGCACCTCCAGCTCGCTGACGCTAAGGCCAACCGCCACCGGGCGCACCCAGACCGGCATGTTGCTGAGCATGAAGGTTTCGCCGGCGCCGGCCAGCAGTAGGGTGGTGCCCATTACGTGGGCGATGGCTTCGGCCGCCGATGGCGGTACGGCGTTGCCGATGCGCTCGCGCCAGGCTTGGTCGCTGAGGCCGTCCAGTTCCAGTTGTTCCTCCGGATCAACCAGGCTCTGCAGCGCGGCCAGCTCCAGGGTGGTGAACGGGCGGTGCCAGGTGCCGTCGAGCGAGCGGATAACGCAGGTCAGCCGCTCATTAGCCGCGGGCATGCGTGGATCTGCGACCGACCACCGGCCGTTGTCTTGGCGGGCACTGGCCGACACTGCGCCGGCCTGGCCATTCCACGGCACAACGCCGTAGTGCCCGCCGGTGAGGTACGGGTCGCCTTTGACCTTGGCCATGCCTGGGCGCGGATCTGCAACACACTGGCCGGTACCGTGAGCGCTGGTGACGGTTTGGGTTGCACGGTCGTAGGGGACAACACGGAACTCATTGGAGTGTTTCGCTGCGCCCATGTGGCGCGGGTCCTGAACAGCAAACGCGCCTTGGCCGGTGGTGCTGGCAGCGATCACGGTGCGCGACAGCCCATCCCACTGAGCCACGTTGTATTTGCCGTGCCCGATACCTGGGTCGCGCGGGTCGGCGACGCTGAACGTGCCTTGCCCGGGCGACTTGACGCCGATCACTGCGCCGCTGGTTTCGTCCCAACGGCGCACGCCGTACTGCTGGTACTGGAGGGCACCTTCCCGGGCGCGAGGATCTGCGACCGAAAATGCGCCATTGGTTGGGCTTGAGCGCCCGGCAACGGTGCCCATGGAATCGCCCCACTGATTGACGCCCAGGTAGCCGGCGTAAGCCTCGGGCACGATGATCAGGTCGCGCAGGTAGCCGTCCTCGATCGACAAATCGTTGAGCGATCGCCAATCCTTTCCGGCCTCAACCAAGGCCAGGCGCACCCAGGTTTTCCACTGCAGTGCCGGTACCCGGTGCATGGGGCCAGCGGCTTCGATATCGCCGGCCAGCGGCATGCGGCCGAGGATGTCGCCGACGGCGCGCAGGGTCTTTTTCTCTGGCTCGTAGAGGAAGGGCGGCACCTTCTCGATGTGACGGGCCACCAGCAGGAAGCGCTTGCGGCTTTGCGCCAGGCCGCCCAGCTGGCCGCAGTCGTGGGTGGTTTCTGCCACGGCGTAACCGTAGAAGGCGAGCAACTGGCCGATCTGGTCCAGCAGGTGCCGGCCACGGGTGGCCAGGCGCGGGACGTTCTCGAAAACGATCAGCGAAACGGGGTTGTGCTTCCACGCTTCACACATCAGCCACACGCAGCGCAGGGTCAGTTCGTTGAGCGCCTGATACTTCGGGGTGAGGCTCATGGTTTCAGACAGCAGGCCGCTTGCGCCCTTGCATGGGCTGCTGATGAATACGGCGTCGGGGTCATCGTTCTGCGCAGCGCGCCGCACGTCGTCTGGGGTGGCTTCACGCCAGCCGGCTGGCGGCTCCTTGCCATGAAAGCGAATGTATTGGTCGCGGGTGAACAGATCGAGCAGGGTGCCCGGCACGCCGGCTAGGCGCTGGAAGTCGCGCAGGCCTGCCGGGTCAACGTCGATGCCGCCCAGGCATTGCCACTCGGCCTGTAGGTTGCCGACCACTGGCTTGGCACGGTTGAAGCCTTTGGCACCACCACCCAGGCCGCAGCAAAAGTGGAAGTGTTTGAGGGTGCGTTTAGCGAGCATGGCGGCTGCCTCCCTTCGCTTTTTTGGCTTCCACGTTGGCCATGTAGGTGGCCCACTCGGTGCTTTTGGTTTGCTGGCGGATGCGGCTGCATTTGGCGTGTTTGCCGGTAGAGCGGGCATGGCCGCAGATGTCGCAGATGCTGGGAAGGTCCAGGCGGTGGCCGTTGAGGGTTGGGCGGGTGGGGTCATTGGGCACCGCCTTTTTTCGTGGCACCGCAGGCGCAGTTGTACAGGCCGCGCTTACTGATCCTGATTGAGCGACCGTTCTGCTGTTGGATGATGACGTTGTGAGAAAACGTCCAGGTGTGACGCTTGCCGAGGGTGCAAGTCTTCATGCTGCACCGCCTTGCGCTGCCAGCATGGCAGCAGCAATCCCGTCTGCGTGTTGGACTGACTCCGGGCTGGCGTATCCCAGGTCGCCGTAACCGCTGACGCTATACCCAATAAGCTGAGCGAATTGCATACGCTCGTTGTCGGTGTAGTCCAGGACTGCCAACTGGTTCATCCCGCAACCCAGCGGAGTGGCGAAGTCCAGCAAGTGGGCGACAATTCGGTTTTCCTGGAACCTGATCACGCCATCCGGTGCGAACACAATCGGCTGCATCGGGTGGGCATCATCTGTCACCCCACGGCCACTCTGCTCTGTTTTGGCTTGCAGCGGCCCGCACCACTCGAAGCGCTCGGCCAGGTCTTCGACCCATGACCATTCGCGCGTTTGGTCGTTGGTATTGCTGTCGTTCATGTTGCACAGCAGCGTGCCGGCCTCATCGATGGCCACTTCAACCAAAGCCGGGCGGGAATCTGATTCACCGATTCGGAAGCCGCGCACCCAGTAGGCACCTGGCACGGTGGGTTTCGCGTGCGTCCATTGCAGGGCTTGTTGGCCTGGTGTGGTAGCCTTATCGGCGCTGACTTCGGGGGTTTGTGCTTGCATGGTGCTTCTCCTTGGGGTTGGTCCGGCCCTGGTGGGTTGCCGCCCACCGGGGCCATCTTTTTTCCGGCTTGGCCGGTGTCAGTTGTATTGGGCGTGCCAGGCGCGCCAGACCTTTTTGAAGCCATCCCAGATCGCGTCGCCGTTGACGACATAGGTGTGCACTTCGTGCTCGGGCCGGTTGTCCAGGTGCAGCACTGCTATGCAGTCCTGGTAGAGCGCGGTGTCGAGCTTGCGCAGGTCGGTCAGGGGGAAGGGGTAGGCCGTGCCGTTGTAGAGACTGAGCAGGAAGCGGGCGACTACGCCGCTTTGGCCTGAGTCGCGCTGTGCTACGGGCAGCAGGCGTACCAGGGCGGCAAGTCCGGCGGCGCGGATGGCTGGGCGCTGGGCTTCTTCTTCATCCAATACGGCCAATATTCGTTTAGTGCTGGGGCTGAGCATGGTGCTTCTCCTTTGCTTCGGGTTGCCCAGGCGTTGCCGCGCCTGGGCGATGGGTGATCAGCGAGGCGAGCAGCAGCTCCAGGCCATCTGGTGCACCAGGGCGTGGGCTTGCTGGAGTTGGGCTTCGGGGACGGCGTAGAGGTCGCCCAGGGCGTCGAGCATCACGCGCAGCTGGGCATGGTTGGTGGCGGCGCGCTGCATAAGGTTGTGCCCGGTGTCATCGAGCAGGCAGTCGACGAACTTCGCCTCCATCCGGTGCATCAGGTTGAGTACCTGGGCGCGGTGGCGCTTTGCTGCGGTTTTGAATTCACCCAGTTCCGCCCAGGTGAGCTGGCTAAGCGAGGCGATAGCTGCGCGGGTTTCTTCGCTGTGGCCGTTGTGGGTTAGCTCAACGTTGACAGTGCGTTGACACAGCGCTTCGTTGGTCAAAGGACCGCCCATGATGACCAAGGCACCCTGGAAGCGTGTTTCCTGGGTGGTTTTGTCAGCTGACGTTAGGCGGGCCATGGTGGTGCCGGAATAACAGGCCTTGAGCGCGTCCCAGTCGATACGATCTGCATCGTTTTCGCTCATACCATCCCAGCATTCGTCGATTACTACCGGCCAGTCGATAGGCGTGAACAAGGTGTGGGCCAGGCCTGCCTTGGTAGTGCGGGTTACGCTGATCGACTTACCGTCCGACTCGCCCAACAGCCACCAAAGAGCGCCGATCAGGCCAGATTTGCCGGTACCCGGCCCGCCGGTGATGTTCAGGATTGGGTAACTGCCACGCGCCGCACGAATGCGCGAGGCGTGCAGGCTGCCCAGCCACCAGGCCAGGGCGATCAGGCCCTGCGCGCCGAACGCGGTGATGAACAGTTCCAGCCATTTTGGGTTTTGCTTTTGCATGGTGCTTCTCCTTGGGTAGTGGGTGTCCAGGCGTTGCCGCGCCTGGTGTCGGGTTAGTGCAGAAGGCCGAGCAGCAGGTCGGGCGCTACGTTGGCCAGGGCGAGCAGCGCCACCAGGGCGATGGCACTGCCGGCCAGGGTGAGCGCGGTTTCGCGAGCTGTTGGTTGGTGGTCGGTTTGCATGGTGCTTCTCCTTGGGGTTGTGCCTTGGCGTTGCCGCGCCTTGGCGGGTTGTCACACCTGCTGGAACAACCAGCAGCGGACGGTTTTCGGCTTGTTGAAGGCGTCGGTCTGCCGGCCGGAATTCACGGATTTGTTCGACTCCAGAAACTTGGGTGACTTGCTGGTTTTGAGCAGGCGCTTTAACTCGCTGAGCGCCGGGATCTGCTGGCGTTTGTTGGCGGCCATTTCCACGAACTCATTGAGGTTCACGGCGATATAGCCCTGCTTGCGCGAGTGGTTGAGGGCACCGTCTTCGCTCATGCCGTCGAGGAACTCGTAGAGGTCCCAGAATTCGCGCACGGTTGGATGGTCGGCGTTGATTGCCTGCTGGCGTTCCTCGGCCATGCGGCCGATTTCCTCATGCACCTGGGCGGCGCGCTCTGGGCCAAGCGGCACCACCAGCGCAAGGGCATCCACCAGGCTGCGCAGCTGGGCGTGGTTTTTAGCGATACGCACGGTGCGGATACCCGGGCGGGTGAGCAGCTGCTGCTCATAGCCGGATGTACGCTCGTCGATCAGCTTGATGATGTCTGGTTCGCACTGCAGCGCCTTGACCAAGAAGCCGCTGATCTGCTCCACCGGCATGCGCTCCAGCTGCTCAGCAATTAGCTTGGTTTCGGGCGTTTGGTGCTCGCGGGTCAGGTGAACATGGCCAAGGCGCTGCAGGATCGGCTCGGAGGCGTTCACAGCGTTGTTCTGCGCAATCATCAGCGCGCCACGGAACGGCGGTTCGCGGGTGTCGTTGCCGTTGTTCTTCACGCCAGTGGAGCGAACGCTGCGGCCGTTGTAGGCGGTTTTCAGTTCGTCCCAGTCGAAGTGCTTAACCGGCGCGCCTTCCTTCTGCTCGCGCTCGGATTCGATCAGCACCACCGGCAGGTTGCCCACCTGGGCGAAGTTACGTGCGCGGCTGGCCGGCGTGGCCTTGGAGGGGTCGAAGCCTTCGTATTCGGTACGGCCGGTGAGCTTCCAGAGCAGCTCCACCAGGGTGGTTTTACCGGAACCGGCCTCGCCGATCAGTTCCAGGAACAGGTAGGACTTGTGCAACTGGCGGATCTGCTCAGCATTCAGCGCGCCTAGCCACCAGGTGAGCACCACCACGCCGCGCACGCCAAAGCAGCGCCAGAACAGCTCGAACCAGCCCTCGTTGTAGGTATTGAGGTCTGGGTTGATGTGCAGCACCGGGGAGAGGCTTTGCGACTTGACGCTCAGCCGACCGATATCGAAGAAGTCCTCCTCGTTGCGCTTGTAGACCTTGCCGCCGGCGATGGCCAGGTCGTTGAACACGTAGGCCCCGTGCTCGCGGCTGTAGCCGATCCAGTCGATGGTATTAACGGTTTTCAGCCTGTCGAGTTGCAGGCCAAGCATGCGCTCCAGCTGCTGCGGCGTACCGGTGAACATGGCACCGTTACACACGTTCAACAGGCGCTTCTTGAACTCCGGCGCCGACGAGATTTGAGCCGAGGTGAAGGTGCTTTTGATGGTCGGGGCATCAGGGCGCTCTACACGGAAGTAATACCAGGCCTCGTCCGTCTGGTCGTTGCGCATGTAGTAGAGGGCATCGAAGTAGCAGTTGCCGATGCGCACCACCGAGCCTGCCTGGCGCAGGGCCTTGTCGCGGCGCTGCTTGTCGTTGAGCAGCGCCGCTTCGCCGCTTTCGTCGTTTTCCAGCTCGCGCGTGGCGCGGTCGTACTTCTCCAGATCCAGGCGGAACCAATACAGGCGCGAGCGAAAGGCAAAGTGGAATTCTTTGTGCTCGTCCCACTCGTACATGAGCAGGCCCTTTTCCTCGGCAGACTCGGCCAGCAGTAGCGCGCCCTGGTGGCGGGCCTCATTGAGATCCTGCGCGATGCGCTCGGCGCGTACGTCGTCGCCTTCGATAAATGCCCAGCGCTGGTGCAGGTCATTCCAGTCGGTTTTCTTGCCGCCGCGCTGCGGGATGACAGCCGCTTCGCACTTGAAGCCCAGGGCGCGGGCCTCTTTCGCCCAGCGGCGCATGTTGGCCTTTGCTACTGGCTCGTTATCCAGCGCCCACACCAGGCGCGGCAGGCGCTTGTCGGCTTCCTGGCAGCGTTTCTGCAGGGCCTTGAGGGATTCAATAGGCAGCGGCGCGCTGCTCATCATGGACACCGCAGCGATGCTGTTATGCATTAGGGCGATGGCGTCGAAAATGCCCTCAACAATCCACAGCTCGTCCACTGCCAGCAGGTCGAGTGTGGGCGGGCACCACCAGACGCCCTTGTAGCTTTCGCCCGGCTTGAAGCGGGCCTTCTGCTTGCCGAAGCGCTCAGGCCGGTCGATCAGGCGTTCCCAGTAACCGCCTTTTTCCAGTGCGAAGCGGATGGTCGCGCTGCCGGCCGTGGCCTCGCGGCTCCAGAAGTTCTCCTGGCTGTACCAGCCCTCGATCAGCTCCAGGCGAAAGCCCCGCGCCATTTCCAGGTAGGCGCGGGCGGTGGCTGTCGGGTTTTCGGCGGTGGATGGGGCCTGCTCGCTCCAGTCGTTGAACAGGTCGCTGTACAGCTCCTTAACGTGTACGCGGTGGCCGCACTTCTCCGGACGGCCGCAGATCAGCATCCAGGGCGAGTCGTGGAAGGTGTAGAGGGTCTTTTTACCGCAGCGGGGTGCCGGGCAAACGCCCTTGCGCATGTAGTTGGTGCCGCTCATGTGCTGCAGGCCGAAGTCGTCTTCGATACGGCGCAGCACCTGACCCCTGATTTTTTCTTGCATCGACATGGTTTTGCCTTACTGGTTGGCGTCGAGGGCGGCTTTCAGAGCGCCAATCGTGCGTTTGTGGCCGGCGAGGGCCGGGTAGTCATCGAGGATGCGTTTGCTGCGAAAGCCTTCCGGCACGGTGCGGTAGCGGTCGTCGTACCAGTGCTGTGTCATGCCCAGGCGCAGCTCTGCGCGCAGGCTGGCTAGCCAGGCCTCGGCCATGTCTTTCGGCATGTCCAACTGGATGGCAACGGCGGTTTGCATGGCTACCTCCTCGTTTCGCGGGCAAAACATCCCCATACCCACAGCGTGAGCTGGTGGTTTTAAGGGTTAGTTGGGGGTTACTTGAGAGAGAAAGCGGTGGGGCAGAATGCGGCTTGGCACCGCATGGACGATGCCGTCACGAATGTCGATCAGCACTGTCTTATCCGGCCCGCTTGCCAAATCCCAGCCCACGGTTACGCATGCCGGGGTGGTTTTGCTCATGGCCAGGTACGCGAGCCGCTCAGCCATGAATATGGGCACCTGGTTGGCGTTAACCAGGTGCTGGCAGGTGCGCTCAAACAGCGTGCTTTCGTCCAGGTGTTCCGCCTTGTGACGCTGCACATACGCCTCGGCTACCGCCTGCATGGTGCTGCGGTAATCGTCCTGAGCCTGGGTGGTAAAGGGCGTAGGGGTGTTCATGCGGTTGCCTCCAACTGGTCGAGCAGGTCTGGTTGGGCGTCTTTGTCGCGCAGGTTGCGCATGGCGTTCATGCGCTCTACGGCCGGTGCTACGGGCAGCTTGATCAACGGGCGTTCAACACCCGATGGGCTCAGCTCGAAGTCGATGGTCATCGAGCCGGTGAAGGTCGCGCCGCACACCAGGTCGGTGCACTGGTAGTAGATCGAGCGGAAACAAGGGGTTTGCCCATCGCTGGTACGAATGCGCATGGGCTTGCTGCAGGCGGGGCAAACGAGTTTGTAAACGCTCACGCTTTAACCTCCGTGTGCAGCGTCACCACGGCCTGCACTTCGGAATGCCGGGCGGCAATGTGCTGGCGGTGGGCTTCGATGATGTTGGCCAGCTCGTCGGGGCTGATGCTCCCATCGTCCAGGGCCTTGGCGATGATCTGGTCTACGGCACCCTTCTTGACGTCGGTGTGCAGCGAGCGGATGTAGAGGTCTACGTTGTCCAGCTCGGTGGCTTCCGGCATGGGCACAAACACACCGCCATACAGGCCGCTGAGGTAGTCCGGCAGGAAGGTGGTGCCAGCGTCCTGCTCAAGCAGGTGCACTTGCTCATCTGCCAGCGGGCGGTGGCCGGCGCTTTCGTAGGCCTGGTTATCGAACTTCTTCAACTCCAGGCCCAGGCGGGCGGCGGCGCATTCGCGGCCACCTGGGTAGGCACAGATAACGGCGCTGATGACCTTGCGGCGGCTGTCAAGAATTGGGCGTTTCATGTTCTCGTTTTCCCCTTGAGCCCGCCGCACTACTGTGCGACTACGCCGTCTTTGATGCCGAGCAGGACAGCTGCCCGGTGTGCTTCGCCACGCAGGCATTTCTTCTGTCCGTTGAGCACGGCGTAAACGGTGGAGGGGTTGAGTTTGTTCCGCTCTGCCCAGTCCTTAGCTGAAATACCTACGGCAGCGAGGCGGTTGCGTGCGTCTTGGCAGGCTTGCTCTGTTGGGTATGAGTTCGGCATAGTGCAAATTCGTGCGCTTTCGTGTGATGACGAGCAAAGAATGATGCACGTTTCTGCATTTGTAAATAGCGGAGATGAAAAATATTGCATCTTTCAAAGGACGCGATAGGCAACCGGCTGCAGCTTGAGCGTAAGCAGCTGGGGTTTATCCAGGACGATTTCGCCCGTCTTCTCGGCATATCCAAGCGGACGTTGGCCGGATATGAGGGCGGGACGAGTGATATCGGTGCGTCTGTTCTGGCTAGGGCTTCTGAGCTTGGCGTAGATGTTTTGTATGTGGTGACAGGCTTCGTTACGCCTAGATCAACTGACAGCATCTCTCCCGATGAATCCGTCCTCCTCGACAACTACCGCCAACTCCCTACCGAAGACCGCGCTGGCGTTACCAAAATTGTGACCGCCATGTCGGCAATGGCCGGCAACTACCAGGTCGGCAAACGCTAAGCCCGCCCGGGGCAACCAAGGATTCCATCAACACGATCAAGGAGCGATTCAGTGGCCCTGAAACCCTGCAAGTCCTGCAAGCATCAAGTCGATACCAGCGCGAAAGTCTGCCCAAACTGCGGCGTCGCTAACCCTGGCGTCTCTGCCAAGGAGCAGCTCATAGGGCTTGTTGGCTTGGTGGTGATCATTGCCATCGCATTCAAGGCGTGCTCGGGCGGTGATGACAAGGAAGAGACAGCAGCCGCGCCAAAAGTCGACGACGCTACCTGCCGCAAGGATCTGCAGTGCTGGGGAGATAAGCACTCCATTTCAGCAGGCGTGTATTGCGATGACCCTATTGAGAGCCTGGCGAAGTTCAGCGTGCGTTGGACCGACGGCATGCTCGAACCGAAGTTCAGCCACTTCCGCTGGCTGAACCAGGAGCAGGGCACGGTCACCTTCATCGGCGACAAGATCGAGTTCCAGAACGGCTTTGGTGCCTACCAGGGCCATATCTACGAGTGCGACTTAAACCCAGCGACTAACCAGGTTCTTGATGTCAGGGCGCGTCCTGGCCGTCTGTAAAACAATAGGAAGGGAAAACAATGGCAGAGACGGTATCGAAAACAATCCACTACAAGCGTGCCGTCATCAGCGGTGGCGGCAATCTGCAAGAGATTCTCGGCCGGGTTTTTGCCGAAGGTAGTCCGGCACATAAAGTTGGGCATCGCAAAGAAATAGTCAGCGCCGACACCAACAGCTTCCGGGTGGTGAACCATAAGCGTGATTACAACGGCATGCTTTTTTGCCAGATGATTTACTTCGAGCCTGGGCGTAGCCAGGCGTATATCACGCTGAATGATGAAGCTGAGTCTTATGCCCTTGATGCGCTAACCAATGAAGCGCTGAACAATATCGAGGCTCCTGCTGAGCGCGAGCAGCACCGTAAAGAGTTCGTCGACTCTTTCCTGTACTTCGGCGTTTTTGAAAACCATCTTGTGGTGCTGCAATCGAGTGCTTTGCGCTCGCGTGAGCTGGAGGCGCATCTGGGGTGGCTGATCGGTAGCTTCGGTGGGGTTGCAGTCGGAACCTCTATCATCCTGCAGGATCAGCCATCCCAAGAAACATTTGAGCGGGTGGCCCGGTCACCGGTGAAGAAGATCGAGGTTGGTTCGCCCGTGACCACTGCTGAGGTTGTGCCCGAAGGGGAAAGGGTTGCACAGCCCGCCGCTGCAGCCGCTGAGGAAGAACAAGGCATAGATGCTCGCCGCGTTCGCTTCTTCCCTACCGGGTTTGCTGGTGATGTGATCAAGGCTGCTCTGGGTGCTGACTGGTTTAACCGGCTGGATCTGGAGGATGACTTGGATGAGGCCAACCTCAAGGTCAGTCTGGAAATTACCTACGTTCGTCAGACGACGAAGATGGGCCAGCAGATGCTTGATAACATCGCGACCTCGTTGCGGCATGTCGACGAGGCCGACGTCAGGATCTCCCTGAATGGCGGTGGTGAGATCAAGGGCAATGACCTCAAACTATCTGGCCCGATATCGGTCTCAAAGTTGGATAATGGACTCCTTGATGAGGGTGTCCTATACCATAAAATGCACGGTTGGCTGGTCAGTAAGCTTCGCCAAGGCGATGTCGACCCAGAGCAGAATGCAGAAGAGTAAGTGATGAAAAATCAAGGTGGTTGGACAGGTTTAGGGGTGCTAGCAGTGGTGTTGTCCGCCGCTATGGGCGCGCTGCTTGCTCACTACATTGTTTCGTCATTTGATCAGACAACGCCCCCTGTCGTGCAGTGGGGCCTTCTAACCGTTTTTCTGTTGCCAATGGGTTTCGCTATTCAGCTGTGGGTGAATCTGAACAGCATCCGGGAAACAAAAGGGCTTTCAGGAAGTGAGCGCCGTCGGATCAGGGTCACCGTTTCTGAGAAGGTTCGGCAAGTCCAGATTGCGCTGATCTTTTACATGCTGTCGGCCATTACCATTGCCTTTGGCCTGTGGTTTTCGCCAACTAGCTGGAGCGTCTACCATGCTGTAACGGTTTTCACCGGCCTGAGTTTGGGGATTAGTGTTTCGAGCTTCTTCCTGATCCTCCATGAGTGGCGGGAAATCTCGAACTTCAAGAGCACGGTGTTTGAGCGCAGCAGCAGAAGTAAACAGCTGGCTAAGAAGCTGGGCTCCCTGGGCCCCAAGTCTGACAAGTAATCTGGACGATTAAATAGGGCACCTTGGGGTGCCCTTTTTTATTGCCTTGAGAAAGGCTTTAGCCGGCTGCAAGTACGACTCCAGAGGGGGCTTGCATTCTGAAAGTTGGCGGTATGGTCAGAGACTCACTGCCAATAACGGAGTATGCAGATGAAGACCGAAGTTCTTGAGGCTGTAGGCGATCAACCAGGGGGGAGGGTTGCGCAGCCCATGATGGATAGCATGACGCCAGAGGAGTGGCTTGTATTGAGGTTCTACCGCCAGCTCGAAGGGCCTGAGCGGTTGATGATGATTAGAATGATGGAGGCGTTGGTTATGCGCTTGCCAGCTGATTAACACTAGAAGGCCCCAAATTAGGGGCCTTCTTGTTTCTAGTTGGCCTGCAGCCGCTGCCACTCTCGATCCACCGCCCGCTGCGCGCTGGCCTTGCTGGCGTAGAGGTGGGTTAGCCGGCGGGGTTTGGCCTGGTCGCCTGCGGTGATGGCTTTCTGGGTGCCTGATTTGGCGTCGCGGTAGTAGGCGATTATCCCGGTGTAGTTGGCAGCCCCTTCCTCGTACAAGCCGTCGACGGTGTCTTCAGGCAGCTGGCTCTCCAGCTCTAGGCTGGTGATGTAGCCGGCATCCGCCGTGAGGCTGTGCTGCACGTTGCCGCCGTGCCAGATGATGGCGTCTATCTCCGCTTTGACTCCCACCAGGGTGTAGGTCAGTTCCGGTATCAGGTCGGGGCGGCCTCTGGCCAGGGTGTAGCTGAGTGTGGCGGTACCGCGTTGCAGGCGGTTCCATTCGGCCCTGGCTGCGCGCAGTGCGGATTCGCGGTCGCTGTAGCTGTGGCGCAGATCCTTGAGGTTCTCGCCGCCGCCGGCAATGGCTTCCTGCTTTTTGGCGCTGTTGATGTCGTAGAAGTAGGCGCGCACACCGTCGTAACTGTCGCGGTCGGCCTGCAGGTAGCGGTGGCCATCACCGTCCGCCCGGGTAAGGGTGACATGCGGCAGGCTGAGGCCGCTGGGGGTTTGCGATTTGCCGGCCGGGATGCACAGCAGGCAGCCGGCTTTGACGGTGGCCACCGCGTCGAACTCCTCACCTAGGCGGGTAAGGATGTTGGCGTCGGACTCGTTGGCCTGGTCCAGCTGCAGGATGGGCAAGGCAGTCAGGGCGGCACTGATGCGGGCGGTGAGCTGGTTGCGGCTGGCGATGGTTTGCAGCACGGCGCCCAGGGTGGTGTTGGCCCAGCTGGTTTCCCGTTTGGTTTTCAGCCCTTTACGCAGATCGGCGCTGCGGGCGCGGATGTTGAGCACGTCGGGCGCGCCGCTGTGCTCGGTTTCGTCCACGGTGTAGGTGCCTTTGTCGACCAGGCCAGTGTCTGCCCAGCCCAGCCAGAGGCGCAGCACGGCGCCCTTGGGCGGGATGCTGAGCAGGCCGTCGTGGTCGCTGAGGCTGATGTCGAGCGTGTCGGCCTCAATGCCGCGGTTGTCCGTGAGGTTCATGCTCATCAGCCGGGGGCTGATGAGTTGGGCGATATCGGTACCGTCGACGGTGAGGCGGTAAATGGCGGCTGGGTAGTTGTTGTCACCCAGCAGGCGCTTGCCAGCATCGCGCACCACGCCGATAACATCGGCGATAGCTGCCTTGCCAGCGGCTAGTACTGCGGCACTCACAGCACGGCCCGGAGGATGTTGGCGCCGGTGCCGATGGCGGCGCCGAGCATGTCGACCTTGCCGTCATCGACGCGCTTGAGGCTGATGCTGAACTCGATGCGCCGCGCGGTACCGTCCGGGAAAAACAGGGTGCGGGTCTCGCTTACGCTCTCGATCACCCAAATGCCCAGGATGCGCCCAGTGCCTTCGACCAGGGGCCAGGCTTTGCCGGTGTCGGCCATCATGCGCAGGGCGTCCAGGCTGATAGGGCTACCGGCCAGCTCTGGCAGAATGATGCCGGGCATGGTGATTGCGTCGTCACCTCGACCGGCAAACTGCAGCGCGGGGTTGGTGCCCACGCGGCTGCTGCTGGGGTGGCGCCAGTCGGTTTGGCGCTGCAGCTCCTGGTAGGCGAGGGTGTGCAGGCTGAACACGAACATGCCGAGGGCCATCATCATGGTGCTTTACTCCAGGTCGCCAAGGCGTGAGCGAATACGGGTGGCTTTGTTGCGTTCACGCTCATCGAGCATCTGGTTGATCATCCGCTGCAGGCCGGCAACGTCAGTGCCAGGCGTAGCGTGGATCTGGAAGTGGTTGGTATCGCCCTGGATAACCATGCCGCCAGCAGACGCCGAGATAGGCGGGCGGCTGTCAAAGCTGATGCTTTTGCCGCTGAGCATGTCGGCGCCGGAACTGGCCAGGCGCTTTGCGGTGCCGGCGATCTGCTTGAGCACGTCGCCTTCGCCGCCTGCCAGGCCGTTGGCCAGCCCGGCCATGGTGAAGCCGCCCAGGGTGGCAAACACGCGCGATGGGCTGTGGATGCCGAGCTTCTCTTTGAACCAGCCAATGGTTGAGTCACCCAGGGTGGTGATGGCTGACTTGATTTGCCCCATGCCCGACATCAGGCCGTTGACCAGGCCCCGCACGATCATGCTGCCGAACTCGGTAAACCGCACGGGCAGATCCAGCCCCAGGTAGTTGAGCACCTCGGCAAACGCGCGGTAGACCAGGCCGATGGGGTTGAAATTGGCCAGTGTGGTGAGGATGCCGCCCAGGCCGCCGGAAAAGCCCGCTTTGACCTCAGCCCACATGCCAGCGAAGTAGGGGCCGAGTTTGTCCCAGTTGGCGTAGATCAAGTACACGGCGGCGGCGATGGCGGTCACGGCCAGGCCGATAGGGTTAAGCATCAGCGCGCGGCCCACCAGCAGCACCGCCTTGCCTACCCACAGCAGCGCACTGCCCAGGGCCTTTATGCCGGTAACCAGGCCGAGGCTTTTGATGGTGAGTAGGGCTATGCCATAACGCACCATGGCAATGGGGCCGAGGATGCTTGCCAGCATAATTGCAATACCACCACCCAGAGTGAGCAGTAGTGCAAAGCCAGCAGCGGTTTTAACGAGCTGTGCCGTGAGTTGCGGGTTTTCTTTGACCCAGCCTTTGACCTTTACAGCTACGTCACCGAGCACGGTGACAAACTCTTTCAGTTCCGGCGCGATGGCAACGCCAACTTCGGCCATGGCGTTCGTCCAGCTGCCTTGGGCGGCTTCCATGACGTTGGTGAGCGTGCCGAGCTGCTCGTTAACACGCATACGCAGGTCGGCCTGGGCCTGCATTTTGGCGGCTATTTCCTCATAGCCTGCCATGCCTTTGTTCATCATCGTTTCAACGGTTGAGAGTGTTTCAGCATCATCGCCAAAGACGGTTTTCATCACGCTGGTACGCTTTACAGCAGATAGACCCTTGAGCTTTTCGAGCTGGGCAAAGAGCTTTTCCATGCCGCCGAACTCACCTTTGCCGTCAGTGAAATCCATGCTGATGCCGAGCGCCTTTAACTCATCGTTGGCTTTGGCGACCTTCTTCATATTGAGGCCGGACTGGAACACTTTGCGAAGGGCGTTACCTGCGGACTCTCCAGCCATGCCGGTCTGGTCCATCATCACGAGCAGCGGGCTCAAGGTATTGGCGGCTTCCAGGCCTTGCTGCTTGATGATGCCCATGACTGGGGAAATCTTGCTGAAGCCCTGCAGCATGTTGCCGCTGTCCACACCCAAGTAGTAAGTGCGCTGGATAGTGTCCATCAGCCCGAGCATGTCTTTCTCGCTGGTGCGTGTGGCGTCCTGCATCTTGGCTGCGAATTCGGCCGCTTCCATGACGGGCATTTTCAGCTGTACGCCCAGGTATGCCGCAGCTTCGCCGGTACCGCCCAGGATGTTGGCCGCGCTGAGGCCCTGGCGGCGCAGCATGGTCATCATTTCCTGAAAGTCGGCGGTGGTACCTGGCAGGCGGTCGCCTAGGCTGTTCGCGAGGTCGGTGATTTTCTGGAATTCGGCAGATACGCTGCCGTCGCTGCCCATCATGGCGGCCTTTAGCTGGGTGGCTGCGTCCTCAGCTGGAGCGAAGGCATCCACGATGCCCTTGAGTGGCCGACTAATGGCATACCCCGATGCAAGCCCTGCCGCCCCGCTCGCCGCCATGTTGCCGGCCATGCCTTGCGTCTTTTCGTACTGCGACTTTGCCAACGCCAGGCGCTTTTGTTGGGTGGCTAGCCGCTGCATGCGCCGGCCTTGCTCGCTGATGGCGTCGTTGGTGGCGGCAATTTTAGTGCGCAGGTCGCGTTCATCTTGCCCCAGGTTGCGGGTACTGATGCCGGCGGCGTTGAGCTTGGTGCGCAGGCCTTGCAGCTGGGTTTGCTGCTCACTGTGCTGGCGTTTGAGCGCTGTGGCCTCGCGGATGGCTGACTTTAGGTCGCGGGTCATCTGCCGGGTGGGTGCGCCTGTGGCGGCAAACTCGCGGCTTAGCTGTTTGACCTTGTCGCGCGCTGCGCCCAGGGATTGTTCGGTTTGCTCTGCAGCAGCGCGCTGGGTGCGCCAGGCGCTGATGTCCTTCTGCTGGGTGTTGAGTTCCTTGAGCTTGTCGCGGGCCTCTTTCAGGGCTTTGGCAGCACCGAGGCTGCCGCCCTGGATGCGCTTGAGCGGGGCGGTGGCTTTGTCCAGGGCGGAGAGGATGACTTGCAGTTGTAGCTTATTTGCTGCCATCGCTTTGGCTCCGTACCCGCGCCCGTTCGCGCCATTCCATCAGTTCGGTGAGGCTGAGGCCGTCCATGGCGGACGGCTGCCAGTGAAACACCACGGCCAGGTCGGCCATGGCATCGTCTACGCAGTGAGGAAGACTTCCGCCTTCATCGATTTCCTCAACAAAAAAAGACCCACCTTGTTGCCCAGTTCCAGCAGGTCTGCTGGGTCCATGCGGCCCACTTCGATGTCAGTGAGGGTTGGCGTGGTGATGCGTGGCAGCACCTTGCGCAGGGCGTTGACTTCCAGGTTGAGCAGATCGCTCAGGGATACGCCGCGCAGCTCGCCGGACATGGGTTTGCGCAGTTCTACCTGGGTGATGGTGGTGGTGCCGCGCACGATGGGTTCATCGAGCACCACGACGTTGTCGGGCAGGGCTGGTTGCTCTGCTGCGGTGGTATCGGCCGGGGCGCTCTTGGCTGCGGTGGTTTGGTCGTCGGTCTTTGCCATGGGGTTGCTCCTTTGCGGTGATGGGGGTGCCGCCCAGTGCAGGCGCGGCATGGTTGAGCGATGCGGGCTTAGATGCCGATGGCTTTGCGCTGCTCGGCGAGCATGTCGACGCCACCGACTTTCTCAATAAAGTTGAGGAGGTCGATTTCGATCACTTCTTCGCCGTTTACGGTGAGCTTGTAGTAGCTGCAGGTGGTGGTGATGCTGTGCTCGGTGTCTTCACCGGCGGCGGCATCGCCCATTTCGATGGTTTCGTGACGGCCGCGCACAACGATTTCCACGGCAACCACTTCGCCGGTGTCGTCCTGCTGGTAGGCACCGGCAAAGCGCAGCATGACCCCGTCGGCTTTGACCATGCCGAACTGCTTGAGCACGGTCAGGTCGACGCCACCGAGGGTCCATTCCAGCTGCAGGCCGTCGTCGCTAAAGCCGAGGTCTGTCTTGACCGGGCCGTGCATGCCGCCGCCCCGGTAGCTTTCCATTTTGCGGCCCAGGGCCGGCAGGGTGACGGATTTGGAAACACCGAGGTAGCTGGTGCCGTCGTTAAACAGGTTCATGTTCTTTAGCTTGCGGGGCATGGCCATGGTGGCGCTCTCCTAGCAATTAGGGGCAGGCGCGGCCGTGACCGCGCGGGCAATGGGTTAGCCGGCGTTGATGCGCGCGGCGAAGTCGACCAGGTAGCGATCAGTGATGCGCTGACGCAGAGTGAGGTCTTCGAGCGGCGGCACCGGGGTGTAGTCGTAATCGATAAACAGCTTGCCGGCCTTGAGGGTTACGGCGTCGTTGGCGGCTTCGTCGTACCAGCACTGGCCGTCGATGATGTAGCCGGCGCTTTTCAGCTCGCGGAACTTGGCGTTGATGCCTTCGATGATGTCGCGCACCAGGGATGGGTGCATGGGCTTGTCGACTGCCCAGAAGTGCGCCTCGGCCATGGTGTCTGCCAGCACCTGGGCGGTGCGGGTGTAGTTCTCAAAGGCAAAGAGCGGATCTTCGGAGCAGGTGCGCGAGCCCCAGAAGCGGAAGCCAGCCTCTTGGATGAGGGTGGTGACCTCGGCCTCGTTGAGGTAGTTGGCGTCGGTGGCTGGGTTTTGCAGATCCCACCAGACGTCCGCGCTGATGCCGGTAACGCCGTTGACCGGGATGTTGGACAGGGTTTTGTGCCAGCCGATGTCTTTATCCAGCTTGGCGCGCAGGCCCAGGGCCACAGCAACGGCAGGGGATTCGACGGTAGCGCTGGCGGTGGTGTCCCACTTCTGGAAGCTTGGCCAGATGACCATGACTTCACGGGCGCCGAAGTTATCGCGGTAGGCGACGGCTTCTTCCTTGGTTTTGCAGTCGTGGGCGGATACGTAGGCGAAGGCGCGCAGAGCCTGGGCGATGCTGACCAGGGCGGTGGCGACTGGCAAGCTATCCAGCCCCGGTACGCCGAGGATGCGAGGCACCATGCCGAGCTTACCTTTGGCGGCGAGCAGGGCTTTCATGCCGGTGTATTTGCCCTCGGCAGTGGTGGTGCCGATAAGGTTGCTGACGGTGGCTGCCTCGATAGCCGCCGGGTCTGCACCTTCGCCAACCGCTACACGCACGACGATGGTGAAAGGCTTGGTCTGGTCGGCAATGGCCTGCAGGCTGGCGCGCAGGGTGCCAGTGGTACCGGCCTTGCCGAGTGCGGTTTGCACGTTGGTGATGAGCACCGGGGTGTCGAGCGGGAATACCAGCGGGTCGGCATCCGGCGCAGTAGCAACCAGGCCGACGACAGCGGTGGAAATGGTACGAATCGGGCGGGTGCCTTCGTTGATTTCGATGACGCGGACGCCGTGTAGGTAGTCGGCCATGGGGGTTGCCTGCGCAGTGATTGGATTGACAGTGCACAGGTTGCCGCGCGCGCGATGGCCCCGCGAGCTGCGGGGCTTGTAGGGCTGGGCGCTACAAGACGTGGATGCAAAAAGCCCCGCACTTGGCGGGGCTTTTTGTGTGGCGGTTTGGCTTAGCCGGCGTTGTTGCCGATGCCGGCGACGGCGGCCTTGATGCTGGCGATGGTTTCGGCGGCGATGTCCTGGGCCTGTTCTACGTTGCCGGCCTGCATTGCCTGTCGGACCAACTCCTTTGCTTGCAGGCGGGTTTCGCGCAGTAGGTACAGCGCCTCGTTGTATTGCGCAGCCTCGATCAGGATGTTGTCGGCCGCCTGTTTGGGTGTACGGCCACCGATAGCCCAGGCAGAAACCATACGCGGCACAGCACCGGCCGGGTAGTTTGCATCCTTGAAGGCCTGGGCTTGTTCGGCCGCACGGTCATATTCCACGGCGCGTAGCGGGTCGCCTGCAACCTTGGAACGGGCACTGTCAGCCGCGGCGTCGATTTGCATGCAAAGCATTTGGGCAGTGACGGCCTCACCGGTATCGGCGGGCGCAACGGTATTGCCGGCCTCTAACCATTGCAGATACGCCTGGTGGTCTATGTTGCGCGGGTCATTGGGGATAATTGCGCCATCGGAGCGGAGGATATTTTCAGTGCCAGCGATACGTTGGTAGTTCATGGTCATAGCTCCGCGCTGGCTGTCCAGCTCGAGGAAAAGGCATTCGCGCCGATGTAAGTTCCCGTGCCTAGATACGACGCGCCGTTATTCATGGCGATATAGTCAACAGTTGCCGACGCCTGAAAGACCATCACATGCGGGTTTGGCGCCGGGTTGGTCTTTGTAATCGTCGGGATCGCGCGCTTGGTCGCCTTAAAAGGAACGTCAATCGCAAAATAACCAAACGTCGAGCCGTTAGTAGTGGTCGACAGGTAGTTAGCCGCCCACCGCACAGTGGCTGCCTCGTAATAGCGCTGACACAAAGCCAGCTCAACAGCCGCCGGCCTTGACTCAAACGGCGTCGCGACGGCCGATTCTTCCAACTGGATCTGTGCAATATCGATGGTTTGCAGCACGTTAAGCGGCAGATTAAGCACGACAGCCAGGCAGTCGTTGCCATTGCTCCCGAGCGTCTTGCCCGCAATCGAAGGCAGCGCAAAAGTGGCCACGCACTTTTTCCAGGCAACGCCCAGCGCAAACACCTGGGCCGGCGTTTGAACCGGCGCCGATGGGGCGCCGCCCGTACCGAACACCTGCAGCAGCTCGGCTGTGATATTCCGGGCGCTGTCAGCCTTAGCCCAAAATGAAAGCGTGACCGTTTTGCCCGCGCAGGTACGCACTGACTCTATCTTTTGCTGGATAGTGTGGGTGGCCGAGCCGGCGCCGGCGGTGACCTGCTGCCAACGCAGAAAGTACGACGGCTCATTCGGCACCGCCGTCTGGCCCAGCGCGAACGCCTGGCGACTGATATTCACCAGGGCGGTGCCGTCCCAGTCCGTGCGAAAGCGATCAACCGTCACATAGCCACCGAGGGCACTGCTCGGGTTCTCAGTCGCACGCTGCCAAATGTCAAAGTTTCCATTGATCAGCAGGTTTTTACGGAACACCTGGGCCGCAAAATCCTGCGCAGGGCTGGCGATCTGATTACGCACATACTCGGTATTGGCCAGGCGCAGGCTGTCGTCATCGAGCGGCTGGGTCGGCGCGGTTGGGTTGCCTGTAAGTGCAGGTGATGCCAAAGGCGCATAGCCTTTGGTCACGTCCTGAAAGTTCAAGGCCGTTGTGCCCAGTACGATCAGCCCGTCGGTTACCAACTGCCAGCGAGTATCGGCAAGCGTGGCACCCTGCTCGACGCTTACGATCATGGCCGACGTAACCTCGACGCTAGCATCAGCATCAGCAGCGCGCGCCCAGTTACCAACCGCCGCGACATAGATACCATTTAACTTGGCATCGGCCATGTTTTTGACTAGAACGCGGTCGCCAGCAGCAAGCGCCACCCCGTCGACCGCCTGCAAGGTGCTCAGGTTGATCTGGGCGGTAGTTGCCACCCGGACAGACTGCTTATGGTCGAGCTTGGCTAGTTCTGCCGCCACTGTTGTGGTGACAAATTCGCGGGTGGCTAACACCACGCTTGGGTCGATCTTGAGTTGCACTGCTGCGGTGCTGCTGACAATTAGCACCATGCGCAGCACCTGGGTGCGGCCGGAGCCCTCGGCCATTTCCGGCTTATAGCTTGGTGGGCAGTTGCTGACGGCTACCAGATCCCCTGCAGCGTCATACAGGCCCATTTCGCGCAACCAGTACCCGCCCTCTGTTTCCGGAATCACCAGCTCGGCAATGATCTGGCTGGCGTTGAGCGGGTCTGGTGCCAGGCTGTTTAGGTCGGCGCGGTACTGCTCGCCGATAAGTGCGGTTTGGGTGCGTAGCGGTACCGGCAGCACACCGCCGCCATCACCCACTGCCATGCGGCTGATTTGCAGCGGTACGTTAAGGGCTACGGCGTTGGCGAGCTTGGCCTCACCCACGGCGGTCAGGATTGCGAAGTAGGTTTGGCTCATGGGTAGACGCTCATGATGTCGATGGAATGTTCAGCGCCGCCAAACAGCAGCGTCTGGCTGCTGACCTCGATAGGGCCTGGGGCGTAGGGGAATACGGTGAGGACTTCGCCATCCATGGCGGCGACGCCGATATGCACGGTGCCGCGAGTTTCCAGGCTGATGGCCAGACCAACCAGGTGGCGGCTGACGGGCTTGGCGTCGTCGATTAGCAGCACCAGGGAGTCGTACATTTCCTCGGTGATACCGCTGTCGAGCACACCGATATCCAGTGCGAAGGTGCCTGGAACACCCTCGGGGGCGGTTTGCCACCACTCAATAACGCGGATCAGGTAGCCGAGTGGCTCTACCACCCGGCGCAGGCTGCCGATGGTGCCTTTATGGGCGTGCACGTAGTAGCTGCTGGCAATGACCTGGCGTTTGGTGGCCTCGGGCCAGGATTCCTCCCAGCGGTCCACGCTCATGGCCCAGGCGAGGTAGGGCAACAGGTGGACCGGGCAGCGGGTTGGGCTGATCAGATCCCGAATGGGTACCGGCACCCGCTCAATCTGCGCAAGAGCTTGAGCGGCCAGGCGCTCCAGCTGGGTAGCGTTGGAGGGCAGCATGGGGCGCGTCATGGCGTGCCCGCCACGGTTACGGTTACGCCGGTGCAGTAGGCGGCCTGGGCTGTGGTTGGGGTGATGTCGGCCCAGCCAGTGAGCACCACACGGCGCACGCCCTCAACATGCAGGGCGGCGTAGATGGCCGAGGCGGATACCTCAACGCCCAGACGACGGCGCGCGTTGACCAGGGCGAGCAGCGCAGCTTCTGCCGCTTGGCGGATGGGCTCGGCCTCTGGGCCGTTGGTGGCCAGGTGCAGGGCGGCTGTGACGCTGTATTCAATAACATCGGCGCTTTGCACAGTAAGGCGGTCGGCCACTGGGCGGCGGTCGTCATCGGACAGGTAGGTCATCACGGTGTTGAGCAGGGCTTCGTCTGCGCTGCCATCGCCCAGTAGGGCCTGAACGGTGACCACTACCACGGCAGGGCTGGGGCTTTCTGACGTGGCATCCCCCACCAGGCCGGAGGCGCTGCGGGCGTGAAAGATATAGCTGTTGCGCGGGCCGGCAGTGCTGAGGCCTTCAAACGCCATCTGGGCGCGTTCGCGCAGGGCGTCGTCGCTTTCCATCACCGCTGGTTCGTCATCGGTGGCGGGGGTGACCACTAGGCGCGCGACTTGGTAGTTGGCGGCCACTTGCTCTAGATCGGTGCCCTTTGCTTTGGCCAGCATGGTGGCGAGCGCGGCCTCGTTGACTCGCTGGCGCCAGAGTAGCTCGCGGTAGGCGTTTTCCTGCACCAGTTTGGTGAGTGGGTCTGACTCCAGGGCCAGGCGCGCCGCGATTTCTGCCTGCTCGGCAGCGGGCCACAGACTGACGGTGTAAGCCTTGCGCTCGGTGAGGATCTGCTCGTAGTCGAGCTGCTCGACCACTTGCGGGTCGGGCAGGGCTGCCAGGTCGATGGGCGTGAAGACACTCATACGGCTGCCCCCATGCTGAGGGGGATTTTCAGGCTGAGCGGTTCGTTGCTGTCGACCAGGGTGCCTTCGACAGCCAATTCAGCCTGGCCGGCGATGTTGAGGGCGGTGAGTTGCACGCGGCTGAGCCGCACACGCGGTTCCCAGCGGATAAGCGCCATGGCGATGGCGGCATAGCACAGTAACTGGGTGGCGGCGTTGCCGGGCTGGTCGATCAGGTCAACCATCTGGCAGCCGTACTCACGGCGCATAACGCGCGAGCCGATGCGGGTGGTGACGATGTCGCCAATGCTTTGGCTGATGTGCTCAAGCCTGCTGATAGGGCGGCCGGTTTGTCTGTTCACTTAGCCCCCTGCAAATACGTTGGCACTGCCGGAAGCAACGCTGGAGCCGCACGCGACTGGGTCACCGATGCGGCCCAGCGGCATGCCGTTGGCAAATACGGTGGCGCTGCCATCGGCCAGTTGTGAGCCGTGGCAGCTGTTGGGGTCGCAGTGGCTGGCCCAGGTGTCGCCTTTGCGGTGCACGGCGATGCCGTTGGCGTACACGTTGGGGCTGCCGGCGGTGGACGCGCGCGGCGGAAACGCGCCATGGCCGGTGCAGGCGTCGCCTTTGCGGGTTACGGCGGGCATCAGTTGAGGTCCACTTTTGCACCACGGATGGCGACATTGCCGGTGGCTTCGATGGTGATGTTTGCGGCGCTGGTGATGGTGATGTCGCCGGTGGCCGTGGCGCTGAGCGCTGCTTGGGTGGTGATGCTGACGTTGCCCACGGCGGTTACCTCGGCGGTACCGGGAAGGGTGGCGCGTAGGTGTTTGGCGATGCTGTCGTATTCGATCACGGCGCCGTCGCGGTAGGTGCGGCGGTGCAGGCCGTCGCGGTCGCCGTTGGCCTCGATCAGGTCGCTAAACAGGCCTGTGAGTGCAACGCCGTTGGCCAGTTGGCCGGAGGGGCTGAACAGCACGACCTGTTCGCCTTCTGTGGGCGGGTTCCACTCACGATCCAGACCGGCGCGAGGGTTTATCCAGGGCAGCCAGGCGGTAGTGAGGGTGCCGGTTAGAACCTGTACGCGCGGTGGGTCCATCTGCACGGCGGCGATGGTGCCGAAGCGGATCAGGTTTTCCAGCAGGCGGGCGAGGGTGGCGAGATCGTTCATGCCGGTGATGTTGCCGCGCGCGCGTAGGCGGTGCAGCCGGCTTGGCTTGTAGGGCGGGGGCTTACAAGGTGAGGTGGTGCAGCAGGTGGTCGCGGATGAATTCTTTCTCGGCATCACTAAGGCCGAGCAGCTCGCGCTGGGCGTATTGCACGTCGGGCGCGCCTTTCTCGGCCCGGTCGCGTAGGCCGTATTGGTGCACGCGGGCGATGCGGCTGATACGGCCGGCAAAGCTGACGGTGGCCTCGGCGGCGTTGCCTCGGGCCTGGATGTAACGGGCGGTGCGCAGTTTGGTGAACATTTTGGCCTTGCGCTTGATGCGTCCGACCTTGCCGCGCAGGGTGCGCTCTTTGCGCGGGGCGTAGGCGGTGCCGTCGGGGTTGCGCTGGGCGATGATGCGCTGCTGCTGGCTACGGCGCAGCTGCTGGGCCAGGTCGCGGGCCAGCTTGCTGCGCTCGGTGGGTTCTAGCCGGGTGATAAGCGGCGTGAGCCAGCCGCCCAGGTCGTCGAGAAGGTCAGACATCGCGGCGCGGCGGGTGTGGGGTTTCGAGCAGCAGCACGTCTACCGGTTGTGGTGCTGGCCAACTGGTTAACAACTCGCCGCCGGCATAGATTTCGATGTTGCCTTCCACCTCGATTTGCTCGGTGTATTGGGGTTCACCGGGGTGAGTTACGTCGTAACTGCCGTCGGGTTGTTTGCGCACCACTACACGTTCGGTCAGGGGCAGCTTTAGGCCCATATCGACCTTGCTGGCGTCGATGATGTCGGCCTCGAACTGGATGCCTTCTTCGGCTTTGGCCAGGTTGGCCAGCAGCTCACTTTGATTCACGCGCAACCAGCCGAGCAGGGGCAGCATGACGGCATCGGGGTGGCCGGCGTAGTCGGTGAGGATGACTTGCAGGTCGTAGGCGTATTCAAACGACAGGCTTACGGCGGCGGTGCAGCGGATGCGGCCGTTGTCGATGAATATCAGCAACCGATCCGGGTTGTTCTTGAGTTCTGGCACGCTGGCCAACAGGTGGCTGCGCAGGCTTTCGGGCTTGTTCATGGGTCTGCTCGCGGCTGTTGGTGGTTGTAGATCATGTCGACTTGGGCGGCGCATTCGGCCCAGGCCAGTTCGGCGCGTTCGGCGTCGGTGAGCAATTCGCCGTTACTGCTCGGGCTGCTGGGGCCCAGGGTGCAGGGCACGACTGCGGGACAACCAGTCTCGATAAGCGTTTGCTCCGGTGATGGCGGGGCGGCTGCGCAACCGCTGAGCAGCGCTAGGCAAAGGCTGAGCAGCCCAATCCCTAAGATCTGAATTTTCACGTTTAAGCACCTCGATCTGTTGTTCACGTTCGGTCAGGCCCTGGCGCAGCAGGTTTTGCGTGCTGCGCAGGGAGACTTGGGCGGCGCGCTCACCGTCCAGGGCGGCGGTCAGGGTGGTGATGGTGTTGGCCTGGCGCTGGATGCGTTCTTCGGCTGCTTTCTGCCGATCTGCCGCCAGGGTTTCGCGGGCATCCACGGCCTGGCCCTGCTGGTACTGGCCCCAGAACAGCAGCCCGAGGGCGCCGAACAGGGCGAGGCCGTAGCCGATCTGGCGCAGGGTGGTCATTTGCGGTACCAGCCGGCGGCGTTCATGGCGGGCTCATCCAGGGAGTGCACGTTGCCCAGGACGATCAGCACCCGTTTACCTGGGTGCAGCTCCTGCAGTGCATCACTTAACTGCTTGGTGCATTCGTAGCCGGTATCAGCTGGCAGGCAAATGACATCACCGTCGCGCAGCTCCAGCTTGCGGATCTGCTCGGGCTGGATCATGCCGCCACCTTTTGCCCGCAGCCGCAGCCAGCGTGGCGCTCGTAGGCGCGTTCTAGCTTCACGTCGTACAGGTTACGGGCGTAGGCGGGGCCGTTGTAGCGCTTGGCAAACTCAGCCCACTTTTTGGCCTTGAGCGCTTTATGCAGGGCGGGGTCTGCCTCGATGAAGCGCACGAACGCCTCAAACTGCTCGGCCTCGCTGATGGCCATGCGGGTGGTGAAGTCGTCCAGGCTGGCATAGCCAAGGCGCTGCCAGTGGTAGCCCATGATCTGGAACGCGCCCCAGCTGCAGGCCTCTGGTGCGCACAGGGCATCGATCAGCTTGGCACTGGCCAGGCGCTGGTGTTCGGCGGTGTCGCCGGCATAACCACCGGGGCGTACGTTGACCAGGTTGGGGTGCAGGATGGCGAGCTGGTCGGCGTGGGCCTTAAGCGCGGCTGCATCGTCACCCTCATGGCGCGGGGTGCTGAGCAACCGGTGCATCTGGTGCCGCTCAAACAGGATCTTGGGTTTTCCGTTGGACAGGAAGCCAGCCCCGGCGCTTTCCACCTCGTTGACGGCATAGATGCTGGCGAGGTCCACGCCCAGGCGTTTGGCGCCGTCCACCAGGTGGATATTGCCCAGCAGTTTGCTGCAGTCGGCGCCGGCCAGGGCTGCGAGGGTTTTCTCACCGGCAACGCCATCGACCACCAGGCCAATCTTAAGCTGGTAGGCGCGCACGGATTTTTCGGTTTCGTCGCCGAAGTCGCCGTCCAGAAACAGGTTGGCGCCGGCTTGGTTGAGGCGCTGTTGCAGCTGGCGCACGGCCTGGCCTTTGGAACCGTGCTGCAGGCGTTGGGGCTGGGTCATTGGTTGGGCCTCAGTAGGGCGGCGAGGTTGCCGCGCGAGCGGTAAACGAGGATGCACAGCAGGATGGCGATTGCCGCCTGCCACACGCTGACGGGTTGCCGGTAGAGCAGGATCTCTACCCCAGCGCAGAACAGCGCGCCGATCATCAGGCAGGCGAGCAGGGCAATACCGCGGCGAATGCGTGCGCCCTGGCGCTGGAAGCAAACCAGGCGCAGGGCGGCGGCGATGTAGGCGATGGCGGCGATGATGGGCAGCAGGGTGGTGAGCATGATCACTCTCCTTTGCCTTTTTTGAACCAGGCCGGGACAAAGCTGGAAAAGTCGGTTTTTTCGATCAACTCCAGGGCTTTGAGGGCTACCGGCACAACGAGGATGGCCCCGACAAAACCACCGGGACCGGTTTGGGTGATGATGGTTTGCGCGACGATCTCGGGCGCGCTGACGTAGCCCGCACCGACCGATACCAGCAGGCCGGCGCAGCGCTGCCAGGCCTTAAGGTCGCGCTGGTTCATGGCGATAAGCGCCGCACCGATGATTGCGCCGAACAGAGCGTTGCCATCCATGTGCGGCATAACGGTGGCCAGGCCTACGCCTGCTGTGGCGGCGACTACTACGGCGCCGGTTGTTGGCTCAGCCATGGGGCGTCCTTTCTGCTTGGCGTTCGATTTGGCCGTGGGCGAGTTGCACAAACGGCAGGCGGTTAATGCGGTGCACGGTTTCACCGAGCAGCACGGGGCTAAAGCGTTGGCCAATGCCGTGGAAGCCCAGGGCTACGGCGCAGAACTCGCTACAGAACATGCGCCTTTTGTTGTGCATGCCGATGGCGAGCAGCTGGCTCAGAAAGATGCCGGCCCAGTCGTAGCCGGCATCCTCATGGCGGTCGAATACGGACTCAATCAGGCGGGTATTGGCCCATGGCACGGGGATCAGTTCCCAGTGTTCTGGGTTCTGCTCAATGCGTTTGGCGCGCACGCCGCCGTCCATGGCCGAGGCCGACAGCCAGCGACCATCGGGCATGACTATCTCGCAATGGCTGTAGATAGAGCCTGTCCAGAGGCGGATCAGGCGATTGAACAGCTTGCCTTTGCCTTTGTAGAGGGCGAGGTAGATCAGTCCCATAGGTTCACCATCTGGCGTTGGGGTTGTGGGGCTTCTTCGGGAAGGATCACCAGGGTGCCCTGGGGGATCTGCGCGCCGAGGTCGGCCAGGCCGGGGTTGGCGTCGAGCACGGCTTCTGTAACTGCTGCCGTGCGGCCGTAGTGCCGCCAGCAGATGGCGTCTACGGTGTCGCCCTGGATGGCGCGCAGGGTGGTGGCCATCAGATGAGGTCCACTGACATGCGGGGCACGCCGAGCAGGTCACGGATGGCCCAGCGTTGGTCGCGGCGGTATTCGTCGATGTTGAATTGCAGGTCTTCGGCTTTGCGGTCGCCGGTGCCGGTGCTGTCGTAGCTGCGGTAGCGCTCACACACTTCGGCGCCGGTAGCGGCCTGGATGGCGCGGGTGTAGAGGTGCACCAGCTCGGATACGTCTTGGACGGTTTCCGCTGGCACGTCCGCCAGGGTGGCGTAGCCAGCCGCCTGTTGGGCGCCGCGCCACTTGAGCAGCGCGCGGTTGACGCTGATGGCTGCGGCGATAACAGCGGTTTCCAGCCGGGGGTTGGTGACGCTGGCATCGATGCGCAGAGCGGCGCGCATGGCGTCCAGCTCAATGGATGGCCAAAACGGGTCGGTGTTGATGTGTGGGCCGGCTGGTGGGGTGCCGCCGGCTACAAATCCGCTCATGGCTTGGCCTTGGGTAATAAAACGGCGGTGGTCGGGGCGTCACAACAAGGAAAGGAGAGAACCTGTTGATCAGCCCCGAGCCGCCGTGCGCGTGGGGACGCTCGGTTAGCTGGCCGGTGTTACTGGCACAGCGTGTTTCTTGAGGAGGCGTTCGACGCGCTCCAGATCCTTTTTGCCGCCGCAGTTGCTGTGCAGGTCGATGGCTTTGGCCAGGTGCTGTTTGGCTTCTGCCAGGGTTTCCAGCTTTTCAGCGGCAGCATCATCAGGAATGGCCGCCAGGGCCTTGCCGATTGCCAGGTGCAGCTTGGCGCGGGCTTGGTCTGGCATGTCCTGCTCGGCGGTGATGGCTGCTGCGTTCTCCAGAATCGAGAGCGGGAAGCTGTCGCCAGCCTTCTGGGCCTTGAGGGCGGCTTCGGCGATTTCCTCGGCGATCAGGGTGCCGGTGGTGCGCTCGAAGCGGTCCGGCATGTTCAGGCCGTGCTTGATGACGTACTCGGCCACTTCAAGCGCGCCGGGGTAGTCGGCGGCATCGATGCGCCAGAGCATGACGGTGGTGAGCACCTCATCCTGGGCACCGTTGCCAGCTTCCAGCACGCCCTGCACGTAGGGCACGTACTCGGGCAGCAGCTGCGCCTTGAGTTCGGCCTTACCCTGGTTGGACTGCACCTGCTTGAGACGCGCACGGTGCTGTGCGAGCTGGGCAAGTTGGTGCTCGTAGGCGGTTGCGCCTTCCATTGTTTGGCTGGGGCCAGCGACCGCCGCTGCCTCAATGGCAGCGGTAGTGCGTTGGAAGTGGCGCTTGGCAGGGCTCAGGGCCATGGCGATTAAGCCTCCAGTTCGATGTTTTCGATCAGGCAGCCAAGGCCGTAGTCCTCGACGACGTAGTCTTCGTTGCTGGACTCGAAGTTCTCGATACGGCTTTTGCTGGGGTTTTCGATCACGTGGCGACGGCGGCCGCCGATCTGCCAGTAGATAGCGAGGTTTTCCAGGCTGGTGATGAGCATGGCGCCGTCCGGTACGTATGGAACCTCGACCGGCTGCTTACCGCCCATGCGCTTCTGCGCGAGGATCATGTCGGTGGCCAGCTTCTCGGAAGCGGCCTGCTCTTTGTTGACCAGCGGGAAGTACTTGTCGTGCACCAGGTTGCTGCCGAGGATGACCACTAGACCTGGGTCTTTGCGGTGCCAGGGGGCAATCAGGTTGGCGATGGCGTCGTATACCAGGGCGTCGAGGTTGTTGTAGTCGGCATCGACACCGGTGCCGATGAGGATTTTCCCGGCCGCTTTGCCGTCTTTGAGCACGCGGGCCGGTGCGTCGTTACGGTACTTCTGCAGCCAGCCGATGTTGACGTCTTGCAGCAGCGGATTGGCAACGCGGTCGGTGTTGGCTGCAGCGCTGGTGCCGTTGAAGCCAATCGTGATGCGGTCGAGTGCCTGACGCTTGAGAATGGCGTCACGCAGGCGGGCCTGGAAGTCCGGGAATTTGGCCCAGGCGTCGAGCTTGGCGAAGCGGATGCCGGTGTCAAAGTCGGTTTGACGGCACTCGTAGCCGAATTTATCGGTATCAGACACGTCACGCGGCACGCGCACACCGGCGCCTGTGGTGTCGGTGCGGCCGGCGATGGTGCTGCCGACGGTCAAGCCAACTTTTTCGCCCTTGAGTTCATCGACGCCGGGCATACCGATGCTGCTGAGGAATTCACTGGACTCCTGCATGCGGGTTTCCAGCTTCTGCTGGACGGTTGGATCTACGGCGAATGTCTTGGTGGCGTCAGTCACACCGCTCAGCTTGGCGATTTGGCTGAGGTAGGCGTCGAATTGGTGGCGGGTATCGTTACGCATGGGTTTCTCCGGTAATCCTTGGCTGGGCTTGTCCGTTGGTTATCAGCAGTCGGTAACGACTGCGCTGTCGCCGCCGGTTACTACCGGGCGCTTTTGCTGGTTGTGATCCTGGGTTTTGCCGAGCGTGGTTTTCAGCTCGCCGAGGTCTTTTTCCAGCGCGGTGTACTGCTTTTGCAGGGCGGCCAGTGCCTCAGCCGATTTGCCGACCGCTTCGGCCTGCTGGGTGCTGAAGGTGAGCAGGCCCTGCAGGGCTTCGCCCAGGTCGGCAAAATTGGTGGCGTCCTTGCCTTCCTTTTCCTTGCCCTTGCTGATGAGGGCACCGATGGAGTGCTTGAGCGCAGCGAACATGCTGGGCTGATCGGTGACTTCTTCGAATTCGAGTTCTGCCTCCAGGGCCTCGGTAAACATCGAGGTCGCGGAGTAGTGGCGATCCTTGAACGGGCTGGCTTCTGGCTTTTGCGCCGAGAAGGCGAGCACGTCGGTACCCAGGCTGGCCGGGGAGTCGGTGACCGCCAGGCCGACGATGTAGGCCTCGCCGGTATCGGCAAAGCTGTCGTCGATTTCAATCGAGGTGTAGATCTTCTGCTTGGCCTTGTTCATGGCCACCAGGTCGTCAGTCGGTTCGATCTGAGCGAACAGGGCGAGCTTCTTCTGTCCGTGAATTTCCACTTCTTCGGTCTTTACAGCGGTGATGTCGCCATAGGCCTTGAAGGGGCTGTCCGGCAGCAGGCTGCGGAAGTGTTCCAGCCAAACACGGGCACCGTAGGTGCTTTGGTTGAAGTTTTTGGCGGCTTGCTCCAACCAGGAGCGCTCAATTTTGCGTTTGTCGGTGGTGGCACCTTCTACGGCGACACGGAACCACTTGGAGCGGAATTTCTTCGACATGGGGCTGACCTCAATGCGGTGGCGGCGTGCTGCCGTTGCGTTGAGGGCATGTTCGTGAGCTGGCGCGCTACGGGCAACGAGGCGACCTTGTAGGGCGCGCCTTTACAAGGTGCGGCGCGGGTACACCACGCGCGTGCGAGGCAGCATCTGCGCCATGAATGCTGCCGTTGAAATTCCCGTCCGTGATAACCGTCGCCAGGCCAAGTTTTTGTACTGGACGGGTTGGCGCGTCACCGATATCGCCGACTACCTGGGCGAGAAGGAACGCACCGTCCACAGCTGGAAGGCCCGCGATGAGTGGGACCGGGCAGACAACGTAGAGCGGATCGGCGGGGCGTTGGAAGCGCGCCTGGTGCAGCTGATTCTGAAAGACGGCAAGTCGGGCGGGGATTTCAAGGAAATTGACCTGCTGCACCGCCAGCTTGAGCGCCAGGCGCGGATTGAGCGCTTCCAGGGTGGCGGTACCGAGGCTGAGCTAAACCCGAAACTGCATGACCGCAACAGCGGGCCGAAGAAGAAGCCGAGCCGCAATGAGTTCAGTGAGGAGCATATCGAGCTGCTCACTGAGGCGTTTATCGATGGGTGCTTCGGCTACCAGTTGGACTGGTACAAGGCGGGCAACCAGCGCACCAGGGCCATCCTGAAAAGCCGGCAGATCGGGGCGACCTTCTACTTTGCCCGTGAGGCGCTGATTGATGCGCTGACCACTGGCCGCAACCAGATTTTCCTATCCGCCTCGAAGAACCAGGCGCACATCTTCAAGGCGTATATCCAGAGTTTTGCCCGTGAGGTGTGTGGGGTTGAGCTGACTGGCGACCCGATCATTCTGGCCAACGGCGCCGAGCTGCACTTCCTGGGTACCAATGCGCGCACGGCGCAGGGCTATCACGGCAACTTCTACTTCGACGAATTCTTCTGGACGTTCAAGTTTAAGGAACTGAACAAGGTCGCCAGCGGCATGGCGATGCAGAAGCAGTACCGCCGCACGTATTTCAGCACGCCCAGTTCGATGGCCCATGAGGCCTACACCTTCTGGACGGGTGAGCGCTTCAACAAGGGCAAGCCGGCTGCCGCGCGCATTTCGGTGGATATCTCCCACGACGCGCTGCAGCAGGGGCGGTTGTGTGAGGACAAGGTGTGGCGGCAAATCGTCACCATCCTTGATGCCGAGCAGCGCGGCTGCGACCTGTTCGACCTCGAAGAACTGCGCCAGGAATACGACGCCGAGGCCTTCCAAAACCTGCTGATGTGCCAGTTTGTGGACGATGGCGCGAGCATCTTCCCGCTGGCCATGCTGCAGCCGTGCATGGTGGATAGCTGGGTTGAGTGGGCCGAGGACTACAGGCCACTGGCGCCGCGCCCACTGGCTGACCGCCAGGTTTGGGTGGGATATGACCCAGCAGAAACCGGCGACAGTTCGGGCCTGGTGGTGGTTGCACCGCCGATGGTGCCGGGCGGCAAGTTCCGCGTGCTGGAGCGGCACCAGTTCCGGGGGATGAATTTCGACGCCCAGGCCGAGGCCATCCGGATGGTGACCCAGCGCTATTGGGTGACCTACATCGGGATTGATACCACTGGCATGGGCTCAGGCGTGGCGCAGTTGGTGCGGCAGTTCTTCCCTGGGCTGACGACGTTTAGCTATTCACCCGAGGTGAAGACGCGCCTGGTGCTGAAAGCCTATGACGTGATCCACAAGGGCCGGCTGGAGTTCGACGCCGGCTGGACCGACTTCGCGCAATCCCTCATGGCCATTCGCAAAACCATCACCGCCAGCGGGCGCCAGTTCACGTACAGCGCCGGGCGCAATGACACCACCGGCCACGCCGACCTGGCCTGGGCGCTTTTCCACGCACTACACCACGAACCGCTCGAAGGGCAGACCGCTGCCAATACCGGGCGGATGGAGCTTTTTTGATGAATACAGGCAATGAGGTGGCTGTTGCGGCCACGGCGCAGGCGGTTAGCGATCACCGGTCGGTGGCTTTTACGTTTGGCGAGCCTGAATCGGTGCTGTCTGGGCGGGAGATTTTCGACTACCTGGAGTGCTGGTTTAACGGGCGTTGGTATGAGCCGCCGTTGTCGTTGGACGGCCTGGCGCGCTCGGTTAAGGCCAGCGTGCACCTTGATTCGGGCCTGCGCTTCAAGCGCAACCAACTGACGCGCACCTTTATCCCGCACAAGTTGCTGAGCCGTGAGGCGTTTGACCAGTACGCCCAGGACTATCTGGCGCTGGGCAACGGCTATGTAGAGGCGCGGCGCTCAATGATCGGCACGCGGATGGCGTTGAAGCCGACCCTGGCGAAGTACATGCGGGTGGGCAAAGACGACCGTTATTTTCAGGTGCAGGGCTGGAAGGATGAGCACGAATTCGACCAGGGCAGCATCTTCCACCTGCGCGAGCTGGATCTACACCAGGAGATTTACGGCTTGCCGGAATGGCTCTGTGCGTTGCAGTCGGCGCTGTTGAACCAGTCGGCGACGTTGTTCCGCCGCAAGTATTACGAGAACGGCAGTCACGCCGGTTTCATCCTGTACATGACCGACGCGGCGCAGAACGAGTCCGATATCGATGATCTGCGCACGGCGCTGAAGAACTCGAAGGGGCCAGGCAACTTCCGCAACCTGTTCGTGTACGCGCCGAACGGCAAGAAGGAGGGCATCCAGCTGATCCCGGTGAGCGAGGTGGCGGCGAAGGATGAATTCAACTCGATCAAGGATCAGACCCAGGGCGATGTGCTGGCCGCGCTGCGGGTGTATCCGCAGCTGATGGGCATTGTGCCGAAGAACGCGGGCGGCTTTGGCTCGCCACAGGAAGGTGCGCGGGTGTGGGCCACCTTGGAACTTGAACCCATCCAGACGCGCCTGGCGCTGCTGAATGACTGGGTGGGCGAGGAGGTGGTGAAGTTCAAGCCATTTGAGATTGCTGGCACCACGTAACAGCTGCTGCACCACGCATACCAAGCCGCCTTCGGGCGGCTTTTTTGTGCCTGCACGTCGGGCAGGGCAGCCACGGCGCGTATCACGGCCAAGGGGGGGCTGGCAGGGCCATTCTGCACCCGGCGCGCGCCGTCGTCCCCCCACCTCGCCTGCGGGCTAAATGGGTCGAATTCTCTGCACACCTGCATGACAAAGCGCGCCACGCCAGCTCTGGGCTGCGTAGGGGGTGGCTAGGGCTTATTTACCTGCGAATCCCTGCGGCGTCGGGGTATTTCCCGGGCAGGTTGCGGAACGGCTTGTAGATCACAGGTATAGGGGGGGCTTTGCAGAAAGAGTAATTTCAGTAATCGATGCGGGAGGCTTGTCTGGAGCCTGCGTGTTTCGGGGCTTTGGAGATTACAAAGGGGAGTAACAGAGGAGTAACCAAAAAGGTAATTTTTCTCTAAGTGCCTGATCTGTAAGGCTTTTGAGTTTTAGGAATATCACCTATTTAAAGAGTAATCAGATTACTTCAATGTTACTTAAAGATTACTCCTGCTCGCTTTCGGAAAGCCTATGTATTTCAAGGGCTTGCCGGATTTCAGCGGTCAAGATTACTGATGTTACTCTTTTTTAAGACCCCCCCACTACCTTGAGAAAAAGCACCTCACGTGAGGCGCGCAGGCGTGTGCGCGTCTTAAGTCTTGTTACGTGCGTTGTTACGTACGGCGGATAAAACAAAGGCCTGCATCGCTGCAAGCCTTTGGTTTATATGGTGCCGGCACCAGGAATCGAACCCGGGACCTACTGATTACAAGTCAGTTGCTCTACCAGCTGAGCTATACCGGCCTTTGAGGGTCGCCATTATATCCATTCATTTGGCTGAGTAAAGCCGTCTGAGCGTAGTTCTGTGCAGGCATTGTTATCAGTAGCCAAATCGTTATGCACATATGCGGGGCATCTGGTACGGACGTGCGCAGACTTTGTGCGCTGGTTCGCGGTATCGGCTAAGTGCATGTTTTTACAGGGTATATTTTCAGACTAAAAAATGCGCAGGTTGGCGATATGCAGCTGGGGCGGGCTTTTGCGCGGTTTGCTCAGATTCTGTCAACAGAGTTATCCACAGATGCTGTGGGCAATTTTTGCTGGCGCTCTGCCAGCAGTAGCAGGTTTCGCGGGCTCTGTTGGTGGCTGCAAAAGGTGCCTAGGCGCACGGTGTAGCCTTGTTCTTGTAGATAGAGGGCGCGGTCGAGCAGTAGCCAGAGTTCCAGTGGGCGGCGGAATAAACCGCGTAGCAGTTCCAGATTGCGCACCTCGGCCAGGCGTTGCCAGCCTTGTTGCTCAAGCAGTTGCCAGTTTTGTGCGGCGGGTGCTGGTAGCTGTTTGAGTGCGGCGAGGTCTTGGCAGTACTCAGCAAACTTTTTGTCGAGCCAGGCGGGCGGCAGGGATGGCGTTGGTAAGTATTCGTCGACGCTACGCAGCTGGCGCTGCAGCAGGTCGAAGGCCAGGCGCCTGGCCATGGATTTATCGCGCTGGCGGCGTACCCGTGCGCCAGCGGTGACGGTTTCGCTCAGGGGTAGGCCGAGATCGTCGATAGACAGTTGCAGTGTTGAGGCCTGGGCGCTTGCCGAAAGCGGCTGATAGCGCTGTGTGCTGATGCGGTTGTAGCAGCAGGGCGCCACGGCCAGTTGTTGGCAGCCGGCCTGGCTGGCCAGTTGCAGCAGGCGCGTATGCAGTTCGCCGCAGGCGTGCAGGGCCACGGGCGTGTGTTGCGCCTGCAGTTGCGCCACAGCGTTGTCAGCCAGCACATCCTGCTCGATATGCTGTGCGGCGATGCCGAGCTTGTGGCTGAGTTGTTGACCACTGCTGACCAACTGCGGGTCGTATTCCAGGCAAGTCAGGCGGCCGCCGTCGTGTGCGAGCATGCGCCCGAGGTGGCCTTTACCAGCGCACCAGTCCAGCCAGTGTTGTGGTGTATGGCTAAAGCTCAGGCTGCGGGCGAACGCGTCGATTTGCTGCCACTTGCGCCCCGGTACATCGCTGCTAAAGCGGGCGGGTAATACCTGCGCGGGTGACTGTGGCAATTCACCGATCTGGCTTAGCTCGTAAGCCTGAGTGGCCAGTTGCGGGAAGGGTGCGGGTGCTTGCAGCAGATGCGGCTGGTTATGCGCGGCTTCGGCATGCTCCAGGCTTTGTGCCCTGAGCCAGGCGGCCAGTTGTGGGTGCTCGGCTTCCCAGGGCAATGTCGGGTAATGCACAAAGGGTCGTGGTCGCCACAGCGCCTGGTGCTCAATGAGAAAGCTGTCGAGTGCGTTGAAGCGCTGCAACAAGGCAGCGTCTTGCAGGATCTGGGCGGGTGAGGTGGTTGGCATGATGGATGGTGCTTGAGGGCGTGAACCCTCAGGCAATCAGCGGCCCTGGCAGGCGTCGACGCGCAGCCAGCGCTCCAACAGCTTGAAGCCGCGCACCAGGAGGAAGGCGATCAGCAGGTAGAACATCCCGGCGGCAAAGAAGATCTCCACCGGCAGGTAGGTGCGGGCGATGATGGTGCGGGCCATGCCGGTCAGCTCTAGCAGGGTCACGGTGCTGGCCAGGGCGCTGGCCTTGAGCATCAGGATCACTTCGTTGCTGTAGGCCGGTAAGCCGATACGCGCGGCGCGTGGCAGGACGATATAGAACATGGTCTTGGCGCGTGACATGCCCAGGGCGCGGGCGGCCTCGATCTCGCCCGGCGGTACGGCCTGAATCGCGCCGCGCAGAATCTCGGCGATATAGGCGGCGGTGTGCATGGTCATGGTCAGCACCGCGCACCAGTATGGGGAACGCAGATAGGGCCAGAGTGGGCCTTCGCGCACCGCATCGAACTGCGCCAGGCCGTAGTAGACCAAAAACAGCTGCACCAGCAGCGGCGTGCCACGGAAGAAGAAGATGTAGCCGTAGGGCAGGGCGCGCACATACCAGTGCCGCGAGGCGCGGGCGATGCCCATGGGTAGGGCGAGAATCAACCCGGCGAGAACCGCGATGGCCACCAGTTCCAGGGTCAGCAGGGCGCCTTCAGACAGGCGCGGCAGCCATTTGATGATCACGTCCCAGTTGAGCGCAGTCAGGCCGCCCCAGAGCGCATAGGCAATCAGCGCAACGGCAGCCGACCAGGCGGCTATTTCAGAGATTTTTCTCATGACGCGCTCCTGACAAAGCCACGGCTGGAGCGTTTTTCAAGGAAGTGCATGCCGATCATCGCCAGCACGGTCAGGCCCAGATAGATAAAGGCCGCCACCATATAAAAGGTGAAGGGCTCCTTGCTGGCGGTCACGGCGATTTGCGAGCGGCGCATGATTTCTTCCAGGCCGATCACCGACACCAGTGCGGTGTCCTTCATCAGAATCATAAACAGGTTGCCCAGGCCGGGCAGGGCGATGCGCCACATCTGCGGCAGGATCAGCCGCCAGAAGATTCGTGGTTTGGACATGCCCAGTGCTTGGCCTGCTTCACGATGGCCCTTGGGGATGGCCAGGATCGCGCCGCGAAACACTTCGGTGGCGTACGCGCCGAAGCAGATGCCGAGGGCGATGGTCCCGGCGGCGAAGGCATTCAGCTCAAGGCTTTCGATGCCGAGCAGGTCCGCCAGGTTGCGCATCAGCTGCACGGTGCCGAAATAGATCAGCAACACCCAGAGCAGCTCGGGAATTCCGCGCACGATGGTCGAATAAGTACCGCCAAGCCATTGCAGCGGCTTGTACGGGGAAGTCTTGGCGAGGGCGCCGAGCAAGCCGAGCACCAGACCCAGGCACAGCGCGCTAAGCGCCAGCTTGATGGTCATCAGGGTGCCAGCAGCCAGGGCCGGGCCGAATCCGTAGAGGTCGAAATTCATAGGGGCTCAGAAGCCTGCGCCGCCCGGGCGGGCGGCGCAGTGCCGGCAGCTTAGTAGATGCTGAACGGGAAGTACTTGTCGTTGATCTTCTTGTAGGTGCCGTCAGCCACGATCTCGGCCAGTGCGGCGTTCAGCTTGTCGCGCAGGGCATCGCCCTTGCGTACGGCAATGCCGATCTTGTCGTTGTCGAATACCGGGTCGCCTTTGAATTCGAAGCTCTTGCCAGCGTCGCTCTTCAGCCATTCCCAGTTAACGAAGGTGTCAGCCAGCACGCCATCGAGGCGGCCCGAGGACAGATCGAGGTAAGCGTTTTCCTGGGTGTCGTACAGCTTGATATCGACCACGCCATTGAGGTTGTCTTCCAGCCAGGTGCCGGCGATGGTGGCACGCTGAGCGCCGATCACTTTGCCTTTGAGGCTGGCTTTATCAGTCTTGAAGTCGCCGCCTTTCGGGGCGATGAACTGCAGCTTGTTGGTGTAGTAAGGCTCGGTGAAATCCACTGCCGCCTTGCGCTCTTCGGTGATCGACATGGAGGCGATCAGGAAGTCGAATTTCTTCGCGTTCAGGGCCGGGATGATACCGTCCCAGTCGGAGGTGACCACTTCGCACTCGGCCTTCATCTTGGCGCACAGGGCCTGGCCGATTTCCACGTCAAAACCGCCGACCTGGCCGCTGGCGTCAATCAGGTTGAACGGCGGGTAAGCGCCTTCAGTACCCAGTTTCAGCTTGTCCGCGGCGACGGCGCTGGTGCCGAATGCCAGGGTGGCGGCCGCGGCCAGCAGGATCTTCTTATAGTTCTGCATGCGTAGTTGCTCCGTGTTTTCAGTGATTACTGGACATGAATTGTTTGCAGCGCGCCGAGTTCGGGTTATCGAACACCTGCTCCGGGGAGCCCTGTTCTTCAACCAGGCCCTGATGCAGAAACACCACCTCGCTGGACACCTGACGGGCAAAGCCCATCTCATGGGTGACCAGCAACATGGTGCGGCCTTCCTCGGCGAGTGCGCGGATCACATTAAGCACTTCTTGTACCATCTCCGGGTCGAGGGCCGACGTTGGCTCATCGAACAGGATGACTTTCGGCTGCATGGCCAGCGTGCGAGCAATCGCCGCGCGCTGTTGCTGGCCGCCGGAAAGCTGATTCGGATAAACGTGACGCTTGTCGGCGATACCGACCTTGGCCAGCAGCGCCTCGGCCACCTCGATGGCCTCAGCCTTGCTCTGCCCCAACACGCGGCGCGGCGCCTCGATGATGTTGTCGAGCACGCTCATATGCGGCCACAGATTGAAATTCTGGAAGACGAAGCCGATTTCGCTGCGCAGGCGATTGATCTGGCGGCTATCGGCAGCGACCAGGTCACCATTCTTCGCGGCTTTGAGCTTGAGCTCTTCACCCGCGAGGATGATCTGTCCCTTGTGCGGGTTTTCCAGCAGATTGATGCAGCGCAGAAAGGTCGACTTGCCGGAGCCGGAAGAACCGAGGATGGAAATCACATCGCCGTCGCGAGCGGTGAGGGAGATGCCCTTGAGCACCTCAAGGTCGCCGTAGCGTTTGTGCAGGTCGCGTATTTCCAGCGCGGGCGTGGCCTCGGCCATGGAGTGTCCTCTTATTCTTCGGTTGCGCTCAGGCGTTGCGTGGCCTTCCTGGCGAGGCGTCAAGCTAGCATAGCGTTTCGCTGACCGCCAAGCCGTTTACCGGCCGTGCTGGGCTTGGCCGGTCACGGTGTCGCCTGGTTACAGCTGGCTGTCGCGCAGATGCAATTCATTTGCACGGCAGCCCAAAGTGCAGATAACCAAAGCTGATCTTGTTAAGCGGTGTGGGGTGTTTCTCGCCCATGTCGAGCTTACGTATTGGCTTGCCCGCGTAGCGCTTCGTACAGCCGCGCAGGCCCCAGCAGCAGATTGATCACCTCGCGTTGAATCTGCTCCGAGTTCAGCGCCTGCAAGCTCAGGTTGCTCTGCGCCGAATGGCTGTCGATCAGCGCATCGATAAACACCCGCGTCAGATCAGGCGAACTGGCGAATTGTTCTTTGGTGTTGTTCGCCGCCTGCTGCGCCAGCACCTCGGATTCCAGCAGCTTCTCGCGCTGGCTATTGAGCCAGGACAGCTTGTCGCCGTCGGTGGTATCTGCGCCGAACAGCTCGTTGACCTTCTCGACGATTTGGCTGAGGTAGAGCTTTTCCTTCTCCTGTACCTGGCCGCTGCCGGTGGCGCTCATCGGTGGCAGTTTCGGGTATTCGCCGTTTACCAGTGGCAGGTCGCGGGTGCCTTTGTCTTTCAGCTTGTAGCGCACCAGTTCCAGGCGCGACAGATCCACGCCTTCGCGCTCCCGGCCGAATTCGATCAGTGGCAGCAGATGTTTGAAGAACAGCTGGCGCTTCTCGATATCGGTATTGCCGTAGTCGAAGATCTGCGAGAGGAAGGCATACAGACGCTGGAAGCTACCCATGTCGCGCTTGAACAGCACCAGCGCATCCATTTCATCTTTGGCCTCTTTCATTGTCTGGCCATCGCCGTTCGCCTCGGCAGCGCGCAGCTCATCCTGAGCAATGCGGTAACGCACCAGCAGGCGGTTGGCTACTGGCTCCAGGGCCGCACTCAGTTCGCTCTGACGTGCCGCTGGATTGAGCAGCACCGCCACCACACGCTCGACCTCAAACTGGTCGTAGTGCCCGGCGCTATCCAGCTTGGTGCGCAAGTCGTAAACCAGGTGCGGGTCGGTCACATCCTCCAACTCGGCGGTGCTGTAGTAAGCCTTGAACGCCGTGAGGATCTCGTCCGGCTCGTTGACGAAGTCCAACACGTAGGTGGTGTCTTTCTTCGGGTGGGCACGGTTGAGTCGTGACAGCGTTTGCACGGCCTGAATGCCGCCCAGCTTCTTGTCCACGTACATGCCGCAGAGCAGCGGCTGGTCGAAGCCGGTCTGGAATTTATTGGCGACCAGCAGGATCTGGTATTCATCGCCGCTGAACGCTTCGCGGATATCGCGGCCACGCAGGTGCGGGTTCAGCGCCTGGCTGGTTTCAGTGAACGGGTCGGGGCCAGACTCGGAATCATTCACTTCGCCGGAGAACGCTACCAGGGTGCCGATCGGATAGCCCTGGCGTTTCACGTACTGGTCGATTGCCAACTGCCAGCGCACTGCCTCCTGCCGGCTGGAAACCACCACCATTGCTTTGGCTTTGCCCTCCAGCAGCGGCTGCACGTTTTCGCGGAAGTGCTCGATGACCACCTGCACCTTCTGCGCGATGTTGTAGGGGTGCAGTTTCACCCAGCGCATGATGCCTTTCAGTGCCTGGCTGCGCTCCACCTCGGCTTCGCTCAGCTCCTCACCGTTGTGCGCCAGCTTGAAGGCGGTCTTATACGCCGTGTAATTGTGCAGCACGTCGAGGATAAAGCCCTCCTCGATAGCCTGGCGCATGGAGTACACATGGAACGGTGCCGGCAGGTTGCTGCTCGATGCCGGCAGCTCTGGATTTGGCCGCCGCCCGAACAGCTCCAAGGTTTTGGCCTTGGGCGTGGCGGTAAAGGCCACGTAGGTGATGCCGCTTTCGGCCGAGCGTGCACTCATCTGCGCCGCAAGAATGTCCTCGGTACTGGCTTCGCCACCGTCGGCCAGCTCTTTCAGCTCTTCGATGGACAGCACCTGCTTGAGCTTGGATGCGGCCTCGCCGGTTTGCGACGAGTGCGCCTCATCGGCGATTACCGCGAAGCGCTTGCCCTCGGTGGCGGCTAACTCTTGCACCGCCTTCAAGGCGAACGGAAAGGTTTGGATGGTGCACACCACGATCTTCTTGCCGCCAGCCAGCGCCTTGGCCAGCTCACCGCTCTTGCTCGCCGACTCACCGGTGATGGTCGCCACTACGCCAGTGGTGCGCTCGAAGCTGAAAATCGCCTCCTGCAGCTGCGCGTCCAGCACCGTGCGGTCAGACACCACCAGTACCGACTGGAACAGCTTCTGTTGCTCGGCGTCATGCAGGTCAGCGAGGAAGTGCGCGGCCCAGGCAATCGAATTGGTCTTGCCGGAGCCGGCCGAATGCTGGATCAGGAACTTGCCGCCTGGCCCTTCCTCCAGCACCTTGGCCAGCAGTTTGCGGGTGGCATCAAGCTGGTGATAGCGCGGGAAGATGATCGACTTGAGTTGCTTCTTCTTGTCCTTCTGCGCCACCAGGTAGCGGGCGATGATCTCCAGCCAGCTGTCGCGTTGCCATACCTGCTGCCAGAGATAGGCCGTGGCATGGCCAGCCGGGTTGAGTGGGTTGCCGGCACCGCCGTCGTTACCCAGGTTGAACGGCAGAAAGCGCGTCGCCGCTCCTTCCAGGCGGGTGGTCATCTGCACTTCACGGTTGCTCACGGCAAAGTGCACCAGTGCGCCACAGGGGAAGCTCAGTAGCGGCTCTGTCCGGCCCTTGGGCTTTGGCTCGCGGTCGAAGCGGTATTGATCCACTGCATCCTGCACCGACTGGGTGAAGTCGGTTTTCAGCTCGCAGGTCGCGACGGGGATGCCGTTAAGGAACAGCACCAGATCGATGGAGTTCTCGCAGGTCAGCGAGTAGCGTACCTGGCGTACCACGCGCAGACGGTTGGCCGCGTACTTGGCAGTCAATTCCGGGTTCATGCTCAGCGCCGGCTTGAACTGCGCCAGTTGCAGCGGTTGACGCAGGCCCAGCAACTCAATGCCCTGGCGCAACACATCGAGGGTGCCGCGCTCATCAAGGGATTTGCGTAAACGATCAAGCAGTACCGCTTCGGCAGCTGTGCCATGGTTTTTGCTCAGCGCCTCCCAGGCCTTGGGCTGGGTGTTCTTGACCCAGTCAATCAGGTCGGCAGGAAATAGCGCCCGAGCACGGTCATAGGCCTGCGCGTCACCTGCAGCATGCAGCCAGCCGTGGGCGGCCAGCTGCTCGCAGATCTCGTTCTCGAAGGACACTTCCTTATGCAGGCTCATGCCGGGCGCTCCCTATTGTATTCGTTCAGCTGTAGCCGATGCGGCTGCAGTCTTGGTCACTATGGCGAAAGAGTCCACCACGCCGCTTGGGCAGGCGAATCAGTTTTCCTGGTAACTACGTTCGATCAGCTGCTTGGCGCGCTCCAGATCGGCAGGGGTGCGCAGGCTCAGTTCCAGGTCGCCGGTGCCCCAATGGCCGATGCTGCGCACGTCACGGCTGAAGTCCTCGACCAGCTCGACCGAGTCCGGGTTGAGCTTGAGGTACAGCTGCAGGCGTTTGGATTGCACCACGATGCTGGCGAAGTTCTTTAGCCGACGGAAGGCCAGGTAGAGCTTGAGGGGCTTTTCCTGCACATCGTCGCCGAGCGAATGCAGGTAGCTGGTGGTCTGCTCGAACAGCGCGGCAATTTCTGCCGGAGCCAGCGCCAGTTGTTCCTGCCAGGTCTTGTCTTTGCTCGCAGCTGCGGGCTTGCCCGCTTCGGCCTCGGCCGTTGGGGCGGCAACTACGGTACTGGTCACGCTGACCGAATTGACCAGCTCCAGCAGCAACAGGTCATCGCCGAACAGCTTGTAGCGGATCAACTCGATATTGCGCTGGATCAGCTGCACCGCGTGCTGATCGTAGCGGGTGAAGTCGGCAGCGATGCACAGCAAGCGAGTGCCGCCCCATTCGATCTGCTCGGCAGCCTGCTTGCCCAGTTTTTCCATCACCAGCCAGCGGAACTCGGCCTGGTGGTCGAGCAGCCAATCCAGGTAGAACAGGCCCTGGTTGATCACGTTCTCGTTGCTGTGGCGTTTGTATTCGATGATTACCGGGCAGCCGTTCTCGTCAAGCCCAAGGGAGTCGATACGGCCCTTGTGGGTCTTGCCGGTGGCGTATTCACTGGCAAGAAAGCGCACGCCGAGAAAGCACTCCATCTGCGCCTCGATCAGGCTTTGCAGCTGTTTTTCCACCGCCACCGCGCGGCCGGGCAGCTCACAGGCGGAACCATTGGCACCCAGGCGAAATAGCTGGATATCGCTCATGCGGCTTGCTCCTGTTCTTCCTTGATCAGGCCGCGCACATCGATCTGGCCGGTAACAGCGGCGGAGATTAGGGCGGTGCGGCGTTCTTTGAGTAGGTCGATGGCGTGCTGAGCTTCAACTTCGAGTACTTCGAGCTTGTCATTTACTGCGGCAATAAAAGCAAGGATCGCCTTTTGTTCCTCTTTGTCAGGTAGCGCGACCTGGATGCACTTGAACTCTTGCCAGTACAGGCGCAACCGGAAGTCCGTAACGCCTCGGGAGTGCCTGCGCATTTCTTCAACAGCTTGCGGCGTTCGCAGCGTCTGCTCGATAAATGCAGTAATAAAGTCCGCAACAGGCCGTGCTACTACATAAGCGGGGCTGACTTGTCCCGGTACTGTCACAGAGCCAAAGCCGCCTTGCCAGGCCCGCATCATGTTGTAAACCAGATCGCTAGGCTGAACTTTCTTGTATTTACCGCGATCATCGCTACGCGTCACTTTGCGGTCGAGTTCTGAATCATTCAGCTCTTTATCAGATACACCGCTGTGAATGGATACGCTTAGAACAGGCAGGCTGTCATCGCCACTTTCCACTACTTCCTTGAATAGGTTAGCCATGCGCTGGACTTGCCAATGCGTTGGCACCTCACCCAACCACTCCACCCCGGAATCCTTCATCGGCACTGTCGGGTCGAGCCCCTTGGTCACGGCATGAGCAATCACCGCCTGGCGCTTTTCCTTAAGTAGCGCGATCAGCTTTTCCTGCTCGGCCATCAGCTCATCGAGTTTGGCGGTTTCGTGATCGAGAAAGGCCACTATCACTGACTGTTCATCAGGTGTGGGTTTAGGAAAAACAAAACTTCTAAACTGATCTTGAGCCAAATTTTGCATGCTGGAGCTTGTGCCCGCACAAGCCATCTGTACCTGCGCACGGTATCCGCCGGTCAGCGTCCAATAATGTACATACGCAGGCTCAGCATCGGTGAAGGCTACTTGCCAGAGTCGATCAGGCAGAAATAAAGCGCCATTGCTTTTTTGTACTAGCCCGGCCGCCCCTACTAGGTCAGGAGTATTCATCCTGCTAACTACGAGGGTGCCTGCAGTCACCGGGCAAGCGACGCGGTCATACTCTTCAGGCACGACGGCTTTATTCTCGCCTGCTTCAAAGGTGCCACTATAAACGCAGCTGGTTTTCAGTACTCCGAGTTCGCCCTCTCCAGCAGGGGTATCCGTTGAGTTCACACTAGTACCGGATTCGATTTTTTTGATTACGTGCCTGAGTGGTACAACCTCCCAATGCCCCGGCACCTCTCCCAGCCACTCAACCCCAGAGTCTTTATATTCCGGATAACGCGGAAAACTCATGCCGACAGCCCCCCGATCATCGCCAGAATGCGGTCGGTCACGCCTTTCAGTTCGGCGTCGATCTCGGCCAGCGGCCGTGGCGGCTCGAATACATAGAAGTGCTGATTAAAGGGGATCTCGTAGCCGACCTTGGTTTTGTCGTGATCGATCCAGGCATCCAAGGCGTGGGGCAGCACTTCGCGTTTGAAATAGGCCTGCACGTCTTCGTCGAGCGGCACGTTCTCGCTGTCACGAAGGCTGCTATCGGGCTGCCGTTTGCCTTTCTGCTTGCCCTTCTGGCCGATAACGATGGCGCCGTGCTCGTCGCGTAGCGGGCGTTCGACGGTGATGTTCTGGTAGCCGAAGGCCTGGTTGGGCAGCAGGCGCGATAGCGGCGCGAGTTTGACCTTGCCGCCAACTGGCGCGCTGGGCTCGGCTTCGCCGTCACGCAGGATTTGCCGGGCAACTTCCTTGCCGTTGGCATCCAGCACGGTGGCCAGGCGCGCTTCGGCGCACTGGCCGAACAGCTGGGTAATTTCCTCGATGGCGCTGTCGGGCATTTCCTTGCGCTTGGAGCCGAGGCTTTTGCGCATCTTCTGCCAGAAGCTCGACGCATCAATCAGTTGCACCAGGCCCTTGCGCGGGGTTGGCTTGCGGTTGGTCAGCACCCACACATAGGTACTGATGCCGGTGTTGTAGAACATATCGGTGGGCAGACCGATGATCGCCTCGACCAGATCGTTCTCCAGCACATAGCGGCGGATCTCGCTCTCGCCGGAGCCGGCACCGCCGGTAAACAGCGGCGAGCCGTTAAGTACGATGGCAAAGCGGCTGCCGCCTTCGTTGGCGGGGCGCATCTTGGCGATCAGGTGCATCAGAAACAGCAGCGAGCCATCGGATACGCGCGGCAGGCCTGGGCCAAAGCGGCCATTGAAGCCCTGCTGCTCATGCTCCTGGCGGATGGCCTTCTCGACCTTCTTCCACTCCACGCCGAACGGCGGATTGGACAGCATATAGTCGAAGCGCTTGCCGGCATGGCCGTCGTCGCTAAGGGTGTTGCCGGCCTTGATATTGGCTACTTCCTGACCCTTGATCAGCATGTCCGCCTTGCAGATGGCGTAGGACTCGTCGTTGAGCTCCTGGCCATGCAGGTTCAGGCGCGCCTGGGGGTTGTGCTCGACCAGGTATTCCTCGGCAATCGACAGCATGCCGCCAGTGCCAGCTGTTGGGTCATACAGGTTGCGCACCACGCCTGGGTTGGTCAGCACCTCGTCGTCTTCGATAAAGATCAGGTTGACCATCAGGCGGATCACTTCGCGCGGGGTGAAGTGCTCCCCGGCGGTTTCGTTGGAGATTTCCGCAAACTTGCGGATCAGCTCCTCGAACACCAGGCCCATCTGCATGTTGTCCACGGCTTCTGGGTGCAGGTCGATCTGGGCGAAGCGTTCGGCCACCTGGTAGAGCAGGCCGCATTTGTGCAGGCGGTCGATCTGGGTCAGAAAGTCGAAGCGCTCGAAGATATCGCGCACCGGCAGGGAGAAGCCCTGGATATAGCTGTAGAGGTTGTCGCGGATATGGTCGGAGTCGCCCATCAGCGTGGCCATGTCCAGCTGCGAGATGTTGTAGAAGCCCTTTCCAGTTTTGCGCAGCAGGAAGGGCTCGGGGTTGGCCACCAGCTTCATCTTCTCGGCCTGTTCGGCCAGCACCGCTGCCTTGGTCTTCTCCAGCACGCAGTCCAAGCGGCGCAGCACGGTGAAGGGCAGGATCACCTTGCCGTATTCGGACTGGCGGTAATCACCACGCAGCAGGTCGGCAACCGACCAGATAAAGGCGGACAGGGCTTGTTGGTTCATGGGGCACAAAATCCTTGAGTGACAACTTCCTGGGTGAGCGAGCGCGGCACCGGGGAACAGATGGCAGGATTATGCCGGGCGAGCGCCTGGAGGCCTACCTTTGCTTTCGGCCCATAGTCGGGAGTGATGTTGCTGGCAGGCGGACGAAGTGCGCCAGGTGGTGGGCTTTAGGGACGGGTAAATACACGGGAATTGCAGGCAATAAAAAACCCGCACTAGGCGGGTTTCTTAGGTGTTTTCGAGTGGTTTTGACATCACCAGAAAACTATATGTGGTGCCCGGGGACGGAATCGAACCGCCGACACGGGGATTTTCAATCCCCTGCTCTACCGACTGAGCTACCCGGGCTAACGGGGCGCTATTAGACGGATTTGAGGGGTAGGTGTCAAGCGTGAGTTTGAAAAATATTTAATTATTACGGGCGGTTAGGTTCGAGCGAGGGCTGAGCGGCACATTGCGATGTGGTGGATGGATAAGGCGTCATCCACCCTACGGTCTGGGCGATGCGCGTGGGAGGGGCTTTAGCCGCGACTGCTGTTAGAGCATTTCGCCGCTAAAGCGCCTCCCACGTTTCGCTAGGGTTACTCGCTGGGCGGCACGTAGCCGTCGGCCTGGGCGTATTCCTCGCCGGAGAGGAATTTGTCCATCTCGGCCTGGAGGAATTTGCGGTCTTCGGCGTTCATCATGTTCAGGCGGCGTTCGTTGATCAGCAGAGTCTGGTGCTTCTGCCATTCGTCCCAGGCTTGCTTGGAGACGTTGTTGAAGATGTCCTCACCTTTGGCGCCCGGATACGGTGGGCGGTCCAGGCCGGGGAGTTCTTGCTTGTGTTTGCGGCACTGTACGGTGCGGGTCATGGTGTCTCTCCAGTGTTCTGTGTTGTTGCGAGTGCATCGGCCGCGCGCTTCAGCAACTTCTTCACCGGGGCGGCGAGGCCCAGGCGCGGCGGGGTGGCGAGGTTATACCAGAGCCAGTCAGCCTCGGCCACGGCGGCTGGCGCGGCGTCGACCTGGATCAGCCAAGGTTCGATGGCCAGCTGGAAGTGGCTGAAGGTGTGAGTCAGGCCGCTCAGTTCGCGCTGTGCGCCGAGCTGCAGGGTGTGGCGGCTGGCGAGTGAGGCGATGGCCGTTGCTTCGTCCAGCTCCGGCAGGCTCCACAGGCCGCCCCAGAGGCCGCTGGACGGGCGGCGATAGAGCAGCACCTCGCCGTTGCGGTTGGCGAAGATCGGCATCAGCGTGCGTTTCTGTGGCAGCGCCTTGCGCGGTTTGGGAATCGGGTAGCGGATCTCCAGGCCGAACAGGTGCGCCTGGCAGCCGCTTTTCAGCGGGCAGAGCAGGCAGCTGGGTTTGCTGCGGGTACACAGCGTGGCGCCGAGATCCATCATCGCCTGGGTGTAGTGGTTGACTCGGGCGTGCGGGGTAAAGCGCTCGGCTACATCCCACAGTTGTTTCGCCACTTTCGGCTCGCCGGGATAGCCTTCCTGCGCCACGTAGCGCGCCAGGACGCGTTTGACATTGCCGTCGAGGATCGGTGCGCGCAGGCCCATGCTGAGGCTGGCGATGGCGCCGGCGGTGGAGCGGCCGATGCCGGGAAGTTCGGTGAGCTGGTCGACATCGCGGGGGAATTCGCCGGCATGTTCGCGCATTACGATCTGCGCAGTTTTCTGCAGGTTGCGCGCGCGGGTGTAGTAACCGAGGCCCGTCCACAGGTGCAGCACTTCGTCTTCCGGTGCGGCGGCCAGGTCATTTACCGTCGGCAATGCGGCCATAAAGCGGTCGAAATAGCCGAGCACGGTGCTGACCTGGGTCTGCTGCAGCATGATCTCCGAGACCCACACGCGGTACGGCGTGATGCCCTGTTGCCAGGGCAGGTCCTTGCGCCCGTGGCTGTCGTACCAGTGCAGTACTGCGTCAGAAAATTGCTCGGGGCTCATCGGTTGAACAGGCCCTTGAGCGCGTCTTTCAGCTCGGGGCTGACCTTGTCGCCGAGTTTTTCTTCGATCTTCTCGTTGAGCTTGTTGCCGGCCAGTTTCGCGGCGACCTTGCCCAGGCCGTCCTGATCCAGGCGGCAGGCCTTGCCGCCCATTTCCAGCGGGCCACGGCAGCGCACCGGCCATTCGATGCCGACATAGCGCTCGTTGACCTGGCAGGCCGGGTCGGGCATTTCGCGTTGATCACCGATAACGGTGATGCCGACGCGGTAGTCGAGGCCGAGGATGCGCAGGTCCAGATCGCCATTGCCGCTGACTGCCAGGCCCGGAATAACGGCCTTGAGGTCGGGGTTGTGGGCCACGCCGTTACGCAGGATCAGGCGGCCTTGCAGGGTTTCGAAGGGCGTGTCCTTGCCGCGTGGGTCGCTGCTCAGGGATTTGCGGTTGAGCGTGGCGATGCCGCGGCACAGCTGTTGTTCCAGGTTGGCGTCGACCAGCACGCCGTCGTTGAGCAGGAAGCTGGCATCGCCCGTCAGTCCATCGACCCAGGCGCGCTGGCTGTTGCCGCTGGTGGTCAGGTTGGCTTTGAAATCCAGCAGGCCTTTGACCGGTGAAGGCTGGTCGGGCTTTTTCAGGAAGGGCTCAATCTGGATGCTGCTGAGGTTCTTTTGCACGCTGAGCAGCGGGATGGCTGGGCGCACGTCGATGCTGGCCTTGGCGTCGAAGCTGCCGTTGCCGATGTTGCCGCGCACGTCCTGCAGGGTCAGCAGGCCGCCTTTGCTCTGCGCCTTGGCGCTGAAATTGCTGATCACCTGCTGCTGGGCGGTGAGCTGATCCAGGCTGAGGTTGAGTTGCATATCGAGCTTGCGCAGCGTCTCGATGGGCAGCACTTCGCTGCTGCTCCAGGCGTGCTGGGTTGGCGCATCAGGCAGCGGTGTGCTGCCGCTCTGCCCGGCGCTGGCGACACTGGCCTTGACCTCGGCCTTGCGGGCGGCGCCGGCATCCTTGGCGTCCTTGGATGGTGCTGGCAGGTAGCGGTCGAGGTTCAGCTGGTCGCCCTTGAGTTGCACACGCAGGGCTTGCTTGGCGAAATCGGCAATCGCCAGTTGGCCGCTGAAGTGGCTGTCATCCAGGGTCAGCTTCAGCTCTTCAAAGGTCAGGCTGTTGTCACTGCCGCTGAGGCGGGTGACCAGTTCGAACTGGCTGAGGGTTTTTTCATCGGTCATCGGCGGCAGTTTCTGGCCGATGGTGGCGAGGAATTCACGCAGGTTAAGGGGTGCGATGGACAGGCCGCCGCTGAGTTTTGGCTGCTTGTCGAGGTCGCGTACTTTCAGCTCGCCAAGGGCGCGCAGCTGATTGCCGGAGAACTTCAGGCCATTCCATTCGGCGACCTGAGCAGCCATGTCGACCAGCAACTGGCCCTGGGCCGAATAGGTCAGGGTCTGGCCATCGAAGGGCTCGCCGGACACTTCGCCGGAGAGTTTGGCGTCTTCCAGCTGATAGCGCTTGAGGGCGCGGTCGAAGCGCAGTTCGCCCTGCAGTTCGCTACGAGCGCGCAGAACCGGCTTGTTGAGGCCGAAGAAGGTACTGAGTTTGACCGGGATGCCCGCGCCTTCGCGGATTGCTCCGGTGGTCAGCTGGATGCTTTCGGCGCTGAATTGCTGGCCTTTCTGCGCGTCGTGATAGTCGATGCGCGCGCTGTTGACGATCAGGCTGTCGATATCCAGTTTCAGCGGCTGGCCGCTGCCTTTTGCTTCAGCTGTGGTGCTTGTAGTTGGCGCGCTGTCAGCGGTTGCTGGTGGGGTGTTGGCTGTTGTGGTCGCGGGCTTGGCCGGTTTGCCGACATCTTCCCAGTTGCTATGGCCTTTTTCGTCGCGCTGCAGGTTGAGGTTGAGGCCGTCGATGCGGATGTCGCTCATCTGCACTTCTTTGCGCAGCAGCGGCAGCACGCGTACCGACAGGCCGAGCAGGCGCAGGTCAGCGAACGGCTTGTCCGGCGTGCTAAGGCTGGCGAGGGTGGCGTCAGTCAGCTCCAGGCCGAGCCAGGGGAACAGGCTCCAGCCGATATCGCCCTTGAGGGTCAGCTCCAGGCTGGCCTTGTCGCGGGCAAGCTGGCGGATTTCGTCTTTGTAATCGTTGGGATCGAACAGGTGGGTGAGGGCAAAGCCCAGCGCCACGATGATCAGCAAGAGCCCGAGAAAAAACAGGCCGAGAATTTTGCCGAGCGCTTTCATGTGCGAATCCTTGTTTCGAAACTGGATGGTGAAGAGCAGCAATTCAAGCCGGCGAGTATAGCGCCAGCGCTTTTACCTGGACCGCCGACAGTCCCGTTTACGCGGTGATTTTGCAAGCGGCTTTTACAGGGCCTGCGCCACGCGCTCGGCAATCGCCAGGCTGGCGGTAAGCCCTGGCGACTCTATGCCGAACAGATTGACCAAGCCTGGCAGGCCGTGATCATTGGGCGTTTGGATAATGAAGTCGGCCGCCGGTTCCCCCGGGCCTGCGAGTTTTGGCCGGATGCCGCTGTAGCCTGGCACCAGGCGCGCGCTGTCGATAGCGGGGAAATAGCGGCGGATGGCATCGGCGAACGGCTCACGCAGGTTTTCGTCAACCTGATAGTCGACCTGCGTGAGGTAGTGGGTATCCGGGCCGAAGCGCAGTTGGCCGCCAAGATCCAGGGTGGCGTGGATGCCAAGGCCGGTGGTGTTGGTTTCCGGCATCGGGTAGATCAGGTGCTGGAAGGGCGAGCGGCCGCTGTAGCTGAAATAGCGGCCCTGGCACAGATGCAGCGGCGGCACGTTCTGCAGGCCTTGGGTTTGCCTGGCCAGTTGCTGGGCGAACAGGCCGCCGGCATTGATCACTCGCTGGGCTTTGAGCTGGAACGGCTCGCCGCCGCTGTGGCCCGAGGCTATCCAGCCGTCGCCGTTTGCTTCGAGTCGCTCGACGCAGGTGTGCAATACCAGCTGCGCGCCACGGCTCTCTGCGGCGGCCAGCAGCGATTGCAGGTAGGCGTGGCTGTCGATAATCCCAGTGCTGGGCGAAAGCAGTGCGGCAACTCCGCGCACGGCGGGCTCAAGCTCATGCAGGCTTTTCTGCTCGAGAGGTTGCAGGTCATGCACGCCGCAGGCTTCAGCATTGCGTTGCAGCTGTTCGAGCTTGGTGATTTCCGCGCTTTCCACCGCCACCAGCAGCTTGCCGAGCTGGCGGTGCGCCACCTGATACTGGCGGCACCAGGCATACAGGCGTTCGCGGCCTTCCAGGCACAGTTCGGCCTTGAGCGAGCCGGGCGCGTAGTAGAGACCGGCGTGGATCACCTCGGAGTTGCGGCTGGAGGTGTGGCTGCCGATCAGGCTTTCCGCCTCGACTATCAAGGTACTCTGCCCCGGCGTGCTCAAGCGCGCGGCGCAGGCCAGCCCCAGAGCGCCTGCGCCGATAATCAGGGTGTCGATACTGTCCATGGTTTCCCGCTGCTTATTCTGTGATTGCTGTGCTGGTCGTTTGGGCGGAAACATGCCCTAACAGCCTATGCAGCCGATAGTCGGCACCTCTGATCGCCGCCGGTAGCCGCCCAGGCGGATGCCCGCCTATAATGCCAGCCTTTTTCCGTGGGCAATTTCTGGAGCTGGTGATGGCCGAACGTACGGCATCCGTCGAGCGCAATACCCTGGAGACCCAGATCAAGGTCTCGATCAACCTGGATGGGACTGGCAAGGCCAAGTTCGATATTGGCGTGCCATTCCTCGAGCACATGCTCGACCAGATCGCCCGCCATGGTTTGATCGACCTGGATATCGAGTGCAAGGGCGACCTGCATATCGACGACCACCACACCGTGGAAGACGTCGGTATCACCCTCGGCCAGGCGTTCACCAAGGCCATCGGCGACAAGAAAGGTATGACCCGTTACGGCCATTCCTACGTGCCGCTGGATGAAGCGCTGTCGCGCGTGGTGATCGACTTCTCCGGTCGTCCCGGCTTGCAGATGCACGTGCCGTTCACCCGCGCGGTGGTTGGCGGCTTCGATGTGGATCTGTTCCAGGAGTTCTTCCAGGGCTTCGTCAACCACGCGCTGGTGTCGCTGCACATCGACAACCTGCGCGGCACCAACACCCACCACCAGATCGAAACGGTATTCAAAGCCTTCGGCCGCGCGCTGCGCATGGCCGTCGAGCTGGACCCGCGCATGGCCGGGCAGATGCCGTCGACCAAGGGCTGCCTGTAAATGCAGACAGTTGCAGTAATCGACTACGGCATGGGCAACCTGCACTCGGTGGCCAAGGCCCTTGAGCACGTAGGTGCCGGCAAGGTGCTGGTGACCAGCGATGCCCAGGTGATTCGCGAAGCCGACCGCGTGGTATTCCCCGGCGTCGGCGCGATTCGCGATTGCATGGCCGAAATCAAGCGCCTGGGCTTCGACAGCCTGGTGCGTGAAGTCAGCGCGGATCGGCCGTTTCTCGGTATCTGCGTGGGTATGCAAGCGCTGCTGGAGCACAGTGAAGAGAACGACGGCGTTGATTGCATCGGTCTGTTCCCTGGCCAGGTGCGCTTCTTCGGCAAGGGCATGGTCGAAGACGGCGAGCCGCTGAAGGTGCCGCATATGGGCTGGAACGAGGTGGCGCAGTCGGTCAAACACCCGCTGTGGCACAACATCCCGGACCTGGCGCGCTTCTACTTTGTGCACAGCTATTACATCGAGGCCGGCAACCCCAAGCAGGTTGTCGGTCGCGGGCATTACGGCAAGGATTTCGCCGCAGCGTTGGCTGAAGGTTCGCGCTTTGCCGTGCAATTCCACCCGGAAAAGAGCCACACCCACGGCCTGCAGTTGCTGCAGAACTTCGCCGCCTGGGATGGTCGCTGGTAAATGAGCCGGGCCAAGAGCAAGCCGCCGCTGATGACCTTGAGCGCCGAGCAGGAGCGTGAAGCCTGCCTGGTGTTCAAGCGTTTTATGGCTGAGCGCTTCGAGCTTGAGCTGGGCAGCTTCGAGGCCGCCGAAGTGCTGGAGCTGTTTGCCCGCGAGATTGCACCGCACTACTACAACCGGGCGATTTTCGATGTGCAGACTCACCTGAAAGAACGGTTCGAGAGCATCGAAAGCGACCTCTGGGCGCTGGAAAAGAGCTGACCCACCGAATTCACACGACTTGAGCAGGTTCAACCGATGCTGATTATCCCCGCTATCGATCTGAAGGACGGCGCTTGCGTGCGTCTGCGCCAGGGCCGCATGGAAGACTCCACGGTGTTTTCCGATGACCCGGTGAGCATGGCCGCCAAGTGGGTCGAGGGCGGCTGCCGCCGTCTGCACCTGGTCGACCTCAACGGTGCCTTCGAAGGTCAGCCGGTCAACGGTGAAGTAGTCACCGCCATCGCCAAGCGCTACCCGCACCTGCCGATCCAGATCGGTGGCGGTATCCGCTCGCTGGAAACCATCGAGCATTACGTCAAGGCCGGCGTCAGCTACGTGATCATCGGCACCAAGGCCGTGAAAGATCCGGCGTTCGTTGCTGAAGCCTGTCGTGCTTTTCCGGGCAAAATTATCGTCGGCCTCGACGCCAAAGATGGTTTTGTCGCCACTGACGGCTGGGCTGAAATCAGCACCGTGCAAGTCATCGATCTGGCCAAGCAGTTTGAAGCAGACGGCGTGTCTTCGATCGTTTATACCGATATCGCCAAAGACGGCATGATGCAGGGCTGCAACATCGAAGCCACTGCGGCCCTGGCTGCGGCCAGCCGCATTCCGGTAATCGCCTCCGGCGGCATCCACAACTTGGGTGATATCGAGAAACTGCTGCTGGCGCGCTCGCCCGGCATCATCGGCGCGATCACCGGCCGGGCCATTTACGAAGGCACCCTGGATGTGGCCGAGGCCCAGGCCTTCTGCGATAACTTCAAGGGCTAAACCGTAGGGCGCGTGAAACCCGCCGCAATTGACGCAATCTTTATCGGTGGGTTGCACCCACCCTACGGGAGCTCCGTATGGCACTGGCTAAACGCATTATCCCCTGCCTCGACGTGGACAACGGCCGCGTGGTCAAGGGCGTGCAGTTCGAGAACATCCGCGACGCTGGCGACCCGGTGGAAATCGCCCGGCGTTACGATGAGCAGGGTGCCGACGAGATTACCTTTCTCGACATCACCGCCAGCAGTGATGGCCGCGACACCACGTTGCATACCGTGGAGCGCATGGCCAGCCAGGTGTTTATTCCGCTGACCGTGGGTGGCGGTGTGCGCACCGTGCAGGACATCCGCAACCTGCTGAATGCCGGTGCTGACAAGGTCTCGATCAACACCGCTGCGGTGTTTACTCCGGAGTTCGTCGGCGAAGCCGCCTCACGCTTTGGCTCGCAGTGCATCGTCGTCGCCATCGACGCCAAGAAAGTCTCCAAACCGGGCGAAACCCCGCGCTGGGAAATCTTCACCCACGGCGGGCGCAAACCCACCGGCCTGGATGCGGTGCTCTGGGCGAAGAAGATGGAAGACCTCGGCGCCGGCGAAATCCTCCTGACCAGCATGGATCAGGACGGCGTAAAGAGCGGTTATGACCTCGGCGTAACCCGCGCCATCAGCGAAATGGTCGGCATCCCGGTGATCGCCTCCGGTGGCGTCGGCAATCTGCAGCACCTGGCTGACGGCATTATTGAAGGCAAGGCCGCTGCGGTACTGGCTGCAAGCATCTTCCACTTCGGCGAATACACCGTGCCGGAAGCCAAGGCGTATATGGCTGCTCGCGGGATTGTCGTGCGCTAAACCTCGCTGGCCGGCAGCTCTGCCGGCCACTGCTGCGGGCGAGTCGACAGCAAAATGTCGACTAGCCCGCTAAAATCAGAATGTTTGCGCTCAGGTCGATGCATTGGGCATCCCTTTGAGCGCTCCTATTTCTAATAAATGGTTTTTCCATACACGGAGTTCTTATGCCCGCTATCCGGCTATTCACCGCGGTTTGGCTGTTGTGTGCTGTCAGCCTGGCTCGCGCAGAGCCTCTGGTTCTGCTTACCGAAAACCTGCCGCCGTTCAGCATGGCGGCCAGTGGTGGCAATTTTGCCAAGGATGCTGATGTGCAGGGCATTAGCAGCGATACGGTGCGTGCGCTGTGCAGCAAGGCGCAGCTTGAGTGCCAGATGATTCTGCGCTTCCCCTGGGATCGTCAGTACAAGCAGGCGCTCGAGAGCAAGGGTTATGGGGTGTTCTCCACTATTCGCACGGCGGAGCGTGAGTCGCTGTTCAAGTGGGTTGGGCCGATTGCGGTAAGCGATTGGGTGTTGCTAGCTAAGGCCGATAGCAGCATTACGTTGGACAGCCTGGAGCAGGCTGGTGCTTATCGGATCGGCGGTTATCGCGACGACGCGATTTCGCAATTTCTGATCGAGCGTGGCGTTACAGTGCAAACCAGCCTGCAGGACAAGGAAAATCTCAGCAAGCTGGAGAAGGATGTGATCGATCTGTGGGCCACCGATGAAGTCGGTGGGCGCTATATGGCCAAGCAGTCGCCACTGGGTGCGCTCAAGGTGGTGCATCGTTTCAACAGTGCCGACCTCTACTTGGCGCTGAATATAGAGACGCCCGATGATGTGGTGCAGAAGTTGCAGAAAGCCCTGGACGATATGCGCGCTCAAGGTGAGCTGGGTACGATCAAGGACGGTTATCTGTAAGCGTGTTGCTGCCGTACCTGCGCAAAACCTGGGCTGGGCTTAGTCGGACGTGCTGGGTATGCTTGTATGCTCAGCCCAACTATCGATGTGAGACATCATGTTCAAACAATTACTAGTCGCCCTCGCCGGCACAGTTATGGTGCTCGCGGGCAGTGCTCGGGCCGAAATTGACCCGAACTACCGCATGGTCCTGCTGACCGAGAATTTCCCGCCGTACAACATGGCGATCAACGGCAAGAACTTCGCCCAGGAAGACAATATCGACGGTATTGCCGTGGATATCATCCGCGAGATGTTCAAGCGCGCCGGTATTCAGTACAGCATGACCCTGCGTTTCCCTTGGGATCGCATCTACAAGCTGGCGCTGGACAAGCCTGGCTACGGCGTGTTTGTTGCGGCGCGGCTACCGGAGCGTGAGGCGCTGTTCAAATGGGTCGGCCCGATTGGCCCGGATGACTGGGTGCTGCTCGGCAAGGCCGACAGCAGCATTACCCTGAACAGCCTGGAAGACGCCAAGCAGTACAAGGTCGGTGCCTACAAGGGCGACGCGATTGCCGAGCACCTGGTGGAGAAAGGCCTGGAGCCGATTACTGCCCTGCGCGATACGGAAAACGCCAAGAAGCTGATGGCCGGTCAGATTGACCTGTGGGCAACCGGCGACCCTGCCGGCCGCTACCTGGCCAAGCAGGACGGTATTTCTGGCCTGAAAACCATTCTGCGTTTCGATAGTGCAGAGCTGTATCTGGCGCTGAACAAAGAGGTGCCGGACGAGGTTGTACAGAAGCTGCAAGCCGAGCTGGACAAGATGCGCAGCGAAGGCTTTGTCGACGATACCCTGAACAACTACCTGTAATACGTACACCAGCGGGTCGGCCACAAGCCAGCCCGCGGCCATGGATGGCTGACGCCACGTACCATACGTCGCCGGGATTCGCCCGAGCATGGATGCCGCTAGCCATAATCACAATTCATGCGAGCGGAATGACCTATGTTGAAAACCCTGAAAGCCAGCCTATTGTTCGGGCTTGTCCTGAGTGCCTGCGCAGCCCGTGCAGAGCTTCCAGCCGATTACAAAGTGGTGTTGCTGACCGAGAACTTCCCGCCATTCAACATGGCCGTGGATGACAAGAACTACGCCCGCGACGACGGTATCGATGGCATCAGCACTGAAGTCGTCCGTGAGATGTTCAAGCGCGCCGGCATCAATTACACCCTGACCCTGCGCTTCCCCTGGGATCGCTTGTATCGCCTGACCCTGGACAAGCCCAACTACGGTCTGTTCTCCACCACCTTCACTCCTGAGCGTCAGCCACTGTTCAAGTGGGTGGGGCCATTGGCCAAGACGGGTTGGGTGCTATTGGCTGCGCCGGGTAATAACTTGAGCGTCGCCAGTCTTAAGGACGCCGCTCAGTACCAGATCGGTGCCTACAAGAACGACGCGGTCAGCCAGCATCTGGAAAGCCAGGGGTTGAGCCCGATCAATGCGTTGCGTGATCAGGAAAACATCAAGAAGCTGCTCAGCGGCAAAATCGACCTGTGGGCCACCACTGACCCGGTCGGTCGCTACCTGGCCAAGCAGGAAGGCGTCAGCGGCCTGAATACCGCGCTGCGCTTCAACGAGGCGGAGCTGTATCTGGCGCTGAACAAGGACACCCCGGATGAGGTGGTGCAGCGTCTGCAGAAGGCGTTGGATGAACTGCGTGCCGAAGGCTTTATCGACGAAATGACCAATAACTACCTGTAACTTCAGGCGTTATTAAAAAGCCCGACCTTGAGTGATCAAGGTCGGGCTTTTTCTTGGCTATCTGTAGGAGCGGCCCATGGCCGCGATTGCGGGTTCGCGGGCATGGCCCGCTCCTACAGAGGGGGAGATCAGTCGCCGCGGGTAACGCTTAGGCCCTTGAGCAGGTTGAGGGCCTGGCTCAGCTGGTAGTCGTCATCCTGTGGGCGTGCCGGGGTGCTGCTTTTGCCCTTGCTGGGCTTGTCGGCGCCGCCGTTACCATTGCCCAGGTGACCTTGCAGGTCGGCTTCCTTGATGCCGCTTTCATCCTGCTCACGGGTGAGCTTGGCGCGCGCTACCTCGATGTCCGGGACGATGCCCTGAGCCTGGATCGAGCGGCCCTTGGGAGTGAAATACAGCGCGGTGGTGAGTTTCAGCGCGCGGTCATTGTTCAGTGGCAGCACGGTTTGCACCGAACCTTTGCCGAAGCTGTCGGTGCCCATCAGCACGCCGCGTTTGTGATCCTGCAGAGCGCCGGCGACAATCTCGGAGGCCGAGGCGCTGCCACCGTTGATCAACACCACCAGCGGCACGCCTTCGCTGGCGTCGGCCGGATCGGCATTGAAGCGCAGCTCGGAGTTGGTGATGCGCCCTTCGGTGTAGACGATCAGGCCCTTCTTGAGGAAATGGTCGGTGACCTCCACCGCCGCCTGCAGCACGCCGCCGGGGTTGTTGCGCAGGTCGAGGACCAGGCCGCGCAGCTTCTTGCCGTTGTCCTTGCGCAGCTTGGCCAGGGCTTTGCCGACTTCTTCGCCGCTGTTGACCTGGAACTGGGTGATGCGCACATAGCCGTAGCCGTCGTCGAGCAGCTGGCTTTTCACACTCTTGACCTTGATCACCGCGCGCGTCAGCTCGACATCGAAGGGCTTGCCGCCTTCGCGTACCAGGGTCAGCTCGATGTTGCTGCCAGCTTTGCCGCGCATCTTCTCGACGGCTTCCATCAACGACAAGCCCTTGGTGGGCTGGCCGTCGATCTTCACGATCAGGTCGCCCGGCTGGATGCCAGCAGCGGAGGCTGGTGTGTCATCGATTGGCGAGACCACTTTGAGAAAGCCGTCTTCGCTGCCGAGCTCGATGCCCAGACCGCCGAACTCGCCGCTGGTGCTTTCCTGCAGGTCGCGGAAGGCTTCCGGCTCCAGGTAGGCCGAGTGCGGGTCAAGGTTGCTGAGCATGCCCTTGATCGCGTTTTCCAGCAGAGTCTTGTCGCTGACCGGCTCGACATAGGCGGACTTGATGCGGTCCATCACTTCGGCAAAGGTGCGCAGGTCGTCCAGCGGCAGTGGCGCGCTGTCGTTGGCGGTGGCCGGTGCTGGCGCGGCAAATACGGCAGTGCTACCCAGCAGGGTAACGGCCAGCGCGAGGGCGGTGAGGCGGAACAGATGCGGCATGTCGAACTTACTCCTGTCCTAAAGCGGTAATCGCGACACTTATCCTTGTGCGCGGCACCATTGAGCGGGGTCGATCGGGCGGCCCTGCTGGCGAATTGCGAAATACAGTGCTGGGGTTTCCTGGCCGCCGCTGTTGCCAACGGTGGCGATGGCTTCGCCGGCTTTGACCACGTCGCCGGCATCCTTGAGCAGGCTCTGGTTATGCCCGTAGAGGCTCAAGTAGCCGTTGCCATGGTCGAGAATGACCAGAAGCCCGGCGCCACGCAACCAGTCGGCAAACACTACGCGGCCGCCATGCACGGCATGTACCTGGCTGCCAGCGGAGGCGCCGATCAGCACGCCATCCCATTTGGTACGAGCATCGCCACCGCGTGGTGTGCCGTAGCGGGCCACCAGGCGACCATCAACCGGCCAGGGCAATTTGCCCCGGGCCTTGGCGAATGGACCGCCAAAGCTGGCGCCAGAACTCACCAGTGGACCCGTCGGCGCCGGATTAGTGCTGCTGCGTGATTGTTCGCGTTCGGCGAGCAGGGCTTGCTGGCGCGCGGCTTCAGCTTCGCGAGCCTGGCGAGCGAGGGTTTCCTCGATGGTTTTCAGCACCCGCGCCAGGTTGGCCTGTTCCTGCTGGCGGGCCTTGAGCTTCTGGTCGCGGGCGGAGAATTCCGTGTTCAGCTTGGCCAGCGCCAGCTGACGCTCCTTGCGCACACTGGCGAGTTGTTCGCGGCGGCCATCCAGAGCGCTTTTCTGCTCCAGCAGCTGGCTTTGCTGGTTGGCGATATCCAGCTCGACATTGGCCAGCTGGCGCAGGGTTTCATTGAAGGCGGCGAGTTGTTCCATGCGCGCTTCGCTGAGGTAGTCGTAGTAAGTCAGGGTGCGCGAGAATTTTTCCGGGTTCTGCTGGTTGAGCAGCAGTTTGACGTATTCCTGGCGACCGCTCTGGTAGGCGGCGCGGGCCTGGATGCCGATCAGGCGCTGCTGTTCAAGGCGCGCGCCCTCGAGTTTTTTTTTCTCTTTATCGAGGCGCTGGATTTCCTCTTCGCTCTTTTTCAGGTCCTGCTGCAGGCCTTTGACCTGTTTCTCCAGCTGGCCCATCTCGCTTTCGGTTTTCTTCAGGTCTTTCTGCACGCCGGATTTTTCCTGCTGCAGCTTCTCCAGCAGTTGCTTCAGCTCGGCGACATCGGCGCGCGTGGCATCCAGTTGCTTCTGCGCATCGCTCTTCTCGTCGGCGAAGGCAGGCGGCAGCAGGAGGGTCAGGAAAATAAGGGCGAGGGCACGAAACATGGGGCTGGCAGCACCTGGGGCAAGGACGCGCCTAGTATGCCTAAAAAAACAGCGGCAAGCTGCATGTCATCAGCGCTGTGCGCGGGGCTGCACTTGCAGCGTGAGGTAGCCGGCAATTTGCCCGCAGGCCAGGCATTGCACCTGGCCGGCGGGCAGCAGCTTAGTTCAGCTCGACGATGCTGGTGCCGGTCATTTCCGCCGGTACCGGCAAGCCCATCAGGGTCAGTAGGGTCGGGGCTACGTCGGCCAGCACACCGCCAGCGCGAATGGTCGCCGGGCGCTTGCCGACATAGATAAACGGCACCGGCTCGCAGGTGTGTGCGGTGTGCGCCTGGCCGGTGCTTTCGTCGGCCATCTGCTCGACGTTGCCGTGGTCGGCGGTGATCAGCGCTTCGCCGCCGACTTTGTCCAGCGCGGCGACGATACGGCCGACGCAGCCGTCCAGGCATTCCACGGCGGCCACTGCGGCGGAAAACACGCCGGTGTGGCCGACCATGTCGCCGTTGGCGTAGTTGACGATGATCACGTCATAACGCTGGTTTTCGATGGCGTCGACAATTTTGTCGGTGACTTCCGGCGCGCTCATCTGCGGCTGCAGGTCATAGGTGGCGACGTTTGGCGAAGGGATCAGGATGCGTTCTTCACCGGCAAAGGGTTCTTCACGCCCGCCGGAGAAGAAGAAGGTAACGTGGGCGTATTTCTCGGTTTCGGCGATGCGCAGCTGGGTTTTGCCGTTGTTCGCCAGGTATTCGCCGAGCACATTGGTCAGGGCTTCCGGCTTGTAAGCGCTGGGTGTCGGGATGCTTGCGGCGTACTGGGTGAGCATGACGAAGCCGGCCAGTTGTGGCACGCGCGTGCGCTCGAACTCCTTGAAGCCCGGTTCGACAAAGGCGCGGGTCAGTTCGCGGGCACGGTCGGCGCGGAAGTTCATAAACACCACGGCGTCGCCGTCTTCCATTCGTACTGGCTCGCCAATGGTAGTGGCTTTGACGAACTCATCGCTTTCGCCACGCTCGTAGGCGGCCTGCAGGCCTTCCACGGCAGTGGCAGCGTTGAACTGGCCGTTACCGTCGACCAGCAATCCGTAGGCCTGCTCGACACGGTCCCAGCGGTTGTCGCGGTCCATGGCGAAGTAGCGGCCGCTGAGGCTGGCGATGCGGCCCTTGCCGAGCTTGGCGAAGGTGGCGTCGAGCAGCTCGATGGACGGCTGCGCGCTTTTCGGTGGCGTGTCGCGGCCGTCAAGGAAGGCATGCAGGTAGATACGCTCGGCACCGCGTTGGGCGGCCAGTTCGACCATGGCCGCCAGATGGTCCTGATGGCTGTGTACGCCGCCGTCGGAGAGCAAACCGAGGATATGCACGGCCTTGCCGGCGCTTACCGCCTTGTCCACAGCGCTGGTGATGGCTGGATTAGTGAAGAAATCGCCATCGCGAATCGCTTTGGTCACCCGGGTGAAATCCTGATACACCACGCGGCCCGCGCCGAGGTTCATATGGCCGACCTCGGAATTGCCCATCTGCCCGTCCGGCAGGCCCACGTCCATGCCTGAGCCCGAGATCAGTCCGTGGGGCTGGGTGGCGCGCAGATGGTCGTAGACCGGCGTGTTGGCCGCCATGATGGCGTTGGATTCGGGGCTGTCACTGTGGCCGAAGCCATCGAGGATGATCAGTACCAGGGGTTTGGGCGTGGCGCTCATAAAGCTGGTTCGCTCTGGGTCGATGGGCGGGAAACAAAGAATCGGTTCAACGTCTCGCGAGCTAGAGTCCTGCAAGGCAAAAACAGGCGAGGAAGCGGAGTGTACTTTTGTACATGAGCATTCCGAGGCTGTTTTTAACGCAGCAGGGCCGACGCGCAGCAGACTTTGAGCCGGTTCTGAGGCTGGGCATTTTACGGCCATGTGTGGCAAACGTCACCGCCGGGCGGGGTTTGGCCGACCTGTGCGGCTGTGTATACTGGCCGACATTTTACCGCCCCGGAACCGCACAATGCTTGCCAACTTGATTGAATTTGCCACTACCCACTATGTCCTGAGCGGTTTGTTCGCAACTTTGCTTGCGCTGCTGATCTTCACTGAAGCGCGCAAGGGCGGGCAGAGCCTGAGCAGCCGCGAGCTGACCGCACTGGTTAACAGCGAGCAGGGCGTGGTGCTGGATATTCGCGGGCAGAAGGACTTTTCTGCCGGGCATATCGTCGGCGCGCTGAATATCCCCTTTGAAAAGCTCGCTGGGCGTATGGTTGAGCTGGACAAGCACAAGGCCAAGACCATCATCGTGGTCGACGCCATGGGCCAGCACAGCGGCGGCGTTTGCCGTGACCTGAAAAAGGCCGGCTTCACCGCTGCCAAGCTGTCCGGCGGGATTGCCAGCTGGCGTGGCGACAACCTGCCATTGGTGAAGTGAGATGCAGCCTGTCGTCATCTATTCCAGCGATTGGTGCCCGTACTGCATCCGCGCCAAACAACTGCTGACGCACAAAGGCGTGGCCTTTAACGAGATCAAGGTTGATGGCAAACCGGATGTGCGTGCTGAAATGACCCGCAAGGCGCGGCAGACCTCGGTGCCGCAGATCTGGATCGGCGACACCCACGTGGGTGGTTGCGATGATCTTTACGCCCTGGAACGCGCGGGCAAGCTCGACGCGCTGCTTAAGGCTTAATTCCCTGTTTACCCGTACCTAACGACAAGAAGGCTTTGCCATGACAGAACAAGCTAGCAACGGCGCCGCTCAGGGCGAACAAAACCCACAATTCTCCCTGCAGCGTATCTATGTACGTGACCTGTCCTTCGAAGCGCCGAAGAGCCCGGAAATCTTCCGTCAGGAGTGGGCGCCTAGCGTCGCCATGGACCTCAACACCCGTCAGAAGGCGCTGGACGGCGACTTCCACGAAGTGGTGCTGACCCTCTCGGTAACCGTGAAGACTGGCGAAGAAACCGCCTTTATCGCTGAAGTTCAGCAGGCCGGTATCTTCCTGATCAAGGGGCTGGACGCGGCTTCCATGAGCCACACCCTGGGCGCGTTCTGCCCGAACATCCTCTTCCCCTATGCCCGCGAAACCCTGGACAGCCTGGTTGTGCGTGGCTCGTTCCCGGCGCTGATGCTGGCTCCGGTGAACTTCGACGCCCTCTACGCCCAGGAACTGCAGCGTATGCAGCAGGCCGGCGAAGTGGCCACCGCACACTAAGGTTTGCGGTTGGAACAAAAAACGCCCTACGGGGCGTTTTTTATGGGCTGCCATCCCTGGCGGCCACCCTGCAGGCCGTCGCTGCGCGACGTTAAAAATTGCTCCCGGCAATTTTTTATGGGCGCTACTGTGCGTCGGCAAAACCTTGCTGACGCCAGGCTTCATAGACCGCCACGGCGACGGTATTGGACAGGTTCAGGCTGCGGCAGCCTTCGCGCATCGGCAGGCGCAGGCGTTGTTCGGGCGGCAGGCTGTCGCGAATCTCCTGAGGCAGGCCGCGGCTTTCCGGGCCAAACAGGAACGCATCGCCAGGCTGATAGCTAACGTCGTGGAACGCCTGTGAACCCTTGGTGGTAAAGGCAAACACGCGCGGCTGGCCGATGCTGGCCAGGCAGCTGTCGAGGTCGGCGTGGCGCTGCAGGGTGGCGTATTCGTGGTAATCCAGGCCGGCGCGGCGCAGGCGTTTGTCATCCAGTTCGAAGCCCAGCGGCTCGATCAGGTGCAGGTGGCAGCCGCTGTTGGCGCAGAGCCTGATAATGTTGCCGGTATTGGGCGGTATTTCCGGTTGAAAAAGGATGACGTGAAACATGCGCGGCTCCGAGCTTGAAGACGAGCAGCATTCTACAGACCCGCGCCCCCGTCCGTGGGTGCGGGTGATTGCTTCATTGGCGGTGTTTGGTTTTTTAATCGGTTTGATGATTGGTCGGCTGTTGCAGCCGGACCCGCTGTGGCTTGAGCGCGTGGATGTGGTCGAGCAGGGCCTTGAGCTGTGGTTCAACGTCGAGCCAGTGCCGCGCGAGGAGCATGCCGACGGTGTGTTTATCCTGCGCCTGCAGAGTTTTGGCCGCCAGCAACAGGGCCAGCTGCACGTGCAGGGAAGGTTGGCCAATTGGCGTTTGCAGCGCGAGCGAAGGGATTTGTTGCTGAGGGTGGTGGCAGCCCGTCCATTGCGCGGTGAGTGGCGCGCTGAGGAAGTGGACGGGCGCTGGCGGCTGGTAGTCAGCCTGGTGGAGCAATAAAAGAGGGGAATCCCCGGCCTGCCTGTACCAAGGTCCCCAAAACTGGGATTACTTGAGTCTATGCAGGCTGTGTGCCAGTTTTGTTACGTTGGCTGCAGGCCGCGTAAATGCTGGGTTTCAGCGGTTGTCTAGGGTGCTGCTGGCGCGACGCAGGCGCTGGGATGTGAACCGTCGCTGTGCACAGGGTCGATGCCGGTGCATTGCTCTGGCGCATTCTCAGGTTGTTTACCGGTGTAAATAAAAACGGGCCCTGGTGGGCCCGTTTTGCGTCCAGTGCGGCGTGAGCGGTTTAGTCGTCGCTGTCCTCGTCATCGGCGCTTTCGACGTTCATGCCCAGTTCCTTGATCTTGCGGGTCAGGGTGTTGCGGCCCCAGCCCAGTAGCACGGCGGCGTCGCGGCGGCGGCCGGCGGTGTGCTTGAGGGCGGTCTCGATCATGATCCGCTCGAAGGCCGGCACGGCGGTATCCAGCAGGCTGGACTGACCGCGGCCCAGCGCCTGATCGGCCCATTGGCGCAGCGCCTGTTCCCAGTTGCTCACCGGTGCGCTTTCCTGCGGCTGGCTGAGCAGCTCCGGCGGCAGGTCGTCGACATGCACCTCACGGCCCGAGGCCATCACGGTGATCCAGCGGCAGGTGTTCTCCAGCTGGCGCACGTTGCCTGGCCACGGCAGCTGCTGCAGGTAGTCTTCGGTTTCGCTTTTCAGCAGCTTGGGCTCGACCGCCAGCTCCAGCGCGGCGCGGCTAAGGAAGTGCCGGGCCAGGGTCGGAATGTCTTCGCGGCGATCCGACAGGCGCGGGATATGAATGCGGATCACGTTAAGGCGGTGGAACAGGTCTTCACGGAACTTGCCGGCCTGCACCAGGCTTTCCAGGTTCTGGTGGGTGGCAGCGATGATGCGCACATCGACCTTTACCGGCGTGTGGCCGCCGACCCGGTAGAACTCGCCGTCGGCCAGTACGCGCAACAGGCGAGTCTGGGTATCGGCCGGCATATCGCCGATTTCATCGAGAAACAGCGTGCCGCCATCGGCCTGTTCGAAACGCCCGCGACGCTGGTTGGCTGCACCGGTAAAAGCGCCTTTTTCATGGCCGAACAGCTCGGATTCCATCAGGTCCTTGGGAATCGCCGCCATGTTCAGCGCGATAAACGGCGAGGCGGCGCGTGGGCTGTGGCGGTGCAGGGCGTGGGCCACGAGTTCTTTGCCGGTACCGGATTCGCCGTTGATCAGCACGGTGATATTGGAGTGCGAGAGACGGCCGATGGCGCGGAACACCTCCTGCATGGCCGGCGCTTCGCCGATGATCTCCGGCGTACGTGGCTGCTCGACCGGAACGGCCAGGCTCTGCTGCTCCTGCGCATGCATATTGGCGCGCTTGACCAGCGACACCGCCTCGTCGACGTCGAACGGCTTGGGCAGGTATTCGAACGCGCCGCCCTGGTAGGACGCCACGGCGCTGTCCAGGTCGGAATGCGCGGTCATGATGATCACCGGCAGGCGCGGGTACAGCTCGCGGATGCGCGCCAGCAGATCAAGGCCGCTGGCCCCCGGCATACGGATATCGGAAATGATCACATCGGGTTGCTGACGGCTCAGGCGGCTGAGCACGCCATCGGCGCTGTCGAAGCTCTGGGTGGTCATACCTTCCTGTTGCAGGGCTTTTTCCAGGACCCAGCGGATGGAGCGGTCGTCATCGACAATCCAGACGGTTTCACTGCGACTCATGACGGAGTTACTCCTTGTTCCAGCGGCAGGAAGATCGAGAACACGGTGTGGCCAGGATGGCTCTCGCACTCGATCAAACCTTGGTGCTGACTAATGATGTTCTGGGTAATGGCCAGGCCCAGGCCGGTGCCGTCGGCACGCCCGCTGACCATGGGGTAGAAGATGGTTTCCTGCAGCTCGGCCGGAATGCCCGGGCCGTTGTCGATGATTTCGATCTTGGTCACCAGGCGATGGCGACAATGGCCGATGGTGAACTGGCGCAGGGTGCGGGTGCGCAGGGTGATGCGGCCCAGGCGCAGTTCGTTCTGCGCGCCGATTGCCTGCATGGCGTTGCGCACGATATTGAGCACGGCCTGGATCATCTGCTCGCGATCGATCAATACGTCGGGAATGCTCGGGTCGTAATCGCGCACCAAAATGATGCTGCCCTGGCTTTCTGCCTCGACCAGGCTGCCGACCCGTTCCAGCACTTCGTGGACGTTGGTCATCGCCAGCGACGGCAGCTTGTTCGAGCCGAGCATGCGGTCGACCAGGTTTCTCAAGCGGTCGGCTTCTTCGATGATGACGTTGGTGTAGTCCTTGAGGTCTTGGTTCGGCAGCTCGCGGGCCAGTAACTGGGCGGCGCCGCGAATGCCGCCGAGCGGGTTCTTGATCTCATGGGCCAGGCCGCGCACCAGCAGTTTGGTGGTTTCCTGCTTGGACAGTTGCGCCTCTTCCTTGGTGATGCGCAGCAGGCGGTCGCGCGGGTGCACCTCCAGCAGCAGCAGGGTTTCGCCGCGATTGAGGATCGGCGTCACCGCGTAATCGACGGTGAGGGTCTGGCCGGTGACGGCGGTCAGCACCGCCTCGCGCTTGTTGAACGGATGCGCCTCTTCGACGGCCTGGCGTAGCGCGCTCAGGGCCTCGGCCGATTCGGTGAACAGCTCGCTGATGAATTGCCCATGGCTGCGCTGGCCGCTGACGGCCAGGAGCATTTCCGCCGCCGGGTTCATGTACTCCAGACGCAGCTCGGCGTTGAGCAGCAGGGTGGCGGTGGTCAGGTTGTCCAGTAGCAGGCGGTGCAGTGCGTCATTGATAGTCATAGGCAGAGGCTTCCGGCAATGCAGCAGGAAAATGCAAGAAGCAAACCAAAGCCCCGAAAAGGCGCGCGGAATCAGCGATGGCGGCAAATTGGGGGAGATTCGGTTCGGCAGCCGGGCGCGCGGGCGAACCAAAACAGGGAAAGTATAGTGGCTGCTGCGGCATTACGCACCAATATGGTGCGCTGTTTGCGCGATCAGATAAAGGGCACGAAGGGGATGTCGCGCTTCTGCGCCGGCTTGTCCTTGAGGGGACATTCCGGGCGCACGCCGTAATCGTCTTGCTTGCAGGGTTTGACCAGGCGTTTCTGCACCATGGAAATACGCAGCATATGCAGCGGCTGGCTGGGGGTGCGTTCCAGGGTTCGGCCGTGAGCGTCGAGGATTTCCACGGCCAACTGGTGGGTGCCACGGTCGATGTTCTCCAGCGCAAAAACCGGGCTGCGTCCGCCTTCGCCGCGTGCCTGGCCGTCCAGCAGCAGGCGAAAGCGGTGGCCGCTGTGCAGTGCCGGCTCGCTGGTGGCGGTGACGATCAGGCTGCCGGCGTTGTCGCGGATGGTCGCATCGGGCAGCGGCAGCAGAATGCGCAGCATCCGGTAGGCTGGCGCGGGTGTCGACGAGGCGGCCGCAGCCGCGGGCGGGGTGCTGGCGGGCAGGCTCATGTTATTGGTCGCGGGCAGTTCAACGCGTTCAGCATTGTCGCTGGTGGGGCGGTCGGTGAAGACGCGGTTGCCGTCCGCGTCGACATAGGTATAGACCTGGGCGGCAGCCGGCAGGCCAATCAGTAACAGGCAGAGCAGCAGGATGCGCATGGGTCAGGGGGCCGGCTTGGGAGGCGTTGCTGGCGGGCGTAGCGCCGGGCTGCTGGTATTGACCCGCTGCACGGTGAAGGTGACGCTGGCGCTCTGTTGGATCGACTCGTCGCCGCTCAGCACTTCAACCGCCAGGCTGTGTTCGCCGCGGTCGAGATTGATCAATTGCAGGCGCGGTACATTGCTCGGTTGGCCGTAGGGTTGGCCATCGAGCAGCAGGCGCAGGCGGTGGCTGGGGGCCAGGCGTGGCTCCAGCTCGACGCCGACGCTGAAGGTGCCGTTGTTGGCGCGCAAGGCTTCAGCGCTGGGCAGGTCGGTGAGTTGCAGGGTGCTATAGGGCGCTTCCCGCTCGGCCTCGCGGCTGCCGCTGGCCGGTACGCTCGGTGCGGACATCTCGACAGTATTGGTGGTCGGCAGCTCGATGCTTTGTGCCGCCTGGCCTTCCGGTGGCTGGTCGGTAAACACCGTGTTGCCGTTGGCGTCGGTGTACTTGTAAATCTGTGCGCTGGCCGGCAAGGCCAGGGCCAGCAGCAGGCAGGTGAGTATTCGGCGCATGGCCAGACTCCCGGTGGATGTATGGCTAAGACTTGCATTGGCGGGGCGCGCTGGCAAGGGCGCTGATGTGGCGATCGTGACGGGCGCAACAAATTGGCTGCTCCGCGTAAGCGTTCGCTGAGCGGCCACAAAAAAGGCCACCCGAAGGTGGCCTCTGGTCTTGCCTGCGGGCTTAGACGCTGTAGTACAGGTCGTATTCCAGCGGGTGAACGAAGGTGCGAACCTTGATTTCTTCTTCGCTCTTCAGCTCGAGGTAAGCGTCGATGAAGTCGTCGGAGAACACGCCGCCCTTGGTCAGGAACGCGCGGCCCTTGTCCAGCTCTTCCAGGGCTTCTTTCAAGCTGCCGCAGACTTGCGGGATCAGCTTGCCTTCTTCCGGTGGCAGGTCATACAGGTTCTTGTCCGCCGCGTCGCCGGGGTGGATCTTGTTCTGGATGCCGTCCAGGCCGGCCATCAGCAGCGCGGCGAAGGCCAGGTACGGGTTGGCAGCCGGATCCGGGAAGCGTGCTTCGATGCGGCGGGCTTTCGGGCTCGACACATACGGGATACGGATCGAGGCGGAGCGGTTACGTGCCGAGTAGGCCAGCATTACCGGTGCTTCGAAGCCCGGAACCAGACGTTTGTAGGAGTTGGTCGAGGGGTTGGTGAAGCCGTTCAGCGCCTTGCCGTGCTTGATGATGCCGCCGATGAAGTACAGGGCGGTATCGGACAGGCCGGCATAGCCTTCGCCGGCGAAGGTGTTCTTGCCGTCTTTGCTGATCGACAGGTGCACGTGCATGCCTGAACCGTTGTCACCGTACAGTGGCTTCGGCATAAAGGTAGCGGTCTTGCCGTAGGCATCGGCGACGTTGTGCACGCAGTATTTCAGGGTCTGAACTTCGTCAGCCTTTTTCACCAGGGTGTTGAACTGCACGCCGATTTCGTTCTGGCCGGCAGTTGCCACTTCGTGGTGGTGTACTTCGATGACCAGGCCCATTTCTTCCATGGCATTACACATGGCGGTGCGGATTTCGTGGTCGTGGTCGAACGGCGGAACCGGGAAGTAGCCGCCTTTGACGCCTGGACGGTGGCCCTTGTTGCCGCCTTCGACGTCCTGGTCGGACATCCAGGAGCCCTGTTCGGAGTAGATCTTGAACATGGAGCCGGAGATGTCGGACTTGAACTTCACTTCGTCGAAGATGAAGAACTCGGGCTCCGGGCCAACGAACACGGTGTCGCCGATGCCGGTGGACTTGAGGTATTCCTCGGCGCGAGCGGCGATCGAGCGCGGGTCGCGATCGTAGCCCTGCATGGTGCTCGGCTCGACGATGTTGCAGACCAGGATCAGGGTCGGCTCTTCGGTGAAGGGGTCGAGTACGGCAGTGTCGTCGACCGGCATCAGGATCATGTCGGAGGCTTCGATGCCTTTCCAGCCATGAATGGAGGAGCCGTCGAACATCTTGCCGATTTCGAAAAAATCATCATCCAGTGCGTCACGCGCGGGCATGGTGATGTGGTGCTGCTTGCCCTTGGTGTCAGTGAAGCGCAGGTCAACCCACTTCACGTCGTGTTCTTTGATCAGTTGAATCGACTTCGACATGCTGTCCTCCAGGTGGATAAGGCTCGGAATGGTGAGCCCTCGATAATAGGGTGCGGTCCGGCGCGATAGTCCGCCAGGATAACCTGCCTCACAAGGGAGCAAATTGCATGCCAGTGCACGGGAATGGGTTGGGCGGCTGAAACTCAGGCATGACGGGGCCTGCGAGTAGCCAGGACGATATTCTGCGCACCAAAATAGGTCACTGATGCCTTGCGATGCACCAGTAAGGTGCGCAATACCGGGGCAATGGTATTTTTGATCAAAGCTTGCACAATTTCCGCTATAATCCGCGCCCCTGTTTTCTTAGCCGTCTCGGTATGCGCCGTTTTAATGAAACTGATCGTTAAAGTCTTTCCGGAAATCACCATCAAAAGCCGGCCGGTGCGTAAGCACTTTATCCGGCAGTTGGCGAAGAACATCCGCTCGGTGCTGCGCGATCTCGATCCGCAGCTGCTGGTCAGTGGCGTGTGGGACAACCTGGAAGTCGAGACTCGGGTCAGCGAGGCGAAGACGCTGCAGGCGATGATCGAGCGGCTCAGCTGCACTCCCGGCATCACTCATTTTCTCCAGGTCGACGAATACCCGCTGGGCGACTTCGACGACGTGCTGGACAAATGCAAGCAGCACTTCGGCGACCGCTTGCCGGGCAAGATCTTCGCCGTGCGCTGCAAGCGTGCCGGCAAGCACGCCTTCAGTTCCATGGACATCGAGCGCTATGTCGGCAGCCAGTTGCGCCAGCAGTGCGGCGCCGCCGGCATCGACCTGAAGCAGCCCGAAGTCGAAGTGCGCATGGAGATCCGCGACCAGCGCCTGTTCGTCATCCATAACCAGCACCAGGGCCTGGGCGGTTACCCGCTGGGTTCGCTGGAGCAGACCCTGGTGCTGATGTCCGGCGGTTTCGATTCCACGGTCGCCGCCTACCAGATGATGCGCCGCGGTCTGGTCACCCACTTCTGCTTCTTCAACCTGGGCGGCCGTGCCCACGAGTTGGGCGTCATGGAAGTGGCGCATTACCTGTGGCAGAAGTTCGGCCGTTCCCAGCGCGTGCTGTTTATCAGCGTGCCCTTCGAGGAAGTGCTCGGCGAGATTCTCGGCAAGGTCGACAACAGCCAGATGGGCGTGATCCTCAAGCGCATGATGCTGCGCGCCGCCACGCACATGGCCGAGCAGCTGCAGATCAATGCCCTGGTCACCGGCGAGGCGATTTCTCAGGTCTCCAGCCAGACCCTGCCCAACCTCTCGGTGATCGACTCGGCCACCGACATGCTGGTGCTGCGCCCGCTGATCGCCAGCCACAAGCAGGACATCATCGACACCGCCACGGCCATCGGCACCGCCGAGTTCGCCAGGCACATGCCCGAGTATTGCGGCGTGATCTCGGTGAATCCGACCACCCGGGCGAAAAAAGAGCGTATCGAACATGAGGAGCGCCAGTTCGATATGGCGGTTCTCCAGCGCGCCCTCGAGCGCGCGACCTTGCTGCCGATCGACAAGGTGATCGACGAGCTGGGCAAGGACGTCAAGGTCGAGGAAGTCAGCGAAGCCCTGACCAGTCATGTCATCATTGACATCCGTCACCCGGATAACGCCGAAGAGCAGCCATTAGAGCTGCCCGGTATCGAAGTGCAAACGCTGCCGTTCTATGCCTTGAACAGCCGCTTCAAAGAGCTGGATGCCAATCGCCAATACCTGCTGTATTGCGACAAGGGCGTCATGAGTCGTTTGCATGCCCACCATCTGCTTAGCGAGGGGTATGCCAATGTGCGCGTTTATCGTCCGGCATAAGACGCCCGGGTTGAATGGCGGCAGCATCCGCCATCGCCCTCCCGACCTGCAGGCGGGGTAAAAGCCGCTGCGCTTTTGCACCGTCTGGCCGAATTCGTATTTAGTTAATATCTGCCGCGTAAACTATGCGGCAAACCGAATCCTCTGATCGAGATACACCAGTGATCGAAAAACTACGCAACATCGCCATCATCGCCCACGTCGACCATGGCAAGACCACTCTGGTTGACGCCCTCTTGCGTCAGTCCGGCACCCTCGAGCGCAACGAGCTCGACACCGAGCGCCTGATGGACAGCAACGACCAGGAAAAAGAGCGCGGCATTACCATCCTGGCGAAAAACACCGCGATCAACTGGAATGGCCACCACATCAATATCGTCGACACCCCCGGCCACGCCGACTTCGGCGGTGAAGTCGAGCGCGTGATGTCGATGGTCGACTCGGTGCTGCTGGTGGTCGATGCACAGGACGGCCCGATGCCGCAAACCCGCTTCGTGACCCAGAAAGCCTTCCAGGCTGGCCTGCGTCCGATCGTGGTGGTGAACAAGGTCGACCGTCCGGGCGCACGTCCGGATTGGGTGGTCGAGCAGATCTTCGACCTGTTCGACAACCTCGGCGCCACCGAAGAGCAACTG
>NZ_JAUYGD010000062.1 GCF_030690725.1 Pseudomonas sp. | reverse complement strand
CGATGCACAGCAGAACGTCATAAAACATCGCGGCGAGACGGCGGATCAGTCCGGCGCTGGGGAATTCACCCTGCGGGCGCAGCAGGCGTTTTGGCATGGTTGGCTCTTTACTCAATCGGCTGGCGGAATGGCGGCAACAATACGGCATTCATGGGAATGGACGGCCATAAAAAAGAAGGTTTCATCGGCTTCGACAATGCCTGATAAATGCTGAGCCTGATGATCAGCAATCCGACTAAGGAAGCGGTGTCGCCACAGAAAGGCCGTGTTCTTGCTGACGCCGCACTGTATTGCGGCCTTACGTATGCTCAGGCGTCGCGTCAGAGCCTGAGCATAGTCTTGCCAAAGATGGCGCTTCCTCAATCGCGCCATCGGGGTGCCCGTCAACGCATTGCTGGTTTTACCGCAGGCCTTGCAGCGATACCGAGGTAGGCCACCGCTGGAACCCCACGGGCGTAGCCCAGTGAACTGGTAATGTACGCAGCGGCTAGGGGCTTTGATTACGGACCGTGGCAGCCCATCAGCCTCAGAAAGGCAGGATAGTAACTGACTACGTTGCTCGGAGTTGAGGGCGGCGAGTTGCCCCATCCACCGTGAGAACTGAACCGTTTTCATGATCAACCCCTCATGTTTGGAGATGTCACGGTTCAGTTTAGACCTCTACAACAGTTAACTCAGACAGAGCCAATATCTAACAACTGGAGGTCACTATGAGCGCAGCCCAAGCGATTAGAGAGAGTGTCGCGGCACAGCCTGCCGGTGAGCCCTTCACCCCGGCCCTGTTCGCTGGGCTGGGCTCGCGTGCGGCTGTCGACCAGACGCTGATGCGCCTGACCAAGGCTGGCCATATCGAGCGTATCGGCCACGGTCTGTATAGCGTGCCCAGGGTGGGGCTTTTGGGTATCAAGGCCATGCCTTCCCCGGAGCAGGTGGCGAAGGCGCTCGCCGCGAGCGAGGGCGCAACCATCGAGGTACATGGTGCCGAGGCAGCGCGGCGTTTTGGTTTCTCGATCCAGGTGCCGGCGCAGCCTGTGTTCTACACTACGGGTTCGTCACGTATGGTGCGCCTAGGCAAGATGGTCGTGCGCTTGCAGCACGTAGCTCCGCGCAAGCTGGCACTGGCGGGGCGCGCTGCTGGGCAGGCGTTGTCCGCGTTGTGGTATCTGGGGCGGCACCAGGTTACGCCGGCTACCTTCCAGCGCATCGCCGAGAAGTTATCGGATGGCGAGTTCGAGGCATTGTGCCAGACGAAGGCGGCGATGCCGGCCTGGATGGCGGCGGCGCTGACCGGCTACGAGCGGAGTGACGTTACGCATGAGGCCGTTTGCGTAAAGATCATTTAAAGTGCAAAATAAGTGCATGCTCTTTGTGTCAGGTGATACGCCATGAATACTGTGCTGCAAGAACCCTTCGTTGAACGGTTTCGCGAAGCCAATACCCCGTATCTGTCGCCGTCCAAGGTAGGCGACTTCTTTGGCTTTCGGGTGCAGGAGCTGGCCGAGCGCGCGCATGTGCATCGCAATACCCCTACCGCGCGGCCCCAGGCCCCACAGTTGCAGAAGTATCTGCAGGAGATGGTGAGGGTGCTGGCGGTGGCCACCGAGATGACCGGGGATCTTGAGCGTGCTGCCTTCCTACTGCGCAATGAGCCACTACGGGCCTTTGGCTACAAGACCGCCGACGACCTAATTCAGGAAGGGCGGGCAGATGCGGTGATCGCCTATCTGGAATCCCTCGCCGGCGGTGCCGCCGGATGATTTCGAAAACCCTCGGCGAGGGCGGGGGCTCGGCCTGTTACCGGGTCATCGTGCCGGCCTACGCCGGCACGCCGCTGTCCGGTATGGGCGCAGCGCGCCAGGGTGGCCGGTTCAATCGCCCGGATCAGGAGGCGCTGTACCTGTCGCTGGATGAAGCGACGGCGCTCGCGGAATATAAGCAGGATAACCCGTGGCTGCGCCCGGGCACGATCTGCACCTTCTTCGTCAGCGGGCTGCGTGTGGCAGACCTGAGTGCTGGCTTCGATCCGGAGCACTGGTCGCCGCTGTGGGCCGACTTCGCGGTGGACTGGCGTGCGGAGTGGTTTGGCAAGTCCAACGAACCGCCGACCTGGTACATGGCCGACGACGTGGTGGCTGCAGGCCTGGACGGCATTCTCTTTCCCTCGCAGGCTCAGCCGGGTGGGACCAATCTGGTGAACTATCGCAGTTCGGCTAGGTCACCGTCGCAGTTGCGCGTCTATGACCCGGATGGGGCGCTGCAGAAGCTCGAGCGGAGCTGACTGGTGGTTCGCTGATTCAACTCAGATGGTTGTGGATGAGCTGGCGTTGCTCCGAGGGCAGTGCCGGGCTCGTTGTGAGGCTGAGTTGCTGGCCGTTGGTCCATGCCAGTTCGGCGTGCTGGCCATCGAGCTGCAGGCGCGCTTCGCGGAAAACCCAAACCTGCTGCGTTTCGCCAGCGCTGTGCCGGGGGCGCAGTGTAGTAACGGACTGCTCGGTGACCCAGAGCCATTCATGGGTGGGCTCCGGTGTGCCGGCTTGCGTGCGTAGGCAGCTGATTTCGACCAGATGGCCCTCTGGCGATGTGAACAGGCGCATGACCTGATAGGGCAAAGGCATAGCGAGGTGGCTGTCTCTAGGGAAGGGGCGGATTCTGCCAGATATGAGCGCCTTGTTCATCGTCGGGTTCCCTCATGGGGCGTATTCAGGGTGGCCCAGTCCAGCGACAGCGGGGCGATGCCACGCGCCCGGTCGATGTTCTCGGCGATCTTGAGCGCGGCGTCGAGTTCGCTGATGCCATGCTGCTGCATGAGCTGGTAGCGCTCGGCTTTTTCCTCCGGCTCGGTTTGTGCGAGCGCGAGATAGAGGCTGGGCGGCACTGCGCGAAACAGCAGTTCCATGCTGCGTGACAGAATCACGCCTTCCGAGAATTTGCCGGCTTCCTTCCTGGCCGAGAGCATCAGGGTTTTCTGCGCAGGGGTAAGTTCGCGGAATTTGGCGATCTTCTCCACCTCGTCTGGTGGCATGCCCAGGCATAACCACCACTCCATCATGTTCAGCATCGGTTCTGCCGCTTTCGGCAGATCGTCGAGGTTCTGCGTCGCCAGCCAGAACCACGCGCCTAATTTCCTCCACATCTTCGTCAGCTTCACCACGTAGGGAGACAGCAACGGGTTCTTGGTGATGATGTGGCCTTCATCGGTGACGTTGATGATCGGGCGACCGAGATACTGGTCGCGTTCCGCGATGTTGTTGACGGTGTTGATCAGCGAGATATAGGCGATGGAGAGCTGAGCGTTGTAGCCCTCGCGGGCATAGGTGGCGAGATCCACAATGGTGATGTCGGCTTCCGGCCAGGGCGTGCCGGGGCGGTCGAACATCTCGCCGTCTGCGCCTTGGCAGAACATGTCCATCGCATCGGCCATTTCCAGCAGCCGGGCGCGGCGGATCTCGGGCAGGGTGGTGTCGCGGCCACGTTCGCGCAGCGCATTGCGTACGTCGCGGGTGAGCACCGTGCGCTGTTCGGCCACGCAGCGTTGCGCCGCATCGAGGATGCACTGGCGGATCAGGCTGCGGTCCGCGCGCGTCATGCGCGCTTCTTCCTTGTCCTCCCCTCCGGTGATCATCAGGCGTGCCGTGATTTCAAGCTCGCCCAGCACGTCGCGCTGCTCGTCGCCATCGGTAGTTGCGTCGTCTTCATCCAGCGCGTCGGCGTCGAGCGTCTGCATCTGGCTGGGTGTTTCCACCAACCGGTGTGCGTCGGCGAACGGCGCAAGGCTGACGCCTGCGCCCGGTGCGAGCTTCACGCGATGCACTGTGAGACCCAGCCGCGCGGCGAAGTCACCGTACAAGCCGAAACTGTTGCCGGCCTCGACAATGAACAGTCGTGGCCGATAGATCGCCGTGACCTGGTTGAGCAGGTTGTTGAGTGTCGCGCTCTTGCCCGAGCCAGTCGGGCCGGCGAGGAACAGGTGGGCGTTCATCTGCCGGTCCAGGCGATTGAGCGGGTCGAAGGTGATCGGCCCGCCGCCGCGGTTGAACAACGTGATGCCTGGGTGGCCGGTGCCCTGGCTGCGACCCCATAGCGGGGCAAGGTTGGCGGCGTGCTGGGCGAACATCAGTTGGGTGTACCACTGGCTCTTGTCTTTCGCCGGATCGTAGACGCAGGGCAACCAGCGCAAATAAGTGTTGAGCGGTGCCACTTCATCTTCTTCGCGTACCGGTTGCAGTCCGGCACCGAGAAGCACGTTGCCGAGTTGCAGGCCTCGCGCGTCCAGCTCGGCTTCGTCGCGGCCACGCAGGTAGAAGGTGAGGGCGCTTCGGTACAGCTTGTGGGCGCTGCCGATCAGGCTGCGGGCCTGTTGCACATCGGCACGGGCCTGTTCCGAGGCCAGCGTGTCGCCCACGGCTTTGCGGCCGAGGTGATTCAGGTGTGCTTCGAGCACATCCTGCGGGGTGATGACCAGAGTCAGGCACTGGATGGTGTCTTCCGGCAGTTGGTCGAACAGCGCGTTGATCGCGTCGCCCTTGCGGGTTTCGCCGGTGATATGCCCTGTGGTGGGCGGGCTGCGCAGACGGTCGACGGCGATGGCGCGGTGCGGCATGCCATCGAAGTACCACTGGCCCAGGGCAACATCCGAGCGTGGCTGGCCGAAGAACAGCCGTTGCGCAAAGTCGCTGCCGCTGGCCAGCTCGATCTCGCCGGGTTCCTGTTCGTCGGGGTAGCGGGTCAGCGCATAGAAGCGTTCCCGGTCTTCGGCGGTGTTGCCGAGCTGGGTTGGGTGTGGATTGAACCAGCGCAATAGCCAGCCGTGGATCTCCGCTGCGCCGAGACGCCGGGCGCGCACACCGGCATGGGCCAGTCCGCCGGTGAGGCGGTCGCAGACCCGGTTGAGCGCCTGCTCGGGCGATTGCCCACGGCGCTGCGGTGCCAGGCCGACACGGCGGTAAACGACCAGCCGCGTGCGCCGGGTCTGCCCGCGCCACGGTAGGCGGGTGACGGTGTTGTCCTCGAACAGACCGCCCGGCTTGGCGATGGCCTGCAAGTGATGGCCGAAGAAACGCAGGTAGAACTCGGTGAAGGCGCTGCCTTGGGCGCGGGGCTGGACGTAGTGGCGCAGCTCATCGAGGTAGCGATCCCAGTTGGTGTCGTCCTGCGCGTAGAGCTGCACGACCCAGGGATTGTCCTCCAACTCGTCGAAGGCATCCTGCAGCACGTTTTCCAGAGTGTCGCGAACCTGCAACAGCCAGGCGGGCTCGCGTCCTTCCGTGCCGACCGAGAGCAGTTCGTAAAAGGCCGCGACCGAGGTGCCGTCATCGAGCAGCATGCACTGCGATTGGGGCAGGTATTCGGCCCACGGCAGCAGGTCGGTGAACGAGGGGGCAGCATCGTAGAGCGCCTGCTCGTCGGCCTGGGTGGCTGGCCGACGTGAGGTGCGCGCGGTGCCGGGTTCGGCAATGTCGTTGGCGTGCAACTCGGCGACGTGGCGTTCCCAAGCGTCATGATCAGGTTCTGTCGTCTTCTCGTTCGGCATGCCCATGACCTCAGAGGATGGGCTGCCAGTATGAGGGTAGGTTGATACGTGCCATGCACAACAAACCGGATCTCCAAGCTCCTGTTTGTAAAGGTGCTCTGGAACTGAGTAGTTTCGCCGAATGGCACAGACCTGAATTTCTATACTGCTTATATGGGGGAGTTTTACACCTTGGGTAAATGAGGTGAACGATCTTGTCCTAGGGCTTCGACCTTCACTATTGAGTATTCTGCGGCAGCCACAGTTCAAGTATTGTAGTGTCTATAGCGTTTCAGTAATCCTCGACCCGTTCTCCAGGCAGCGCGTACTGCACCCGCTGATACAGGGGAAACAGCGTGGTGTAGCCAGGCACCGGAACAGGGTCGCTGCCGGCCAGGTGGGGGAACACATACATCAGCAAGTCAGGATTGGGCAGACGGTGGAACTGCCGGTAGATCTCGTTCTGCGCCGTGCGCGTGTAGCGGGCCTGCACGTCAGGCGCGGCGTGTACATCGGCCTCACTCAGCGGCCGGCGCAGGGCCTGGCGCGCATCGAGCAGTTGCCGGGTGGTGCCGCGGCCGGTCTCGGCGTTCCAGATGTCGAGCATGGTGGTGTGGTCGTGCGGCAGCAGTTCTTCCTTGCTGGTAGCGCAGCCACCGAGCACCAGTGCCATGGCCAGCAGTGCCAGGCTGTCAGTCCAATTCCTGCGCATGGGGCAGCCCTCCAAGGCGGTGATCGATGCGGCGACCTTTCGGGTCGTAGTCGATGGTCAGGGGTTCTTCGAGATGCACGGCCACCTTGGCACCGGGCTTGACGTAGACCGCGGCGAACGCCTGGCCATAGAGCTTGTTGACCCAGGCGGACATGTCCTGCACGCCTCCGGCGAGGATGCGGCCCATGGCCTCGTTCGCGCCGATGCCCACGGTGCCGATGGAACCGTCGCTGCTCATGTAGGAGACCTGGCCACTGTCGGAGTCGATCAGCGAGGCGACGCCAGCGCCGGCTGCGGTGATCAGAGCTTGTGTGCCCAGGTACTGCTGCGCGTTGCTGCGGCGGTGGCCGCTGACGCAGGGGATACCGTGCGGGTCGCTGATCCAGCCCATGCCGTCCTGGGTGTTGCTGCTGTTCTGTTGGCGGTTGCCGCCACGCTCGTCGTCTTTCGGGATGGTGCGGATGGTGCCGTCCTCGAACACGAACGTGACCGAACGGATCTGTCCGCGCACGCAGGATAGGGTCCAGTCGCCCGATGCCGTACCGCTGACCACGGCACCGGCCACGTCGGGAATATCAATGCCGTTCGCCGTGAGGTTGTCCCGCCCGATCAGGACTTTGAAGGGGTACGGGTCGCTGACGGTGCCATCGATCGGTACGCGGCCGATCAGTGCCGTCATGGAGATGGAGCCCATCAGGGTCGAGTTGGTCGGCACGGTGTAGACGGCAGTCGTCTCCGGCACACCCGCTGAGCGGCGGCCGGCGTCGACGGCGGAACTGGCGGAGGTTTCGAGCGTCTTCTGCGCCGGTGCGAAGCTGGTGGGAAAGCTGAAGCTGGTGGCATTACCGGAACTACGCTGCTTGCCGTCGTCGCGCCGGTCCTCCGGCTCTACCCAGCGCAGGGTGTCGCCAGCCAGGCCATCGCCCGGCTCAAGGCCGAGGCCGACCGGTAGGTCTGCGGGGTTATCCTTGCCGATGCCATCGAGCCGCTGCTGCAGTTGTTGCAGCAGGCCCTGGGTTTGCTGCCGCTCGCTGCTGACCTGCTGCCGATCCTGCTGCAACTGGCTGCGCTCGTTTTCGAGCGCACTCTGGATGCGCTGGTCAATGGCACCTTCGCGTTGCCGCAGCCGTTGGTTCTCCTCGCGCTGAACCTTGTTGTCGCTCAGTGCGGTCTGCAACTCGGTGCGCAGTTGGCGGACTTGGGCGACCAGCGTCGCCACGGTGTCGCGCGGGGTGTCTCCTTCGATGCCGAGCGCTTTGGCTTCATCGGGGGTGAGCCGCACCGCTTCTTCCTGTGTGCTGGGCGCGTCGCTGCCGCCGGAGAACAGCTTGATGCCGACGAACACCAGCAGCAGAGCCAGCGGGATCATCAGCCACTTGAGCAGGCCATTACTGTGCATCGCGGCCTCCGTCGTGTTGCGGCACGGGCAGGTTGAGGGAGGCATCGACAGGCGCGATGGTCGGCAGCAAGGCCTGCGCCAGCCCATGCCCACGGGTGACGAGGTAGACGACGGTGGTGTCGTCCGGCGTGCCGTTCGGTCCCAGCGTCGAATGCTGGAAGGTCGCGGTGAGGAAGCGGCCTTGCAGCGCTCGCGGGTCCAAGTCAAGCCAGTGGGCGGCGTTGTTGCGCAGGCGCACGGCACTGACCCACAGGTCGTCCAGACGCCATGCCGCGATTGCCTTGGCCTGTACCGGCAGCGTCGGCAGCAAGCTGTCCAGCGGCAGGTCGCGGCGCAGGGTGGCGCGCATGACGCCCGGTACGGGTTCGACGGTGCGCAGCGGTGCGTAGAGGTTCTGTGCCGCGTAACGGGTCAGGATCACCGGCTGCGGTGTTGCTCGCACGGGCGGGGGCGCTGCGGCACTGCCGTCATCTGCATCGGTTTGAGTGGCGGATGATGCGGCCTCGATGATACGCACCGGCTCCAGCGGCAACTGACCGTCCTGGGCGGGTTCGGCGGCGATGTCGAGCAAAATCACGGTGCCGGTATCGGCGTCCTGCAATTGCAGGCGGGTCGGTTCGATCGGCTCGTTCGCCAGCAGGTAGATCGCACCGGCGGCGCTCTGCACGCGCAGGCGGTTGCCGACCGACGCGGGCACGCCGACGCGCACGTTTCGATCCACGAAGACGATGCGTTCCTGGTCGACCACCAGCGGCAGGGCCAGTGGCAACTTTTCCCAACGCAGGAGCTCGATGGCGTGGGCGGCGCTGAACGGGAGCAGCGCGAACGCCGCGAAGGCCAGTGGCAAGAAGCGGCTCATGGCATGTTTTCCGTGGAGGGGGCGGAGGTGGCCGCCGGATCAACAGGGGGAGCAATGCGCTGTGGCGCGCCTTCGTAGCAGTCGATGGCGAGCCCGAATGGATTGCGTTGCGGGTCGACGTCGATGCGCAGGACCTTGAGCGGGTAGCGCACCAGGGCACGTTTGACTTGCTCCGAGGCGTAGTACTCGTCTGCCGTGACGTCGAGGTTCACCACCCACTCGCGGTTGGAGACGGTGCGCACGCGCAGCGTGGGGTTGTCGCCGTAGCCGCGACCGGGAATCTCATAGATGCCGCGCACGCGCCGCCGCAGCTCGCCGGAATTGCGGCGATACTCGTAGTCCTGTTGCAGGAACGCCTGGCAGGCGGGCGTGAGGTAGGGCGACAGCGCGTGCAAGTTGCGCGGATAGTCGTCATCGCCATTGGTGGGCCAGCGCTGCAGCTGCTGCCAGACATAAAACGTGAAGGCATAGACTGATTCCGGCGGCACGTCCCACCATTGGCGCGTACTGCCTGAACGTAGATCTGGCGGCACATGAATCGTCAGGTCGCGTGGCGCGTTCCACCAGCCGATACCCATGACCAGCGCCAGTATGACCAACATGCTGGCCCCGATACGCAGGGTCTTGATATGGGCTTCGAGCCGCAGCACTTCGTTCTTGAACCGGCTCACAGCGTGTTGCTCCGGCGTGTGGTCCAGTAACCGGAGCGAATCACCAGCGTGTGACCATCGGTGAACGGCGCGAGCTGTGGCAGGTGGGTCGCGACCCACCACTGCAACTGCCGGTACAGCCAGGTTTCGGGGCGGCCGCGCTTGAGCCGGCGCAGCGCACCGCCACCGATGAAAATGCCGGCGGTGACCGCTAGCAGGATGGTCGTGGGAACGATGGCAATTGTCGAGAACATGAAGGCCAGCGGAATGCCGCTCACAAGGCCGATCACGCCTGATAATCCCGAGCAGACCCACAGCTCATTCGCCGTCAGCCCCCGCACCACCACGGGGTGACGGTTGAGACGGTGGGGCAGGAACGCCACTGTTCCATCCGGGCGGAGATCTTCAACCATGTCGGCGTTCCTCGGTTCAGAGAACGCCGATGGCTTCGGTCAGCAGCCAGATGCCAACCACGAGCAGGATCGTGCCGACCGCCACGGTCAGGCCGAACTGGCCCCAGGTCGAGCGACCGATGTGAATCTCCGCATAGCGGGTGTAGGCGTGGTAGCAGACGCCGACGAACATCGATGCAATCACGAGCAGGGCAAGGAGCATCACGATGTCGTAGCCGTAGTTCTGCAGCGTTTGCATGATGCCCGTGCCAGTGCCGCGCGACGGGTTTTCCAGGGTGGGCAGGGCGGCATGGGCCAGTGGTGACAGCACGCCGAATATCGGCAGCACGACCAAGTGGGTGACGCGGTGGGGGCGGAAGATGCGGGAGAGCGGCTTCATCATGGCGACCTCTTACGAGAGCAGGAAGAAGGTCAGCACCAGGTACAGCACGACGAAGCGCACCACGACGACCAGGAACTGACGTTGGGAAAGCTGTTCTTCCGCCCAGCCGACGTAGGCGCTGCGCAGCGCCCACACACCCCACAGGAGCAGCACGGCGAACACCGCACCGAGCAGCACGGTCGCCATGTCGGAAGGGGTGATGCCGCTGTTGGCCTGGAACGCGGCAATCTGTGCGGCGTTCATGGCGCGACCTGCGGTTCGAGGAAGGAGGCGGGTTGGCGGTAGTCGCCAAGCAGCACGGCGGGGTCGCGCGGTTGTGCGCGCGTTGGGGTCAGGTAGTCGCGAATACCGGCGCGCACGCGGTCGAGGTCGGCGCTGAGGCGGGCGTAGTCGAAGTGATAGCGGGTGTGTTCATCGCGCTGCTGCGCGGCCTGCTGTGCAACGAGCCGTTCGATGCTGTCGAGCTGGCGCAGCGCGGCAGCGAGCCGGGCGTGTTCGGGCGTGGCGTCGTCGCCGCTGGCGTGGCCGGCAAGACACAGGCCGATCAGCAGCGCCAGGGTCAGAGCGGGTGCGTGATGCCTGTCGGTTGGAGGGAGACGTCGCTTCGACATTTGCCAATCCACGATTTGCGAGGAATGGCGAAATGCTCTCGGTATGCCTGGGGCGATGCCTTAAACAATGGGAACCTGGGCGTACCCCGATTGGGTGGGTGGCGATGGCCTCCGATGGTTAGTAGAAAGGAATGGGCGCGCAGCCTGCGATGGGTACAGAAAAACGAGAGGGAGCGAGGGATGACTGCGAATACGAATGGGGTGAGAAGATCGAGCTGGTTGGGGCGGGTGTTCCGCCAGCGTCTGGCGGAGCATGAGGCGGTACGTCGGGAGCATTTCGAGAATGTCATGCTGCGGGCCAGGGCGGTGGCCGCGGATGATCCGCTTGGGCTGTCCAGCATGGTTCGCCTGATTGCCGCACCGCTGCAGGTGCGCGCGATGACATCGTTGGTGTTCCAGCCTGCGTACCGTTCACGCAGCGCCTACATTCTTTCCGACCTCTTCGGTCCTCTAGGCGCGCGGGTGACAGCGGAAGGGCTTACGGTTGAAAAGGTGAGGGTGCGTTTGCAAGACGCGCGTTATCGCCTTCGCTTAGGACGCGATCCGATCCTGGCTCTGCCCCAGTCAGATTCTTGTTTGACCAATGCTATTGCCAACATCGGGCATTCGCGCCGCATGGGCGAGTGGCACGCGGACTTCAATCACAAGGTCGAATTGCTGCTTCCCTTCGGGCTGGCTCTGGCAGGTGGCGGCAACCACTCTTTGACAGCTGGAATAGCCAATGCCGAGGGCACTGTGGTGACGGATACGGTGACCGACCTTGCGCCGCTGTACGCCCATGTGCGCTACGACGGCGTGAGCATGATCAGGACGCACGATGGCGTTAACTTGTGGACGCCGGTCGACGAAGAGCTCGGCATCCTGTTCGAGATCGGACGCTTGATGGTGGAGCATAGGGTGCGTTACGACGCCCAGGTAGCCGCCGATAACGAGAGCAACAGCGATGCAAGCGGCGAGAGCTTTCCAATCTGTTATCGGGTTCTCATCGATGGTCGGGACACCGGCTATTCGCTTTCCGATAGCGGTGCCACACGAGCGCTGTTGAAGGCAGGTATCGAGTCAGGAAGCGCCAGGGCACGCTCGGTGATCGTCGAGGGCGCGGCGTTCAAGGCCGACGACGAGAGGCGGGTGGTGCTTGAGCACTATAAGCGCAGACCCCTTGTCGACGATCTGGAGCGCGTCACGCAACTATCGATATACGGAAAGGATTGAGACCGTTTCGTTGCACCGATCGAAGGTGCTGCTTTCCCATACCCCGTTCTTGGCCTATATACGAATCACAGCACCTAATCATGCTGTATGGAACCGATAATAAATTTGAGGGAAGCGATATGGGCAGGTTGGGTTTGCTGTCGTGCTTGGGGAGCATCGTTTTTATCGCCGGTTGCCAGGCAACATACCTTGATGTAAAGCCTGATGGGCGTGGCGACTATATCCATGGTCCTAATGGTACTGGTTTGGAGGAGAGTATACGGATAGGCGTGGAGTACGGCCTGCCCATGGTTCAATTCACTCTTTCCGTCACTCGCACGTTGGTGAAGTGTCGGGATGAGCACAATCAGACCGACATCCGATTTTCAACAAAGGTGGCGGCTGAACCCCGCTATGTAGTGGGCGAGCGCTTTGTGATTGATTACGAGTCCTTGTCCAGCTGGAGCAAGGTCACTGGGCTCGACTTGCAGACCTACGAAAACGGCACACTCAAGAGCATCAATGCGTCGGCGGAAGATCAATCGGCAGCCATTATCGGCGACGTAGTGAAAGTGGGAATAGGCGTGGCCAGCTTGGTATCGGGCGTGCCACCTGTCACTAAGACATTGGACTCGAAATCGCTTGAGTGGCGCTGTTCTGAGCAGACCGAGAATACGTTGAATATAATCTCCAGCGTCAAGGATGCTTTGGAAAAGCTCACTAAAGAGTTGGTGCAAACAACAGATACCATTACGCGGCTGGAGAGCCTGGCAATACTGAATGCGTTGACGGGGGAAGATAAGACGAAGTTGACGGAGGCCAAGACGAAGCAACGCGAGCTGCTCAAGCAGGCTGCTACCAAGGATAAGGAATTGGTTCGCCTGTTGTCGTCTGTGTCAGTGAAAGAGGAGCGGATTTGGCCGGAGAACGGCGATAGTAAGAGACTCAATGCCAACCCTCTTCCCGAAAATGCCAAGTTCTTGAAGGACCTCTTCAAGGAGTTTCCCGTCTCTAAGAAACATCAGGTTGCAGGGGTGGGCACGGCAGCGCTGAAAAAAGACGAATCCGGCCAGCCTACAAAGGAAGAAGAAAAGGCAAAAGCAGAAGCAGCAAAAGCAGAAGCAGAAGCAGAAGCAAAGGCCGGAGCTAAAGAGGATGTGTTTCTGGAGACACTGATGGCATCGTTTCAGCTTCACGGGGAGTTGAAACCATTGGTCAATATTAAACCTCAGGAGAATTGCTTGTCTTGCCTGGTTTCTGGAAATAATAAACGGGCCACCGGACTCTATTATCAAAATCCTGTTCCCGCTCATTTAGTGATTTGTCGCCTAGTTTCTAACAAAGGGTGCGTCGTGAGTGACGATTCACCGATGGTTTTGAACATGCAGGTGATGGCCCCTCAATTGGCTCCGTTGCGTGTGCTGCCGTTGACCAATGGCATGTTCCAGAGCAATGCACTCAGCGCTACGTTCCGCGAAAACGGCGGCCTGGCGACATTCAAGTATGAGGACAAGGTGGCGCGTGGGAAGGTGCTCTCGGAGACAGTAGCTGCCAGCATGGACAGCGTGCTGGCCTACAGGGATGCACGCCAGGCCCACAAGGCCAGCGAGAAGGCCGCGAAGAAGCAGGAGGGGCTTGACCAACTGGATGAGGAAATCTCTCGGCTGGAGAAGCAGAAGAAGATTGCCGCGCTCAATGCGGAGCTTGACGGTTCCACCCAGGATGCCGCTGTCGAGACTGCCCGCGTGAATGCCCGAATCGCCATGCTGGAGGCCCATCGGAAATTGCGCGAGCTGGAGGGCGAATAGGGCGCGTCGACGGCGTTGGCGTCAGCCGGAGTGGTTGTGGCGGGGCGGATGCGATGTCTGCCCCGGCAACCTGTCACACAGTTTCGGCTTTTTGCATGGTTGGACGTCGTGCCCGCTCGGCCTGTATCCGCGCGTGAATTTCTTCGCGGTGAACCTCGACATGCTTGGGGCATTGATGCCCAAGCGGACTTGGTTGCCCTTTACGCCCAGGACCGTCGCAATGTCGCAGGAGGCTCTCAAGTTTTGTCTCCCTACTGGTTGGCGACTCACAAGTATTTCTTGAAGCTGCCCGCAGTGATGTTCACCGCCAGGCCAAGCAGCGCTGCGCTCGGTAGTAGCACCAGCAGCGGATGCACGCTGATCGGCAGGGTGAGGTAGATGATCCACGGCAGGACCGCCAGTGGCATCAAGCTCGCCTTGGCGCGGTGGTAGATGAAACCCGACTCTCGGCCCGCGCCGAACTTGCGAATGTCGCGCCGCACCAGACCATCGACCATGCCGACGAAGGCCGCCAGCAGAAACAGCGGCAGCGTCAGCACCAGGACCAGCAGGCGAACCATGAACGTCAGAATCGTGAACGCAGCGGCGATCAGGTAGTTCTCGCTCCAGACGTAGAGCTGGCTGATGTAGAAACGGGTGTCTCGTACATCGCCATGGCTGGGCGCGCGGGAGCGCGCCGATGCCTGGCTCATCCAGTCGAGCAGGCCGGTCTTCACGAAGATCCATTCGTAGGCACCTTCGACCAGTTGGTGCGCGGTGCGGCCTGGCTCCTGCACCACCGCGCTGCGGGTGAAATGGGTGGAAAGGTGGTTCAGCTCGTAGTTGAGCATGCCCTGGGCGTGACGCCAGCCCTGGTCGGGCCAGAACAGGTGCATGCCGACGCACTCGATGATGATTGACAGCAGCAGTGAGCCGATCAGCACGCCGAGCATGCGCAGCGGTAGCGTGACGATGCTGGCGAGCAAGCCTTGCTGGCGGGTTTGTTCGCGCTGGGTGGCGGCGGCCGGGTCCCTCATGGGCGAGCCTCGGCGCTGCTTGTCTCGGTGGCGGCGAGGTGGCGGAAGCCATCGAGCAGGTCATCGGGCAGCGGTTCGTCCTGCAGGCCGGGAATACCCTGGTTCTCCCACCAATCGCCGGCTTCGGCATAGTGCTGGCGCATGTAGCCCGCGAGCTGCTGGAGGTCCTCGGGCATGATTTCATCTGGGTCGGGGGCCGGAAGCGGCATGCGGATTTTCCACAGCTGCCCGCCTTGCAACAGGGCAAAGGCCTGGCCCTTCGGCAGACCGACCACGTGCGCTGGCTCGATCATCGGCACGCTTGCGGTGCTGATGCGGTCTTGCGCGTTGGACGTGAAGTCCGTCGATCCCCGAATATCGGAGCTGTCGGTGGCACCGCTGACCAGCGTCGTGGTGTAGACATCCACTTTTGGAAGTTGCCGGGTGAGCAGCTCGGCGGTCGCGGTTTCGCGCACCCTCAGCATGAACAAGTTATTAAAATTCCCGATGACTTGACCGGCTTTCGCGCGGTTGCCGATACGGGCTTCGATATCGCTCAGCGTCTGTGTGTATGCGGTGATTTGGAGCCCCGCGCCGCCGCCCTTGTTGACGAGTGGCACGAATTCGTCACCCATTAACTCATTGAACTCGTCGGCATGGACGTTGATCGGGACTCTTGCTCCGGCTATCGCGCCGGGAAGCCCATCGTCGATTCCGAATTTGTAGATATGGCCGGCGACCGATACCAGATCCGCAAACATCGAATTGCCGACGGCGGCTGCCACTTCCGCATCCGACAGGGCATCGAGACCGACATAGACCACTGCTCTTTTACGGACGATCTGCATCCAATCGAAGATGGGCCTGGGGTCGTTAAGGTCTGAGTAGTTCGGTGCGAGCAGTTGCGCGGTTTTGCCTGTGGTGAGTTTTTCCAGCAGCGGCAAGAGGCTGGCGACGATCTTGTCGAAATACGTCCGGTCATAGCGCACGGCAGATCTGAGGCCGTCGAGTACCGGGTCGTAGGTGCGTACCTGTGAGAGGTATTGCTCCAGCGCAACCACGCGCTTTTCCCGGCCCACCATATGGCGGGGGATGTTCTTGTCGTTCAGTCGTCCTTCGAGCTGGACAATGATTTCCCAGGCTTTCGGTTCGTGTTTGGCGAAGTAGTGCTGCGCGTATTCGATGAACAGCGCGTCGATGTTGACGACATGCCGCTGAATCAGCAGGTAGTCCGGACGCTGGCCCAGCTCGACCAGGGCTCGGGCGATGATGTTGACAAACCGCCATGCGAACTCACGGAAAGCTGCGCTATTGCCTTCGCCGGATAGCTGTCCGGCGATGCGCGTGGCCACCTCGCTGATCCGCCCGAACCGGCCCACGGCGTTGTAGCGCGCGCTGAAATCCGGCCAGCCCAAGTGGAAGACATAGAACTCGCGTTCGCGCCCAGCCCTTTTGGCCTCCACGTACATTCTTTTCAAGAGGTCGGCGTCACCTTTCGGATCGAACACTATCACCACCTCGTGCTCTCCGGCGGCGTTGCGCCGGCGAATGTCCTGGGTCACGAACAGTTCGGCCAATCGGGTCTTGCCGACCCGTGTCGCGCCCAGCACAAGCGAGTGTCCGACCCGCTCGCCGAGTGGCAGCGAGACGTCGACTTCGTTCGGTTCGATGCCGTGTAGCCGAGGCAGCCCACCGACAGGCGGCAACGGACGCACCGGGTTGATTGGAACGTCCCAGGCGGTGAGCTTGGCCAGCTTCGACAGTGGAAACGGAGCGAACTCCAGACGCTCTTCCAGGCGGCGCGCGAACTGGTAGGCGGGCGTTGGCTCGACATAGCGGCGAAACTCGGGCCTGAACGTCTGCGTCAGGCGATGGGTGTGCCGTTGTTCCCAGCGAAAGCCTCGGCCGATGAACAGCCGTTGCTGGCTGACAGGCACATTACGGCTGGTCATCACGTAGCGCGGTAGGCGGCGGATGTTGCGCCGGTAGCGCAGGATGACCAGTGCATCACGCAGGCGGATCGCGCCGAAGGCGAGGAAGGCCAGGGCGCTGCCCAGGCCAATCGTTGGGCTCAGCGCGAGCGACCAGGGTGCCACCAAGGACAGGAGCGCGGCGGCGGCACAGACCGCCACGGTGTACAGCTCCACGGCTGGCCGTAACAGCACCTCGATCGCGTGGGGCTGGGCCATGGCCGGCGCTTCACTGTTCGATGCCGGTTGCCGTAATCAGCACCGGGTAGTGACGCAAGCCAAGGCGTTCGGCAAGGTCGTCGCCCGCAACCGGTGACAGCGACAGGCCCGGCACCAGCGCACGCAGCGCGGCAAGGTTCTCGGCCGACGTGATGTTGACGACCAGGCCCACGGCATGGAGCTCGTGCAGGCGCAGTGACCGTTGGTGCAACCAGGTGCGCGAGCGTTCGTCGTCGCCGACGAGAAAGAATGGCGACAGCCCTGGCGCTTCGATCACCCGACGCGCCACATCGCCCGGCGACAGGCGCATTGAGCGCACCGGCAGCATGTCGGTTTCATCGAAGGGTTTGGCTGGCGGACGCGGAATCTCGATGCGTGGCGATGCCACACCGGCGCGCGGCTGCAGGTTCAGCGCTTCGTAGTACGGCAGGGCTGACGTACCGCCATGGTCTGCGACGACGGTCAGCGTGTCGGCCTGGGCGATCATCGGCAGCGACGACAGAAAGAGGCAGGTGGCGAGGGTGGTCATGGATTTCATGGCAGGTTCCTTCGGGAGGTGATTTCCAGTCGGGGTTCGTCCAGAACGCGGGCTAGGTGCTGGCCGACGCTGCGGCGGTAGCGCGCGGCCGGTGCGCCGCCGGCAGGGCGGTGGTAACGACCGATGGCGAGCAGCCAGTCGTCGCCCGGGGTGTGCTGCTCGTGCAGGATTTCGGCGGCGATGGCGAGGTTGCGGTAGGGGTCGAGCAGGTCGCAGGGCTGTGTGTAGCGCTGCGTGTGGTAGCCGAGATTGACCTGGCCGAGACCGGCGTCGATGCGCGTGGCGGGTGTGCGTCTGAGTGCTTGGCGCAGCCCTGCGCAAGCCTCAGCACGGGTGGCGTAGCGCTGCGGCTGGCCAGCGACGTTGAGCGTCCATGGCCATGGCACCAGGCGTCCGCGCAAGTGGATGCCGCTCTCCTGCAGCGCCACGGCGTACAGCACCGTCGATGGAATGCCGGCGCGCTGCGCTGCAACCTGGTAGGCCGGTGGCGGGATTTCCCGCGCCTGAGCGGTGCCGGTCAGCACGCCGGCCAGCAGCACGAGTGCAGCGCGGGGAAACATTACGGCTGCCGCTGCCATTGGCCGCCGACCTGGCGCACGACTGCCGGCAGGTCGCCTTGCAGGCCCAGCGATAGCCAGCGGCCCGAGTCGTGATTGAGCGTGACCTGGCCGCTGCGTACCTTGCTCGGGTCGATGCCAATGCGCTGTGCCCAGGCGCGTATGCGCGTGTCGTCGGCGCGGCTGTCGACGACGTAGATGTCGAACTCCATGCCGGCTGCCTGCAGCCGCAGCGTGGTCTGATCGCATGCTGCGCAGGCGTCCTTGACGAACACGGCGATTCGTCCACTCGCTGCTGGCGTGACCGGCGAGAACGCCGGGCCGGCATCGGGCAGGATGACCCGCGGCATATCGGCGTGGAGCCGCTGCCAGGCGTCGTCGTACGCTCTCTGGTACGCGAGCAGTTTCTCGACGCGGTGCGCTTCGGCCTGGACCTGCAGCTCCGCGTAGCGCTGCCGTTCCTGGTCGGAACGGGCCTCGATGCCCAACGCAGTGAGCGGGTCGATGTTTGGCGAATAGACACCCAGAGGCCCTTGCATCAGTGCCCGGTAGCGCGTCCATTCCTCGGTGCTCAGCCCCCAGCCCCGTGCCTGCTGCTCATCGGTGCGCTCGGTGGCCATCGGCCGCTCGTGGCTGGGCATGTTATCGGCAGTGCGGGTTTCCGCGCCCTGGGCAAGGCTGCTGATCAGTAGGGCGATCAGTGCGGGGACGATATCGCGCGGCTTCATTTGCCCCTCCTACTGCGCGGGAACGGGCAGGCGACGAATGTCGTCGCCGTGGCGGAACACAGCGGCGTTCCCCTCGAAGGTTTCGAGGTGCCAGCCGGCTTCGACCTCGCCGGGGCGCAGTAGGCGAACCTGCGAGAGCGCACCTGAGGTGGAGGGAAGGATCGAGAGGAACTGTTCTCCAGCGCGCAGCTCGGCACCGATCACCCGGAACGGTGGTTCGGCGATCTTTGGTTTGGCCGGGGCGGCAGATCGTGGGCGAGGTTGGACTGGTGGTTCAGTGCGAGGTGTGCTGAGCCGGATTTCCAGCTGCTCAATGCGGGCTTGCAGCGGCAGCAGGTTGTCTGCTGTCGGGCGGCTGCCGAGCGCCTGCTCGATGGCGTTCAGGCGCTGCTCCAGCGCCTGGTGCTCGACTTCGTAGCGGGTCTGGGGCAGGGCGTCCGGTTGCTGCTGGGCTTGCTCGACCTGCTGGACCAGTTCGGCCAGGCGTTTTTCCAGGACGGCGACCTGCAGGCCGGGTGCGTTGGTTTCGACCTGTGCTGCCAGGCCAGACAGCGCGACATGATCGATCACGACGGCAGCGCTGATGAGCAGCAGCCAGGTGATGGTGGCGGCGCGCAGCAGCGTGCCGTGTCGGTGTTGCCTACTGCCTGGCATCGTCGTCATGGCTGTGGCTCCCCAGTGGCACCAGCTTTATCCGCAGTGGCGGGCGGCGCTTCGGCAGGGGTGTTAAAGGGCTGGATGAAGCAGACGCGGCGTGCGCTGTGGTCGACGTTCAGCGTTCGCGCCGGCCCGGCCAGGGTCAGCAGGGCATCGCGCAATTGCAGCGGGCCGAGGTGGTAATGCGCCGCTGGCAGCGGAAGGTTGCCCAGCGTATCGGTTTCACGTCCGCTGCAGAGCTGGTAGCCGGAGCGCTGCAACACATGGCGTAGCGCGTCGGCGACATTCGCGTTGAGGGTGTCGGGAATGGACACGTCGACGACCTGCAACAGCAGATCCTGCTGGGCGGCCGTCGGGGTAAGCTCGACAAGGGTGTAGCGGCCGTAGCGGACGACCGGAACGTACTCCGGTGCTGGTGCCTCTACCTCATCGGGAACAGGAGTGGGTGGTGGAGGCGTTGCGCAGCCGGCCGCCAGCGCGGCCAGCAGCAGGCAACTGAGGTAGGAATGGATGGCGTGCATGGCTCGGCTCTCGGCAAGGTCGAGCCGAGACCATCGCCATTCTGCGAGGCCGCATCAGCAAACAAAGGGAATCGCCACGCTGCCTATTTCCGGGCGAAAGCGGTTCACGTGTCTGGAGGGTTAGGGTGCTCAATAATGCAGCACTACTCTGTAGTACCCGAGGTACTGCGTCTTGTGGATTTTATCTAATGAGTTATCCACAGTTTTTGTGGATAACTTCTGAGTTAAGCAGCACCGAGAAGTAGCATCTGCTTGAATTATTAGCCATGTACCGCAAAGGATTTATGGTTGAGAGACTGTGCCAGATGGAAATGGGCCATTGAGCGAGATGGTTCGACCTGGGAACCAAAGCGAATGTAGTAACTCGGGACTCTGAGCACTACACATCCGGAAGCGCACGTTGTTATGCGTTCGTTGATTCTTGTTGGGGGAACAACAGCTTAGCCATTCGGTTACTACGTTTTTGTACCTCTTCAGGGCCAGCTTCGACTTGAATGAGAGCAATGCTCAGCCGATAAGTGTAGATCAGGTAGGCACGATCTTTGATCTCATCTGGGTTGATACCGGCCTGGAGAAGGAGGCTTTCTATATAGCTCAGGCGGAAGCTGTCGACCTCGTCAATGGCTTGCCGGGCTTGGTCGTCTCGGCGAGCCCATGTGCGGATACTTAGTTCGATCGCAGCAGCCTCTTGGGTTGTATGGCTATGCTGGGGTAATTCGAGCAGGCGCTTCAGCTGTTCTTGAGGAGATGATTGAGCCTGATTCAGACGTTGATTGATATCTTCGGTAGCACTTTTCCGCCAGTTGCTCACTATGCCGTCAAGCAGTTCGCTGCGGCTCTTGAAATGATAGTAGAAGCTGCCGCGAGTGACCTTCAACTCCTTGGCAAGGGGGTCGATCCGGACGGCGTCTACATTCCCTTTGACCAGGGCGCGTTGGGCGGCTTGGATCCAGTCATCTGCAGTGAGGGAAGGGCGTACTGGCATATCAAGAGTCCTTGTCCTGCGAAAGTCGGATAAACGTCGAGGCATGGAAGTGTTTGTCCACGACGTTAGAGGGGACACACATTCTATCTGCAAATGCTCTGTACGGTGGCCAGACTGTAGGACAATCCCATGCCGTAACGAGCAGAAAGGTCGGAAACGCTTGCATGTTTCGCACAACAATACGGGCCTTGGAAATAAGCGAGAAGTATTCTCCAGCCTGGGCCGCAGGCTCCCTTTAGTGATAAAGGAAAACACCGGCAGCCCGAAGGGCTGCCGGCATGCACACATGGATTAGGCCGCAACAAGCTGCCGGGCCAGTGCCACCTCCACCGAGTCTCCGTCCTGATTCAGGACCTCGAGCCCGGATTCTGGCACGTCTCCCGACGTGCTCTGCGACACCATGATCTTTCTGGCCATCAGCGCCAGGCAGGCCATCTGCGAGGTGGCCGCGTAGCCCAGGTAGATCACCTTGACCGCCAGCTTCTGGCCGATACGCCAGGAGCGGCGTGCGGCTTGTTGAAGCGAATACACGTTGTAGCCCGACTGCATGAAGACAATCGTGGGGAATTCCAGCAAATCCAAGCCGGTTTTCACCAGTTCGGGATTGGTGATGAGCACGTCGATGCCGCGATCCAGTTGCTCAGCGATCCAGTCTTCGCGGCGTGAGGCATCAACGCTTGCGCGCAGCACCGCCACCTTGAAGCCTTCCTGCTCCAGCAACAGCTTGAGCCTGGACGTCGTATCGCGTGTTCCGGTGTAGACGCTGTAGACCAGGGTCTTGCGACCTTCCGCCTTCTCTTGCCTGCAGATCTCGATCAGTTCGCGCTCCTTGGGCATCACCTCCAGCTCGTTGAACTGGGAGGTGACGAACGCCAGCAACTCACGCGTGCGCGGATGCGTGACGGTCTCCGACCGAAAGCACGTATCTGGCCAGGCCAGCAGCACATTGAGGACCACGCCCAACAACGTCGTGTCGCGTCTCGCCAGGGCCTGTTTCAGTTCCTGGCTCAGCCGCGACGACAGGTTGTGGTAAGCAGAGGCCTGTTCGTCATCCATGGCGACCTCGCGGAACTCCTCGTCATAAGGCGGCAGCACGTTGCCACCGATGTCCTTCAGTTTGAGGAACACGGTGAACGGCAAGACGCAGCGCAACACGCCTTTAGGACCGAAACCGGGTGCCTTGACCGTGCGCACCGATATCTTGCTGCCCTTGGCGGTCTTGTGCGCTGTACCCATGCTCTCGGAGTAGATGTCCTTCAAGACACCGTGGTCGCGCATGAACGCCATCGCAGCCGACGTCATGCTGCCGCTCTTGGAGGGCCGGTAGCCGTCTTCGATCATCCGCCCAGGCAAGGCGCGGAACAGCAGGTAGAACAAGTCGTCGCCGTAGCCGCCCATCAGCGTGCCGGTGAGCAAGAGTGTCTTGCGCGACTTCGCCGCCAGTACGCCCATGGCCTGGCCCTGGGCGCTGCCGCCGTTCTTGTACTCGTGCGCCTCATCGGCGATAAGCAGGTCGAACGTGCCTTGTGGCAGGTAGCGTTTGATGAACTCGGACGGCTGGTAGCCGCCCTCGCCGAAGCCGAACTCCATGTTCGCCATCGCGCGTTCCATCCGGTGGGCTTGCCGATCCGAGAAGACCAGTTCGCCGTTTCCATCCATCAGGTTGATGAACTCGTGGATGTTGTCCCCGAGCATCGATGCAAGGAACGCATCACCGAATTTCTGCATCAGCTTCTGTGCGGTGACTTCACCAATGGTGGGAATACGCTTCAGCGCTTTGAGCACGGCAGAGGACTGGTCGCTGGCGGACAGACCCCTCGGACGAATCAGCGTCCACAGCGACGTGGCGCAATGGCTGCACTTGCGGCGATATTCCTCTGCTTCGAGCTCGATCGGATTGATCGGCTCGCCGTCCAGGTCGGTGATGACCTGGCCGCAGTCAGGACATGCGCCCACTTCGCCGTGACGAGTGCGGTGCCGGGTGAAGACCGGCTTCCAGTGAAAACCCAGCCGCATGCGCACGCGCCCCAGGACGAAGAACTCCAGACCCTGTGGCGATACGCCCAACTGCTCGCGCAGTTTCAGCAGCTTGACCAGCGTGTCCGGGCCGTTGAGCACCCAGACTTTGGCACCGGCCACCGTCTCCTGGATTTCTCGACGCCACTTGTAGACAAGATGCGGCGGCGAGAGCACCAGGGTGCGGCGATAGCCTTCGGCGTTGAGCACGGCGGCAGTGGCAATGCCTACCGTCGTCTTGCCGCAGCCCATCTCGCCGTTGACGATCGCCGCGCGCTCGCCACGGTCGATCAACAGCTCGGCGACGGCATGAACCACATCGGCTTGCGCCGCGAACAACTGCCGCTTGAGGCTGGCGACGACGATTTGCCGATGCACCTGCGCCTGGCCGGCGTAGACCGGCGGGTTGGCGCGGTTGAGAGAGTCGAGCAGTTCGTCGCCGAACTCGGACACGAAGTCTTGCAGGCTCAGTGTAAGGGGAGATTCCGCGGCTTCGAGCAGGTCGCCCTGCACGGCGGTATCGGGGACGGTTTCAAGATCGATGGACATGGTGATGCTCCAGAAAACATGGGGCATGCACCTTCCCCAGGGGGCGGTGACATGCCCCGTGGGATGAGAGAAATCGGTGACGGTCGAGTCAGCGCTCGGACGCCAGCACGATATGGGTTGCGCTGCGGTCTGCCACGGTGAAGATGCAGATGCTCAGTTCACGATGAACCGCGTAAGACGATTCGAGCCGATCACCGGATTGCAGGGCGGCGTTGTTCGCTTGCCACTGCGTATCGGCGATGTCCCCCCAATCGCCGCGGGTGTGGCGTTGGAGATACGGCAGAGGGTTGAGGCGGCCTTCCCGCATCACGCGGTCAATGCCGGGGCTGAAGATCAATGCGCCTATCGCGAACAGCAAGGAACGGCGGTTGCCGGTGGGAGGTTGGGGTGTCATGGGCGTGCTCCTTTCGTGGGGTGCTCAGGACATGCCCCCGTCGGGGGCCATGCCCCGATTGGGTGGGTGAAGACGATTGCGTGCCGTCAGATCAGGTCTCTTTCCTCGGGCAGTTGAACGACGGTTGTGCGATGGTCATCGCTGGTGATCACGAGCAGAAACAGGTGTGGCGTGATCCGGTAGCGAGAACGTATGGGCGCACCCTGATCGAAAGCCACTGCGTTGGCCTGCTGCTCGGCCTCGCCGGCGTCGCCCCAATCGCCAGCCAGATGGCGCTGGACGTAGGGCAGGGGGTCGATGAGGCTTTTGCTGGCCAGCCAGTACACTTTTTCGCTCAGCTGCAACGAGCCGAGGGCGAACAACGGTTGTGCCTGCGGCGCAGGCCGCTTGCGGAAACGTGGAAACATGGCGTTGCTCCTTCTGTGGGATGAAAGTGGCGGGACGGCGAACCGCCCGATGGGGATCAGTGGATGGTGATGATTCGGCCCAGCGTGGCCGAGCCGGGGGAGAGGTCCCAGGCGCGAATCACCGGCACGAACTTGTCCGTGAGAATGCGCGTCTCGGCGATGGAGCCATCGTCGCGCTCGCGGTATTCCGTGCAGGTGCTTTTCTGCTTGTGGGTGTCGCCCTTGACGGCCAGGATTCGACCGCTCTTGGACTGCACGACACCTGAGATCGCGCCGGCCGCGAGGGCCAACGCCAGGTGCCAGTGGGACAGGGCGCGTGCAGGGGCACGCAAGGACTGCTGCGCGGCACCGAGATGCGTCTCCAACGACGGCCACAGGCCCTGCAGGCGCTGCACTTCCTCGGCGAATTGCGCCGGCTCCATGCTGATGCGATAGAAGTGCTCGGGCTCGCTCAGTGCCGCGGGGACGACATAGGGAAGTAGCGGCCACTCGGCTGGAAGTTCTTCCGCGTCGAGTTCGCCTTGCCCGATTTGCAGCAGCCGGGTGCGGATAGATTTCACGTCGTCGCCCACCAGCTCGCGCTGGCGGATTCGGCGGCCGAACACGACAACCTGCTTGAACTGCGTATCTCCCGCTCGATAGATGCACAGGTCGGCGAAGTGCCGCGTGAGCCAGCCGACCAGTTCCTGGTCGAGCACGTAGGAAGGCACGATGAAGATGAGGATGCCGTCGTACTGCAACAGCGGCAGGGTCTTCTGGTAGAACAGTTTTTCCAGCCTGGCGCGGCCTCTGCCCTCGTAGCCCATGTTGCCGTTGGCGTCTCTGGCGAGATCGCCGTAGGGCGGGTTGAGCCACAGCAGGCCGAAGCTCTGTCGGGCGATAAACGCGTCCATCAAATCACCTTGGATGCAGTGATCGACCAGCAGCCGCGCATGGTTGGCGCGTTCCTGGTCGTACTCCACCGCATAGGCGGTGATCTGATCACGGCCGAGGGCATGCGCGGCTTCCGCAATGGCAACGCCTTCGCCAGCGCAAGGATCGAGAATGCACATCGGCCCATTGCTGGGAGTCAGTGCGCTGAGCGCTCTTTCAAGGGTGGGCTCGTCGGTCGGGTAGTAGCCGTTCTTGGCGAAATTCCTCGCAAGCCTGGGGAACATAAGAGCCATGGGAGTCTCCTGATTGGCGTGGATGAAGGAAGGAGGGCGCGCGCGGGGCGCGTCCGTTGTAGGTGCATCAGGCCACTGCTTCCAGCGGCAGGTCGGTGGTTGCCGGCTGTCGTGGTGCGTAGGCGGTGAGTACGCCGTGGCGGATCAGTTCACCCAGCGCTTCGGTCAGCGCTGGAACGTCCAGTCCCAGGCGTAGTCCGCGTAGCGGCCCGAGAGCCACCGGCAGGTCCTGGAGCATGTTGTGATCGTGCAGCAGCGCCAGTACCGGCGCTTGCCAGTGATCCAGCAATGGCAATGGGCAGGTCTCCCTGACCAGTTGCCACAGGCGTGGCGTTGGATCGGTTACCGAGCGCGGTAGCAGCGCCAGGGCGCTGGCCGTGCTCTTGTCAGGCCGTATGCAGCGTCGGTCGAACAGCCAGAGGTTGACCATCGAGCCGAACAGCGTGCGGCGATAGGAGCGGGTCAGGCGTTTTTCCAAACGCTCGACTGTGCCAATGAAGATAGGGACGGAGCCACCTTGCTCAGTGATGAGGTGGAAGTGGTCCAGTCCATCCTCGTCGCGGGCCAGGGTCAACCGGGCCAGGAACTGCTGGATAGCGGTATCCCGCGCCCAGACCGAGATAAAGATCAGGTTTCCCTGTTCGTCGCGGATGCAGGCGTCGGCCATTAGGTCGGCGCACTCGTCGATGCGATACAGCGTTGCAGGCGATGAAGGTGTATTGCAGGTGGTTGTTGACATGCTGGAGTCCTCCAGAGAAACCAGAGTCCTCCCCGCGTAGGGGAAGGAACCCCGGCGGGTGGATGAAACACCGCAGATGCGGCGATGACGATCACGCAGCCTGTTGGTCAGGCTGCTGGTTCCATTGCTGTGACTTGAAGTCGAGCGCATAGCCCAGTACACCAAGGCGCGCGATCTGCAGGCGTAGCGTGCGGCGGTCGATGGTCGAGTCCAGTTTTACCGACTCGCCCAGTGGCCACAGCAGGCCGAACAATGCGGCATCGTCACTGTCGGGAGTGCTGGGGGTAGCGACCGTAGCGGCGGGCACTGTGGTATCAACTGCCTGCACGGGGGCAGGTACTGGGTTCGGTGCCGCAGTGGGTGTGGCTAGCGGTTGCGTGCCCAGTTCCTCATCGAGCGGATCGACGTCCTGGGAGGCAAAGCCGCGTGCTTCGTCGCGACTCAGCTTGTCGATGCCCGAAAGAGTCATGCCATCCAGGCTGGCGCGAATTTCGAAGCGCATGCCGCCGCCAGTGGGATAGGCCTTCGGGTAGATGTACCGGATGACGAATTCCCCGTCGTACTTGCCTTCGGGGTATTGCTCCAGCTCCGCGTCCTTCACCTCGAACACACCAAGGTGCGTAGTGAGGCGACCGACCGTAAACGGGCCGTTGCGGCCGCGGATTGTACGCAGTGTGAGTTGCCCGGGAACGATGATGGGGGAAGCTGCCTTGGGGGCGGCTGTGGAGTCCATGGTGTTTCTCCTTGTACGGATAGGATGACGAGAGGCAGCCACCTGGTCGTGAACCAGATGGCTGCCTGAGCGGATGGAAAAGTCCTGGACCTTGAGGGACTAGAACGAAGCCGCCCGAGCGGGCTCCTCGACAGGCGTTTGCACGGGGACACTGGGTTGCGGATGCGCGCTGTCGTCTTCGGCGATAACCGTTTCTTCGGGCGCAGGTGCGCCTTCGGTGACGGGAGCCTCAGACTCCTGCGGGTGGACCTGCTTGCCATCGACCTTGATAAGACCGATATGGATGAGCTCGGACTCCAGCGAGGCCGCTGCTTGGCCTGCCTTCTCGCCTTGGGTACGGATGTACGGTTCAGCCCGCATATCGTTGAGTCGGAAGGCAATCAGCACCTTCTGTTTGGCTTCGACGGGCATGACGCAGAGGCGTACCAGATCCTGGGCAGCCGCATTGGTGACGATGGTGTTGATGTAGCGGTATTCCCGCTCTCCAGTGGGAACGTCGACCGGGCCGGTCAGCGCTGCGATGCAGCACGACAGGAGCGAACCTCCAGCCGTCCGTGGAACGTCCTTGGGATCTCGCAGGTAGCCGATACCGTGGGTGATCAGCTCATGCTGCTCGATCTGATCCAGCTCGGCGCGGTCGATCAATTCGGCGATCAGCAGGCGTGCCTTGAGACTGGCAGCGGCCTTGCCTTTATGCTCGCCACTGGGACGGATGAACGGGTCGACCCAGAGATCGCCGAGGCGGAAGCGAACCAGCGGCCGTTGCTGGTGATCATCGATGTCGACGTAGGGCTGGACGAGTTTCTTGGCTTCGGCACCGGAAACCCGCACATCGAAGTAGCGCTTGAACGGGGTTGTTGCAGGCCCGACGAGCGCCGCGACGGTACACCAAAGAGATGGTGGGCCTTTGCGGCCTGCCTTTCCTTGAACCTCACGGACACGTTGGATGTAGCCGATACCTGAGGTGTGGATGTCAAAGTACGACTTCTGGCTGGAAGTAGTGCTGGTCATGGTGGATCTCCTGACTTGGGAGCAAGAACACGGAGACACACCGGCCCAATGCGGGGAGGTGCGTAACCCCGCGATGGGTTGAGGAACATCTGCATCCACCACCGGCAAGCCCGGTAGTCGTTCGCGCGAGGGATGCGGTGCGAACGGGGTCGGTCACACGGGGGAACCGTGGGCAGCCTTGAAGACCGGAGCTGCCTGGCATGTCGCTGACGACGTCAGCGGAACATGAGGGGAGCCTGGCGCTACGCGAATTCCTCGGCCAGGGGGAATCGGCAACTGCCAGTGACCTTATTTGGTCAGTCGCCGCAATAGCAGGAGATGGGCTCGTCGGTGGGATCGAACAGATCACCTTGGCTCGCAGCAAAGCGCGCCAGGTCGGCGTAGCTGGGACCGTCGACGCGAAAGCGCGCGCCGCTGGGTTTGCTGGCGAGATTCAGCGACTCCATGCGAATCCACCATTCCGCCGACTCGGGCCTGGCCTTGATCAGAGCCAGGCGCTGGCGTTGGGGCTTGAGGAAGCACAGGTCGCAGTTCCCTTCCAGCGTGCGGCCGTTGACGCTCAGCAGCCGCAGGTCGAAGGGCTGGGACTGCCAGAAGTCGATCACGTCATGCACCGTGATGCCGGCCTCAGCCAGCGGCATGCACATGCTCTCGCTGGCCGACTCGGTGGAATGACCTCGCGCGCGGATTTTGGCGACCCTGCGCTGCTCATCGGCGCGGATGCCGATGAATTGATCCCACTCTGTCCAGCCGAGGCTGCGCACGAATTTGTGCATCGGGCGGATCTTCAAGCTGGTGGTGCAGGCGCGGGCCACAGGGTTCGGTAGATACTGGCGGTGGCGGATCAACGCCTCGAACGGCTCGCCCTCTCGGCTGGCGCTGGCGAGATCTACCACTGCAAATCCAGCTTCCGTGGTTCGGTATTCGAGCCAATGGATAGGCACTTTCCAGCGCTCGGTGCATTCGCGCACGAAGCGCAGCGTAGCCTCGACTTCCTTTCCGGTGTTGGCGAAGCAGACCACGGTATTCGCAGGCAATCCGCCATTGGCCTGCAGCACACGCCAGAGCATGTAGGCACTGGTGCGGCCGCCACTGAAACTGATGCAAGTGGGCTGGTTGATTTTGAATGGGTCGCGCATGCGGACGTCTCCTGGGGCGGGCCGGCGTCAACCGGCGAGGGAGGCCGGTGCGGCCTGGAGACGGGGAGTGCGCGAGGGGGCGCTGCGAACAGAAGAAGCCCCCGCGAACGGGGGCTGTGGGGGGGAGGTCAGTTGCCGCCTGGTGTTGGTGGCACTGGCTTGAGGGATAAGTGGGTGGCGGTGGCAGACAACTCCAGGTCGTCCTCGCTGTTCAGGATGTGCGTGAAGACCTTGGCTTTCGGGTCGAAATGCTCGCCAAAGTCATCGCCGCCGAGTTCGGTTCTTGCCAACTCCCACCAGTCATCGAATGGGTCAATGTCCGGGTTGCAGCCGACGGCATAGGCTAGCAACGTCTGACGTCCATCGGGCCGACGTTCGCCCCGCTCGGCAAGGAAGTACACGCCCTGGTCTTTGACCAGGATCACGCGGCACTGATTGGCAACCGCCTCGGCAAGCACTGGGCGCAGGTCTGCGCCTTTGAATCGTAGAGACATGGATGTGATCTCCTGATTTATGGATGAGGGGCTTCTTGCCGCAAGGACGAGAAGCTGTGCGGTCAGTGTCGGGTGGGCTTGCTTCCCGACAGGTGCTGCACGCGGATGCGCCGCCAACTTCCATCGTCGATCAGTTGCTCCAGCGTTTCCCCTAGCGAGTCGAAGAACACTTGATCGATGCGTTCGACGAGTTCCCCGGCGCGTGTCAGCTCGATCGCGTAGAGATCGTCGGCACGCTCGTACAGCACGGTGACCTGCCCCTGGAACTTTGCTGTGGCAACGGTGAAGCTGATCGCCGGCGGCGTCCTGATGATGTCGTTGGGCAGCGGGTCGACGACGGAGAAGTCCCGTGCTCCGGCATCCACCAGCAAGTGGGTGATGCAGCGGAAGCCATCGGGAGCAGGCAACTGTTCGAGCTGGTTGATGAGCTCCTGCAGCTCTGGGCAACGTGGTTGCGAGATCGGCAGTTTGGCCGGCGCGGAACCGAGGATGTGCGTTTTCACCGTGTAGGGCGTGCCATCTTCGGTGTACTCGGTGCGTTCTTCCGGCGTGTCCGCGCGCAGACCATCGAAACGGCGGCGGACATACGGCTGGACCTGCACCTTGGTGCCTTCGCCTGGCACTTCGGTCAGCAATGTGCGATCGAGCACAGCGAACTCGGCACGACCGATCTTGACGACGATGGCGTCGCCGGTGTCGGCGATTACCTTGCCCTCGAAGGGTTTGGGATCGATGTGGAAGCCCAGTGTCGAGACCTTGGGTTGTCCGTCGAAGATGTTGAACTTGAAGGTGCGGACATTACGGGGAACATGACCGGAGACCAGTACGGGCATTTGTGCGCGGATGGCTTGGGTATCCATTGGAGACTCCTTGATGGAAAACAAGGGACTCCCGCCCGCAAGGGAGGATGTCCCTTGAGGGGTGGATGGCGCGACATGCGCTGGATAACAGTGCAACCAGTGCGGTGAGCCGCACCGCAGTCTTTAAGGTCTCGACTGCCTGGGATGTTGCCGGCAACGCCAGCGAACATGCGGGAACGATGGTACGCAGGCTGTCGCTTTGCGCGTGGCAAAGCGAATCCGTAGGTCACCGTATTGGCCATTCTCCAAGCAAGAAAAAGCCCCTCGACGAGGGGCTGATAGGAAAGGCCTGGGCGCGCTCCAGCCGTCCGGACTTACGCCTGATACAACGCGAGCCCGTCGAGCGCGGAGGCATCGGCATCCAGAATCAGGATGCGAACGTCGGCCTCGGCAGCTTGATGCAGGACGCCCATCAGTGACGCTGGAACGTCCTCGTCCAAGTGCTCTTGACGCAGCTGCTCAGCAGTGATGCCTTCGACGTGCAACAGGTTGTCGGTTGTCCAGGGCGTGGCGATCAGCTTCACCCCGATGGCCGGGCAGCAGGGAATGTGAAAGGCGACGAACAGCAGGCCGGTCGGCGTTTGGGTATCCGCCATTTCACACAGGTAGCGCATCGCATCCTCGGTGACATGCGCGGTGCTGATCTCCCAGCAGCGGCTGTAATGCCCGGTCTGGAAGGTCAGTCGCCGCACGACCTCACGCGCGCTTTCCTCGGAGTAGGTATCACCGATGTGGGTGGATACGCCGTTGTCGTCGCCGTGAATGCTGTAGAGCACTGCCTGGATCGTGCCGGCTCCGCCGCACAGCGCGTCGAGCTCCGGTGCAATATCCTGTCCTTCGGTGATGAGCGCGAAACTGTCGTTGAAGATGCAACGACGGTACATCGCCTGTTCATCCAGCAAGTGGTTTTGTGAAAGATGCAACGGCAGATACGTCACTGGACAGCGGTCGTCGTAGCTGATGACGGCGACTCTCTGAATATGAAAGCTGTGGTAACCACGAATAAAAGGGTTGATCGGGATGTTCATGTTGTCGCTCCTGCCGGAAAAGACGGAGGGACATGGCCCCAAGGGACGCATGTCCCTCGGGGGCTTGGGAAAAATGGAGGCGGAGAGCAGGCTCACCAGCCGTCGTAATGGAGTACCAGATCGGCGATGACCTTGCGGCGCTCCAGATCGAGACCGCCGAGATCGGCAAGTCCCTCGAACTGGCAGCGTTTGAGCATGGCACCGCCTTCTTGGGCGTTGTAGAAACTCACCATGGCGGAGAGGAACATCCGCTGGCCGCCGCTCAGAACGCCCAGGGCGTCGTTGAGCCTCAGCACATTCGGTCGTAACTCCCACTTGGTCTCGGCTTGCCGCATTCCTTCGTGGGTGCCGTCGCCGAACCACTCGACACCGGCGATTTGGATGCCTCGCTTCCATGCGTCCAAAAAGGCTGCTGGTGCATGGTCGAAGTGCAGGATTTCCCGCGCGATCTGATCAAGTACGTCTTGGGGTAAGGACGGGTTCATGATGTTCTCCCGATGGGTAGGGGTCAGGACTGGAGGCGCTGTTGCCAATCCCCTGTTGTCAGGGTCTGGTTGGCTGCGTGAAACGAACGGAAGTACTCGACGGACTCGCGCGATACCGGACCGTCCTCGTCGGCGGTGCCGATGTAGTAACCGGCACCACTGCGTAGCACCTGAAGGGGCCGGCGTTCGCCAAGGTGGGCCAAGGCCAGGTAACCGACGGATTCGGCGCGGGCCTGATCGACGCTGAGTGGGGTGGATGAAGACGTATGGGGCATGAAAACCTCCCGGTTGAAGTGGAAGCACCTGCACCCGTGGGCGCTCATCCGTAGGCACGGTGCGAAGCGGACTGGTCGGGTCGGCGCGGAGGATTCCACGGTGCAGCCGAGGACCCGTGCTGCGGGCATGGTGTCGACCGAGGTCGACGACACATGGGGAGCAGCTTCGAGCGGCGAGGGGAGTGCGTCAGCGGGAAATGGGAAACCGGCAGCCCCCTGATTGAAGGAGGAAGCGAGCGGCGCATGCTGGTGTGTTCTGGCGGGAAAAAGAACGCTCCCGAAGGAGCGTTTATGGGACAGGTCAGGCCGTGACCTCCTGCAGTTTGCCGTTGCCGTCGAAGATCAGCTGTACGACCGTCCCGGCCAGCTTCGGCAGAGAACGCTGGCACAGCGCATCTGGCAGCAGTGCCCTGACAACCTGGGCGGGGTCTTGCGAGCAGCCTACGGCGACGAACGTGGCGAGCGTTTGCGCGTCCTCATCCTCTCGACCCTCGTCATAGCGGTCATCGAAGATATAGTCGGAAACGAGTTCTGTGACGTTGCCAGACTTCGGCGTCAGGTAGAGCGTGTCGTCCTTGCGCAACGCATCCACTGGATACTCACCAGGCTCGCCTTCCAGGCTGACGATCAGGGTGTCGACCAGGATTAGCTCGATGCACTCCGCCAGAGGTGGGCAGCTCTCGCTGTGGAGAATTGTGCTGTGCCGGACGCCTACCTGATCCGGCGTGACGGTCTTGACCATGTGCCTCAGCCAGTGATTCGCATCGAGACGATGCTCCTCCAGCAGAAAGGCTTGACGCGCCTCCAGATAGGTTTCCACGGCGAGGTCATTTTCCCCGTCGCTGTCGATGGACCAGATGCCTGTTTCCTCCAGCGCAACACGGGCTGATATTCCATTCAGCGGATAGCGTTCCCAGTAGCGGTGGTATCCCGCTGGGTTGTCTTCCCAGTTGCGGAACCAGGCGCGCGGAGCGAATGGCACATCGTTGAGCAGGTCAGCATTCGACGAAGACAGGCAGGTTTCTGCGTACAGCTCCACGAACTCGCTGGCAGCCAGTCGTTCCTTGGCTTCGAGTAGCGCTTGCCGGTAAGACTCGCTGATCTCCGCCTGAATGCGTCGGTGATCTTCCGCTTCGTTGAGCAAGTGCTGACGATCCGGCAGGCGGGCGATCATGTCGTCGCGCAACAGCACGATCTGATGCTTGGAGAGGGCTGGAATCCTGCCGATGGGCAAGCCCTGGAGAAAGCACCGCCATTGTGTCGGTGATGCGTCGAGGTCGAGCAGAACCCTGCCTATTGGCGTCTGCCGCCATGGCAGGCTCGCATCCGCAAGCGGGCGGTCGATGTCGACATTGTTGAGCGATACCCGTACCGGAAAAGCCTCGCACAGTGTCTTGAGCTGATGCTCGACCCATTGCGGCAAGGTGAGGTTGGTTTGCGGTGATTGCACACCGTCCAATCGGATCTCGGTGCCGACGCGCGAAGGCTCAGGATATACCTCGATGGTGTCGCCGCGGATGATGGTCGCCGTGGCGGCGTTGAAGGCCTGGCTGCCTGAATGCACCGATAGATGCTCGGCGAAGTACAGGGTCGACAGGACACCGAGACCGAATGCGTTCTCCCGCTCTTTCAGCGCCGGGTCCCAACCGGACTCGGCGATGAAGATCAGGGTTTGAAGATCGGCGATACCGCAGCCGTCGTCGCTGACGATAAGGGTGTTGCCATCGGCAACGACCTGGATGTGGCTGGCCTGCGCGCGGCGCGCGTTCTGCAGCAGCTCACCGAGCATGGAATGCGGGGTGAACGCGTGCCGCAGGTTGGCGATCAAGCGGTTTTGGTTGGTCTTGAGACAAATGGTGCTCATGGGATGACTCCTGATAGAGGGTGTGCCGAGGGCACATGAACGAAAAGCGCTCGTGCAGGACGAGCGCAGGCGATGGCGAGGCAAAAAGGCATCGACGCCCAAGGCGGGCGCACGTCCGCAAGAGGCGATGCTGAGCGGACTGGTTCGGTCGCTGCAGGGCGTGCAGTACAGCCTTGAAGACCGGGGCTGTCGGGGAGCGCTACCAAGGCAGCGATACCTGTGAAAAGGATCGTGGCGCACATCGGTGTGGTCACGAGACTATGGGAAAACGGTGGTCGCCACGTTTATGCCAGCGCCTGCAGCAGCCGTTGCCCGACCCAGGCGACGCAAGGCACCGCCATCGAATTGCCAATGGCTTTGTAGCGAGGACCATCGGCGGCGGGTTTGCCGCGATACGGTACCTGGGTGTAGTTGTCGGGCATTCCCTGCAGGCGTTCGCACTCAACAGGCATCAGCCGCCGCACGCGCCAAGGCGACCAATCTGCGGCATCTGCTGCTGTCTGCGTGTAGAGAAAGTGGGCGTCGTCGTAGGCTGGTGCCAATACGTGCCCTTTGTCGCCGCCACCACTGCACGCGCGCAGCGCCGGCGAGATGCTGTTACCCAACTCGGCGGCCAGACCATGCTCACGGCCACGCAGCGACACACTGGCGATCATGGGCAGGCCCTGGCCGGGTTTGCCACCTCCGGTCGACAGCGCTCCGCAGAGTTGGCCGTGACCTGATTCCAAGCGCAGCTCGCCACGGGAGTTCTGCGCGAAGGCCACTGCTTGTGGTGAATAAACCGCGACGACGGGGACGCCCTTGCCGGTGCCATCTTCTCCGCAACCCTTGCCGCCGTTGGCGGTATCTAGGGTGTGGCTGATGGCTCCAGCCACCGATTGCACCATGAAGGTTTCGACGTCGAAGTCGTTCTTGGGGCCGGAGGCGGCCGTCAGGCAGGCCGCCACATCGATCGGGCCAAGGGTTTTTCCTCCGCCGAAGCAGACCGTCATCGCGATCTCGCCATAGGCCTGGTTCAGGCTGGCATAGTCGCCTGCTGCTGCAGCGCTAGGTGCAACAGCGGTGGCAGCGTTTTTCCACGGCGCGTAGCACGACGCAGAATGCCCGTGCAGGCCTTCTGACTCAAAAAGTACCTGGACGGGATCAAGGTCGTTTCGACCACTTGCCACAAGAAACACGCGACGCCTGCGTTGGGCGACGCCGAAATGTTGGGCGTCGAGCAGCCGCCACGCAACGCGACGGCGGGGTCCAGACACACAACCTGCGTGCGACCACCTGGTCCCTGGCGGTTCGAGCGGACTGCTTTCGCCGGCCAGTGCGCCCAAGAGACATCCAAAGGCATTGCCTCGGTCGCTAAGGACACCTGGTACGTTTTCCCAGACGAGTGCTGCCGGCGGGCGGCGGGTTTCGAGGCGGGCTTGATCGATGGCATTGGCGAGCTCCACATAGCTGAGGGTCAGGGCTCCGCGCGGATCGTCCAGCCCATGGCGGGTACCGGCGATGCTGAACGATTGGCACGGGGTTCCACCGACCAGGATGTCCGGTGCCGGTACGGTGCCGGCGAGTACCTGGGCGGCGATCTGCTGCATGTCTCCGAGATTGGGGACGTCGGGGTAGTGGTGGGCGAGGACTGCACAGGGAAACGCTTCGATCTCGGCGAACCAGGCTGGCTCCAGACCGAGTGGTTGCCAGGCGAGGCTGACGGCCTCGATGCCGCTGCAGACGCTGCCGTACTGCAGTGGAGGCGTGTGGGGTTGAGGGTGCATTGGGTTATCTCCTGTTCATGGGCTCGGCGGCGATGCGCTCGCTGAACCGGCGGTTTCGGGTAGGCAGGAGAAAGGTGCCGAGGGACTGGACCTTCGGCTGTCGAGGAAGAAACCACCTGTGAACTGATGCAGGGAGTGGCCGTCGTCGAAGCCATCCGCTGTTGCAGCGATTGCACTCGACCCGTGTCGTGGCTGGGGTCGAAATCCTTTGGCACGCATCTGCGTACAAAAGGAACCCGTTGTTTCGCCGGCGGGCACCGGCACTGAACACCGTTCGACCCGAAGGGTCTCCTGGGGGCTCGCCCTGCTATCGAGACAAGGCACCAGGGGACCCTTCGGAACGAAAAATCAGCCGATCAGAACGTCCGTGAAATACGGACTGCGGATGAGTCCGCCTTCTCGTCAAACCAGCGAAACGCCGGCGACGGGCACACGTTGCAGAAGGATGGTGCGTGCTGGGTTCCTCGTGGGCACGAGGTATGCGCATCGACCGTGGTCGATACGATGGGGAGATGGGGACTGCGACCTAATTTTGGATCTGTCGCGGCTTGCGTGTCGCGTTGCGTTTTGCGCTGGCTTGCTGGATGGGCAGGGTGCCTTTGCAATCGGGATAGTTGCGGCAGGACCAGAAGGGGCCAGTCTTGCCGGTGCGTTGACGGGTGGCGCTGCCACACAGTGGGCAGGCGGGGCACTCGGGTAACTTGATGGACAGGGTGGCGCCGCGATATTGCTGCACGAGCTGGGTGATCCACATGGATTGCTTCTCGACGAAGGTATCCAACGTCATGCTGCCAGATTCGATCATGTCCAGGGCCTGTTCCCAGACGGCGGTGGTGCCGGGGTCGGTAATGGCTGCTGGCACCGCATCGATGAGCGTGTAAGCCGCTTCTGATGCGCGTACAGCACGGCCTTTTTTGACCAGATAGCCGCGATCGAGCAGGCCTTTGATGATGCTGGCGCGCGTGGCCTCGGTGCCAATGCCCGTGGTTTCTTTCAGCTTCTGCTTCAACCGCGGATCAGTGACCAGCTTGGCGACGCCCTTCATGGCCTTGACTAGATCGCCCTGCGTAAAGGGCTTGGGCGGTAGCGTCTTGAGTGCTTTCAGATCGACGTGGCTGACCTGGCAGAACAGACCTTCGCGCATGGTTGGCAACACCTGGCTGCGGGGCGTCGATTCGCCGTCCGCGTCATCCGCTTCCGGTACGGCCAGCACCTGGTGCCAGCCGGAGATGATCACCTGCTTGCCGATGGCCTGCAGATTCTGGCCACCGCACAGCAACTGTGCAGTGGTGCGGTCGAACTCGTGATGCGGCAGGAACTGCGCGAGGTAGTGCGCGCGGATCAGCTTATAGACTGCCAGCTCCTTGTCGCTCATTGCTGACAGGTTGGCCGGCTCCAGGGTTGGAATGATGCCGTGGTGGGCCGACACCTTGCCGTCGTTCCAGGCGCGTGAGCGTTGAGTACGGTCGATCTGATCGAGCAATGGGCGCAGGCTGGGATCTGTGGCGAGAACAGCGGAGAGTACGGCTGGCACCTCGGCGAGCATGCTTTCGGGCAGGTAGCCGGAGTCAGAGCGCGGATAGGTCGTCGCCTTGTGCGTCTCGTAGAGCGCCTGCGCAATGTCGAGCGTTTCCTGCACGTCCAGAGCGAGTTGGCGAGAGCACACTTCCTGCAGGGTGCCGAGATCGAATGGCTGCGGTGGGCCTTCGCGTACACGCTCGGTTTCGACTGAGACCACCTGGGCGCTGCCGGCAACGCGCATACGATCGGCGGCTTGTTGCGCTACCGCCTGCTGCAGGCAGCGGCCTGTGTCATCGGTGCAGCCATCCGGTGCGATCCAATTGGCGCGGAAGGACTGCCCACCCGCCGACAACGCGATCTCAACGGTCCAGAACGGCACCGAAACGAAGCGCGCGATCTCGCGGTCGCGGGCTACCACCAGCGCCAACGTCGGTGTTTGCACCCGCCCGACCGACAGTACGCCGTCGTAGCCGGCTTGACGCCCGAGCAGCGTGAACAGGCGGCTCAGGTTCATGCCGATCAGCCAGTCGGCCCGACTGCGAGCGAGTGCCGAGTAGTACAGCGGCAGCGTCTCGTTCGACGGTTTCAGTGCGCTCAGCGCCTTGCGGATGCTCGCGTCGTTGAGTGCCGACAGCCACAGCCGTTGAATCGGCCCGCGATAGCCGCACAGGTCGATGATCTCGCGAGCGATCATCTCGCCTTCGCGATCCGCATCGGTTGCGATCACCAGTTCGCTTGCCTGGCCGACGAGCTGCTTGACGATCTTGAACTGCGCAGCGGTTGCGGCCTTCGGCTCGACGCGCCAGCGCTCGGGAATGATGGGAAGCTGCTCGATGGACCAGCGTTTGTACTGCTCGCCGTAGGCTTCCGGTTGGGCCGCTTCGATCAGGTGACCAATGCACCAGGTCACGACGGTGCCCGTTCCGCTGTAGCAACCGCTGCCGCGTTGGCCGGTACCCAGGACTCGGGCGATATCTTTGCCCTGGGATGGTTTCTCGCAGAGGAATACGCGCATAGAGTCTCCGGGGCGTGATGGTCATCGAATGATCCTCAGCATTCCCGTCAGGCGCGTATGTGGCAGCAAACAACGTGGACGCGGCAGATACCGAGTTGTCCTACTGCATGTTTAGTTGGGAGCAAGCAGCCTAGGATGGTGTTGTTGGCTGGGAGTGCATTATCTCGACAGGCGAAAATGTAGCGGGCAGAGTGCCGGCACAATCATTCAAAGGGAGCTTGCCATGTACGTTGCAGAGCCGATCGTTAAACGCGGCTTCTTCTTCAGCCCTGCAGACAGTGAAAGGAAACACCCTGGTGTTTTGACTATCTCCGATGGGGGGAAAGTTGAGTTGGAACTCACTGCCGATGACTCGGCCTTCACTTCCTTTGAAGAAATGGAGATCGGTCGCTTGATAGGTATAGTCGAAGGGGGGTACGTAACCCTTGAGGAGTGTGGTTATCGAACCAAAAGCGTTTCCTTTCCTGGGTTGCCAGCTACATCACGTATCGAAGCGCGCTTGGCTTTTATTGGTGTTGGAATGGAAGAAGCGGGAAAGTTTCTTTCGATGCGGTTTGGCGTGGAGGGCCTAAGCGAATGGTGGAACAAGTCTGCTTTTAAACTAGATGTTGGAAATAAGTTCGAGGATTTCACTCTCTCTGTTGACATCCCCCCTCCGGTGGAGTTTACGTTCCAAGATGGCACTAAGTTTAAGCTATTCCTAAATGCCAAAATTCCAGGGGGGAGAAAATTTCCCACCTTGGAATTTTTTCATCAAGCTTACATCCAGATAACTCCGTCAGAACCTAAGCCATTTGACTACTTTATTGGCCTGTCTCACCGAATAACGAGATTCTTTGCATTTGCTGTTGGGCGGCCGGTGGCCATTCACTCGCTTATGGCAGAGATCGATGATTCAACGCTTGAGCCTCTTCACAAATGGCTATCAGTCTATTTTCGCAGCTTGAACTACCCAAGCCAACGAGAGGGCAAACCGCATCGTGCCCACGATATGCTTCTAAGCTACGCAAGCGTTGGCCCGCGCCTGCAATCTATGTTGTCCAACTGGCTCAGGGAGTGCGATAACTTAGGGCCTGCACTACACCACTACTACCTGGTTCAAGATAACTTTCACTCCTACATAGATACCAAGTTCATTTCCATGGCCCAAGCACTGGAGGCATTTCATCGGCGCACTTCAAATATCACGAGGTTGCCAAAGCCTGAATATAAGGCGAAGGTTGCGGCGATCCTCGAAGGATGCCCGGAGGCCGATAAAGAATGGCTGAAGCAGAAGCTGAACTTTGGAAACGAAATCACTCTAGCAGAGCGGCTGGCGCGCATGTTCTCCCCTTATGTGGCTGTCTTCGGAGGAGAGCAAGCGGTGGCTGATATCATTAAAGGAACCAAGAACACTAGGAACTACCACGCACACTATGATGCCAACGGTGCCAAAAAGGCAGTGAAAGGAGCTGCGCTGGTAGCACTCACCTATAGACTGCAGGTCTTATTTACGCTTTGTGTCGTGGTTCGTTTAGGTTTTACAGTTGATGAGGCCCTGAATCTAGCGAAAGTCGATGCCCTTGCTCGCCTCCTAAGAACTGCAATCAACATTGATGAAGACGGCTAGTGTTTTCGGCAGTAATGGCCCTGCTCCTGGCCGCTTTCTGCCGGTCACGTTCTTCAACGTGTATTGGTTGAGTCGGATAGGCAGTGGTCCGCAGCAGTGCACTCTCCGCTACAGCATGGTCTGAATCCGTGTTTTAGAGGAGGAGACAAGGTGACAGTTGCTCAATCACCAGAAGCTTCGTTTCACAGGGGCGCTGGAATTCAGTGGAACTCAGTGGAGCTATCCCCTGGGGATAGTTCCACTGAGGTGTGCTGCAGGCATCACTCCGCAGGGTGGGCTGGATCGCTGGCCTGTTTCGGGCTCAGCATCACTGATTCAATGCGGTACGGCAGGATGCCGACGCGTCGAGCCTCGATCTTGAACGTCACGCGCTCGTTCTCGTCGGCGTCCTCCCATTCATCGCGCACCGTGCGACCTTCCACCAGCACACGCATGCCTTTCTGATACAGCATTTGCCAGTGTTCAGCCTCGCGGTGCCACAGCTCTACGGGTGCCCAGTACCCACCGCGATCTTCATAGCCATCCTTGGTAGGAACGGGGTTGTCGAAATACACGTTCAAACGCAACAACCGTCGTGGTTCGTCATTGCCGTTCGGAAACTCCTTGAATTCCGGCGCAGAACCGATGTTGCCTTCGCCAACAAAGTGCGTGCTCATAGTGACTCCTTGGAACTTGTGGTGCGGATGGACGCAGCGTTTCCGGGGAAGCGCTGCAGGTAAGTCGATTCGGCCTGGGCCACCTTGCTGGCGCATTCGTGAGCCTGGCGGCCCAGCGTGTGCAGGAGGCTGATCTGCATGTTCAGCACGATGCGCTGGACCTCCATGGCGTAGAGGTCGTCGATCAGCGTGTCGGGAGTGGCGGGGCTGGTGATCAGCGCCTGCCACAACGCCACGCCCATGGCAGAGCGGTCTGGCCTGCGCCAGCGCAGAAACACGGTGCCTGCGCCAGTGGTTTGCTGGGCCAGTTCAACGGGCAGCAGACGGAAGGGATAGTCGACCGCTTGCGCCAGAACGCGCCGCTGCGCCAGTTCGATCAAGCCGTCGCGCAACGCGTAGCACTGGCTGGCCCACTCGGTAAGAGTCCCCTTACCTTTAAAAGGAAAGGGACGTAAAAGGCCTTTTAGATAGGCCGCCTGTTCCAGTTTCTGGAAGTCAGCCTGTTCCAGGGGGTGAAAGCGACGAGCTGCCGCAGAAGTCGAGGTGGTCGTCATACTGGCGCATCCTCATTTTCACCTGCTGCAGCCTCCGGGTTATCGGCGTCTTCCACCGGGAAGTCGTCGGCGCTGGCATCCTCTGCTTCCTGGCTTGCAGAGGCGGCCAGCGCCGAGCGCCGGATGATGGGAGGTGCGTAGCGGGAGCGCAGGGTGCCTTCGAGCACGTCCTGCGGTAGTTCGCCGAGTTTCTCGATGGCCGCCCTGGCTGCGGCATTCTTGGCAGCGAAATCGTCCCTGGTGCAGCCCGAGTAGCGAAACTGCTGTGCCAGCGAGAACAGGCTGCGCAGTGCGTGAGCCCCTTCGTTGAGCCAGCGTTCGAGCGTGCTGCGATCAATCAGCGCGGTGTGGTGGGCCAGGATCAGCTTGCGCGCCAGGTCGTCATAGTCGGCCAGCAGGTACACCGCGAGGAAGCCGAGCTGCGCGTTCACGAACAGCGGCAGCTTCACCGGCTGCACGTTCATGTTCTCACCCAGCGATAGCGCTGGCGGCACGTCGGCCAAGGCCTGGTCGACCTGTTCGCGCAAGGCCTGCAACGTGTCCTTGGTCTGCGTCAGCTTTTCCTCAACCCTCAGCATCCACCAGTCGGAGTAAGGGTCGTCCTGCTCGGAGCCGCGCTTGATCTTGTTGGCAATGGCGATGAAACCGTTCAAGCCGACGATGCCGGGTTTTCCGTCGCTGGCCGTCCGACCGTGCCAGATGCGTGAGGCGTGATGGGTGTGCAGCGTCAGCGACATTGCACTGCGTAGCGATCCGAGATTCAGTTGCAAGGTGTTGTCGGTGGCCATGGGGACGACTCGCGGTAGCGGAACGAGTCGCCAGCTTGGGCAGCGGACGGAAGGCGGTCAGTCAACAAACCGCACTCGATGCCAGCCGGGTTTTGCGAGCGGAAGGCTGTCTGTTGCAACTATCCCCAGGGGATAGTTCCATGGAGTTCCAGTCGGTCGGGCTGGCGCAGCGATGGGAGGTGCCAGCCGGGTGCGGGCTGGGAAGGCTGTCTGTTACAACTATCCCCTGGGGATAGTGCCAAGGTGATCCAGGGAGGTTTCCTATACCGTCATTTCTGGTTCAGCAGGGCGTGCAGATGGGCGAGGTGTGCCTGGACGACTTCGGGGTTCGCCGGTCGAGAAGGGGGCTCGGGAGGTGGGGTGTTGGCAACGGCATTGCTCTGCCCTTGTCCAGCCCACGCTTTGAATTCGCCGCGAATGGCGGCCTGGATGATGCCGAACAGGTAGCCGGCAGGTTTGCGCACCTCGCTGTTGCGACAGCGCACGGCCCATTCGTCGAGCACGGCCTGGCGCTGCTCAGATTCGACCTGTTGCAGGGCCACTAGAGCGCCGGCCTGTTGTTCATCCTTCAACGCCAGGAAGCGCTCAGGCAGTTGCAGGCCCTGGAGTTCTCGCGCACGCGGTACCGTACGTACTGATTTATTTATACGAGTACTAAGTACTTCAGTACGGTCCTGCTTCGGATTCCGAAGAGGGGCGGTTTTGCTGGTGTTCATTCCTGCTTCGGAATCCGAAGACGGCGGCTCGCCATTCCGAAGAAGGGCCTCGTAGCCTTCTTCGGATTCGTGGGAAGTCTGCGCCTGTGGATAACTTTCGCGTAAGGATATACCGCCCTGGGCCATGCGCTGGGTCAGTACCTGCAGGCGTGTTGGCAGTATACGGCCGCTGAGCATTGGGTCTTCGGTGAGTTCCTGGATGGCGTGGTAGCCCACCCGCTGAATCGCTTTGCTGGCGTGGTCGAGCGCGTGGCTCACCAGCCCCAGGTATTCCGGGTCAAGCTGCATGGCCTCGTAGGGCGTGAGCGGTTCATCGTGCAGGACGTATAAGTTGCCTTTGATGCGGCCGGTCTTCGGATCACGCCGGCGGCGCACGAGGCTGAGCCAGCGCGTCAGGCGCAGCAGCGTCAATGCGCGTGCCACCGTTTCGTGCGATGCCTGCTCCGCGCAAGGTGTCGATGCCAGGTAGGGGCGCAATTGATCGTAGGTGGGGAATGCAGTGACTCCATCATCGTTGAGCAGGAGCCGGAACACTTGCCAGGCGTTGCGTTCCAGCGGCGTCAAACGCCTATCAAGAAACAGCGCACGGGGTACGCTTTCATGGCGATTGCCGCTGTAGAGGAATCCGTCGCCGACTGGATTGCTGTCCTTGCTGGGGGGCAGGTGCCGTAGAGCGTCGTCGAGCAGCGCTGAGAGAGGGACGGGGCCTGTCGGCGGGACCATGGCCTACACCAGGCCTTGGTCGATCCAGCTTCCTATCGCAGCCCATATCACGGACATGGGCAACGATAAGGCCTCGGCCAGATCCATCGTCAGTTCCAGCATTGTGCTGTCGTCATCCAGCGCGATGCCGCGTTCCGTAAAGCCGGATTTCCATTGCTTCCACAGAGTGATCTCTTGTTCTTCATTCAGAACCGGGTGTCGCCCCCGGCGCTTAGGCAGTTTAATGATGTCGCGGCGCAGAGCGACTTCCTGATGGGTCAGTCCGTAGAACTTGCTGACCATTTCAGTACTGGCCCCCAAACGCAGCATGCGATCGACAGTGGCGATCTCGTGCTCGATGTCATTCATCTGGCTGACCAAGCGCCAGAGGACGTCCGTATTCACTGTCACAGAGCACCACGGCACCTGGGCATTGGCCAGCAGGCTCACCAGCGCGGGTTGCTTCAGTACGTCCAGTTCCCGCTCGCTGAAGCCCATCGATTGGCAGCGGCGAAGTTGGCCGTTGCGCAGATCGTGCAGAGCTTGTGCGACGACAGCTTGATTAAGCGGATGAGGTGTCGACATGGTTCCCTCCGGCCTGTTTCAGTGGTTGGTCCCATCTGGATTGGCCTCCAGATCCAACAGCCGGCGTGCCAGCCGGATCAGACGGAACAACTTGACCAAGCCGTTATCGCTCAGGCGGGGTAGGGCTTCTGCGTCCCTGATGTCGGTTCCCAGCAACAGTGCCCCGAGGCTGTCGTCCAGGCGAAGACCACCCTGATCGGGCTCGGTGGCGTAGTGGATACTCAATGCGTGCAACAACGCCAACACCATGTGGCCGAAGGCGGATATAGGCGTGTCCTGGAGGGGCGGGGTGCAGGTGAAACCTATGCCGGCCATGACCGCTTCGATGCGGTCGACCAGTTGGGCTTCCCCGGCGATCTCCTGCGCGAATTGAGCAATGTGGACGCGCAGGCGATCTGGCGAATCAAGTCCCGGTTCGATGTACCAGACGTCGCTGATCGGGAACAGTCCACCGGCTTGTACGGGAATCGCCTGCAGTACATTGTCTGTGAAGGCGGATAGAGGCTCGCCGGTGTGTTCGGCAACCAGTTGCTGGATGGCCTGTAACCGCTCCGTGCTGTCGGCGGGGGAAATGATGTGGCCCTGCAGGCGGGCTTCGGTGTCACCTGCTCCTTGGGCCGGATGTGTCTCCGCTGACTGCACCTGAAGTGGTGGGGCGGTTGTGTCGTTAGGGGCTGCTCCTGAAGCGTCTGCTGCAGCGCTATCGTTCCGAGCTGAAGCTGGTGGGGTAGTGGGCACCTTGTCAGTTTTGATGGCGGTTACGACGGTCGTGGCTTCGACTGGCAGCGGTGGTGGAGTGCTTACCGCACGCTGGCGGTTTCCGGTGCTGTCGACATCAAGCTCCAGCACGTTGTAGTCGATACCGAGCAGCTCGGACATCTGACCGATCAGTTCGTCTTGAACGCGACCGCCAGAAAAGGAGTCTGGCTGTCCATCAAATGGTGCGAGGACATCGTGGAACAGCGTCTCGAAGTCGGTGGTCAAGGCCTTTCCGCACGCATATTTTTCCCAGGTGAGTTCGGCCGCTTTGCGCAATACCGCCAACCGTTCAACTTGATGCCTGCCCAGCCCTTTGTACAACACGTTGGGAATGGTGGGCAGCAGGTAGCGCACGGTGTCTTGCATGCGACTGATGTGGGACTGCGGAACTGGGTAGCCGTCGGCGCTGAGGCGGCGGGCGAGTTCTGACTGTGACAGCGACTTGCCACTTTCGAGTTCGTACAGTTCGCGGGCTTTTTCAACGCCGAGCGCGCGCTCGATGAATGTCAGTCCACCGTGCAACTCACCTTCGGCAAGGTGGCCTGTAAGCGCGATGATTTCGCCGCGTTCCGGCCAGGGACGGAACAAACAGTAGATTCGGAAGAATTGCTCCTCCTTCGTTTCTGACCACAACTCTCGCAGGATGGCGAGCCGGGTATTGCCGCCGTTACGAATGATGAGGTGGTCTGCTCCGGGACGCCGGGTGATCGGCGGCGGAGCATCAAGGCCACGTTCACGAATGGACGCTTTTATGTCGTCATAGAGCGGATTGCGCGTCAGGCGTGGATCAAGCTCATAGGGACGCAGATCATCGAGTGTGACAACCATCGGGGTGTCGGTAACGGGGTCGCTCAACACCTGTGCGACAGGGCCGGAACGGGAGAACCCCTCAGCCATCAGCTTGCCGGCCATTTCCTGGGGAGTGACATCAGCCATTCAGGTCTCCCGACAGGCACCGTGCGGCCCGGCGAAGGCGCGCCCAGGCATTTTGGCTTGCCCGGTGATCACTCGCTGTTGAGCTGGTGAAGATCGGCGGCAGGCCAGACTTCACGAATTTCAGGTGCCCTCCCTGTGTGCGGCGGACTTCCCAGCCCTCACTCAAGGCGAATTCGATCAGTGGCAGTAATCGCTTGTGACCGCGGCAGAGTTCATGAGCGCTCGACATTTGAATGCCTCCTGCCAGTTCGGCCGGTCACGCGGTCAAACTGCTCCTGCCATTGCGGGCAAAGCTCGCTGGCAAGGGCGCGCATGGTTTCCAGGGCCGCCGGTGCCTGACGCCCAGACGGGCGTCGGTATTCAACCCTGTGTACTGGTTGGCTCGACGTGGCGGCGCGAGGGAAGGCCTCGATGGCGGGGATCTCGGAGCGCAGTATCTGGACCTCATGGTGCTCACGAAAGATCAGCCGTAGCGTCTGCTGAACCAGCTTGGCGTTCGACGAGATGGCTGGTACGCGATTGAGCAGTAAATGCAGTGGTGGAGGCTGGATACCTAGGTAGCGGTAGGGCGCGATCGCGTCGATCATTTGCAGCGTGCCGCGCTGGAGTTCGCGGGCAGCCAGAATTTCAGGGGTGATCGGGGATACGGCCATGTCTGCGGCGAGCATGGCCATTTCCAGCATGACGCTGCGTGCGCCCTGTGTATCGATCAGCACCAGGTCGTAGTGCGGTCGGAACAGCGGCAGCAGGTTGCGCAGGCGCAAGCGGCCGTCGGCAGCATGCAGAAGCAGTGTGCCCAGTTGCTGGTGCTCATCGTTGGACAGCACCACATCCAGCCCCGTGACATTTGTGTGTGATACCAGCTGCGGCAGTGTTTGCTCGTTGAATGCCAGCAGCTCGTAGATGCCGCCGGCGGCGCGGTGGGTGAGTTCGTAGTAGGACGACAACGTGGGCTGCACGTCGAGGTCGATCAGCAGCACCCGCAGGCCTGCGTCAGCGATGAAGCCTCCGAGGTTGGCAGCGACGGTGGTTTTACCGACTCCGCCCTTCGTCGAAATGATGGCGATCACCTGCATGGCTCGCTCCTTGTCCGTAGTGGAGCGGCGTCAAACGCGCTCTTTGAGGCGTTCGGTGATCCAGTTGTCGATTTCGGCAGAGTCCCAGCCAACGGCTCGAATCCCCAGGCGTAAGGCTTTGGGGAATTTGCCTTCTTTCATCAAATTGTAAATATGTGCGCGTTTAAATCCGGTTTTGGCTTCAACCTCGGCGCGGCGGAGAATACGGCGCTCCGCAACTGGGGTGTGCTCAGTGGACATGGTGGTCACTCCTTTATGCTTGGCAGCACTCGTAAGGCGTGACACGTAGTAGAGGTGCGTCATTCCATGAGTGCATCAAACAAACGGATCGTGCTGACCACCGGATTTATTGGATAGCCGTGATATTCGGCTGTACCGAGTTTTATTGATTTGATGGAGTACATCGTCAAGCCGACCCACAGGGGTTCAACTATTGAGAGCGCCCTGGGGACAATCAAGATTTAAAATGAACAGAACTGTCCTGCCGGGATAGCGGATTGATAAGTTCGAATCTTTTTGTCATCCAGTTGACGAAAAAAGTCACGCGGAGTTGAGAGTGCCTATTTCTGGAATTGGGCGTCAATGGCGATCGCCATCCGGCCTCGAGTGTATTGCGGTCCGGTGTTTACCCTGTGTTGGGGCGACTTTTAAGGTCAGAGCAGTGACGAAAACAACATGACCCTAGCAATCAAATTCAGAGCCATACTGCTCGTTTTGAAAAATTGTTAGGTGGTGATCACTTCACCAACTTGCTGGGCGCGAGCGATGAACCTGCTCAACTCTTCCGATGGCGGCTTATCGAGCCTAGCAATGAACGTTGGTGTACTGGGTACATCGTCGGTGAAGGGGCGGATGATGACGTCAGGATGATTGTACAGCGCAGTTTGAGACTCCAGCCCCAAGCCGATACCGTAGCCTGCGGCTACCAGCATCATCATAGACTCATGTCCCGAAACGTATTCGGCGATCGCCGGTAAAGGCAATGTGAACTCGCAAAAACCACGACGAATGGCATCGTGTAAACTTGGGCACAGCTCGGGATGATAAAGAATCAATGCGTGTCGGGCGACTTCATGAGGCGTGATTTTTTCAAAGGAAAGAAGGGGATGGTTCTTGGGGATGGCGGTGACGGGGCGGTCGGTCCAGACAACTTCGTTGACGAATCCGGCGCTGAGTTCAGTCTGTATAGTAAAGGCAGCGTCGATCTGATCGTTGCCCAGAGCTCTGGTCATCTCCTTCGTGGTCATTTCGATGATCCTTACCTCTGTGAGAGGCTCTTCCTCGCGGCAGCGCGCCAGTAACTTGGTAAGTTGGGGTTGTGCAAGACTGTCGGTTAGACCGATACGCAGCCGGCCCCGATATCCGCGTGCTGCAGCATGCACGCGGGTACGGGCTCCTTCCATGAAGGTGAGCATGCGATGCGCCTCCTCACGGAAAACTTCACCGGCCCAGGTCAGCCGGATGCGTCCGCTGGCACGTTGGAACAGGCGAACCCCTAGCTCTGCTTCCAGTTCCTTGATAGTCCGAGAGAGGGGGGACGGTTCGATATGGACTCTGGCAGCCGCCCGCGAGAAACTCAGCTCTTCAGCGACGACCAGAAAGTAGTGCAGGTGACGTATCCTCATACAGTAGCCTCCTTACTGTGCTGTGGTGTTTTCCGTAGTGACAGAATGCTTTCATTTGCTCCCGAGGGAGAGCCGTATGGTCTGTCATTTGAGAATCGTTCATAGGTTTCCGGTGATTTCTAGCCTTTGCCTGGCCACTACTGAACCAGACATTGGAGACGACTACGACTACGGATGATAATTCGCGAGTCTAGGCACTATCTTTCAGAATTGAGCGCTGTGTCGCAGTTGTGCGGGTATGGGGTGGCCGGTCCGAAGCTCCGTTCAAGATTCAAAGGTGCGCAATCTCGGTCGCTCCCCTAGAGGCGGGCAACGGTAGGAAAGTTGATTGGGTTGGCGTGTCGCTTCACGCTTGCCTCACCTGCGCCGGGAATTCGGAGGGCACCGCAAGATCGTCCGCATCCATACACTGCGCGGCCACTAGCCGTGCAGCCAGGTGCAGGTTCGTCGGGGAGACTGCGTCAATGGCGGCAGGTGCTCCCAGGGTGTCGTAGGCGCGCAAGAGGGCATGGTAGATGTCCCACGTGTCGATGCCCCGTGGCACCTGTTTCAGCACGGACTGGACCAGCCTGCGTTTGAGCGGGTCGAGCTGCCAGTCCGGCACCCGTTGCCCGCGGTTGCCCATGTGGATCGACAGGAGGTTGCCCGCCTGGATCTCATAGGTGATCCAGCGGCGGGACTTGCCCGCCAGCTTGGCGTAGTCGGCTACCGACAGGTTGTGGGGGGCTTCGAACATCTCCAGTAACTGCAAGCGTTCACGCTGCACCTCAGAGAGTCTGGGGCGCGCGTACTCGGGCAGGCCTACGGCGGGTAGCCGCTGTACCGATGCTGGCGCTGCGGGCATCTCCGCGGTCGGCGGGGTCACGATCAACTGCGGCGCGGCGAGGTCGACCATCGGCGGCTGGGTGGCCGCTTGGCCGGCGATAGTCGGCAGCCCTTGCAGCGTGATGGTCAGGTGCATGCTGGCGACCGCCACCTGGTTCTGCTCGAACAGATCGAGGCGATCCGCCCAGTCCTGCATCATGACCCGGCGCTGCTCGACGTACTCGGCATGGTTGTAGGTCGCGCTGACTTTATCCGGATCGGCATGTGAGAGCTGGGAGTCCACCCACTTCTTCGGATAGCCCAGTTCGTTGAGCGCGGTCGAGATCGTGGCGCGGATACCGTGTCCCGTGAGCTGGTCCTCGTATCCCATGCGTTTGAGCGCGCCGTTGAGCGTGTTCTCGCTGATTGCTTTTTTCAGGCACCAGTCCCCTGGGATGAGATACACCTGCGCTGTCTTGAAGTTGTCCAGCAGGTGACGAACGATCTCTTGCGCTTGCACCGACAGCGGCACGATGTAGGGCGGAATGTCGATGAGACGCTTGCGTTTCTTCTTGGTGAGCAGCTTGCGCTGCTTGAGCCTGGCCACCGGGATGATCCACAGGCCACGGTCGAGGTCGAATTGGTCGGGGGTGGTAAAGCGTAATTCGCCGGTGCGCACACCGGTGAGCAGCAGCAAGCGCAGGCCCAGTTGCGTGTTGAGGCGTCCACGGTACTTGCGCAGCGTCTGCAGCATCACCGGCAGCTCGTGCATGCGCAGGAACGGGTTGTGTTCGACTGGCGGCAACGGTATCGCCACCACATCGAGATCCTTGGAGGGGTTGTCGCTCATGTTGGGGATCGCCACCGTGGCATAGGTGAACAGTTGGGTGAACCAGGTCCTGAGCTTTTCGGCCACCGACAGCGAGCCGCGCTTTTCCACCTTGGCGATGATGTCCAGCAGGTGTGCGCGGGTGATGTCGTAGATGGTCAGGTGGCGTAGCACCGGGAACACGTCCTTTTTGAAGACGCGCCCGATCTGCTCCAGGCTGGTCTGCCGTCCGGCCTCCAGTGAAAGCTGGCGGTGGGCCAGCCACTGCTCGTAGACGGCCTTGAAGGTGTGCTCGCCCGCCAGGACGATGGCGTGGCGTTTGCGCTTGCGTTCGGAATGCGGATTGACGCCCTTGGCGAGCAGCGAATGGGCTTCATCACGAAGTGCGCGAGCGTCCTTCAGGGAGAGTGCCGGATAGCTGCCGAAAGACATGCGGTCACGCTTGCCACCCCACGAGAAGCGGAAGTGCCACGCCTTGGAACCATTGGCTGAAACGTAGAGAGAAAGGCCGTCGAAATCGGCCAGCGTGTAAGGCTTGCCTGTCGCTTTGGCCTGGCGAACCATGAGGTCTGAGAGCATGAGTCCAACTCCTGGGTAGCGAGTTGGATGCGATGTTCTCTGTGAGGCCCTGCCTCTCCCCAGCAACAATGCGGAATCGGGAACCGCCGCATTGCGATGTACCACTTAATGTACCGCTTTGGGGCGGCTGTCAGTGGATTTCGCTGGAAGTCACTGGGTCAAGATTTTTAAAAAATCTCAACCGTGACAATGACTTGCAACACTCCATGGAGGTCTCTGGAACCCCATGGAAAGTTGAAGTGGAGCGGGCGATGGGAATCGAACCCACAGCTCTAGCTTGGGAAGCTAGGGTATTACCACTATACGACGCCCGCAGCGGGTGCCTTTATACCGGAAGTCTTGGTTGAAATGAAGTCCGCGCCCCGGTTATCTGCAATAACGCGGTGCGGGCGCGGGTGTGTGCAGGCTTCATACGGCCAGCGCGTGCAGCACGTCCATCTGTGGGCGGTAGTGGGTCTGGCGCAGTGGCTTGCTCTGCAGGAAGCCCAGCAGTGCGGCCTGGCTCTGCAGCCATGCGGCTTTGTGCTCCATGTCGAGGAAGTGCCCGGCGTTGTCGATGGTGACGAACTGGCAGTCGTTCAGGTGCTTGGCGAACAGGCGCACATCGGCTGGCGAGGTGTAGGCGTCGTGTTCGCCGTTGACGAATAGCAGCGGGATCTCGATGCCTGCCAGGCACTGCATCTGGCAATGGGCGTCGAGGTGCAGTACCTGGTGCACATGGGCATGCATTTGCTGGTATTCGTGGCTGTCCAGGCTGCTGATATGGCGATGGTTATAGCGTTTGAATAGCGACGGCAGGTAGCGCCCGATGGTGCCGTTGACCAGGTGACCGAGTTGGTCGCCGTCGAGGGCGTGCAGATGGGTCAGGCCTTGTTCCAGGTAGTCGACCATCGGCTCGTTGAGCAACGGTGAGAAGGAGGTGATCACCGCCTTTTCAATACGCGCCGGGCGCTGGGCCAGGGCGAGCATGGCGGCGACGCCCCCCCAAGAGAACGACATCAGGTGGTCGGCGCGGAACTGTTCGATCAGTTCAAGCAGGATGCTGGCCTCGTCTTCCTTGGTGATCGGCTGGTGGTGATGGTTGTGCGGCTTCGACTGGCCGGCATAGGGCTGGTCGTAGAGCACCACATTGAACTGGGTACGCAGGTATTTGACCGTTTGCGCGAAGGCTGCGGTGGTGGAGAGTGAGCCGTTAACCAGGATGATGGTCTTGCGCGCGCTCGGATTGGCGTAGAACTCCGTGTAGATCTTGTAGATTCCGTGAACATCGACGACAGCGGTGGCTGGCTTCATGTCGTTTCCTCCTGGCGCAAAAGTGGGCATGGCAAAACGGCGGTGCCGTTAAACCGGGCTAAGCAGGACAATCAGGAAAGCGCCTGGACGTGACAGCAAGATGTCAGGCTGGAGGATTTTATAAGTTATTTATTTTCAATCAGTTAGGGCTGAAATAGAGCATCCATCCACGACCTTTTGGCAGGTGTGGAGTGGCGTCTTTGACCAGGCAGGAACCCATTTCGCGCAGTGCGCAAGTAACCGATGGAACGCTTAGATGGCTTGCGTGACTGTTCAGTCACGATAAGACCTTATGGTTTGATTTAAGCAGCCGTGTTCCTGCTGGCGCAAGTGAATATTGGGATATCGAACAACCGTTTGTCGGTTAGCTAGCTAAGTATGTGACTTGAGCACGAACTGTCTTAGACGCAGGCGATTTCCGCTTCTGTCAGGGCGCGGTATTGCCCGGGGGCCAGCTGCGGGTCGAGTTGGATGGCGCCCATGCTCAGGCGATGCAGGCCGATGACCTTGTTCTGGAAGTGGCCAAACATGCGCTTGACCTGGTGGTAACGGCCTTCGTGCAGGGTCAGCAGGGCGCTGTGGCTATCGAGAATGACCAGCTCGGCGGGCAGGGTGGTGAGGTCTTCATAGGCGAAGTACAGGCCGCGGGCGAACACTTCAATGTACTCAGGAGTAATCGGCTGTTCGGTCTCAACGCGGTAGACCTTGCCCAGGCGGCTGCGCGGCTCGGTGAGGCGGCGTGACCACTGGCCATCGTTGGTGATCAGCAGCAGGCCGCTGGTATTCAGGTCCAGGCGGCCGGCCAGGTGCAGGTCGGCTTTGTCCGGCTCATCGAGCAAATCCAGCACGGTGCGGTGTTGCTCATGCTCGGTGGCGCTGACCACGCCGATGGGTTTGTGCAGCATAAAGTAGCGTGCGGCTTTGCCGGCCTGCAGCAGCTCGCTATCAACCTCGATGCGGCTGAACTGGCTGACTTCGCACAGGCCATCGCAAACCACCGCACTGTCTACTCGCACGCGGCCGCTGGCCAGCAGTTGGCGGGCGGCTTGGCGATTGAGCTGGGGCAGGTTGCTGAGAAAACGATCGAGGCGCATGGCTAGCTGTTTGCTGGCGGGGTTTCAGGTGGCAAGCCCTGAGCGCAGCGTGGGCACAGGCAGCTGCGGTTGCGCTGCTCGGGCGGCAGCTTGACCAGCTGCGCGGAATCGACCGGCACGCTAAAACACCAGCATTCGCTTACCGGTGCGTCGGCGCCAGCCTGGGCGCACTGGTTGAGCTGCCCGCAGCAGGGGCAGTGGCTGCTGTCATCACTCACGTGGTTTCTTCACACAGGCGGTTGCGGCCGCCCTGTTTGGCCCGGTACAGGGCGCGGTCGGCGCGGGTGATCAGCTGCTCCAGCGACTCATCGGCATGCAGTTGCGCCAGGCCGATGCTGGTGGTGATGCGCAGCTGCGCGCCGTTGAAACTGATGCTGCTTTGCTCGGTTTGCTGGCGGATTTTCTCGCCCAGCTCGCGGGCCTGTTCGGGCGTGGTGTCCTTGAGCAGCAGGATAAATTCCTCGCCACCCCAGCGGCAGATGATGTCGGACTGGCGCAGGGTGCTGCGCAGGTCGCTGGCAAAGCGGCGCAGCACTTCGTCACCGGCCATATGGCCATGGCTGTCATTGAGTTGCTTGAAGTTGTCCAGGTCGAGCATCAGGGCGCACAGCGCGCTTGGGCTGCGCCGGGCTTCCTGCACGGCCTGATTGGCCAGTAGATCGAAGCCACGGCGGTTGGGCAGTTCGGTCAGCAGGTCGGTGGTAGCCAGGGCGCTGATGCGTCGTTGATAGCGGCGCAGCACCAGGCTCACCAGGCTGATGACGATAACGGTGACCACCAGGCAGATCAGCAGATTGAGGTACAACGATTTGCGGATGCCGGCGACCGCGCCGTCTTCATGCTTGTCGACAAACAGGTACCAGTTCAGCTCGGGGATAAAACGCACATTGAGGAAGTGGTCGCGGCCGTGTTCCTGATACTCGAAGTCGCCGCTTTGCGGATGCGGCAGCTTGGCCTGCAGCTCTTCCAGGCCAGGAATTTCACTGAGCGACTGGCCAACCCGCGCGCCCATCGGCCCGCCGCTGGCGCCAGTGAGTACCAGCAGGCCATTGGTGTCGACAAAGAACACGCTGCGCTCATAGCGCTGCTGGTAGGTGTCGATCAGCTTGACCACCGCATCCACGGTCAGGCCCACACCGGTCGCGCCGATAAAGCGCTGCTGGTAGTCGAACACCTTGTAGTTGATAAACACGGTCATGCGGTCGTCGTTGGCCATGTCGACGTCGACATTGATTTCGTAAGGGGCCTGCATGTCGCGCACGCGGAAATACCAGTCATCGCGCGGCTCATCTTCCTGCACCCGCTTGAGCACGCCCTTGGCCTGGTAGTAGGTGTGGGTTTTCTCCGAGACGAAGAAGCTGGTGACCGTGGCGTAATGCTCCTGCACCTCGCGCAGGTAGCGGGTGATCTGCTCGGGGTCTTTCTCGCCGCCCAGCACCCAGTCGCGCACGTAGGTGTCGCGAGACATCATCGAGGAAATCAGGATGGGCCGAACCAGGTCCTTCTGGATTTCCGAGTAAACGTTGTCCGAGGTCAGCGGCAGCTCGGTATTGATGATGCCGGCGCGGATCGAGTCCAGAGCGGTGTAGTAACTGGCCAGGGAGGTGGCGAGGAAGCCACAACCGAGCAGAACCAGCAGCAGCGCAATCAAGGACCATTGACGGGGCAGCGGGGATGGATGAGGCATGCAAGGCTCTGCTGGTTAAATAATCGCCGCATTGTAGCGCCCGGCACCGGCCGGCGCTGCTGAAACATGGGACCTTGGCCGATTTACGGGCGCGCATGGCGCTTGCTGCGCCAGGCCCTGAGGACTAAGGTGCGGCTACACGAAGAGTCTCCTTGGTGACCCGTACCGCCGCCCGGCGTGCGCCTTGCTGATCTGCCCCTGACCGCAGTCCTTTCAGCACACCGAGCCCCCATGCCCAGCGCGCCTGCCAGCTATCGCATCAAATATTCCACCCTGAGCATCGGGTTGGAGGATTTTCACCTGTGTTCCCTGCGCGACAAACAGCAGTTCGCCGACCTCGACGGCCTGGCGGAAAAAGCCGGGATATCCTCGGCCACCTGGTCGCTGTTCGGTCAGCTGTGGCCAGCCGGTGAAGTGCTGGCGCAAACCCTGAGCGGCATGGCGGTGGAGGGGCTGCGCATTCTTGAGCTGGGCTGCGGCCTGGGATTGACCAGCCTGGTGCTGCAGCGCCTGGGGGCGGATATCACCGCCAGCGACTACCACCCGCTGGCCGGCGAGTTTCTGCTGCGCAATGCCGCGCTTAATCAACTGGAACCGGTGCCTTATCAGAGCTGCGACTGGGCCGAGGACTATCAGCAGCTGGGCCTGTTTGATCTGGTGATCGGCAGCGATCTGCTTTACGAGCGCGACCACCCCAGCCTGCTGGCCGGGTTTATCTCCCGTCATTGCAATCGCCACGCGGCGGTGCTGATTGTCGACCCCGGTCGTGGCCATAGCGGGCGGTTCTCCCGCTATATGTTGGAGCACGGCTACTTGCAGCTGGCCGATAGCCTGAATCTGCTGGATAACCCGGATACACCGTTTAAAGGGCGCATCCTTAGTTATCGGCGTTAGTCCCTCAGACTTCTTCTAATACCACTACGCGTTGGCCCGCACGCACTGGCGAGCCGGGTTGCACGCGCACCTCGCGTACCACGCCGTCACGCGGGGCGAGCAGGGGGATTTCCATCTTCATCGACTCCAGAATCACCAGCACATCGCCGGCTTTGACCGTGCTGCCGGCTTCTACCTGCACCTGCCAGAGGTTGCCGGCGATATGGCTGTCGATGCTGTGCAGGCCGGCGCCGAGCGGGGCGTCTTCGCCGAGGTCGGCGGCGACCTCCTCGCTCTCGTAGTGCGCCTGGCCGGAGGCGATCCAGCGCTGGCGTTCGGCGTCGAAGGCGGCGCGCTGCTGGTTGCGGAAGGCGTCGATGCCCTCAGCCTCGCGGTCGAGAAAGGTCTGGTAATCAGCCAGGGCCAGTTCGCTGTGCTCGATGCGCAAGTCATAGCGGCCTAGGGGGAAGTCACGGCGGATACGCAGCAGTTCGTCTGCCGAGACCGGGTAGAAGCGGATCTGGTCGAAGAAGCGCAGCAGCCAGGGCTTGCCGTCGAACGCGGCCACTTCGCGGTAGCGGTTCCACATCTGCAGGGTGCGGCCGACGAACTGATAACCGCCGGGGCCTTCCATGCCGTACACGCACATATAAGCGCCGCCGATGCCCACCGAGTTCTCGGCGGTCCAGGTGCGCGCCGGGTTGTACTTGGTGGTGACCAGACGATGGCGCGGATCGAGCGGCGTGGCCACCGGCGCGCCGAGATAGACGTCGCCCAGGCCCATCACCAGATAGCTGGCTTCAAAGACCGTTCTGTACACCTCATCGAGATTGGGCAGGTCGTTGATCCGGCGGATAAATTCCAGGTTGCTCGGGCACCAGGGCGCGTCCTTGCGCACCGTGGTCATGTATTTCTCGATCGCCAGCTGGCAGGCCGGGTCATCCCAGGACAGCGGCAGATGGACGATGCGCGACGGCACGCGCAGGTCCTGCGCGGCGCACACGGCGTCCCATTCGCCGGCGACTATGCCGAGCAGATCGCTAAGGGCCAGGGTTTCCGGTTGGTAATGCACCTGCAGCGAGCGAATGCCCGGAGTGAGGTCGATCACCCCAACCAGCTGCTTGGCTTCCAGCGCCTGCATCAGCGCATGGCCGCGGAAGCGCAGCACCAGATCCAGCTCCGCTGCACCGATTTCCAGCAGCAGATGGGTGTCGCCAGACAGGCGCGCGACCAGACGTTTATCGGCTTCGCCGATATCGAGAACGATGGGGCTTTGTAGCTCGGATGCACTCGGGGAACTCGGCGGCATATCGGCCCCGGATTGCAGCCGGGCTACCAGGTCACTTGTTTCTGCATTGCTGGCCTTGGCCAATTTCCGCGCGCTGGCGATATCCACCGGCGCAAAGCGCACCTTGTCGCCGGCCTTAAGCTGGCCCAGCTGCCACAGGTCGGCTTCGATGATGGTCACCGGGCAGACGAAGCCGCCCAGGCTCGGGCCGTCCGGGCCGAGGATTACCGGCATATCGCCGGTGAAGTCCACCGCGCCAATCGCATACGGGTTGTCGTGGATATTCGACGGGTGCAGGCCGGCTTCGCCGCCGCTGTCGCGCACCCACTCCGGTTTCGGGCCGATCAGGCGCACGCCGGTGCGGCTGGAGTTGAAGTGCACTTCCCAGTCGGTGGCGAGGAAGGTGTCGATATAGGCCGGCGTGAAGTATTCCGGCGCGCCGTGCGGGCCGTAGATCACGCGGATTTCGCGCACGGCGGGCAGGGCGGTGCACAGTGCGGCTGGCAGTTGTGCGCCGGCTTGAAGGTCGGTCATCGCGGGGATATGCAGCACGTCACCGGCGCGCAGGGCGCGGCCGCCGTGGCCGCCGAACTGGCCGAGGGTAAAGGTGCTTTTGCTGCCGAGATAATCCGGCACCTGCACACCGCCACGCAGGCTTAGATAGCTGCGTGCGCCCGCGCCGGCAATGGTGCCGAGGCTCAGGGTGCTGCCGGCTTTGATCAGCAGTGCGGTATTCAGTGGCTGCTCAATGCCATCGACGCTCAGTGGGATTGGCGCACCAGTGACCGCCACCACTGCGTCGGTGTTAAAGCGCAGGGTCGGGCCGCTCATGGTGATTTCCAGGCCGGCGGCATCTGTCTCGTTGCCCAGCAGGCGGTTGCCCAGGCGCAAAGCGCGGCTGTCCATTGGCCCGGAGGGCGGCACGCCGACTGCCCAGTAGCCGAGGCGGCCGGGGAAGTCCTGCACGGTGGTTTGGGTGCCGGCGCTTAGCACTTCGAAGGTGTTGGCCTGATAAATCAGGCCTTCCAGGCAACGGGTCCAGGGGTTGCCGCTGGCGAACGGTGCGTCAGTGAGGATCTGCCGCAGGTACTGGCTATTGGTTTCCACGCCATACAGCAGGGTATCGGCCAGGGCCTGGCCTAGGGCGGCGCTGGCCGCTTCGCGGCTATCGGCCCAGGTGATGACCTTGGCGATCATCGGGTCGAAGTAGGGCGGGATTTCGCAGCCGGCTTCGACCCAGGTGTCGATGCGGAGGCTCTTACCGTCGGCCGCAGGGAATTGCACGGCGGTAAGCAGGCCGGGGCTCGGCTGGAAGTCGCGACCCGGGTCTTCGGCATACAGGCGCGCTTGAATGGCGTGGCCGTTGGGTTTCAGATCTTTCGCAAGCTCGCTCAGCGGAGCCAGATCGCCAGCCGCCAGTTCGATCATCCAGCGCACCAGGTCGACGCCCCACACCTGTTCGGTAACGCCGTGCTCGACTTGCAGGCGGGTGTTCACCTCAAGGAAATAGAAGCGTGCCGCCTCGCTGTCGTAAACGAATTCCACGGTGCCGGCGCTGCGGTAGCTGACCGCCTTGGCCAGCTTGATCGCCGCCGCGCAGAGTTCCTCGGCCATGCCGGCTGGCAGGTTGGGTGCCGGGGTTTCTTCCAGTACCTTCTGGTTGCGCCGCTGCACCGAGCAGTCGCGTACGCCGAGGGCCAGCACTTCGCCGCGACCATCGCCAAATACCTGTACTTCCAGATGGCGGGCGCGCTGGATGTATTTTTCGATAAATACGCCGCTGTCGCTGAAGTTGTTCTGCCCCAGGCGTTTGACGGCCTCGAAGGCGTCACTCAGCTCGGCGGCGCTGTTGCATACGCGCATGCCGATACCGCCGCCGCCGGCAGTGCTTTTCAGCATCACCGGGTAGCCGACCTGTTCGCCTGCGACCAACGCGGCGTCGAGGTCTTCCAGTAGTTCGGTGCCTTCGAGCATCGGCACGCCATGCTGTTTGGCCAGGGCGCGGGCGGTGTGCTTGAGGCCGAAAACGCGCAGCTGTTCTGGCGTTGGGCCGACAAAGGCAATACCGGCGGCTTCGCAGGCTTCGGCAAAGGCGGCGTTTTCCGAGAGAAAACCGTAACCGGGGTGGATGGCCGTGGCGCCGCTCTGCTTGGCCACGGCGAGAATCTTCTCGACCACCAGGTAGGTGCCCGCAGCCGGGCCTTCGCCCAGGCTGTGCGCTTCGTCGGCCTGTTGAATATGCAGGCTGGCTGCGTCGGCTTCGGAGTAGACGGCTACGCCCTGTACATCAAGGGTGCGTAGCGTGCGCAGGATGCGGCAGGCGATGGCGCCACGGTTGGCGATCAGCAGTTTGTTGAACATGGCGATGCCCTCGAAAGGGTGGGCGGGCCGTCCCGCGGTATTCGGTCTGCACCACGGTCGTCCGTGGTTGAAAGGCGTTTACTCGCTCTTCGCTCTGCGGCGAAGGGCGGCCATCAATCCCACACCAGCACTTCAGCCGGAGTCGGGTTGTAGCCGTTGCACGGGTTGTTCAGTTGCGGGCAGTTGGAGATCAGCACGATCACGTCCATATGCGCCTTGAGCTCGACGTATTTGCCGGCGGCGGAGATGCCGTCTTCAAAGGTCAGGCCGCCTTCGGGGGTGACTGGCACGTTCATAAAGAAGTTGATATTGGCGCTGATGTCGGCCTTGTTCAGGCGGCCGTCATGCAGGCTGGCGCGCAAAAAGTTGTCGCGGCAGCTGTGCATATAGCGCTTGTCCAGGGCGTAGCGCACGGTGTTGCTCTCCTGGGCGCAGGCGCCGCCGAGGGTGTCGTGGCGGCCGCAGGTGTCGGCGCTGATGGTCAGCATCGGCTGGCCCAGGTTGGAATACAGCACGCTGCCGGTGGTTAGGTACACGCGGTTCTGTTTGCGCAGGGTGCGTTGCACGTCATAGCGCTCGCGCGGGTTGCGCGCCGAATAGAACAGCGTATCGACCGCCTGATTGCCTTCCAGGTCGAGCAGGCGCAGGGTCTGGCCGGCTTTTACTTCGCAGAGAAAGGGTTCGCCAGCGGCGATGGTGGCGCGGTACACCGCAGCTTCCGGGTGCTTGTCGCTTGAGATAAGAGTCATGCTGGCCGGCCTCAGATATACAGACGTTCGGTGTTATGGAAGCCACGGGCGTTTTCCGGGCGCGAGGTGCGGCACAGCACGCTGATGCCGTCGCTTTCGACCTTGTGCCAGCTCAGTTGCAGCGGCTTGGGCGCGTAGTCGGGGCTGGGGTCCATGGGGTGCTGCAGGGCGGTGAGTACCACCAGGGTGTCCATCGGCGCGTACAGCTCGATGTATTCGCCGGCCTTGGAGTTGCCCGGCTGGAAGTGGAAGCAGCCGTCGCTGTCGACCGTGACCTTGCTGAACAGGTTGAGGCACATCAGCAGGTCTTGCAGATTGAGGTTCCACTTGCCCATTTCCACCAGCAGGTTGTCCACGCCGTTGCGGAAGAAGCCGTTGCGCAGTTGCTGATAGTTGCCGTTGCCGTACTTTTCTTGCACCTCGGTGGCGTTCAGTACGCCGCCGAAGCTGTCATGCCAGCCGCAGGTATCGGCGGTGATGGCAGCGAGCACGCGACCCATATCCGAATACAGGCAGTGGCCGGCGGTGAGCTTGGCGGTGTGCTGGCATTTGAGGCTGTCGGGCAGGTTTAGCCGTTCGCTTTTCTCCGCAGCATTGAGTAGTAGCAGGCTGGCATTGGCGCCGCCTTGCAGGTCGGTAATGCGCAGCAGTTGGCCGCGCTTGAGCACAAAGGAGGTATGGCCGCCGCCGGGAACGAGCTCTTCGTAGAGCGTGGGGCGCAGGCTTAATGAGGCAGTCATTGGGTGCTCCTACAGGGCCGGTTGCAGATTGCCGGCGATATGCGCGGGCAACGCTTCGACGGCGGCGCGGGTGGCGCGGCGGTCACTGTTGAGGGGGATGTCGTAGGTAATGCGCGCGCCGAAGGCGTTCGGCGCGTGTGGGTCAATGCGGGTCTTGTCGAACACCAGCAGACGGGTGCCGAGGCTGAAGCCCTCGCTCAGGTCGTGGGTGACCATAAATACGGTGAGCTTGGTTTCGTGCCACAGCTCCAGCAGCAGGCCGTGCATGTCCTTGCGGATGCCGGGATCGAGGGCGCCGAAGGGTTCGTCGAGCAGCAGCACGCGCGGTTGCATGATCAGCGCCTGGGCAATCGCCAGGCGTTGCTGCATGCCGCCGGAGAGCTGGCTGGGGTATTTGTCCAGGGCGTGGCCGAGGCCGACCTTGTGCAGAATCACCGCCGCTTGCTCGCGGGCTTCGCGCTTGGCGGCGCCAAACAGTCGGCCGAGCAGTTTCGAGCGCGGTAACTCCAGGCCGATGGCGACGTTGTCCAGCACACTCAGGTGTGGGAACACCGAGTAGCGCTGAAATACCACGCCACGGCTGCTATCGGGTTCGGCAGCCAGCGGCTCACCGCCGAGCAGGATTTCGCCCCGGCTGGCGCGCTCCTGACCGAGCAGCAGGCGCAGAAAGGTCGATTTACCGCAGCCGGATGCACCGACCAGGGTGCAGAACTCGCCTTCGTTGATGCTCAGGTTCAGGCGCTCCAGAACAACCTGGTCTCCATACTCCTGCCAGACATTCTTCACTTCGATAAAGGCGCTCATGCCTTGGCCCCCTCGTACCAGGGGAAGCACACGCGGATGGTCTGGCGCAGGCCCAGGTCCATTAGCCAGGCGAGCAGGGTGATCCACACCACGTAGGGCAGGATCACGTCCATGGCCATATAGCGGCGCACCAGGAAGATCCGGTAGCCCAGGCCGTCGGTGCTGGCGATGGCCTCGGCGGCAATCAGAAACAGCCAGGCCGAGCCGAGCATCAGACGCAGGGAGATCAGCAGGCGCGGCAGCAATTGCGGCAGCACCACACGCAGAATCAGGGTCCAGGTGCTGGCACCCAGGGTCTGCGCCTTGATCAGGATTTCCTGGGGAATCTCGCGGGCACGTTGTTCCAGGTCGCGGGCGATGCAGGGGGTGATGCCGATGACGATCAACATCACCTTGGACAGCTCGCCGAGGCCAAAAACGATAAACAGGATGGGCAGAATTGCCAGCGGCGGCACCATCGACAGCACTGTGAGCAGAGGCGACAACGGCGCGCCAAACAGCGGAATGATGCCGGCTGCGATACCCAGGCACAGCCCGGCGATGGCGGCGATGCCGATGCCCATGGCCAGGCGTGACAGGCTGGCGGCGCTGTCCTGCCAGAACAGGTAGTTGCCGCTGCGCTTGTCCTCGGTAAAGGCCAGGCGATCAACCGCCGCCACCATCTGGCTGGCGCTGGGCAGCAGTTTGTCGTTGGGGTTTTCCGTCAGCCGCTGCGCCGAGCCTGCGAAATAGGCGAACAGCAGCAGGGCGAAGGGCAGCAGGATCAGCAGCAGGCGACCGCTGCGATCCGGGTGGCGGTTGATCAGGCGCATAGAGTGTTCTCGTGTGGCTTGGGCCCACTCCCCCGAAGCCTCTCCCGCAAGCGGGAGAGGGTAGGGAAGGCGTTACAGCGTGCCGTCAGCCGCCATCTGCATATAGCTGGGGTCGAAGCGCAGCTTGAGATTGCCGGTGTCGCCGGTGGTCACGCCCTTGGCGAAGCCCATACCGATGGCATCGGCACTTTGCGCGCCTTCACCGAGCAGGCCGTGGCCGAAGGAGAACTCGGCGACCTTGGTCATGGTGGCCGGCAGTTTCGGGCTGGTGGCGAAGGCCACGGCGTCCTTGGCCGAATAGAACATCTTGGTCGCTGCAAGCTGTGCTTCGTAGCCAGCCAGGTCAGTACCGGAGGCTTTGGCCATATGCTCGCGGGCGGCCTTGCCGGCCGGGGTGTCGGCACTCATGGTGGCCATGATTTCGTACCAGGCGCCGGTCAGCGCTTTGCCGAAGGCCGGGTTGTCCTTGAGGGTGTCGCTGTTGACCACCATCAGGTCGATGATTTCCCCGGGGATCTGGCTGGAATCGAAGACCTTGGTCACGCTCGGTGTGGCTTCGATCTCGGCCAGCAGCGGGTTCCAGGTGGTCACGGCGGTGACGTCGCTGGTGGAGAAGGCGGCAACCATGTCGGCGTCGGAAGTGTTGACCACTTTCAGGTCTTTCTCGCTGAGGCCGGCTTTTTCCAGGCCGCGGGCCAGCAGGTAGTGGGAAACGGACAGCTCGACCAGGTTGACGTTCTGGCCCTTGAGGTCGCCCAGGGTCTTCTTCTCGCCTTTGAGCACGACGCCGTCGTTGCCGTTGGAGAAGTCGCCGATGATCAGCGCGGTGCTGTCCACGCCGCCAGCTGCCGGGATGGTCAGGGCATCCATATTGGTCATGGTGCAGCCGTCGAACTGGCCGGCGCTGTACTGGTTGATCGACTCGACGTAATCGTTGATCTGCACCACATCGATATTGATGTCGTACTTTTTCGCCCACTTGTCGACGATGCCTTCTGCGGCGCCGTATTCCCACGGCATCCAGCCGGCGTAGATGGTCCAGCAGACGCTGAAGTCGGATTTCGGCGCGGCGTGGCTGTTGACGCTGATGGCAGCGGCCAGGCCGGCGGCGAGTACTGAACACAGACGGGTCTTACGCATGGTGGAGCCTCCAGTTCGAGAAAGTACGGGCAGGAGTGCGCGGCGGTTCCCCACGGGTGGGGCGCGTTCTCCCGGGCTTTTATCCCGCCGTGTAACCTCGAAGGAGGTCGCCAACTCTCGGACCAGTCACCCGCAGATCTGTGATCTGCGGATCGGAACCCTAGTCAGCTATTGCAAATTGTGGTGCCGCGATCCCGCCGCAGCGGGTTGTTCCTGCACGAGGTAGGTACTGCGAACATCGTGCCAGCTTGATCTAGCCCGCTGGCACGCGGTTTCTGCTGGTGCCAGGCCAGGGTTATGCGCCCCGGCGGTGCGTGGCGGTGCTCGCGTGCTGCATTGCGGGGCGTCTGATCAAAGATTCTTTTCTGCGGCCATCTGCATATAGCTTCCATCGAAGCGCAGCAGGATGTTCTCGGCATTGCCCAGGCTGCGCTCACCGCTGAAGGCGATACCCAGCTTGTCCAGGCCCTTGCCGTCGTTGCCGAGCAGTTTCTGCTGGTCGGCGAACTGGGCGACCCGTTGCATCAGCTCGGGCATCTTGTTGGCGCGGGCAAAGGCCAGGGCGTAACGCGGTGAGTAGAACGAGCGCAGGGTGTCGAGTTGCTGGCTGAAATCCTCCGGCGTAGTGCCGGCGGCGCTGGCCATCTTCGCTCGTGCCGCGCGCCCTGCATCGGTGGGCATACCCATCAGACGCTGGGTTTCGAACCAGGCGCCGGTCAGCGCTTTACCCAGCTCCGGGTGGGCGGCGAGGACCTTGCTGTTGACCACGGTGAGGTCGACGATCTCGCCGGGAATCAGGTTGGAGCTGAATACCTGGCTGACCTGGGTCTGCTGCTTGATCTTGGCCAGGATCGGGTTCCAGGTAATCACCGCATCACCCTGGCCAGCGAGAAAGGCCTCGGCAATCTGCGTGTCTGAGACGTGCTGGATGGTCACATCCTCAGGCTTGAGCAGGGCCCATTCCAAGGCGCGGCTGAGCAGGTAATGCGACACCGAGTTCTCCACCAGCAGCACGGTCTTGCCCTTGAGGTCTTTCAGCGTCAGGCCCGGGCCGCGCAGCAGAATGGCATCCGCACCGTTGGAGAAGTCGCCGATGATCAGCGCGGTAGAGTCGACGCCTGCGGCAGCTGGGATGGTCAGCGCGTCCATATTGGTCATCGAGCAGGCATCGAACTCCCCGGCGCTGTAACGCTCGATGGAGCCGACGTAATCCGGCACTTCGCTGACTTCGATACGGATGCCGTACTGCTCGGCCCACTTGTTGACGATGCCTTCAGTGGCGGCATAGCCCCAGGGCATCCAGCCGGCGAAGATCGACCAGCACAGCTTGAAGGTTTTCGGCTCATTCGCAGCAGTGGCCGGTTGCAGCAGCAGGGCGGCGAGCAGGCAGGTGGCAGTCAGGCGGGCGAGCAGGGTGGATAGCGGCATGGGTAACCTCGGGTCAGTCAGCGGGAACAGGAAAGCGAACAGCAGTGCTGTGCGTTCTCCCGGGCTTTTATCCCGCCGTGTAACCCCATGGCCGTGGCCACTGCGTGAGGTCGTCGACTCTCGGACCAGTCATTCGCTGCAGGCTTGCTCAGCGAACCGGAACCCTAGTCGACCATTGCAGATTGTCTGGCTGCAAGCTGCTTGCCGCCGTACGCATTTCCTTTATGCGCAAAACGCTAAGCGAGGACTGTGCCAGGTTGCGTAGGGGTGACCGAATTGAGGGTGGTGGACTCACCTTGAAATAATTTGTCATGAAATCTGCGGATCAAGTGCTACGCACTGGATGGCATACCCCGTTGTCTATTCATTGGGAGCAATCCCTGGCAGCGACAACGGTCGCTGCCGCACCCGCGGTCGAAGGAGGCCGCTATGTCATACAAATCCACGCTGCTGGCGTTGTTGGTTTTGTCTTTAAGCGGTTGTGCGGTCTATGGCGGCGGCAGTGGTTATGGCCATCGCGGTTATGATCGCGGCCATTCGAATACCTATTATCAGGTGCAACGTTACCCGGTTTACGTGGTGCCGCAGCCGCAGCGCTACAAGGCCTATCACCATGATGGGCGACGTTACGATGATCACCGTCAGCCACCGCGTTATTACGTGCCGGCCCCGCAGCCGCGTCATTACCAAACGCACAAGTACCAGAACCGTCATGACTACCGCGTGACGCAACCGCATGCTGGCTGGGATGGCCGCCGTGATCGTGACCACTCTCGCAACCATCAGCAGCAGCGCCCGCAACGCCACGATGCACAACGGGGTGGTGAGCGCCGTGGTGATGATCGACGCGAGGGCCGGCGTGATGAGCAGAAGGGCCGGGAGCGCCAGCGCAACTAAGAACCTATTTACGATCTGCTGCGCGTCGGCTCTGCTGCGTTAAAAACAGGCTCTAACCAACTATTTTTAGGCGCTCTATTAATCCGGCGCGCCTTCAAACTTACGGCCGAAGAGCTGATCTTCGGCCAGTATCTCTTCCCGTATAGCTTGCGCCGCCGGTGACAGGCTGTGCCCGGCGCGGCTGATCAGGGCGTAGGCGGATTGCTCGGTCAACGCACCTGCTTCCAGCGGCAACCGCGCCAGGCGACCTGTCTGGATATCCTCGGCCACCACATCCCAGGGCGCCATGCTTAGCACGTCGCTATCGGCCACCAGGGCTTTGAGCACCATAAAGTTATCGCACTGAATACTCAGCGGCTGTTCGCGGCCGCTGAGTGCGCGCAGGTTCTGCTCGACCGCCTGCGGTAGCTGGGTGCCGGCAATGGGGTAGTCGAGCAGATCGTGCATACGCAGCGTCGGTTGCTCCAGCAGTGGGTGCCCGGGGCGGCAGAACAGTACGCCGCTGTGGCGCTGCAGCGGTTCGATGCACAGCGCGGGGTCGTCAAGCAGCTCGCGGCTGTCGGCGACAAACAATTCCAGGGCGTCATCCAGCAGGCTGCTGCGCAGTTCCAGCCAGTTGCCAATCTGCAGATTGATCCGCACCCGTGGGTAACGCTGCGCCATGCGTCCCAGCGCTCGTGGCACCAGACGCGCGGCCGGGTAGGGGCCGGTGCCCAGACGCAGTTCACCGGTTTGCAGATTACCCAGCTGGCTAACGGCATTCTTCAGCGCGCGGCTGCCGGCCAGCAGGCGTTGAGCATGTTCCAGTACCAGTTGGCCGTGGGTGGTCAGGCTGATACCGCGGCTGTGCCGGTCGACCAGGTTGCATCCGAGGCTGGACTCCAGTGCCTGAATACTGCGGCTTAGGGCAGGTTGGCTAAGGTGCACGGCTTCGGCGGCGCGGGCGAAATGGCCGTGCTCGGCGAGGGCGACAAAGTGGCGGAGCTGGCGTAGATCATTCATGCGTGCTGTGCATCGCTATTGAGTTTGGAATGCATTGGAATTATTGACTTGGTTTGGCCAATCTTCCAGCACTGCCAATAACAATGAGCGCCTTCGCATGTTTTCACTCAATCGAATTGCCGCCGTGCTGCTGAGCCTGGCGTTACCCATGGCCGGCCACGCAGCTTTGCCGGAAGAGCAGATCAAAGCCTCGATCCACCCGGAACTGGCCGAACACAGTAAACACTTCGCGCAGAAGGTCTACCAGGTGGCCGGCAACGTCTATTCGGCGGTCGGCTGGCAGCTGGGCAACGTGGCGATGATTGAGGCGCCGGAAGGGCTGATCATCATCGACACCGGCGAATCGGTCAGCGAATCGCGCAAGATCATGGCCGAGTTCCGCAAGATCAGCGACAAGCCGGTCAAGGCGGTGGTCTACACCCACTTCCACTCCGACCATATCAACGGCGTAAAAGCTTTCGTCACTGAAGAGCAGGTGCGCAGCGGTGAAGTGCAGATCATTGCCCATGAAACCCTGCTGGCCAATGTGGTGGCCCAGGGCGCGCTGGTCGGGCCGATTCTGTCGGTGCGCTCCGGCTACAGCTTCGGCGCCATGCTCCCCGAGGGTGATCACGAACAGATGAATGCCGGTATCGGGCCCATTGCCAAGGTCGAGGCCGCAACTTTTATTGCGCCGACTCTGACCTTCAAGGACAAGCTCGACACCCGCATCGCCGGCCTGGACCTGCAGTTTCTGCATGTGCCCAGCGAAGCGCCGGACGAGATCATCATTTACCTGCCGGATAACCGCGTGCTGATCAGTGCCGAAGTGGAGCAGGGCCCGACCCTGCCAAATATCCACACCCTGCGCGGCACCAAGTTCCGCGACCCGGTGGTGTGGGTCGAGAGCCTGGACAAGCTGCGCGCCTATAAGGCCGAGCATATGGTGCCGCTGCATGGCCGCCCGGTCAGCGGCCAGGATAAGGTCGAGGAAGTATTGCGCATGACCCGCGATGGTATTGCCTATATCCACGACCAGAGCGTGCGCTGGATGAACAAGGGCCTCACCCCGGACGAGCTGGTCGAGAAGGTCAAACTGCCGCCACACCTGGCGGGCTACACACCTTATCTGCGCGAGTACTACGGCACGGTGAAACACAGCGTGCGGCAGATCTATAACGGTTATATGGGCTGGTTCCAGGGCGACCCGGTGGCGCTTGACCCGTTGCCGCCGAAAGACAAGGCCGAGCGTCTGATTGCCTTGATGGGTGGTCGGGGAAAACTGCTGCTGGCCGCCGGAGAAGCCTATCTCAAGGGTGATTACCAATGGGCCGCCGAGCTTTCCAGCTACGCCATTCAGGTGGACAACGAGGACAAGCTAGCGCGCGATATTAAGGCGCGCAGCTTTCGCAAACTGGGTTACGCCAGCATGAATATCAATTGGCGCAACTGGTACCTGATGAGCGCCATGGAGCTGGAGGGCCAGTTTGCCGGCGGTAAAGTGCAGCAGATGGCGCAAAGCATACGCAGCGTGTTTCTCTCGGCGGACATGCTCAAGGCCTTCCCGGCGAAAATATTTCTGCAAAACTGGATTACCCGGGTCGATCCGGACAAGGCCAATGATGTAGAGCTGACCCTGGGCTTCAGCTTCCCAGATATCGGCGAGGAGTGGGCGCTGGAAGTGCGCCGCGGTGTTGTGCAGTTGCATCAGGGCATTCCCGAGGGCACCACCCTCAAGCTGACCCTCGACAAGACCTATCTGGACACCGTGATGAGTGGCGAGAACGGCCTGCTCAAGGGCGCGCTACTGGGTGATGTAAAGGTCGATGGCAGCCTGCTGGAGATCAAGACCTTCCTCGGCTGCTTCGATTTCAGCGATGAGCCGATTGCTCTGACGCTGCGCTGAGTGCCGCCGAGTCACTCGACCCGACCAAAGTGCGGACGTACTTGAGGCGCTATCAGGGCAGACTGATCAGGTTTTTCACCTGGCTGACTTAGCTGATTAAGGAGTGATGTATGCCTGTTCTGATATTCGCCAAAGGCGCACTGGCCGCGTTCTGGCTACTGGCGCTGCTCAACCTGCTCTACCCCATGGGCGAGGGCTGGTACCTGGCGGTCAACCTGATTGCCGGCGGCATGCTGCTGGCGCATCTCGGCGAGCTGCTGCTGTTCAAGGCGCGCCTGGTTGGTCAGCCACAGCCCTGGTTGCAGCGGGTGCTGGTGCTGTTGTTTGGCTTTGTGCATTTGCAGGGTTTGGCCCGCGCCTAAGTTGTTGCTTTTGCCACCCGATCAACGGTCGCTTACCTGCAATGGGTAATGCGACCGTTATCGCAAACAGCCTGCTCCCCATCGGCGAATTGCCCCCGCGGCTGTTGTGGATATTGTGTTTTGTCCCCGTGCCCCGCACCATGACGGCCGTCGTGCCGCCGGCACTTTTCCAGTGCCGTGCCTAAGTCTGCCAAGCGCCTGATGCTGCCGGGTATCGACCCTTATCAGCCAAGTGCTTGAGCCTGCACCTATCTGTATTGTTGAAGCGTAATCGAGCCCGGATTTTTCTGCAGTTGGCTCGACAGGAGTGGTTGATGTCGTTGTTCAAGCAGTTGTTTATCGCCATCTGCGTGCTGATGCTGGTGAATTTCACCGGCAGTTTTCTGGTCAGCGTCGAGAGCTCGCGCGAGCAACAGGTCAACCAGCTCCGCGCCCATGCCCAGGATGCCGCCACGGCGCTGGGCTTGTCGCTCAGCCCACATGTCAACGACACCGCGATGATCGAACTGATGGTCAGCTCGATTTTCGACAGTGGCTATTTTGAAAGCATTCGGGTGACCGATCCTGCCACTGGCGAGCTACTGGTCGAGCGCAGCGGCGTGCCGGTCAGCGGCGAAGCGCCGCAATGGTTTGCCCAACTGGTCGATCTGGAAGCCGCGCAGGGCGATGCAATTGTCAGTGATGGCTGGCGGCAAGCGGCGCAGGTGCAGGTGATCAGCCATCCGCTGTTTGCCGTTAGCAAACTCTGGCAGAGCACCCTGGGCAATCTGCTGTGGCTGACCCTCAGCGGCGTGCTGTGTATTGCTCTGGGTGTGTTGCTGCTCAAGCGTCAGCTGCGCCCGTTGGACTATATGGTCGAACAGTCCAATGCCATCGCCCGCCGTGAGTTCCTAAGCTTGCCGGAGTTGCCGAAAACCCCCGAGTTTCGCCGGGTGGTCAACGCCATGAACCAGATGGTTGGCAAGCTCAAGGCGCTGTTTGCCGAAGAAGCCGCGCGCAGTGAAGTGCTGCGCGCCGAAGCCTACCAGGACAGCCTGACCGGGCTGGCCAACCGACGCTATTTCGATTTACAGCTGCACGCGCGGCTCAACGTTGAGGAGCAGGCCTGCAGCGGTTACCTGCTGTTGCTGCGGGTTAATGACCTAAGCGGCCTCAACCAGCGCTTGGGTGGTCAGCGTACTGATCAACTGCTGATCAGCATTGCCGAACAGTTGCAGCAGCTCAGTCAGGGCCGTTTTGTTCTGGCGCGTAATCGTGGCGGTGAGTTCGCTCTGCTGGCGCCGGGCCTTGAACGCAGCGAGGCACTGCAACTGGCCGAGCAGCTTGAGCAGAGCCTGCATAGCCTGCAGCAGACCGGCGCCAGTGACTGCTTACCGGTAGCGCATATCGGCTTGACCAGCTTTGCTCCCGGCGCGGCGGAGGACGAGCTGTACCGCGCACTGGATGCCGCCTTGGCGCTGGCCGCCAGCCAGGCGCAGCCGAGCTGGGCGTTCAATGAGTTGGCCGAGCAATCGCTGGCCGTGGACGAGGGGCAAAGTTGGTACAACCTGCTGGATCAAGCGCTGGAACAGGGCCGTATTCAATTGTTCTTCCAGCCGGTGGTGGCTGCTGATGAACCTGCACGCGTGCTGCACCACAAGGTGCTGGCACGGGTGATTGACGAGCAGGGCGAGGTGATTCCCGCTGGGCGCTTTCTGCCTTGGGTGGAGCGTTTCGGCTGGGCGGCGCGACTGGATCGAGTCATGCTCAATCTGGTGTTGACGCAGCTGCACAGTCATTCAGCTGCCGTGGCGCTGAGCCTGTCCGGCACTAGCATTCGCGATCCCCAAGCGCTGGCGGCGTTGTATGCCCAGTTGCAGCAACACCGGCAACTGGGGCCGCGTCTGACCCTGGAGCTGGATGAAGATCAATTACCCGATCAGGCCGCGCTGGAAAACCTGACCTTACGGTTGCGTAGCCTGGGCTTTGGCCTCGGCTTGCAGCACTTTGGTGGACGCTTCAGCATGATCGGCAACCTGGCCAAGCTTGGCCTTGGTTACCTCAAGGTTGATGGCAGCTATATCCGCGATATTGATCAGGAAAACGATAAGCGCCTGTTTATCGAAGCCATGCAGCGCGCAGCCAACAGCATCGATCTGCCGCTGATTGCCGAGCGTGTGGAAAGTGAAGGGGAGTGGCAGGTACTGCGCGCCATGGGCATCAACGGCGTGCAGGGGCGTCTATTCGGTGAGCCGGGACCTTGGCGCTGAGAGCCGCTTTTGTAGGAGCGGCGGGGACGCCTAGGCCATGCCCGCGAGCTGTTGCTAGCCTGACGTATCGCTGGTCTGGGGTCAGATCAGTTTCGATTCGTCGTCGTTGATCAGTCGATGCAGGCCACCCAAGGCATCCCGCGCCTTGCTACGGCCGACCAGCTTGCTCTGCGCCGCTTCCGGTAAATCGGTAATCCGTACCACGCCGTTGCGGATCAGCACGGTAATCAAATCTTCCAGTACCCGGATCATGTCCAGGTCGCTCTGCTTGAGCTGCAGCAGGCTGCTTTCTACTGTCTGATTGGCGTACCAGGCCTCTGCTTCCTGGCTGTCAGCCAGTAGCTCGCCATCCATACCTTCGAAAGGCGCCGCCTCGACCTGCTGCAAATTACCCCAGGCATCGCGCTTTACATACAACATCGACCGCTCCTTGCCTTGTTGGCCGCCCTGAATAAACAACCCCGCTTCCTTATGGTAGCGGGGTTGTGGCCATCAGTTATGGTCGATTTTGATCAGTGGGTCGGCACCGGCAATCAGCGAGTTGACCAGATCAGCCTGGCTGAGGTTACCTGGGTTGATATTGAAGTTACCACCGCTGCCATTCTCCAGCTTGATGGTCACGTCGGCATTACTGCCGTTGGCGTTGAGCACTCCGGTACTGCTGATCAACAGGGTGGAAGTGGCAGTGTCTACGCGTAGGTAGTTGAGGATATTGCCGTCATTCTCACCTTGCAGCAGATCGTGCAGATCGATGCGGTCACCTTCGCTGGTGTTGAAGTCTCGGACAATATCTCGACCGCCCGCGGTGTTTAGGTCGCCGCGCTGCCAGAGGAATAGGTCCTTGCCTGCACCGCCAGTCAGCGTGTCGTTACCGAGGCCGCCGCGCAGAATGTCGTCTCCGGCACCGCCATTAAGGATATCGTTACCAGCTTCGCCGTTGAGGAAGTCGTTGCCGGCATCGCCATTCAATGTGTCGTTGCCAATCCCGCCGTAAAGATGATCGTTCCCAGCACCGCCGTTGATAGTGTCATTACCGGCGCCGCCGTAGATCAGGTCATTACCACTACCGCCGCTGAGGGTGTCATCGCCGTTGTAACCACGAATCAGGTCATTGTTCGCAGTACCGGTAAGCGTGTCGTTGCCGGCGGTGGCGTTGGTCAATGTGTTAGTGGTTTCACTGATGGTGACGCTGAACGATTGCGCACTACTGGTGCTGTGGCCATTGGCTGCTTCTGTGGCAGTGCCGGTCAGCGTCAGGTTCAGTGTGCCGGTGTAGCCCGCAGGCGGCAGCAGATGCAGGTTGCTCAGGTCGCTGGCGGTCAGCGTCCAGCTGCCATTGCCATTGTTGGTACCAGCGCTCAGGCTTGCGCCAGTCGGTAATCCTGAAAGTACGAGGCTCAGGGATTCTGAACCATCCTTGTCGACCAGTTGTGCTGCCAGTGATAACGCTATCGGTGCGCCGTATAGCGTGGTGCTACCAGCCTGGGTGAAGTTGGTATTTGTTAACGACAGAGACGAGTCTTTGAGACCGTCGCGGCCATTGAGTACCAGCCAGCTGAAGCTGTAGTTACCGCTCTGCGTCGCGGTATAGCTGAATGTGCCGTTACTGGTGAGGCTCGGAAACTTAGACTCTGACGAGTCCACCAGGAAGGCATTACGGTTGCCTGCGGGGTCTGTCACGATCAGCACGACCAAGTCGTTGTAACCACCCTGCACTTCGCTGGCGATGTTCTCGCCATTAGTGAATGCGTAGTTCCAGCTAACTGTTGTGCCGTTGACCAGATTGTAGTCAGCATAGGTAACCTTACCGTCTAGCACGTCAACGTTGCCAGTGTGGTTTACATTCGGCCCGGTCGGGTTGAAGCGGCCATCAAGGTAGCCCGCAGTCAAGCCAAGTTCTGCTTCCAGATTGGCTTGCGAGATACCATCACCAGCGTTTACAGCAGCTGTGTTGATGGGGGTGTCGGCGCTGCCAGTTGAAATGACCGTGGCTCCAGGGTTGAGCACAAAAATGTTGGACACTGGCGAGATCAATGGCGCATCGGCTTGCGGTGTGACCGTCACGCTTACTTGGGCGCTGGAGGTGCCGCCCTTGCCATCACTAATGCTGTACTGAATCAGTGCCGTGCCACTGAAGTTGCTGGTCGGCGTAAAGCTCAGGGTGTTATTGGCGTTGACCACCACAGTGCCATTGCTGGCAGTGGCACCGGTAACCGTCAGAGTGTCGCCATCAACATCTGTGTCGTTGGCCAGCACGTTAATGATGACCGACGTGTCTTCATTGGTTATGGCGCTATCAGCAACTGCCACAGGTGCGTCGTTAACCGCTTTGATACCGAGCGTTACCGTTGCCGTAGAAAGTCCGCCCAGGCCGTCACTCACGGTGTAAGTGAAGGTTGCCGAACCGTTGTAGTTGGCATCGGGGGTGAAAACGACATTCCCGCCGACCAATGCGACCGTACCGTGGGTCGCTCCCTGCACGCTAAGGATGCTTAGTGCATTGCCATCCGGGTCGCTGTCGTTACCCAGCAGTGTGGCTGGAGTAATTGTCAGTGCCTGATCTTCGTTGGTCACCAGCGCCGGGTTCTCATGCTGTAACGAACTGCCACCCACAACGCTGTAGCTACCGCCTTGTGGGCGAAGTTCAACGGTCAGCTGAGCATTGCCATCCTGATCCCAATAGACAATTTCGAACTGCTGTGCACCGCCTTCTGGCACCGTGAAAACCACAGATTCGCGCGCTGTTGGGCCCTGGTTGCCGTTGTACTCTGCGACCGTTTGGCCATTGATACGGATACTGAAGCCGTCATCTGCTGTTACGCGGAATTGGTAGTTACCAGCGGCCAGATTAATCAAACCGCTGAGTTTGAGAATGGCGTCAGAGGTATTCGCTGGGTCGCTCGAAAGGCTTGAGGCATCACCACCCAGGAAAGTCTGCAGGTTCGTGCCATTGCCCAAACCTCCATTACCAATAGGGCCATAGTTCAAACTTGTGGCTGTGAAGGTTGCCGTGGGAGCACGGCCATTGATAAAGGTTTCTACCTGGCCGAGGTTGGTCAGATTGGCACCATTGACTCCTTCGCTGTAGCCAAAGTACTGACCAACCAGCCCGGAAATCAGGTAGCTGTCATTAGTGGCGATTGGGTCGCTGTTGAGGTTCAAGCTGCCCGCACTGCCTGCGTTGCCGGCCAGGTCGGTATAGCTACCTGCAGGCAGGCTGACGCTCGGTGAGCCACCACCCGTTGAGGTGAAGGTAGCTGTCCAGACCGCTGGGTTACCTGCCGACTGCACCAGATTGCTGATCGTGCCGCCCGTTGGAACGATGTCGTTTGCAGTAAATTCGGTGACTGACTCGCTGAAAGTGAAGGTCAGTGTCGTGGCTTCTCCGACTGACAGGTTGCTGTCGGTGGTGCTGATGACAACGCTTGGGCCGGTGGTGTCGCCGACCACCGCGCTGTCAGCACCCGGTGCCGAGGTGTTGCCGGCGGCATCGGTGACGGTGGCCGAGGCGCTGACGCTCTGGCCATCGGCCGGACGGGCCACATCAAAGGTCACGCCATTGGTGATCTGCGCCTGGGTCAGCACGATCGGGGCCTGGGCCACGCCATTG
>NZ_JAUYGD010000059.1 GCF_030690725.1 Pseudomonas sp. | reverse complement strand
ACAAACTCTTCCAGCAGCTTGAAGCTGAGGTTATCTATGGCCCGATCAATTAACTGGGAGCGGTCATAGGTCGTCACCAACTCGACTCCCGCGGGTAGGCTTGCGCGCAAGCTGTCCAGCTTCTCTTTTACTGCGCTGATCACTTCGCGAGCGTTCTTGTCCGAGCGCATGATCACCACGCCACCGACCACTTCGCCTTCACCATCTAGCTCGGCTATGCCACGGCGCATCTCCGGGCCAAGCTGAATGCTTGCTACCTGGCCAAGCAAAATCGGTATGCCGGTCGGTGACGTGCGCAACGGTACATTGCGAAAGTCCTCCAGGCTTTCCAGATAGCCAGAGGCACGCACCATGTATTCACGCTCGGCTAACTCAAGGACGGCCCCCCCGGTTTCCTGGTTCGCCCCCTTTAATGCCGCTTCAATCTCCCGCTGAGTCACACCGTAGGCAACCATCTTCTGCGGATCGAGCACGACCTGATACTGCTTGACCATGCCGCCTAACGTCGCGACCTCGGCTACGTTAGGTAGGCTTTTCAGCTCGTACTTAAGAAACCAGTCCTGGACTGAGCGCAACTGCGAGAGGTCATGTTTGCCGCTGCGATCCACCAAGGCATATTGGTAGATCCAGCCCACGCCCGTGGCGTCGGGACCCAGGGTGGTGGTGACCCCATCCGGCAGACGATCCTGCGCCTGGTTGAGGTACTCCAGCACGCGGGAACGTGCCCAGTAGAGATCGGTACCGTCCTCGAATAACACGTAGACAAACGAGTCGCCGAAGAACGAGTAACCACGTACGGTCTTCGCACCAGGCACAGAAAGCATGGTGCTAGCCAGCGGGTAGGTCACCTGGTTCTCGATGATCTGAGGGGCCTGGCCTGGGAAGCTGGTGCGGATGATCACCTGAGTGTCGGAGAGGTCCGGTAAGGCATCTAGTGGCGTGCTACGTAAAGACCAGATGCCCCAGGCAGTGATAAACAGGGTCGCCAACAAGACCAGAATGCGGTTGCCAATTGACCAATGGATCAAGCGCGCGATCATTGGCTCGCTCCTTGTTTATTGAGCTGCTCAACGAATAATCCGGCATCGCTTTGTCGTACACCAATGCGTACGGAGTCGCCTATCTTCAATCCAACCGCGACTTCTGGCTTGGCCAAATCAAAAACCATGGTCATGCCTGGCATACCGAGGCTCTCGAAAGGGCCGTGCTCAAGCGTGACCGTTTGATCATCAAGTTCGCGGATCACACCCTGGGCCTCATGCAGTGGGGCCTGCACGGGCACAGGGTCGCCTACCTGTGCCATCACGCCCTGTAAACTGGCTTCCGAATCAATCAGGAACTGCCCTGAAGTAACCACCGCCTGCCCCTCAGAGAGGCCCGCAAGCACTTCGAAGCGGCCATCGGCCTCCCGCCCGACCTGAATCTCATAGGGGCGGTAACGTCCTTCGCCTTCAGCCAGCATGACCAGGGCGCGTTTACCGGTGCGAATCACCGCCTCGCTTGGAATAAGCAGCACCGGCTGCTCGTCTGCGCTATTGAGCCGCACCGATGCAAACATACCGGGGCGCAACTTGCCCTCTGGATTGGGCAGTTCACTGCGTACCGTCAGCGTGCGAGTCTGCACGTCGGCACTCGGCAATAGGGCAATCACTCGGCCTTTGAGCGTTTGGCCTGGAAAAGCCGTTAGGCTTGCACTGATCTGCGCGCCAAGCTCAACCGCTGCGGCCTGTGACTCAGGGATGGCCGCATCGAGCCAGATGCTCGACAACCCATTGAGGCGAGCCAGGTCTTGGCCTGCCGAAACCGCCATGCCAGCGCGTACCTCCAGGGACAGCAACTCACCGCCAATAGGGGTGACCACAGTCTGCAATGCCTTCGGTTTACGGGTACGTTGCACCTGATCGATCAACCCTTTGGGCATCCCCAGCAGGCGCAGGCGTTCACGCGCGGCGTCGACCAGCCGAGCATCACCGCTCTGCAATACCGCGATGAACTCAAGCTGGGCAGCAGACCACTCGGGTATCAGCAGGTCAGCCAACGGCGTTCCTGCAGGCAGTACATCTCCGGGGGCACGGCCATATACCCGCTCGACAAAGCCGGCAGAGCGCGCCTGCAACGTAGCGACTTCGCGCTGGTTGTAGGCCAGTGAACCTACCGCATCGATACCGGACGGTAGTACTGCCCGTACAACCGCCGAAGTTCGCATACCCAGGTTCTGAATTGCTTGCGCTGGCACGCTGAGAGCGGTCGTATCCTGCTCAGTGCCGGCATACTTCGGCACCAGTTCCATGTCCATGAAGGGAGACTTGCCTGGCTGCTCGAAACGCTGAGTCGGCACCATCGGGTCGTACCAGTAGAGCACCTGGCGATCTTCCGATGTTGCTGCTGGCAGCTGATCATGGGATGAGCTTTGTTTGCCCAGCCAGAAACCGCCAGCGGTTCCAACCGCCGCGATGGCTAGGCCCAATAGGCAATACCTCAGAGTGAGCGCTTTCATTTCAGGCCCTCCACATAGGCGTAATACAGACTGGCGGAGAGCTGGCTGAGCTGGCGCTGTTGGTCGATTTTCCGCAGTTGCGCCTCGATCAGGTCACGACGGGCATTGATCACAGCCGCCAATTGACTGTTGCCCGCTTTGTAGGCAGCAAGCTCCAGATCCACGCGCTTGCTCGACAAAGGGATAAGGTGTTGTTCGGTACGGATCAACATCTTGCGCAGCTGCGCCAACTCGGCGAGGCCACTTTCCAGTTCGGCTTGGTGAGTGCGCAGCAGCACTTCCTGTTCGGCCTCCACCTGGGCCACGCTGTGTTGCTTGGCGTTGATCTTGGGTCCCTGACGGGTGCCGACGAACATGGGCAGGTCAAAGGTGAACTGCACCATCACCATGTCGCCGAACTGGTTATCACGGTTGTTGTAGGCGAACTCCACACCCCAGTCGGGTTTCTTCTCGGAAACTGCCTCGGCCAGTTCAGCATTAGCTTCGCCTACACGGGCGGCCGCAGCCCGCAGATCTGGATGTTCCCCCAGGCGATGCTGCAGGTGCGGTACTTCCAAGCTAAGCGCAGGTGGAGTCCCGGCCAGTGGCTGACTCGCATCATCGCCTACCCAGCGGCGTAACGTGGCGCGTGCAATCGCAACATCACGATCCAACTCATCACGCCGGTCCTCAAGCGTTAGTGCTTCCTGATCGGCCTGAAGAAGCTCGCTGGATCGCGCGGAGTTGCCAGCGATCAATGCCTGTATAGCTGAGCGCAGCAGGGTGATCTGTTCATCCAACTCAGAGAAAAGCTCAACGCGACGCTCTGCGTAATAGACATCGAGCCAGCTCAGCGCCGTCTGCCGCTTGGTCTCCAAGACCATCGCGCGTTGCTCTGCTTCGGCACGAGTAACCGTGGCTTCAGCCAGTTGCCGGCGAGCCTGGCGCTTATGGCTGTTAGGCATTTCCTGCATCAGGCCAATGCGGCGCATGGTCATAAAGTCGCGATTAAGTGAGTAGCGATCCGGGCCTTCAATAGGCAGGTTATCCACGCCCAGGATCAACTTGGGATCAGGTAGAGCATCCGACGGCAGCACAGCCTGTTGTGCCGACTCGACTTGAGCCTGCCGGGCAATATTCTCAGGGGCCATACGTTCGGCAAGGGTTTGCGCGCGAGCAAACGTAAGCGGCTCAGCCTGCGCGTTGAGAAATGAACTCATCCACAGCACAACAGCCAGCACGCCTGAGCAACCAAGGCGTGCGATATGGAAAGCAGACATGCTTTCGTCTCCAATGACATTGATCCATGCCGCCTAAATGCAGGCGACAACAGAACGCTCCCTTAGCGGAGCGCATTTCAGATCAGAGCATCAGGAGACGCGCGGGGGACGCCAAAGACTGGCAGGTTCTCGTTTAGCGAGCGGCTGTATCAGCGCTGTTTCCGGGAGGGCACGCAACGGAGCGAAGGGTTTAATCGCCATAGACTGGAGAAAAACGCTGGTATTGCATTCTTGACCGGATTTGCAGGGGGATTTGCTGCCTGAGCTGGATGTGTCGCTCATGTCCTCACAGCAAGGAGCCTCACTGCCGGCATGATCCATATCGGCCATGGCACTTTGCATCGGGCAAGGTTCAGCTGCCGGCATGCTGCCAAAAGCTGGCAGCATCAGGCTGAGTACCAAAACCAGGACCGAGAAAAACCGATACATAGCGGTTGCCGTTAGCGTGTCTGAATAAACATTAGCAGAGCTCTTTTGCTCAACACAGCGATAAAACGTGCCATGGAACACTTGATCAATAAACTGGATTGTCTGGTCACTGTGGCGATTTAGAGCACTGGTAGTGCCAGCCAGCATCGGGCGGGCGGGTTCTGCTTGGGCTTGGACATATCTTCAACCTTTCCACGGCGGCAAGGTCAAGCGTTTTTCTTTCAGTTAACTAACACTTGCATATCAAGCTCTGCAGTGCAGCACAGTGTGGGTGAGGCTCGCGATGTTGGATCTTCCTTGATCCAAGCGCGTCCTGCGTCTCCTCAATGAACGTGATTACAACAGTGGAAGTGTGTAGCTGACGATCAGGCGGTTCTCATCAACGTCGTTGCCGAAGTTGGTTGAACGTAGTGTGGCGTTGCGCCATTTCACGCCCAGGTTTTTCAGTACGCCGTCCTGGAAGACATAGGCGATGTCAGTGTTGCGCTCCCACTCCTTAC
>NZ_JAUYGD010000052.1 GCF_030690725.1 Pseudomonas sp. | reverse complement strand
GCGGGGTGGGCGGTAGCGACTCATTAGTTCAGCTTGTTGGGAGTGGTGCGCGAGTCTATCAGCCCTCGCGCAGCACCGTCAGCGGGCTGATGGTTAGCGCCCTGCGCGTGCCGAGAACGCCTGCCGTGCCGACCAATAGCGCGCCGATCAAGGGCAGCAAGAGCAGCCAGGGATGTGGCTGCCAGGCGAGGTCGAAGGCAAAGCGATAGAGCAGGAAGCTGATCAGCTCGCAACCAAAGGCCGCTAGCAGGCCGCTGGATGCGCCAAGCAGGCCGAACTCGGCACGGCGCGCCTTGATCAACAGTTTGCGTTCGGCGCCCAGCGCGCGCAGTAGAGCGCCCTGGCGGATGCGTTCATCCAGCGTCGCTTGCAGCCCGGCGAACAATACGGCAAGGCCGGCGGCCAGGACGAATAGCAGAACAAACTCAATGGCCAGGGTGACCTGGGCAAGGATGCTGCGCAGCTGCGCGAGCAGCGCTTCGACCTGCAGCAGCGTTACGGCCGGGAAGGCGCGCGACAGTTCGACCAGTTGCTTTTCGTACTGCGGCGGCAGGTAGAAGCTGGTCAGGTAGGTGACCGGCAGATCCTGCAAGGTGCCGGGCTGGAAGATCATATAGAAGTTGGGCTGGAAGTTATTCCAGTCCACTTCGCGCAGGCTGCTGACCACCGCATCACGGTTAAGGCCGCCGACGCTGAAGCTCAAACGGTCGCCGAGTTTCAGTTGCAGGCTTTCGGCCAGTTCGGACTCCACCGATACGCCCGGCAATTCGCTGGTATTGGCATCCGTCCACCAACTGCCGGCGATGAGGTTGTTATCTGCAGGCAAATCCGCGGCCCAGGTCAGGCTCAGGTCGCGGCGAATTGCGCGCTCGCCCTGGGATTCCTTGCTGACGATCTGCCGCACGGGCTCGCCATTAATCATTACCAGGCGACCGGGCACCACAGGGAACAATGGTGTGGGGTGCGGTGATAGTTCATTAAGGCGAGTGGCGAAGGCGTCCTTGTCCGCCGGCAGGATATTCAGCGCGAAGTGATTGGGTGCATTCTCGGGCAGCTGATCCTGCCAGGTATCGAGCAGCTCGCCACGCAGCAAGGCAATCAGCGCCATGGCCAGAATGATCAGGCCAAACGCCAACGATTGTCCGGCAGCAGCCAGTGGATGACGCAGTAATTGGCCCAGCCCCAGCCGCCAGGGCAGCGAAGCGCCGGCCAGCATGCGGCGTAGGCTCTGTAGGCCGAGCAGCAACAGACCACCGAGCAGTAACGCGGTGACCAGGCCGCCGCCGAGCAGGGCGAACGTCAGCTGCAGATCAAGGCTCAAGCGCCACATGATCAGGCCCAGAGCCAGCAAGGCGGCGCCATACACCAGCCAGGAACTGGCCGGCACGGGCAGCAGGTCGCGGCGCAGTACCCGTAGCGGCGGCACACGGCCCAGCGCGGCCAGTGGCGGCAAGGCGAAGCCGGCCAGCGCCACAAGGCCGGTGGCCATGCCGGCCAGCGCTGGCCACAGGCTGCCAGGCGGAATCTGTGCCGGCAGCAAATCCTGCAGCAGGTTGAACAGCGCCAGCTGCGCCAGCCATCCCAGCAGTGCGCCGATCAGGCTGGCGGTTATCCCCAGCAGTGCCAATTGCAGACTGAACAGACCGAGTGCCTGGTTGCGCGACAGCCCCAGGCAGCGCAGCAACGCGCTGGAATCAAAACGGCGAGCGGCAAAGCGCGCCGCCGACAAGGCCACCGCAACCCCGGCCAGCAGCACGGCGGCCAGGCTAGCAAGGTTCAGATAGCGCTCGGCGCGGCCTAGGGCGCTGCCGACCTGACGATTGCCATCTTTGGCATCTTCCAGGCGCTGGTTGGGCGCAAGGGTGATGCCCTGACGATACTGCGCCAAGGCATCAGCCTCGCCGCGCCACAGCTCCTGATAACGCACGCGGCTGCCAGGTTGCACCACGCCGGTGGCGGCCAGGTCGTCCAGGTGCATCAGCAGGTGCGGCGTCAGGCTGTAGAAGTCGCCGGCTTCGTCCGGGAGAAAGGTCAATACGCGGGTCAGACGTAGGGTTTTCGCGCCGACTTCAACGCTGTCGCCGGGTTTGAGGTTAAGCGCGACAAACAGGCGGGCTTCGGCCCAGGCTTCACCGGGCTGTGGGCCGGCGCCGGTTTGTTCAACGTCATACAGTGCGGCGGCACTCTTCAGTTCACCGCGCAGTGGATAGGCGTTGTCCGCCGCTTTGATACTGGCCAGCTGAATGCCGGCATCGCTGGCGACCACGCTGGAAAATTCGACCAGCTGCGCGTGTTCCAATCCTAGTTGTTTGCCACTGCTGATCTGTTCCGGGGCACTGGGCGAGCTGCCCGTCAGGCGCAGGTCTGCGGCCAGAAATTCGGTGGCGCGCAGCAGCATGCCGTCGTTCAGGCGGGCGCTGAAGTAGCCGATGGCTGTGCTGGCGGCGACCGCAATCAGCAGGGCGAAAAACAGCACGCGCAGCTCGCCGGCGCGGGCATCGCGCAGCAACTGACGGCTAGCTAGAGAGAGCAGGCGGGTAAATGGAAGCTGTTTCATCAAGGTTCCACGTGGTCGACCAAATGGCCGCCTTCCAGGCGGATAAGGCGTTGGCAGCGGTGCGCCAGGCGCTCGTCGTGGGTGACCAATACCAGGGTCGCGCCGCGCTCCTTGTTCAGTTCGAACAGCAGGTCGCTGATGCGCTCACCGGTATGGCTGTCGAGGTTGCCGGTGGGCTCGTCGGCAAACAGCACTGCAGGCTCGGCGGCAAAGGCGCGGGCGATGGCCACGCGTTGCTGTTCACCGCCTGACAGCTGGCGTGGGTAATGGGTCAGGCGTTGGCCCAGACCGACGCGGTCGAGCAGGGTGCGGGCACGCTGGCGGGCGTCGGCATGGCCTTCAAGCTCCAGCGGTAGCATGACGTTTTCCAGGGCATTCAAACTGTCGAGCAACTGGAAGGACTGAAAGACAAAGCCGACGTGCTCGGCGCGCACGCGTGCACGCTGATCTTCATCGAGACTGGCCAGGTCGTTGCCAGCCAGTACAACGCTGCCGCTACTGGGCAGGTCGAGACCTGCGAGTAGGCCGAGTAGGGTGGACTTGCCCGAGCCGGAGCTGCCGACAATCGCCAGGCTGTCGCCAGATACCAGCTCCAGTGACAGATCATGGAGTATGGTTAGCTCGCCTTCCGTGCTGGGGACCACTTTGCTAAGGTTTCGCGCGGTGAGAATACTTGAGCTCATGGAGAATCCAATGCGTAAGTGGTTGATCGGTACTGCCCTGAGCCTGCTGCTGTGGGGGCCGGCGGCGTTCGCGGGTACCGTACTGGTCGTCGGCGATAGTATCAGCGCGGCTTTTGGCCTGGATACCCGACAGGGTTGGGTCGCCTTGCTGGAAAAACGCTTGGCGGAGGAGGGTTTTGACCATCGAGTGGTCAATGCTTCGATCAGTGGCGACACCAGTGCAGGCGGCGCCGCACGGCTGCCTGCGCTACTTACAGAGCATCAGCCGGAGCTGGTGATTATCGAGCTGGGTGGCAACGATGGCCTGCGTGGCCAGCCCCCTGCGCAATTGCAACAAAACCTTGCGGCCATGGTGCAAGCGTCGCAGCAAAAGGGGGCCAAGGTGCTGATATTGGGTATGCAACTGCCGCCCAATTACGGTGTGCGGTACACCACGGCGTTCGCTGCGGTGTTCCCTCAGGTGGCGCAGGAGTACGACACTGCCCTGGTGCCTTTCGTGCTGGAGGGCGTAGGTGGCGTGCCTGCGATGATGCAGAACGACGGCCTTCACCCTGCTGCCGTAGCGCAACCCAAGCTGCTGGATAACGTCTGGCCGACCCTGAAACCTTTGCTCTGATGCTGTCCTAATGAAGGTCAGGAGGTGGCATCTTAGCGGGTGCATCCCTGAGTGCGTCAACAGGTTTTTCTAACAAACGTTGAACATCTTTCTAACACTCAAGGGCTCTGGGACGGGTGTTTCGGGTGTGTCGTTGAGGGTGGGCATGGGGGTAAGCGGACTGAGTTTCCTATTGGTAAGGGGACTCAGATTTTTGGCCAGTTTTCTCATAGGTAGCTGAAGCAATTCAGTCGAAATGTAGCCGTGCAATTGACTTGTACTGTATTTAAAAACAGTATGGCATATAGCTACTTCATCACCTTATGAGGCAGAAGATCATGGACCAGAACTTCGATGTGATTGCTATTTATGAAGACCTCCTCGCGAGGCCGAACTTTCATAGCTCCCTCCCGTTTCATCCAAAAGCTACGCGCCGTTTCGGTGCCGTTGTGACGCCATACCGCTTTCTGGAGAAAATCCCTTGTGGCATTGAGTCATGCCATACCCCGCACTTTGCTGGCTACTTGATCACCACCAGCGATGGTCTGGAAACTGCTATTGGTAGCCATTGCGGTAAAACCCACTTCGGTATGACTTTTACGCGTGAGCGCCAGCGGGTGGATCAGGCTATAGCGAGGAAGCGCCGGATAGATGCAGTCACGGCCATGCTCAATGATATGCCCAGGCTTCTGGGACTGATTGAGGGGCTGGAAAAAGACTACAAGGACCTTCAGGACAAGAAGCAACGTTTGTTGGGGGCTGTGGATGCTGGTTTTTTCCCAATGCTGAAAGCGCGCGCGGATAGAGGTCAGAGCGAGATAACCAAAGAAGTTCCAATGACCAAGGCTGAGGCTGATGTGTTCTTTGAGACCTCGAACCGTAAAGCCAATGATGGGAAGGGATGGCCCACGAAGTCTGTACATTTAGCTAATCTGGACGGTCTGCTTTTTATCAAAGCACGCTTCAAGGATATGTTGGTTGTCAACTTAATCACCCCAATTCGTGATCTCAGCAAAACCCGCATATCAGAGATTGAAGGGATGAAGCCCCGACAACTTGCTGCAATGGCAAAGTGGGTAGGAGAAGTGCCTCAGGGTGTTTTGAAAGCCCAAGCGGTTGTTGAGGCTGGTCGTAGGTTCTTTACCGCTGAGAATATTGAAAAACTTGTACACCTTGGTGCTGATAGAAACACACTTTCCGCGATGATAAATGATCTCCAGGGAGAGATTTACCCAGCGACACCCTAAGCGTATTAAGTTGATCGAGTTATTCGCATGGATATGCTGAGTTTTCTTGGGTTTTATTTGTGGTTGGACTCTAAATAAATATAGGTCTAATTGCCGTTTAGCACCGCGACGGTTGAGGGTAGGCAGTGAAGGCGAATCTTATAAACCAAGAGCTTATTGAATTGTCACGCCTCGTTGGTTTTGGGGAGTTTCCTCAATGTTTTCCAAGGCTGATGACTCTTCTTCCTGAAATCGAAAATATGGCCGCTGGTGAACTGCGAGATGCTTTCATTGTTAATATTGCGGCTATACTTGTCGATTTAGGGTCGATGCAGCCAAATATAGTCTCTGCTGAGCAAGGTTTAAGGGTTTATGAGCAATACAGGGAAAGTATCGTAAAGGTAATAGGTGAGGCGGAGTACTACTATAATCTTAGTAATGCCAAGGTGAATTTTATTCGTGGGTTTGATCCGGCCGAGGTTACCTTTAAGTCAATTGAGAAGTTGATTGAAATAAAGTCTTTGCTTTGGAAGTCTATAAAGCATCACAAGCGAGAGGGTGAACAGGTGCCTCCGCAGGCTCTTGTGAATCTTGCTAATATCCTGAAAAGACAATTTAGACTGAGTGAGTCTTTGCACTTCTATGATCAGGTAATTGGTATTGGGTTAGATATTCCGCAGGCTTGGATTAATCGCTCAGAGACACTTATGTTGCTGAACCAAGTTTCGGGCTCATACACGTTGAAAATGATGCATGAAGTTAAGCGCGGCTACGAACAAGCTCTATTGTCACAAGAAATACCCACTCCTTGGAGGGCTTACTATCAGAGTCAAGTCAGCCTTCATGAGGAGAAGATTATAGGTGAGCGTCTTGATTTGGGAGTCGAGGCGGCTGACGATAGCGTCGATCAGCATGAGAGTCATTTGGAATTTGAAGCTCTTAGCGATATCCGAAAGTTTACATTAGCCAACCATCTTTCTCTGTCAGAACACGGCCTTTATTGCTCGTGTGCGGGTAGTTCCAGAGATAACCTTACGATCTTGACGCGCTCGGGCGTTTATGGGGACTTCATTCCTTCAATGGAAATGGTTTTAAATAGGCTGAAGTCTGAGTTCTCCCTGGCGAGGCGATTCTATTATGAATACCTCTACGAAAAAATAGACGAGGATGATGACCACGAGTCTTGCTACTCTGAGCTTTATAATGGTGAGTTGTTAGGGGTGGATGTAGAGAAACTACGAACTGCTTTTAGAATTTGTTTCGGCGTGTTGGACAAAATAGCCGCTGCGGTCTGTGATTTATATAAAGTTCATCCTGAAAGTAAGATGGTGTATTTTCAAAGTTTTTGGCAATTAGACAGTGGAGGGCGGCGAGCAATGTTTGAGGATATTAAAAATCCAGGGCTGCTTTCCCTTTACAGCTTGGCTTCCGATCTTAATGATCGCAAAGATGGAGAGTTGGCTTTTTTCAAGCAGTGGAGGAATGATTTAGAGCATAAGTTTATTGTCATATATGAGTCTAAAGGTCAGGAGGATGTTTATGATTCGTATAAGGTTAGTGGTGATGTTATTAAGGTGAGCGAGTCGGAGTTTGTTGATAATCTTCGACAGCTTCTTCAGCTTACGAGGTCAGCAATATTTTCTTTTGTGTTTTGTGTGCGAGAGAAAGGGGTTCAGGAAAAAAGTGATGATTCCATTTATTCTTCAATAGTAATAAACCGCAAGGACTATTTTTGAAAATGAAATCATCGGTTATTTGCGAATAGTTTAAGAGATGACCGTTTCCTAAGTAGGGTTGTTTACCTTCTGATTGTCTCTGTTAGCTGCTTGCGTGATTAGTGCTACTCACGACCTTGCTTATGCGCTTTGGCGGCCTGAGCATTGATCCTGCGGTTTAGCCGTTGGCGTTTATCTGAGCGCTCAATTAGACGGTGCATTCCCGCCGCCATTCTTTTTGGCTGCCAATGCTGCTTCCCTGGCTTCCCCTACGTTGGTCGTACCGCCTCCCTTGCCAAACTGACCACCCGAGGCGCTATAGGCCCCCATGCCAGCAGATGCAACATTCAACGCACTGGCCAGCTTGGAGGTGCGGATTAGCGGTGCCATAGATTTCAGTTGAGACTTTGTGTTTTCCACGTTGCCCAGTTGGTTCGCAAAGATGCTCTGGTAGTCCCGCTGGTAGTTATCCACTACGGACATCTTTTCGCGGGAGGACTCAGCATCAGTGACGCGCTTGATGCGGTCCATGGAGTTGCCTGAAAGGTTGGACTCGCCGATTGCCGCTGCGACCATGCCCTGGTTCCGTAAGGACTTAAGGTTGATCTCGGTAATCTGCTGGTTGGCCTGCTCGGCCTTGTCCTTGGCCTGCAAGGTGAGGTCGGCATTCGAGATGTTCATTTGCTTGATCATTTCGATCTGAGACTTACGCTTTGCGTCCTCGGCCTGCCCTTGAGCTTTAGCCTTGTCGTGCTCGCCCATCGCAGCACCTGCTACAGCCACTACAGCCATAGCGATGGATACTGGTTCACACATGGCTCATCTCCTTCGAGCACTTGATGGTTTTACGGTGAGGTGTGGCAATCATGGTCAGCACCACTCTCGGCCTTGCTTGTGAGCCTTAGTGGCCTCGGCATTGATCCTACGGCTTACCCGCCGGTGCTCCTGCTGCGCAGGGCTTAAGGTGCGGCCTTTGGAGAGACCTCGGAGAATGCTGTTCCGCTCTTGGTTCTCGGTAAGAATCCGCTCCAGTATTGTCGCGCTATGCCGGTGCCCTGACTCGTGCATGACCTTCGCCACCGCATGTGCGACTTCAGGGTTCTCAAGGACCGCCTCGAAGGCATCGAACACCATGTCCTTAAATTCCGGCGAGACCCACGCTGCATACTCGATGGTTGCTCGTTTTGTTGCCCAAGAAGCTGCCCCGTTGGAGCTGTGCAAATTCTGCATAGCTTCGAGTCGCTTGGCCTCCTTGGTTCGCCATTGGCCCGGAGACTTCTTCGGGTCCAACTTCAAAGCACGCCATACCTCAGTCAGATTCCACTGACCTGCCGCATTGGCCTTGAAGGGGTGACCTTCGATCACAATGACGTGTCCAGCATGCTTGTGCTTAATATCGATATTCATATTGTCGTTTTTCCTTTCGATTGCTCCCCGAGTTCGCTCCCAACGGCCAGCACACAGACCCACGACAATGGGACTGGCAGTCGGCACGAGGAGCAATCGGAAAGACTGTGTTGATGGAGTGCCCAGCGATGGGTGAGGGGAGTGGTCAATGAAGATGATCAGCCCACGAAGGAACCGACCATCTCACTGAGTCACCAAGAGAAGGCAGGGAGGAAGACTTTAAGAAGTAACCTTAAGTCCCCCTCCCTTAAAGTGAGGGTTTTTAACGAGCCCGGTCTACGCCCTGGTCCTCAGCAAGGCGTTGCATCAGGCTTTGGCTTAGTGGGTCATTTGGGACGAACTGCCGCAGAGCATTCCAGAGACCCGTCATGTGGCCCTGCTTGTCGGCTCTGGGTTGATCTCCCATAAGGTTGATCGCGGAGTAGCCAGCTTGGACCCCATGTGCTGCGACGTTAGCCGCTGGGATTTGCTCTGCTACGCCCCCAACGAAACCGCTAACGAGGTCGGACTGGAGCGGGTTGTACTTGATCGCTCGGCCTGCCTGCTGCTCTCGCTTTTCTCGCGGGAGAATAGAGGTCCGCAACATGGCCGCCTGATCGAACCCCAGAGGTGCGCTGATGAAGTTCGCCACGCCGAGCGGAGCACCTACATGGGAACTCCTTGAGATCGCCGCATAGGCCATCATGCTTGGGCTCAGCGCCTTCTCCAGATACTTCTCACGGGCTCGTTCAGGCAGTCCCAGGGCTTTCGTGTGGGCACTTGCGGCATAGAACGCTGTGGCCAAACCCACCGAGACAAGCACTTGCATGGTCTGATCGAGAACTTGCCCATTGCGGGTTGCCTCCATCCATCCACGGGCCATGCGGCCATTGAGACTCCTCAGGACAAACATCTTGAACTGAAGGGCCATCGCCCATCCCGCCCCGTACTGCTTGGAGGGCGCAAAGGACATCTTGTGGGGACGCAGCATGGATTCATCAGCTACACGATCCCCGAGCCGGTAGAGGTCCATAGAGCGGACATCCGAGGCCAGCCCTTCGGGGTTCTGAATGCGCCACTTGCCAGACTTGCGGTCCTGCTTGAAGTGGGCCTTGATCAGGTCCTGAATCCCCTTGAATTGCTCAGGGGACACCGAGGCAGAGCGCAGACGCTCAGGGCTGAACAGGTCAGTCACCTTGCCATTCAGGGTGTGGTCGATAAGGTCCACGAGGGCACCCTGGCGGCCAGCATCCATGAGGTAGTTGCCGGACTCCCTGAGTAACCAAGTGAACGGTGAGCGAGCCGAGAGTTCCTGGGTGGCGTACTTAACGCTCCCTGCGGCCTGAGCGCCTATCTCACTGCTGTTCTGGCGAAGGTTATCCACGATGTCCTGGCGCTCTGGCCGAATGAGATCGTCCAGTTCCCGTCCGAACAGCAAGCCGTGCATCTGCTTGATGTCCTCGGGTGCCAGCTTAGCCTTAGCCGTGGTCCACTGCTTGAGCAACGGGACACCCTTCAGGAGCATCCGCTGGTGACCCTTAACGATCAACGAAGCGGCCTCAGTGATGTTCTGAGCGCCCATGTAGGCGTTCTTCGTCATAAAGCCAACATCGTTCAGGGACCGAGCGAAGGTCGCCCAGACACCATCAGGGTCTCTACGAGCACGCCCGGTGAACATCTTGATCGCATCGAGTAGAGCGTCAGTCTCCAGTGTGTCCTTACCTGGGCCTGCCTTTTGGCGCATCCCGTTGACGAGGTTCTTCAGCTCCTGCGTGGACTTCCCGGTGCCACCCATAATGGCGATGTCACCGTTCACCCTGCGGTCGTACTGCGGGACCACCCGGAGGAGGTTGAAGTCCCTCAGGTCGTTCACAGAGAACATCCCGCCGTCAGGCGCTTGGACCTGCATATCGGAGTCGAACAGGTTCCGCGCTTCGAGGTAGTCGTTGTTCTCCAGGCCAGCGCCGTCCTTCAGGTGCTCCTCTACAAGCGAGTTAGCCGTGAAGCGGTCGGAGTTGCTGATGCCATAAGCCTTATCGTTGGCGTACTTCTCAACGGCCTCCCGAAGCTGCTCCGGGGTCATCGGCTTGGCATCGGGCTTGCCCTTGTTGGCCTTATCGAAGCCTTCCTGAATCATCTTGTCCACCCGCTGGCGAACATGAGGGCGGGACATATAGGAAGCCATCCACGAGTGAGCGATTGCCTGTTGCAAGCCTTCCTCACCACCGAACCGCTGGATTGCCTGAGCCTTCGCCGCAGAGCTGTAGCGCTGAGGGAAGTACGTGGAAAAGTGCCGAGTGTCCTCCAGTAGGGCCTTCGCCCGGAGGTCTCCGAACTGCGCCGGGTTGCTGATGTAGTCCCACTTTTGGTTCATGTGGGTTCGCAGTTCTTCCAGTAGCTTCATCTCCGGGGGCGACAACTTGGCCGTCTGCTGGGACTCCAGGGCTTCCACTACGCGCCGACTGATCAGCTCGTGCTTAGCACCCTTGGACATCCGCTGGCCACGCCAGAATGGGTCCTTCAGGGCCTCATCGAAGCTCTCGGCCAGCTTGTTGTGGACCACGTTGTCCTGGCTGCGCAGTCGCTCCGAGATGTCCGAGACAGTCGCTCCGAACTTTCCGTTGGAGCCATCCTGATACCCAGTGGAAGACCTGAAGAGGTCAGCCGCCAGAGAGCGCCTTTCAGGGTTCTCCGATGAGCCGAGGCGTAGGCCGATCTCTGTAATGTCTCCGAGGTGAACGCCCCACGCTGCTCGGTCGTCACCCTTATGCAGCTCAGTGAACTCCTCGATGGTCTTCGGGTTTATCGGACTGCCACCACTGTGGATTGAACCGTCCAGGGTGCGAGCTGCGTCCGGGTCCCACGGAACATCCAGATAATCCCCGGAGGCGCTTCGCTTGACCTCTTCACCTTCACGGAAGGGCATTGCTGCGGGGTCTTCATCCAGGCCCTTCAGACGCGCTTGTTCGCGGCTTTGTAGGCGTTGGGTTGTGCCATTTAGAAGGGACTGGAGGTCATGTGGGGCCATGAAGTCAATCGGAGCAAACTCAGGGGCATCTACGGGTGCCAAGATGTCATCCGTTAGGTCCCACGATGCGCGGCTATCAGGACGAGCCCCGAGGAGCCCATTGAGCGTACCGCCGAAGGCAGCGCCTCCAGCGATAGCCATCCCCAGGTGTTCCTCACGGCCAGACACCTTGGCGGCGCTGTGCTCTGATAGACCACCGATGGCACCACCCGCAATGGCACCACCAAACAGGCGCGCTCCCAGGTTGCCCGCTGCACCCTTAGCGGGATTCACGAGGGAATATGGATCGCCAAGGGCAGAACCGAGGCCGCCAACAAGGGCAGCACCCATGCGATCACCCTGGGTACTTTCGCCCATCTTCTGGTTCTCCATAGCGAGAGCCAGGTTCTGATCGAAGTTGCGGCGATAGCCACGGAGGACCACATCGTAATACTGAGGGTCCAGGCCAGAGGAACGCAGCTTGTCGTAGTCCTCATCCTGCCAGTCACTGAGCCGCCCAAGGTCGAACGGATCGTTGAACAGGTCCTGAACCACCGTGTAGGTCTGCATAAAGTCAGCTTCAGGCGGGGCCTCGTTAACAGCGCGAATCATCATGCCGAGCACTGAGGTCTTGAGTTCCACGGAGGCGTTGTTGCCAGCCCCCTCGAAGAACCCTTGGTCTTCATCACTGGTTTTCCCGGTGGTTTCGTAAAGCTCCTGGGCAAACGGTGTTGCCTTCGGTGCTACGTCCTGACCGGCCAAATCGAAGGAGGCGAAGGTGTCGGGGACATTCCCTGGGACAGCCTTGGGTGTTGCTTCAATGCCAGCGGGAGCCTCAAACCCGCCGCTTGGCTTTACGAAGGAATCCAGCTCAGCCTTCTTGCCGGTGTTGGTGACATCCATGAGAGCCTGCATGTAGCCCAGGCCCTCCTCGGAGACCCCGGTGAAGTCCCCACGGTCATACGCTTCGAGCTGCTTACGGCCCACTCGGCCCCCGCCCTGGTTGTACAGAAGGAGGGCTTTGAGTTCGTCGCCACCAGCGATCTTGATGTTGTCACGCATGTGCCGAGCGGCTGCGTCGATGGATTTCTCTGGGTTGTAGAAGTCCTCATCCCGCTCCAGGCCGTAGGCAAGCCCGGTGGCCTTAGTGAACTGCCCGAGACCGCGAGGCCCTGTAGGGCTTTTGGCGTTAGGGTTGAACGAGGATTCCTTAAAGAGCTGCTTGTGCAGGAGGTCGTAGGAGACCCCGTGGTTCGCCGCTGCGGTCTGAATCAGGGAGTCGTAAGGACCCCCTTCGGCTTTGATCTTGGCGTAGTCGTTGGGCTGTTGCATGGTTCACCTCCTGAGGACGTTGTGTGTCTTTCAGTGAGGGGATTTGCGCGATGCGGCTAAGTTACTTAAAAGAAAGAGTTAATAGCCCACTCAGGGACCAACATATCGCTCATTGACTCAAAGCGAGTCGGTTCTTCCCCAGGCTTCGGCCTATTAATCGTGAAGTGGCCCTGACTTTTATCCTCCCGAATGGAAAGACCTCTCGGGTCCAGCGTGAGCATGAAATTAGGATCGGGGATTTCTTGAATTACTGGATGACTACGGTATTGCCCCTGAGGGTCATCTACCATCTTGGCGAGAGAGTCAACGGTATCTCGAAGATAGTCGCTGCTGCGAACAACTTGTAAGGAAGTTCCTGCTGATGTTATTCCCCCGCCGGGCCCCATATATATTTTACCGTTATGCTCGGTGAACGTGGTAATTCCTGCCTCTCGTAGTTGGCTAATATCAGAGGAAGAGAATTTATTCCCTTCATTACCGCCAAGGATTCCTTTTAGCTCATATTGTTCAATGTAGCGCGGCCAGGAGTCAGCCATCGTTGCAAAGAGGTCAGTGTTGGCGAACCCTGCACGGTCGGGGTGAGGAAGTACGTCTATCACAGCTGCTACGTTTCCGCCGATCAAGCAGAAGGCAAGGTAATCTGCGGGCTTGGAGAAGAATTGCCCAGGCGGGATTGGCTCGTTGCTTAGGTGGAAGTGCAGAATATTCCAGTCTGCGTAGAGAAGATCAGTCCGGGCGTGTTTCTTTAGTCCGCTGGTATCGTTGCGAAGAGTTAAGCTGTTGGCGCTGATGGAAAATTGACCCACCCTGCCGATTGAAATTTGACCCAGGGCGGATTGCTGATTTTGTTACCAGCAACTGTGGATAAGTCTACCA
>NZ_JAUYGD010000049.1 GCF_030690725.1 Pseudomonas sp. | reverse complement strand
GGGTAGGTCACGGATGTGGCCGATGCTCGACTTCACCACGTACTCGTTGCCCAAGTACTTGTTGATGGTCTTGGCCTTGGCCGGGGATTCCACGATGACCAGCGATTTGCCCATGGATTGGAAAATTCCTGAAATTCGATAAATAAATGCGGGAGGCGCTGTACTGCCTGCTAGCGCGGCACCGCTATATATAGTGGTGGTCCGGCCGAGGTCAAGCGCAGCAGTGGCCCGATGTCAGCTCAAGGCCGAGTGAACAGTGCGGTTTCAGCCTGAATCAAAGCAAAGCGTGGAACCGTCTCGCCGTCCACCTCAACGCTTTCGCAGAACATCTCCAACGGCCTCACCCATAGGCCAAACTCGCCGTACAGCGCCTGATAGACCACCATCGCCTGTTCCGTTTCGGAATGCTGGGCTACGCCAAACACACGGTATTCAGGGCCTTTGTAGTGGCGGTAGAGGCCGGGCTGTAGCTGCATGGGTGAATTCCTTGAAGATTTTCTGCTGATAAACAAAAACCGGGGCACTGGGCCCCGGTTTTTTCCATCTCTTACACCGGTGAAGCTTAGAGGCGTTCGAAGACGGTGGTGATGCCTTGGCCGAGACCTACGCACATGGTCGACACACCGAAGGTGCCGCCATTCTGCTTCATCACGTTCAGCAGGGTACCGGAGATACGCGCGCCGGAACAACCGAACGGGTGACCCAGGGCGATCGCGCCGCCATGCAGGTTGACCTTCTCTTCCATCTTATCGAGCACTTTCAGGTCCTTCAGCACAGGCAGGGCCTGGGCAGCGAAGGCTTCGTTGAGCTCGAAGAAGTCGATGTCATTGATGGTCAGGCCAGCACGCTTGAGGGCTTTCTGAGTCGACGGTACTGGACCGTAACCCATGATCGCTGGATCAACACCAGCCACGGCCATGGCGCGAACCACTGCCATTGGCTGAATGCCGAGGTCTTGGGCGCGCTGGGCGCTCATAACGATCATGCAGGAAGCGCCGTCAGTGATCTGCGAGGACGTACCTGCAGTCACGGTGCCACCTTTCGGGTTGAACGCAGGCTTCAGTGCAGCCAGGCTTGCCAGAGTGGTTTCCGGACGAATGGTTTCGTCGTAGTCGAAAACTTTCAGGAAGCCGTTCTCGTCGTAGCCTTGCATCGGGATGATTTCATCCTTGAACTTGCCTTCGACGGTAGCTTTGTGGGCCAGACGGTGCGAACGCTCACCGAATGCGTCCTGCTGCTCACGGCTGATGCCATGCATCTTGCCGAGCATTTCAGCGGTCAGACCCATCATGCCCGAGGCCTTGGCTGCGTACAGCGACAGGTGTGGGTTTGGATCAACGCCGTGCATCATGCCTACGTGGCCCATGTGCTCCACACCGCCGATGACGAACACGTCACCGTTACCGGTCTGGATCGCCTGCACAGCAGTGTGCAGAGCGCTCATGGACGAACCGCACAGGCGGCTTACAGTCTGGCCAGCAGCTGTGTGCGGGATCTGGGTCATCAGCGACGCCATGCGCGCGATGTTCCAGCCCTGCTCCAGGGTCTGGTTAACGCAGCCCCAGATCACGTCTTCCACTTCAGCTGGGTCCAGCTTGGTGTTACGTGCCAGCACGCCGCTGATCAGGTTGGCCGACATGGTCTCGGCACGGGTGTTGCGATGCATGCCGCCCTTGGAACGACCCATCGGGGTACGACCGAAGTCGACGATGACTGCATCTCTAGGATTCAGGCTCATAAATTCACTCTCGCTCTAGTCTGTCCGCGATTAACCGAAAAACTTCTGGCCGTTAGCGGCCATTTCGCGAAGCTTGGCAGTCGGGGTGTACAGCGCGCCCAGCTCGGCGTATTTGTCGGCCAGGGCAACGAACTCGGCTACACCGACGGTATCGATGTAACGCAGCGCACCACCGCGGAACGGCGGGAAGCCGATGCCGTAGATCAGGCCCATATCGGCCTCAGCTGCGGTATCAACGATGCCGTCTTCCAGACAACGCACGGTTTCCATGCACAGAGGAATCATCATGAAGTTGATGATGTCTTCATCAGTCACTTCACGCTGCTCGGTCACGATGGACTTGAGCAGATCGTAGGCAACCGGATCAGAAACCTTCTTCGGCTTGCCACGCTTGTCCATTTCGTAGGAGTAGAAGCCTTTGCCGTTCTTCTGGCCCAGGCGATCTGCTTCATACATCACGTCAACCGCGGTACGGCCTTCAACAGCCATGCGATCCGGGAAGCCTTCAGCCATTACGTCACGGCCGTGGTGACCGGTGTCGATACCGACCACGTCGGACAGGTACGCCGGGCCCATTGGCCAGCCGAACTTCTCCATGACTTTGTCGATACGCACGAAGTCCACACCGAATGCCAGCAGCTTGGAGAAGCCACCGAAGTACGGGAACAGCACGCGGTTAACCAGAAAGCCTGGGCAGTCGTTGACCACAACCGGGGTCTTGCCCATTTTCTTGGCGTAAGCAACGGTGGTAGCCACGGCTACGTCGCTGGATTTCTCGCCACGAATCACTTCAACCAGCGGCATCATGTGCACAGGGTTGAAGAAGTGCATGCCAACGAAGTTTTCCGGACGCTTGAGGGCCTTGGCCAGCAAGTTGATGGAGATGGTCGAAGTGTTCGACGCGAGGATTGCGTCTTCTTTAACCACGCCTTCCACTTCAGCCAGAACGATCTGCTTGACCTTCGGATTCTCGACCACGGCTTCGACAACGATATCGACAGCGCCGAAGTCGCCGTAGGACATGGTCGGGCGAATAGCGGTAAGGGCTTCAGCCATCTTCGCCGCAGTCATACGACCTTTGGCAACGCGACCGCCGAGCAGCTTGGAAGCCTCGGCCAGACCCATCTGGATACCCTCTTCACGGATATCCTTCATCAGGATCGGGGTGCCCTTGGAAGCGGACTGGTAGGCGATACCGCCACCCATGATGCCAGCGCCGAGCACAGCAGCCAGTTTCACGTCTTTGGCGATTTCGTCGTACTGCTTGGCTTTCTTCTTCAGGTCCTGATCGTTCAGGAACAGGCCGATCAGGCTGGCAGCAACCGGGGTTTTAGCCAGTTTGACGAAGCCAGCAGCTTCCACTTCCAGTGCTTTGTCGCGACCGAAGTTGGCGGCTTTCTGAATGGTTTTGATCGCTTCAACCGGCGCCGGATAGTTCGGGCCAGCCTGACCTGCCACGAAACCTTTGGCGGTTTCAAAGCACATCATCTGCTCGATAGCGTTGAGCTTGAGCTTTTCCAGCTTCGGCTGACGCTTGGCCTTGTAGTCCAGCTCGCCGGAGATGGCGCGCTTGATCAGGTCCAGGGCAGCGGCTTGCAGCTTGTCAGCGGCAACCACGGCATCCACTGCACCCATTTTCAGGGCGTCAGCAGCTTTGTTTTCTTTACCACCGGCAATCCACTCAACGGCGTTATCGGTACCGATAACCCGTGGCAGACGCACGGTGCCGCCGAAGCCTGGGTAGATGCCCAGTTTGACTTCCGGCAGGCCAACTTTGGCGCTTTCGGCCATGACGCGGTAATCCGCGGCCAGGCACATCTCAAAACCACCGCCCAAGGCGATGCCGTTGATCGCGACAACAGTCGGAACATTGAGGTCTTCAAAATCACTGAAGATCTTGTTGGCTTCGAGGTTGCCAGCCACCAGTTCTTCGTCCGGCAACTTGAAGTTGTCGACGAACTCGGTGATGTCGGCGCCGACGATAAATACGTCTTTGCCACTGGTGACAATCACGCCCTTGATCGAACCATCGGCCTTGATCGCATCAACGGATTGACGCAGTTCATTGAGGGTAAGACGGTTGAATTTGTTGACGGATTCACCCTTGAGGTCGAATTTCAATTCGACAATGCCACTCTCAAGAGCCTTAACCGTGATGGCTTTACCTTCGTAAATCATCAACTGATCTCCACGGTATGGAAGCTGAACAGTACACATCGGAGCCAACCAGCAAGCTACTCCACGGCATAGCCGTCTCAGAGTAGCCCCAATCAGCCTGGCACACCCACCGACGCGATAATCGGGCTGTAAAGGCGGTGCCTTTGAAGGCAAACGCTCAATTCATACGCCCGTTTGATTTGGGTGTGCACACCTTCAAGGAAAAGCCCCTACTTGTCAATTGGCCTGTAGTGACTACAAAGGCGTACAAAAAATTACGTTCAGGCTTACACCGGCGCGCCGGTGACTCTGCAGCGAACAAGCAGTGATCCGCAGCGATATACGGTTACTTCGCCAACTCTGCAGGCAGAAGTGTGATCCAGCGCATACCTAGCAAAATGATTTGGCTGCAGGTACAGTCGTCTCAATACGGCCGTTTTAGACCGCCCGTAGCCAAAACAAAAACAATTAGAGCCCAATCAAGGGCGCACGGAGTTTCCCCCATGTCGAGCCGCATGCTTGCCATTGTTTTGAGCACCCTGCTCGCGATCACCCTCCCCCTATTCAGCGCCGCTACCCAGGCTGCAGATGCCGCCACCAGCTTGCTGAAGCTGCACCAGCTACGCCTCGCTGCACAAAAGTCCCTGGGCGACTTCTATATGTTCAACGGCATGGAAGGCGATCAACGCTATGCGCGGATGATTAACGACTCAGTGAGCGAGGTGAATAACCACCTGACGGCGCTGACGGATATGCCCGGCGAAGGTGCGAAAGCCCTGCGCTCTCAGCTGGACCAGCAATGGAAGGGTTACGAGATCGACCTCAACAACCTGATCAACGCGTTAAAGAGCCAGGGTTACACCGACCTGCAACCGGTAGCCGACCTGGCTGCCCGCAACCAGCAGCTGATGACCCTGAGTCAGGAGCTGTATACCAAGATCCAGCAGGAAGGCAGCTACGGCGTGCCTGCCCTGACCCAGCGCAGCCGTGAACAGAGCATTCTGATGCAAGGCATTGCCGTGGATTACGCCTCGCGCAGCGCCTCGGTAGGCGCCACCTTTATGGGCGGCGGCGACGCACGGCCGATTGAAGAGCTGGTCAGTGAATTCGCCAGCAAGATGGCGGCGCTGGAGAAAGACCCGAAGAACACGCCGCAGCTCAAGCAATCATGGGAAGGGGTCGCCACCAAATGGCGCTATATTGAAAAGTCGCTGATCAACTACAACGAGAACAGCGTGCCATTTCTGGTCAACAAGTACTCCAACACCATCATCCAGGGCATTGAACAGATTTCCGGCCAGTACGCAGCCGCCAACCTCTGATCGCGACCGCCGCCATCCGCATTCGTTTTACCGGCCTGCCTGGCCGTACTCCGGCCCAGTGCTCGCACTGGGCCTTCTTTTTATGGCCTGCCATCCATGGCGGCCACCCTTCGGGCCGTCGCTACGCGACGTTTAAAATTGCTCCAGACAATTTTTGTTCAGGCTTTGGCCTGAAGAAACGCGACAATTGCCTCCAACGCTTCGCGAGCGCCCCGCTCACCCCAGCATACCGAAAGCATCTGATCGGTCGCCTCGACCTTGAACGCATCCGCCGGCAGGGCCTGCAGTTGCGTCAACAAAGCCTGATCAGCGCAGGGCTCGCGCCATTTATTCACCCACTGCCCCGGCTCCATCTGCCAATAGCACCAGCTATCAACCTGGCCGCGACGGCGTGCACGGTGGTATTGCGGACAGGAATGCGGCGGCTGACGCAGCAGCCAATGCGGCCACTCCTGGCGCGACAACTGCATCGCCACACCCAGACGCCGCGCCTGCAGGCGCACATCCATCTGCCCACGCTGATGGCGCGAGGGCACCAGCCAGGCCAGCGGGCTGAGCAAAAAAGCCAGGAGCAAAAGCAGAAACCAAGGACTCATATCGTTATCTCACCGGCAAAAGCCTGTCATCAGCGCTCAGGACGGCCATACTAAAACCATTGAACCACTTGCAAGGAGAGTTACCCATGCCCTACCAGCACATTCTGGTCGCCGTCGACCTTACCGAGGAATGCGACCCGGTTATGCACCGCGCGCAGAAACTGGCCGCCAGCAGCGGGGCCAAATTGTCTGTGGTGCATATCGTCGAACCTATGGCCATGGCCTTTGGCGGCGATGTACCAATGGACCTATCGATGCTGCAACAGCAGCAATTCGACCAAGCCCGCGAGCGTTTGGACAAATTTTCCGGCAAGTACCCCGACCTGAGCACCGAACATCGCCACCTGGCTTACGGCCAGCCGCGCCAGGAGATCCATCGCCTGGCCGAAGAACAGCAATGCGACCTGATCGTCGTCGGCAGCCACGGCCGTCATGGTCTGGCGTTGCTACTGGGCTCGACAGCCAATGACGTACTGCACGGCGCACCCTGCGATGTTCTGGCCGTACGCCTGAAAAAAGCCGAGTAAAGCGAGCGGTGGGTGAATAACGCGGCTGCGTTATTCACCGCTATCAGGTGAGCTCATGACCAGTGGGCGAATCTTCTGCAGCTGGGTTTCTAGCGAGTAGGTCATGCTCGAGGCCATGGAGAAGAAGGTCAGGAACGCCTTGAGGTTGGAGTCACCCTCACAGGTGGCGTGAATCCGCTGCCAGAACGCCTGATTAACCAGCTGCAACTGCTGGAACATACGCACCAGCCCCTTCAGCTCCCAGTCAGGAGTACGCCCTTCGCGCAGATTGAAGTACTGCTGCGTCAGGTATAGCGACACCGTGCGCAGGATGAACTCCTGGCTATTGGCGAACGGCAGATGATGCTGCGCCATGGGCTTGAGCTTACCCAGCACTGGGCAGGCACTGGTCGCCATGATCACCCCGAGCAGCGCACGCAGGCCCTCCTCCAGGCCCACCTGCTTGTTATATTCCCGCTCAGGTGTACGCACCCACACAGCCACCTTCTTGAACGCCGGCAGGCCCTGGAAATCCTCGATTACCCGGTGCAGATCGACAGCCGCCGGGCAATGACTGAAATTGTCCTTGCTCAGCGGGCAATTGCTGCACTGCTGGTATTCAAGACGCGTCCAGGCCGGTGCGCTTTGCGCAGCCTCTGCCTCATACACCCGGTCCAGCTCGATCCTGTAACTGAACTGATGATTGTCGTCGAGAGTGATGCGGTACTCGATGGCCATGTCTGTCTCCGCCAGAAGTCTCAAAATCCTGTTTGAGCGCGTTACCTACTTAATACATTGGGTTTAGCCTTCCAGCTCGGCCCAACGCTCGACCAATTGCTCCAGCTCATGCTGCACGGCCTGCAGTTTCGCCAGCACCTCAGCGGTCTTTTCCGCAGGCTGCTGATAGAAACTCGCCGAACCGATCTGCTCCTGCAAGCTGGCAACCTGCCCCTCCAGCACCTCGATCTGCCCTGGAATGGCTTCCAGCTCGCGCTGCAGCTTGTAACTGAGTTTTTTCTTGCTCGCCACTGCTGCAACGGCCGCCACGGGCTCAGCCGCAACCGGCGTAGGGACCACTGCTGAGGCTAGTTCAGGCTTGCCGGCTTTGCTTTCGCCAACCCCGAGCAGGCGCGGCGAACCGCCCTGACGCAGCCAATCCTGATAACCACCGACGTATTCGCGCACGCGCCCTTCGCCTTCGAATACCAGAGTGCTGGTCACCACGTTATCGAGGAATGCCCGGTCGTGGCTGACCATCAGCACGGTGCCCGGGAAGGTCAGCAGCACTTCTTCAAGCAGTTCCAGGGTTTCCACATCGAGGTCGTTGGTCGGTTCGTCCAGTACCAGCAGGTTGGCCGGCTTGCTGAACAGCTTGGCGAGCAAGAGACGTGCCCGCTCACCGCCGGACAGCGCCTTGACCGGGGTACGCGCACGCTGTGGGCTGAACAGGAAGTCGCCCAGGTAGCTCCGCACATGGCGGTTCTGCCCGTCGATCTCGATAAAGTCGCGGCCTTCGGCGACGTTGTCGATGACGGTCTTTTCCAGATCGAGCTGGTGACGCAATTGGTCAAAATAAGCCACATCGATGCGCGTGCCTTCGGCCACTTCACCGCTGGTGGGCTGTAAACCACCAAGCATCAGCTTGAGCAGAGTGGTTTTGCCGGTGCCGTTGGCACCAAGCAGACCGATGCGGTCGCCGCGCTGCAGCACCATGGAGAAGTCCTTGATCAGGAACGGCCCACCTGGATGCGCAAAACTGACGTTTTCCAGCACCATCACCTGCTTGCCGGACTTCTCTGCCGTTTCCAGCATGATATTGGCCTTGCCGGTGCGCTCACGGCGCTCGCTGCGCTCCACACGCAGGGCTTTCAGGGCGCGTACACGGCCTTCGTTACGGGTGCGGCGGGCTTTGATGCCCTGGCGAATCCACACTTCTTCCTGGGCCAGGCGCTTGTCGAACAGCGCGTTGGCGGTTTCTTCGGCGGCCAGGGTGGCTTCCTTGTGTACCAGGAAGCTGGCGTAGTCGCCGTTCCAGTCGATCAGGCCGCCACGGTCCAGTTCGAGGATGCGCGTGGCCAGGTTCTGCAGGAAGGAACGGTCGTGGGTGATAAACAGCACCGCCCCCTGGAAATCGGTCAAGGCTTCTTCCAGCCAGGCAATCGCGCCGATATCCAGGTGGTTGGTTGGCTCGTCGAGTAGCAGCAGATCCGGCTCGGAGACCAGCGCCTGGGCCAGCAGCACGCGACGACGCCAGCCACCGGAGAGCTCAGCCAGAGTTTTGTCGGCCGGCAGTTGCAGGCGGCTCAGGGTGCTGTCGACCAGTTGCTGCAAGCGCCAGCCGTCACGGGCCTCGAGGTCCTGCTGGACATGCATCAGCTTGTCCAGATCGGCTTCGGTGACACAGTTCTGCGCCAAGTGGTGGTATTGCGCGAGCAGTTCACCCACACCGTCCAGGCCTTGGGCGACCACATCAAACACAGTGCGATCGTCGGCCTGCGGCAATTCCTGCGGCAATTCGCCGATCTTCAGGCCAGGCGCGCGCCAGACGGCGCCGTCATCGGCCTTCTGGTCGCCCTTGACCAGTTTCATCATGCTCGACTTGCCGGTGCCATTGCGGCCGATGATGCACACCCGCTCGCCACGGGCGATCTGCCAAGACACCTTGTCCAATAGCGGCATTGCGCCGTAGGCCAGGGAAATATCGGTGAACTTGAGCAGGGTCATGGCACGCCTCAACAAAAAACGACGGGTGAACGCTGGTAAAACCGCGGCCGAGCAACGGGCTTCGTTGCATCCAGTGCACAGCGGCAACCTGAAACACCCAGAAAATCATCTGCAGCTGCCCAAGGCACCCGCAAAACAGGGCGCGCATTCTAACCGAGAAGCGCACAGACCAAGCAGGCAATTTCAGCGGCAGATGCGGTAAATTCGGCGCTTGCCATCCGCTACCTAGGCAACAGGCGCTCTAGCACGCGCACCAAGGCTCAAGCGGCGATTAGTGCGGACAATTACGCGTTGAAACGCATTGAGCCTTCACCGCCTATAGGCAAACGACTAAGCTAGAGCCATACGCACTATTTGCCTGGAAGTGTCATGCGCGGTCCCCTGTTCAGCCTGCTGTCCTGCCTGTTGGTTTCCTCCCTGAGCGTCGCTGCGGCCCAGGCCGCCACCCTGACGCAACAACGTCAATATTACGATCAAGCCAAAGCCGCGCTGGCCAAGGGCGACAAAGGCCCTTACCAGCGCTATGCCAGTGCCCTGCGTGACTATCCGCTGGAGCCTTACCTGGCGTATGACGAGCTGACCGCCCGGCTGAAGTGGGCAAGCAACGACGAAATCGAGAAATTCCTCGCCGAACATGGCGACCTGCCGCAGATCAGCTGGATGAAACTGCGCTGGCTCCGCTGGCTGGCCGAGCGCGGCGAATGGCAGACCTTTATCAACTACTACGACCCGGCGCTGAACTTCACCGAGCTCGACTGCCTATATGGCCAATACCAGTTGAGCCACGGCATGCGCGCCGAAGGCAACGCCACGGCAGAAAAACTCTGGCTAGTGGGAAAATCCCAGCCCAACGCTTGTGACCCGCTGTTCGCAATGTGGTCCGCCGAAGGCCAACTCACTGAGCAAAGACGCTGGCAGCGCGCCAAGCTGGCGGCCGAATCGCGCAACTATGGCCTGGTCACTCACTTGATCAAGACCATGCCGACCCTCGGCAACCATGGCAAAACCCTGCTGCAGGTTGCGCAGAAGCCTGAGCTGCTGAAACAGACCTCACGCTTTACCCAGACCGACCCGGCCATGGCCGATGTAGTTGGCCTCGGCCTGCGCCGTCTGGCCCGCCAGGACCCGGAAAGCGCGCTGAAGCTGCTCGATGGCTACGCCCAACGGATGAAATTCTCCAGCGAGGAACAAGTCGCCATCGCCCGGGAAATCGGCCTGACCCTGGCCAAGCGCTTCGATTCCCGCGCCCTGCAGGTCATGGCCAAGTACGACCCTGAGCTGCGTGACAACACCGTCAGCGAATGGCGCGCCCGCCTGCTGCTGCGCCTGGGCCGTTGGGATGAAGCCAACCAGCTGACACGCCGGATGCCCGCGGAACTGGGCAACACCAACCGCTGGCGTTACTGGCAGGCGCGCAGCCTGCAACTGGCGCAGCCCAACAGCCAGGAACCGAAAGCGCTGTACCAGGCGCTGGCCAAAGAGCGTGACTTCTACGGCTTTATGGCCGCCGACCAGGTGCAGGCGCCCTATCAGCTGAATAACAAGCCACTGGCCCTCAGCCCGCAGACCATCCAGAAAGTGCGTAACTCGGCAGCGATTCGCCGCGCCCTGGAATTCCACGCCCGCGGCCAGGTCGCCGATGGCCGGCGCGAGTGGTACAACGTCAGCCGCCTGTTCAGCCGTGATGAAATGGTTGCCCAGGCGCGCCTGGCCTATGAGATGGGCTGGTACTTCCCAGCCATCCGCACCATCAGTCAGGCGCAGTATTGGGACGATCTGGATGTGCGCTTCCCGATGGCCCACCGTGAGCACCTGGTGCGCGAAGCGAAGAACCGCGACATCCACTCCAGCTGGGTATTTGCCGTCACCCGCCAGGAAAGCGCCTTTATGGCCGACGCCAAATCCCACGTCGGCGCCATGGGCCTGATGCAGCTGATGCCGGCCACCGCCAAGGAAACCGCCAAGCGCTTTGGCATTCCGCTGTCATCACCGCAGCTGGCGTATCGCCCGGAAATCAATATCCAGCTGGGCGCGGCCTACCTGAGCCAGATCTACGGCCAGTTCAACGGTAACCGCGTGCTTGCCTCCGCCGCCTACAACGCCGGCCCAGGCCGGGTGCGGCAGTGGCTACGCGGCGCGGATCATCTGTCGTATGACGTGTGGATCGAGAACATCCCGTTTGATGAAACCCGCCAGTACGTGCAGAACGTGCTGTCCTACTCGGTGATCTACGGCGAGAAGCTCAACGCGCCGCAGCCACTGGTGGCCTGGCACGAGCGTTACTTCGACCAGTAACGGCTAAATAGGCACGCTCAACTGCAACGGTTGAGCGTGCAGCGCCGCTTACTCCAACACCTGCACAGGCATTTCCAGACGCAATTGCCCTTCGCCACAGGCGATTAGGTTCTGCCCGAAATACACCTCGCCTTCACGCTCACGGTAGGTTTTCAGGGTGGTCAGCGGCTCGCGATCGGCGCTGCGCTCGCCTGTTTGCGGGTCGAGGGTGGTCATGATGCAGCGCGAGCAACCCTTGACCACACGAAACTCCAGCTCACCGATACGAATACGCTTCCAGCTGTCTTCGGCATACGCCTCGCTGCCACTAACCACCAGGTTCGGGCGGAAACGCAGCATCGGCAGCGGCCGGCCGACCCGCGCCGACAGGTCATCCAGCGAGGCCTGGCCAATCAGCAGCAAAGGGAAGCCATCGGCAAACGCCACCTTGTCGCCCGCCTCGGCATAGGCCGTATCGACCTGCCGCGCACGCGGCTCTGGCACCTGCACCAGGCGGCAGGCACGACCGAGAAACTGGCTCAACCATTGCGCAGCCACATCGCCAGCATCTGGCACCTGCAAGCTGTCGCGCCAGATCGTCACGCCACGCAGCGGCGCCTGCTCATCCGGCACCGCCACCTGCAAATCAGCCATGCCCGGTGCACTCAGCTGCAGGTGCGTGCTGCCCAACCAGCGCGCCTGCAGCTGAGTCATCTGCGCCAGCAAGCGTTGCGTTAGGAAGCGCCCGCTTTCAGCATCGACTACCATCCAGCGACGATCACCCTGCACGCCCAAGGCGTCCAGCGCCGTTTCACGCAAGGCCTCGCCTGCCGCCGACTTCAGTGGATAACGGTACAACCCGGAGAGATGCAACATGAGCCCAGCTTCCGTTTGGCAAAACGCACTTATACGAGCAACCCGCCGTACCTACAAGCCCACCTTGGCCCTGCCGCTGCTGTTGCTACTAAGCGCCTGCAGCGGCACCGCGCCGGATAATCTGGGCATCCATAACGGCCAACTGAGCGCCTGCCCGGATTCACCCAACTGCGTGAATAGCCAGGCCAGCGATGAGCGACACGCCATTAAACCTCTGCCGCTGAAAGGCTCTGCTGAAGAAACCCAAGCACGCCTCAAGGCGCTACTCGGTGAAGAACCGCGCGTGACACTGGTGGAGGAAGCGCCGGGGTATTTGCGCGCAGAATTCAACAGCAAGCTGATGCGCTTTGTCGATGATGTGGAATTTATGATCGGCGCGGCCGGAGTAGATGTGCGCTCGGCGTCGCGCCTGGGCTATGCGGATTTTGACGTCAACCGCGAACGCATCGAGCGGCTGCGCCAGCGCCTTGGCGAGTAGCGCAGCCCTGACCAGCGCTACTCCTGCGGGTGGATCAGCGCCAAGCGCTCGTGCACCACATCCACCAGTTTGTCCGGCTGGAACTTGGAGAGGAAGTTGTCGCAACCGACCTTCTTCACCATGGCTTCGTTGAAGCTGCCGGACAGCGAGGTGTGCAGCACCACATACAAGTCCTTGAGGCGTGAGTCGTTGCGGATTTCGGTGGTCAGGCGGTAGCCGTACATCTCCGGCATTTCCGCATCGGTGATCACCATCAGCAGTTTCTCGTGCACATCAACCCCGGCGTCGGCCCAGCTTTTCAGCAGGTTCAGCGCGCGCAGGCCATCACTGGCGGCGTGGCAACGAATATCCAGTTGCGCCATGGTGCCCTTGAGCTGACTCATGGCCACGTTGGAATCGTCCACCAGCAGCACTTCGCGGCCCTTGGCGTATTCCAACAGCGGATCGGCGAGCTTTTCCGGGGAGACTTTGGTGCTCATCGGGCTGATTTCCGCCAACACCTTTTCCACGTCGATGACTTCGACGATCTGGTCTTCAACCTTGGTGATGGCGGTCAGGTAATGCTGGCGTCCGGCGCCACCGGGCGGCGGCAGGATGGACTCCCAGTTGAGGTTGAGGATGCGCTCGACCCCACCGACCAGAAAGGCCTGCACCGAACGGTTGTACTCGGTGACGATGATGGTGCTGCGCTCATCCGGCACGATGGGGCGCATGCCGATGGCCTGGGACAGGTCGATCACCGGCAGCGTTTGCCCGCGCAGATTGACCACGCCACAGACAAACCGGTGCCGCTGCGGCATCAGGGTCAGCTTGGGCATCTGCAGGACTTCCTGCACCTTGAATACGTTGATCGCAAACAGCTGCCGCCCCGTCAGGCGGAACATGAGAATTTCCAGGCGGTTCTCACCCACCAGTTGGGTGCGTTGGTTCACTGAGTCGAGAATGCCGGCCATCATGCGCTCCTGTTCACTTATCGATCTAGCCTAGCTCAAATAGCCATGCCCTGGTGTATCGGCCATCTGCCGCGCATCTGAAGGCAGATGGCGCAGCGCCATCATGCGACAAGCGCAGCGGCTAGACCAGCCAGGCAGCAGGAACCGTTTGGCTTACTCCACCAGCAACGGCGAATTTTCCGGCAAATGCACGCGCAGCGCGTTCGGCATTGCCGCAAAACGCAGTTTGCGACTTTCCATCGGCTCACCATCCAGATTGAGATCCAGGCCTTGCGGTGCCTCGACCTCCAGCCAAGGCAGCCGCGCGCTCAGGGCCACGCTCTGCAAACCGTTGATACCACCAGACAGCAACGTACCCAGGGTGCCGACCACATCGGCCGCCGCCGGCACGATGCAGATATCCAGCAAACCATCGTTGACCCGCGCCTGCGGGCACAGCACATGCCCGCCGCCGGCCTGACGACCATTGCCGATGCCGAGGGCAAGAAACTCGCCTTCCCATTGAAAATCCGGCCCGGTAAAGCGGCCGAACGACGACTGCACTTCGGCAAAACGGCTCAGCCCGGTCAGAAAGTAAGCCGCGCCGCCGAGCACGCGCTTGAGGTCTTCCGGCGTGTTGGCGGTGACGTTGGAACCAAAACCGCCAGTGGCCATATTGAGAAACACTTGACCGTCGACTTCGCCCAGATCAATTGGCTGCGCCGGCATATCCAACAAGGCCAACGCAGCCAAAGGCTCAAGCGGCACGCCAGCGGCACGGGCAAAATCATTGGCCGTACCCAGTGGCAACAGCGCCAGGCTGGCCTGGGTTTTGGCCAGCGCCATGGCTTCGGCCACTTCGCGCAGGGTGCCATCGCCACCGCCGGCAATCAGGGTCGGGTAACCGGCCAGCAGCGCTTCATTGACCAGACGCTGCGCATCGCCGCCTTCCCAGGTAACCCGCACATCCAGTTGCCAGCCCTCTTCACGGCGCGCCTGCACGGCAGCACGCACCTCGGCATTGAGGGCTTGCTTGCCATGCAGAATCAGCAGCGCTCTACGTTCTTGCATTCCCGGCATCCTTTTCACGCTCTAGGTAAAGACTCAGCGACACGGCTTGAGGTTGCGCTCGTCTATAAGACGCGCATATAAACATCAAATAAGTAGATTATTAGGCTCAATATTTACGCATTTTTAATCGCATTGATTTATTGGATCATCTGTTCATCGCCACTGAACACCGCTGCTGAAAGCCGGTGTTCCTCAATGAGGATACGCAGATGATCGAAGTACGCCCCTTCGCCGAGCTCGGCGGTGCCCATCATGGCTGGCTGAATGCCCGTCATCACTTTTCCTTTGCTGAGTACTATGACCCGGCGCGCATGAGCTGGGGCCCGCTGCGGGTCTGGAACGATGATGAGATCGCGCCGCACACGGGCTTTCCAACCCACCCGCACCGCGATATGGAAATCATCACCTATGTACGCCAAGGGGCCATCACCCACAAGGACAACCTGGGTAACCACGGTCGTACCGAAGCCGGTGATGTGCAGGTAATGAGCGCCGGAACCGGGATTGCCCACAGCGAATACAACCTGGAAGACACCACCACCAAGATTTTCCAGATCTGGATTCAGCCCAACCAGTCGGGCCTGCCGCCGTCCTGGGGCGCCAAGCCGTTCCCTAAAGGTGAGCGCGCCGGCACCTTCGTCACCCTGGCCAGCGGCTTTGCCGAAGACCAGGACGCCCTGTCGATCCGCACCAATGCACGGATGGCCGCCGCCACCCTGCAAGCCGGGCAGAGCACCGAGTATCCGATTGGTGCTGCGCGCAAGGCTTATCTGGTGGCCGCCAGCGGCAGCATTGAGGTCAACGGCGTCAACGCCCAAGCCCGCGATGGTGTCGCGGTTAGCGATGTCGAGGTAATCCGGGTGACGGCTATCGAAGATAGCGAAATCATCCTGGTGGATGTGGCCTAAGCGCCTGCCTGCGATCTGCTGCGCGTCGGCCCTGCTGCGTTAAAAACAGGCTTGGAATGCTCATGTACAACAGTACACTCCGCTTCCTCGCCTGTTTTTGCCTTGCAGGGCTCTAGCTCGCGAGATCGCTAACCGGCTCTTGATCAGCCTTTCAAGCCGGGTAGCCGGTGATTTTACGAATGGTCTGATACAGCGGCTTGAGTTGTTTGTACATGCGCTGATAAACCTGCGTGTACAACTGCTGATAGGTGCGCTGCGCCTCAGGATTGGGCGTGAACACGTCACCGACCCGGGTCATGGCTTTGATCGCTGTCGGGTAATCCGCATGCAACCCCAAGCCCACGGCGCAGTTGATCGCCGCGCCCAGGCCACTGGTTTCATACAGGTGCGGACGCTCGGCAGGCAGACCGAAGATATCAGCCGTCAGCTGCATCGCCGCATCGCTCTGCGAACCGCCACCGGAAACGCGCAGGCGGGTAATTTTCGTGCCCGAACGCTTCTCGATCTTCTCCTTGCCCTGGCGCAGGGCATAAGCCAAGCCTTCAAGAATCGCCCGGTAGATGTGCGCACGGGTGTGCACGTCGCCAAACCCGATGATCGAACCCTTGGCCTCCAGCCCCGGCTCACGAATGCCCGGCGACCAGTAGGGTTGCAGCATCAGGCCCATGGAACCGGCCGGCACACTGTTGACCAGCTCATCGAACAGCGCCTCGGGCTCGACGCCCAGCTCCTTGGCCCGCTGCATCTCACGCAGGCCGAACTCCTGCTTGAACCAGCTGACCATCCAGAAGCCGCGATAGATCATCACCTCGGTGTTGAAGTGATCGGGAATCGCCGACGGGTATGGCGGAATCAGCGGAATGGTTTCCAGGTACGTGCTGCGCGTGGTGTTGATGGTCGCCGTAGTGCCATAGGACAGACAGGCCGTGCTCGCCTCGACACCGCCGGCACCAAGTACCTCACAGGCCTTGTCGGCACCAGCGGCAATCAGCGGCAGGCCTTCGGGAATCCCGGTATGGCGGCTGGCCGCCGCGCTGATATGGCCGAGCAGCTCACCCGGTTTGCACAACTCCGGTAACTGCTCGCGACGCACCGGCATGGCCTGCCACTTCCAGTCGCCAGGTTTGGCCCACTGCAGGCGCTTGTAGTCGAACGGCAGGTAGGCCACACAGCTGGTCAGCGAATCGACAAACTTTCCGCACAGCCGGTGAGTAAGAAAACCCGAGAGCAGCAGCACCTTGTGCGTATTGGCCCAGATTTCCGGCTGGTTCTGGGCGATCCAATTGACCTCGGCCTGAGCGCGAAAGTAATCCACCGTGGCCTGCAAGCCCGCGAGTTTGAACAGCCAGCCCCAGGGCCCGGTTATCCGCCCTTCGACCTTGGCCTGGCGCTGATCGAGCCAGAGCATGGCCGGGCGCAGCGGTTGGCCCTGCTGATCCACATTGATCAGGGTGCCGCGCTGGGTAGTCAGTGACACGCCACGGATTTTGCTGCGGTCGATATCCACCTGCTGCCACAGCTGCGCACAGGCCTCACCGAGGCTCGCCCAGTAATACTCGGGGTCCTGCTCAGCCCAGCCGGGCTGCCTGGAGTAGTAGGCCTCAAGCTCCACCTTGCCCTTGCCGAGCAGGTTGCCCTGAAGATCAAACAGCAGCGCCCGGATACTCTGGGTGCCGTTGTCGATGGCCAGCAGGTAGTTTTTATCGCTCAAGGCACAACCCTTTCTGTAAATACACAACGTAGCCCGGATGTAATCCGGGAGGCCGCACCCGGATTGCATCCGGGCTACCCATCAGGCATTTTTTGGCAGGCTGTAGCAGCGCTGCCACAACGCCAAATAATCCGTTTGTTCCTGCTGCCAGCGCGCATCACTCCAACCCAGGCGGGTCTGACACAGCGCACGCACATTCGGCAGCTCGGCAGCAGCGCCATGGGCCAGCAATAGACCCAAACGGGTGCGGCGCAGCAGCAGATCATCCAGGTGCAGCACCAGCTCCTGCTCGGCCGCCCAGGCCAGTTCGGCCCACAGGGTGTCCGTGCCCGCTACCTGCTCGACACCCAATTCCTCAAGCAGCGCCAGCAGCTGCGGCAGCGCCCGGCCATAACGGCCAATCAGGCGCTTCTGCTGGGCCGGACTCAAGAGCGGCATGGGCTGAGTGGGTACGGGAGCAAAGGTCGCCGCGCCCTGATCATCCACAGTACGCCCGACCATCGGCGCACAGGCCTGCAACACCTCCAGCGCCAGCAGGCGGAAGGTGGTGAGTTTGCCGCCGGCCAAGGTCACGCAGCCGGGCTCAATCCAGAGTGCATGCTCGCGTTTCTCATCCGAAGGTTTGCGCCCTTCACTGCCATCCGTAACCACCGGGCGCACCCCGGCCCAGGTCGACAGCACATCCGCCGCCTTGATCTGCGCCGCAGGAAACTGCTGAGTGCAGGCGGCCAGCAGATACTCCACTTCATCTGGGCTGATTCGCGCTTCCTCAGCCAATGGCGCCGGGTGATCCAGATCGGTGGTGCCGATTACCGTCGCGCCTTCCCAGGGGAAGACAAACACCGGACGCTTGTCCGCCACGTGCATAAAGCTGAACGCATGGGCCACCGGCAAACGCCAGGCTGACAGCAACAGGTGGCTGCCACGCAGCGGGCGGATATGCTCCAGACCGGTTTTCCGGCGCAACTGATCAGCCCAGGCACCGGTGGCCTGGGCCACGGCGCGAGTCTTGAAGCGATACTGCAGGCCGCTTTCAACATCTTCGGCAAGCAGGCCGGTGACCCGCCCATCCTCGCGCAGCAACTCGACTACACGTATGCCATTCAGCGCTTCGCCGCCTTCGGCACGGGCCTCGCCCAGTACGCGCTGCACCAGCCGCGCATCGTCGGTCACCGCATCGAAAAACCGTGTGCCACCGAGCAGGCCATCTTCCTTCAGGCCCGGAGCCAGGTAGCGCAGCTGCTGCAAGGGGTAGTACAGATGGTTGCGCTTGCCGGCCAAGGCGTCATACACCGCCAGCAGCCCACCGAAAACTCGCGGGCCGGGAAAGCCACCCTGGTAATGCGCCATAAGAAAACTCAAGGGGTCGACCAGCCCCGGCGCTTCCTGCAGCAAGCGCTGGCGCTCGCGTACCGAATCCCGGGTCAGAGCAAACTGGCCCTTGGCGATATAACGCAGCCCGCCATGCACCATCTTCGAGGAGCGGCTGGAAGTACCCCAGGCGAAGTCGCGCTGCTCCAGCAGCAGGCATTTCCAGCCACGCCGCGCTGCTTCACGCAGAATCCCGGCACCGCTGATACCGCCGCCGACCACGATCAAATCCCAGTCGCGCGCGGCCAGCTCGGGCAAGGCCTGCTCGCGCCAGGCGGCGTTCCAGTTGTTCATCATCAATCCTGAATCAGCACGCCAGGGGCCAGGCGCTGCTCAGGGTCGAAATGCCCGGCCAACGCCTTAAGCGTGGCCATGCCCAGCTCGCCCTTCTCCACCGGCAGGTAAGGCGCGTGATCGCGGCCCACTCCGTGCTGATGGCTGATGGTGCCGCGGTTCTCGGCGATGGTCAGGCTGGCGGCGTGCTTGAGCTTCTGCCAGCGCGCCATGGCCTCGGCGTAGCTATTGCCAGGGCGGAACACATAGGTGGTGTAGATGCTTGAGCCTTCGTTGTAGACGTGGGACAGGTGGGTAAACACATGCACCTGCTCGCCCTCCTCGCTCAGGCCGTTGCGCAGGCTGGTTTCGACCTTGTTCAGCAAGCTGTCGACGTTGCTCCAGTCGGTGGCGGTTTCCAGGGTGTCCACCGCATAACCGGCGGCCCACAATCCGTGGCGCAGATAAGGGAAACGGAAGCGGTTCTCCGCCCACTTCTTACCCAGCAGGGTGCCGGTAAATACGCCGTCAAAGCTCTTCAGCAGCTTCTTCGCCTGCTTTAGCGACGCGGCATTCTGCGTGCGGCTGCCGGTGACGCCGAAGGTCAGCATGCACTTACCCTCACGGGCGCCGCGCAGGGCCAGGTACTTCTCCAGCCAGGCGATCTGCTGCGGATGGCCGGCCAGGGCCAGCTGGGTTTTGCTTTCGATGGCGTTGGACAGACGCAGCATCGACAGCGGCACCCGCGCCTGGGCCAGGCTGCGAATGGCGCTCAGCGCCTGCTGCCAGCTGGGCAGGAACACCGCATAGAAATGCTCCTGCTCGGCCAGGCGGGTGATACGCACCTTGACCTCGGAAATGATGCCGAAGCGTCCTTCCGAACCCATCAGAATTTCACGCAGATCGGGACCGGCAGCAGAGGCCGGGAAAGTCGGAATGTCCAGGGTGCCGGCAAAGGTCTCGACCTTGCCGCCAGCAAACAGCTGCTCAATGCGCCCGTAACGCAGCGACTGCTGGCCACTGGAGCGGCTGGCGACCCAGCCGCCGAGAGTCGACAGCTCCCAGGACTGAGGGAAATGGCCGAGGGTGTAGCCCTGCGCGCGCAACTGGCTTTCCACCTGCGGACCGTTGGCGCCGGGGCCGAAGGTGGCGATCAGGCTGTCGTGATCGATCTCGATCAGCTTGCCCATACGCTCAAGCGACAGGGTCAGCACCGGTTTGTTGCCGGCTTGCGGGTTGATATGCCCGGCCACCGAGGTGCCGCCGCCATAGGGGATCACGATCAGATCTTGCTGGCTGGCCCAGGCCAGCAACTCGCGGATCTGCGCGGCGCTCTCCGGATAAGCCACACCATCGGGAAACACGCCAAAATCGCCAGAACGCATCGCCAGCCAATCCGGCAGGCTCTGGCCACGGGCATGGCGCACGCGGTCCTCGGCATTTAGGCAGATCAGCGGATGAGCCTGCAGACGCGAAGCCGGCACCTGGGCCAGCACCTGCTCCAGGCTGGCATCGGCAAGCAACTGGCCAGGGCCGACCAGTTCGGCGAGAAAAGCCTCGCCATGGGCCGGCAGTTCCACCACTGTTGCTTCATCACCCCAGCCATTCCAACGTCGCATCTGTGTCTCCCGGATATTTCAGTCACCCTCGATGGCTGCCTATACTAGCTGGCCGCCCAGGAGCGTCACTGTCGAATCGGGCCAGGCGCTATCGCCAATCAAGACATTCAGAATAAGAAGATGACCGACAACCTCGGCTACACCTCAGTCCCCTCCCTGCTCAAATACCTGCGCCATGCCGAGCAGCTGGGTCTGGATATCGATCAGGCGCTGACGGCGGCCGGCATCAAGGCCGAGGACCTGGCCGACAACAGCAAGCGCATCCCCAGCGAAACCCATGAGCGCCTACTTGCGCACCTGCTACGTGTGTCCAATGACCCGCTGTTCGGCCTGCACTGCGCGCGCTTTGTACAGCCCGGCTCGTGGAGCGTGCTGGGCTATATCACCATGAACTGCGCGACACTCGGTGAGGCCATGAGCCGCATCGTGCCTTACGAAAAACTGGTGGGCGATATGGGCGTCAGCCGGGTCGAAGCGGGCAGCGACCACGTTCGCTTGATCTGGACCTGTCGCCATCAGGCCGAACCGATCCGCCGGCATATGGTGGAAAACGTGCTGGCCTCCTGGCTGCTGTATGCACGCTGGATCTCCGATTCGGACAGCTCGCCGCGGGAGGTGTGGTTCGAGCATGCCCTACCTGAGGGCGTCGATCTTGGCGAATATGAAGCCATCTTCGGCTGCCCGATCCGCTTCGAACAGAGCTGCAATGCGCTGATCGTGCCGCTGGAGTACCTCGCCGTGTCGCTGCGCCAGGCCGACGCCAACCTGCTGCGCACCCTAGAAGAACACGCCCTGACCCTGATGGCCGGGCTGGACGACAACGAGCCGCTGCCGCAACGGGTGAAGAACGCCCTGCGCCTGCTGCTCAAGGATGGTTTGCCGCGCAAGGAGCGGGTGGCGGAGAAATTCAATATGACGGTGCGCACCCTGCAGCGTCATCTGCAACTGGCAGGCACCAGCTACCAACAGATTCTCGATGAACTGCGCCAGGAGCTGGCCGAGCACTACCTGCTGCGCAGCGACCTGGCGATTCAGGACATCGCCAGCTACCTGGGTTTTACCGAATCGCGCTCGTTCCACCGCAGTTTCAAGAGCTGGACCGGACAGACGCCTGGGGAATTTCGCGAAAGCCGGCGCAATAGCTGACCCCCTTGGTGGATGGGTGAAGCGCCATCCACCCTACTCACTCCAAACGTAGGGTGGATGACGCTGTTTTCATCCACCATAAAGCCAGCCAGGTCCTACCCAAGAATCTCGCTAAGCGGAATAAACCTCAGGCTATCGCCTTCGGCCAGCGTGGTGTTTTCCAAGACTTCAGCAAAACCCTCGGCCCAGGCGGCGCTGCGCAGCACACCGGAACTCTGGTTCGGGTAAGGCACCACCTGACCATTTTCGATACGCGCGCGCAGGTATTCACGGCGATTGCCCGGCTTGCTCCAGGTGAAGCCCGCCGGCATCGGAAAGCCCAACGGCTCAACCCGCTGCACACCTAGACGGCGCAACAGATAAGGCCGGGCCAGCAGGCCAAAGGTCACCAGGGTCGAGGCCGGATTGCCCGGCAGGCCGATTACTGGTACGCCACGGAACTGCCCGCAGGTCAGCGGTTTTCCCGGCTTGATCGCCAACTTCCACAGCGCCAGCTCGCCCTCTTCGCGCAGGGCCATACCCAGGAAGTCCGCCTCGCCCACCGACACCCCGCCAGTGGAGAGGATAAGATCGACGTCGCTCAATGCGCCCAGCGCCGCGCGGGTCAGTTCCAGGTCATCGAGCAGAATGCCGCCGTCCACTACCTCACAGCCCAGACGCTGCAGCCAGGCGATCAGTAAACGGCGGTTGCTGTTGTAGATCTGCCCAGGGCCCAGCGGTTGGCCCGGCTCGACCAACTCATCACCAGTCGATAAAACGGCCACGCGCGGCCGACGACGCACCGTCAATTCGGCGCAACCCAGGGACGCCGCCAGGCCCAGTTCAATCGGGCCTAGACGCGTGCCGGCGGGTAGAACGCTATCGCCAATACGGGTTTCCTGGCCCTGGGCGCGCACGTTCTGCCCAAGCTTCAGCGGCTCGCTAAAGCCAACGCGGCCATCCTCGCCGAGCACGGCGTTTTCCTGCATTTCCACGGTATCGGCGCCGGCTGGCAGAGGCGCGCCGGTAAAGATCCGCGCGCAGGTGCCTGCCTGCAAAGGCGCAGGCGCGCTGCCGGCCTGGATACGTTGGCTGACAACCAGAGGCTCGCCATTCCAATCGGCCAAGCGCAAGGCGTAGCCATCCATGGCGCTGTTGTCCCAAGGCGGCAGATCAAGCTCGGCAAGCAACGGCTCAGCCAATACCCGGCCAGCGGCGTCGCTCAGCTTGACCCGCTCGCATTCAACAATCGCACTGGCCTCGGCCTGCGCCAGCAAGCGCGCCAGCGCCGCCTCAACGGGCATCAATCCCGGCTTGTCACAGCAGCTCATCCACGGCTCTCGCAGGCAGCCACCGATTTCAGATGCGGAACGAAATTGCACGGGCGATGACGGTTATCCAACTGCTCGCCGAGGATGCCATCCCAGGCGGTGCGGCAGGCATTGGTCGAACCCGGCAGGCAGCACACCAGGGTGCCATTGGAGAACCCTGCCAGGGCGCGGGATTGAATGGTCGAGGTACCGATATCCGGCACGGAAATCTGCCGGAACAGCTCACCGAAACCGTCCACCTGTTTATCCAGCAGACAGCTCACCGCTTCCGGTGTGCTATCGCGGCCGGTGAAGCCGGTACCACCGGTAATCAGCACCACCTGCACCTGATCCTCGGCAATCCAGGTGGCGACCTGGGCGCGAATTTTGTACAGATCGTCCTTGAGCAAAACCCGGGCGGCAAGCTGGTGACCGGCGGCCTGCAGGCGGTCGACAAACAGCTGACCGGAGGTATCGGTTTCCAGGCTGCGAGTGTCGCTGACGGTCAACACCGCGATATTCAAGGGCACGAAATGTGCCTCGGCCTTGTGGTTCATGGCAGGCTTCCAGTTATGGGCGATAATGCCCGCCGTTATATCACAGGCCCGCTTTCGGAGACTGCGCATGCCCGCTCCCACCACCCTGCCCCGCTGTTCTGTTTTGCTGCTTGCTGGCGGCCGTGGGCAGCGTATGGGCGGCGCTGACAAGGGTCTTCTCGACTGGCAAGGCCGCCCGCTGATTGCCTGGCTGCACGAGCTGGCGCGACCGCTAACCGACGACCTGCTTATCTCCTGCAACCGCAACGCCGAGCGCTATGCGCCCTTCGCAGATCGCTTGGTAAGTGATGACGAGGCGGACTTCCAAGGCCCGCTGGCGGGCATTCGCGCCGGCCTGCGCGCCGCACGCCAGGCGAGTGTATTAATCCTGCCATGTGATGCCCCGCAACTCGACAGACCACTGCTGGAGGCGCTACTGAACCTGGCCGGTGAGCGCGCAGTCGTGGTGCGTCAGGGCGAGTTTCTCGAACCGCTGTTCAGCGTTATTCCCCGTGCACTGCATGCTGACCTGGAGCAGGCCTGGCAAGCCGGCGAACGCAGCCCGCAACGCTGGTTGCGCAGCCTTAATCCATTGACAGTGGAGTGCACACTCGGTGACCCTCGCCTGGCCAACTTCAACACGCCCGACTTGCTGACGACACGCGGATAAACACCGGCAAGGGAACTTGACCGGCAAAGTTTCGTCACAAGCAGGGTAAAAACCTCTATCCAATCAAGGAGAAACCCATGTCTCAGCGGATTATTCCAGCATTGCTGCTTACTTTAGGCCTGGTCGCGCTGACTGGTTGCGCGTCGCCAACGGTAATCACCCTCAATGATGGCCGCGAAATTCAGACTATCGACGAGCCGAATTTTGACGAGGATTCGGGCTTCTACGAGTTCGAACAACTCGATGGAAAACGCGCCAAGGTCAACAAGGATCAAGTGCGTACCGTCAAAGAGCTGTAAGAAAGTGACCCAGGCGTGCCAGGTACTTTTTTGCCTGGCGCCTGGGCTCTGAGCGATACATTCAAAGCGCTTGGCTAATAGAAAAAATTAAAAGCTAAACCCTTGTGCGGCAATACTTTCTCAGTAAAATCTTGACCCATTCGGAGTGTAGCGCAGCTTGGTAGCGCGTCTCGTTCGGGACGAGAAGGTCGCAGGTTCGAATCCTGTCTCTCCGACCAGATCACATAAAAAAGCCCGCTTAATTGCGGGCTTTTTTATGGCTGTGAGAAAGGCTATTGCAAGCTTTCGAATGCGTGCACCAAGGCCTTGCTCAGGTCTATGGTGGAGAACTTGGTCAGCACATCATTGGCACCCACTGCCTTGGCTTTTTCGGTGTTCATGGTGCTGTCGAGCGAGGTGTGCAGCAGCACGTAGATCTGCCCGATATCCGGCTTCTTGCGCAGCGTGCGAACCAGGTCGTAGCCGTCCATTTCCGGCATTTCGATATCCGACACCAGCACTTCGATGGGCTCGCCGGCATCAAATTGCTTCTGCAGCAATTCAAGCGCGTCGGCGGCGCTGCGTACCATCTGACAATCCAACTCCAGCTTGCGCAAGGTAATCATGGTCTGGTGCAACGCGACGTGGGAATCATCCACCACCAGCACGCGACGGCCCCTGAGCAGCGCGCGCTCGCGCTCTGAGAGTAGCTGCTCATCCAGCACCTCGACAATCATCGGCGCGAGTTCGTGCAAGACTTTTTCGATATCGAGAATCTGCACGATCTTGCCGTCGATCTGTGTCACTCCGGTGATAAAGGCTTTGCTGCCGGAACCTGCCGGTGGCGGACGGACATCACGGGTGTAGCACTGCACGATGCGCTCCACGCTTTGTACATGCAGGCCTTGGCGCGAGCGGCTGAGTTCGGTGACGATCAGGCAGCCGTCGTTGTTGCCAGGCACGCCCTGCTCGCCGATGGCCTTGGCCAGGTCGATCACCGTCAGCGCCGAACCGCGCAGAGTGGCGACGCCACGCACATGGGGATGGCGACTGGGTAGTTTGGTCAGCGCCGGGCAGGGAATGATTTCCTGAACCTTGAGCAGGTTGATCCCCAACAAGCGACCGCTGTGCAAACGAAACAGCAGCAGCGACAAGGCGTCTCCAAGCACCATGCTCATTGATCTTCTTCCTTCACTAAATCATTGACCGCCGCGCGCCCATCGAGCATCAGGCGCTACGCAGAAATTCGACAATCTGTTCGGCTTCGAATGGCCAGTTCAACTCGGCTCCGGTATCGCTGCGGCGCAGCACCGGAATGCGCAGACCATAGTCCTCGACCCAGTGTTCATGCTCGGCAATATCGACCAGTTCGACCAGCAGGCCGTGCTCGACAAAAGGCATCAGCAACGCTTCGGCCACCTCGCATAGGTGGCAGCCGAGCGTACCGAATAATTGACATTCCGGGAGCATCTGCGCACCTCCACTGACTACTGGAGGTGCAGTTTAGCACTGCCCCGGGCTCAGGCGTCCGTGGACTTGCTGCTGTCTAGAGCGGGGTTGAGCAGGTTCTGCAGGCCATCGAGCAAGCGGCTGTTGAGCTGCTCGGCCTTGTCCAGGCGACCGCTGTCAAAACGCTCATCCAGCGAGAAGCCGCCTTTGAGCAGATCCAGCAGGCTGGTTTTGCCTGTGCCTTCTTCAACCACCTGATTGGCGCTGCGCAGTGCTTCGAGCAGGCCCTGGGCGTAGTCGATCAACGAGCTGTTGACCGCGCTGGCAGCCTGACCGCCATCTTGCGCCACGGCGCTGTAGGCATCGGTTGCCTGGCGCACGGTGGTTTGAGTGAGGCGCAGAGACATCGACGCCAACTGCTCGCCATCCATTTCCAACGCCATAGCCCGGTCGAAGGCGCCGGATAGATCGCCGGCATAGAACTTGTTGGACAGTTCCTGCACCTGACCGAAGAGTTTTTCCAGTGCGGCGCGCTCTTTATCATCCAGCTCGCCTTCGACGCTGACCTGCCAGGCGCCAATCTGCAAACTGCCGGACTGACTACTGGCAACCACCGAGCTGCCATTGCCGTTGCTGCTGGCGACAACGCCGCTCTGCGACCAGTTGGCCGAAGCCTGGGCAATGGAAATACGCAAGCGATCACCATCACGGGTGGTCACTTCCATTTCAAAGGTTTCGGCTTTGGCGGCAAAGCGTTCGCTGTAGGCAGCGATCTTGGTCGAGCCCTCAACCAGCGCCGCGTCAGGATTAAAGCGCTTGTTCAGGTCGCTGAAACCGTCCTGAATCTTCTGGTAGGTGTCGTCGATATCGCTCGCCACCTTGCCTTGCAAAACGCCCATACCATCGAGAATCTTACGCGCTTCGGCAAAGCCCTTTTCCACGCCGCTGCGGGCCTGGTCGAGAAGTTTTTGCAGCTTGCCGGTATCGGCACCGGCGGCTTGCTCGCTTTGCAGGCGCTGCTCGATAAAGCTGAGGATGCGCCCGGCAACTTTCTCCGGGGTGTAGTCATTGGCCTTACCAGCCAACGCACCCGGCTCCAGCCCAAGGCGTTCAGCCAGGCGGTTGGCCAGCGTCGCCTGCGCATCAGCAGCATTGCGTACAACCGGCTGAGCGGTAACGGAAGTTGGACGTGAAGCGGAGGATAAATTTGAGGCCAGGGGGTTCATGGCAAAGTACCTAGGCGGTGTATCTGACTGGTTGGCGGCCGTGTGGGATGAAACTTTAGCCTGATTCGGGATAACCCGATCAACGGTGCGCGATGCATGCTAGAGCGATTGCGGCAGCAACCGCTGCACGCCGAGCCGGCACAGACCTTGCCCGAGCAGACCAAAGTCTAAAAGCCAAGCATAAGCCCCCATGCTTTATTGCGCCTCGCTGTAACAGATCGGCCACAAGCCGACCCGCACACACGAGGAGCTAACAATAATGACTCAATCTCCCCTCGCCCGCGCTGTGGCACTCGCCACACTGGGCACCTGCCTCACCCTGCCATCGCTGGCCCAGGCAGAGTTTATCAAGGACAGCAAAGCCACCCTTGAGCTACGCAATTTCTATATGAACCGCGACCTGCGTAACAGCACCGCAGCGCAGCAATCCAAACGCGAAGAATGGGCCCAAGGCTTTATCCTAAAAGCCGAGTCGGGCTTTACCGAAGGCACCGTGGGTTTCGGTCTGGATGCTTACGCCGGGCTAGGTTTGAAACTCAGTTCTGACGACGACCGCGCGGGGACAGCACTGCTACCCAGCACCTTTGGCAATGAAGGTCCGGGGAGTTATAGCGAAGCCACTGCAGCGGTGAAAGCCAAACTTTCCAACACAGTGCTCAAGGTGGGCGGGGTGATGCCTAAGCTGCCAATCATTTCCTCCGGTGATTCGCGCCTGCTACCTCAGGTATTCGAAGGGGGCACTATCACATCCCAGGAGTTAGCCGGGCTGACCCTCAATGCAGGTCAGTTACGCCAGGTGAACGAGCGAGACTCCACTGATCGCGCTGATATCCGAGCCAGCAACTACACATCTGCTGCCGCACCACGTGCAAGCGACCGTTATAACTTCGGCGGCGGCACCTACCAATTCAATGCTGGTAACACCACCGCTGGCCTGTGGTATGGCGAGCTGCAGGATGTTTACGATCAAAAGATGTACAACCTGATCCACATTCAACCCATCGGTGACTGGAAACTGGGCGCGAACCTAGCTTACTTCGACTCATCGGAGAACGGTCGCAACTTGGCAGGCAAGATTGATAATAATCTCACCTCATTGATGCTTTCCGCCGGCATTGGTGCCCATACCTTTCGCCTGGGCTATCAGAACAGTAGCGGCGACAACCCCTTCCCGTTCATAGCGGAGAGCGATCCTGCAATTGCCAACTACCTGCAAATCCTTGATTTCACTCGTGCAGACGAGAAATCCTGGCAGGCACGCTATGACATCAACTTCGCCACCTACGGCGTACCCGGCCTGAATGCCTTTGTACGTTACGTCACCGGCGATGGCTTCGATGGCGCTGGTGGCCGTGATGGCAAGGAATGGGAACGCGACTTCGATGTCAGCTACACCATTCAGGAAGGCACCTTCAAGAACCTGGCATTCCGCTGGCGGAATGCGATGGTGCGCAGCAACGCCGCAGCAACCGGCGGCGACCTCGACGAGAACCGCCTGATTGTCAGCTACACCTTGCCGCTGTTCTAAGCCTCACACTTAAGCGGCTGCAATAAAAAGGCCCGGACACTGTCCGGGCCTTTTGCATTAGCACGTAGCCATCAATCCTGGCTGACGGCGCCAATCTTGTGTACCGAGAGGTCGGCACCGTAGTACTCCTCCTCCTGGCTCAGGCGGATACCCACGGTAGCTTTCAGCACACCGTACACCAGCACACCACCAAGCAAGGCCACCACCACGCCCAGCGCAGTGCCGACAAACTGGCTGGCCAGGCTAACGCCGCCCAGACCGCCCAGCGCCTCTTGGCCGAAGATGCCGCAGGCAATCCCGCCCCACACGCCGCACAGACCGTGCAGCGGCCAAACGCCGAGCACGTCGTCGATCTTCCATTTCACCTGGGTTGCGGTAAATGCCCAAACAAACAGCGCACCGGCAATCGCACCAGTGACCAGCGCACCGACCGGATGCATCAGGTCGGAACCGGCACACACCGCCACCAGGCCAGCCAGCGGGCCGTTGTGCAGGAAGCCTGGGTCATTGCGGCCAACAAGCAAGGCCGCCACTGTGCCGCCGACCATCGCCATCAGAGTGTTAACCGCCACCAGGCCGCTGACGCTGCCCAGGGTTTGTGCGCTCATCACGTTAAAGCCGAACCAGCCGATGATCAGAATCCACGAACCCAGCGCCAGGAAGGGAATATTCGACGGGGCAAAGGCCACCAGGCGGCCATCGCGGTAACGCCCGTCACGACGCCCCAGCAGGATCACCGCGCCAAAGGCCAGCCAGCCGCCCATCGCGTGCACCACCACCGAGCCGGCGAAGTCGTGGAAGGCTGCGCCAAACTGCGCTTCCAGCCAGGCCTGCACGCCGTAGTTACCGTTCCAGATCATCCCCTCGAAGAAGGGGTAGATAAAGGCCACGATCAGCACCGTGGCACACAGCTGCGGGCCGAACTTGGCGCGCTCGGCGATGCCACCGGAAATGATCGCCGGGATGGCCGCGGCAAAGGTCAGCAAGAAGAAGAACTTCACCAGCGCATAGCCGTTACCTTCAGTCAGCACACTGGCTGGCTCAAGGAAGGTCACGCCATAAGCGATCCAGTAGCCGACAAAGAAATAGGCCAGGGCCGATACGGCAAAGTCGGAGATGATCTTCGACAAGGCGTTGACCTGATTCTTCTGCCGCACCGTGCCCACTTCAAGAAAGGCAAAGCCGGCGTGCATGGCCAGCACCATCACGGCGCCGAGCAGGATAAACAGGGTATTGGAGCCGTGAATCAGGGTTTCCACAGCACTGTTGATGTTTTCCATCTGCGAAGAAAACTCCGTCGCGGGGAAAAAGCACCAAAGAGGATCACAAACCAATAAATACGCACCATATGGCAGCATTTATCACGAACCACCTTGCCGAAGCAGAGCCTGTGCAGCACCAAGCCGGTGCTGAGCAAACCTTGCATCGAAGTACTTATTCCATAGTTATTAATAAGTTATTGATGCACCACGGCGTCCTGGCCAGAACCCTTGCAGCCCCATAAAGGAGCGTATTGGCAAGAGCGCGCACCAGCGCAATGCAAGCGCTGTACCAGCCGATCAGCCGGCAGCATCCGCCGCGCGCCAAAGAAAAAAGGAACCACTGCCCCGCAGGGGACTCGAACCCCCTACACTGCCCCGTCACAAGGAGAGACACCATGGCTCGTAAGCCCCCCGTATCGTCCAGCTCGGATCAGTTACTCGACGAATTCCAGGCGCTGGTACGCGACACCGAAAGCTTGTTGCAGCACTCCGCCAGCCTCGCCGGCGAGCAAGCCGAGGAGCTGCGCGAGCAGATTCGCAGCAGCCTGGGCCGCGCGCGCAGCACCCTGCACAACGCCGAAGACGCCCTGCATGCACGCGGCAAGGCGGCTATTGAGGCCACCGAAGGCTATGTGCAGACTCACCCGTGGCAAACCCTCGGCATTGCAGCCGCCATTGGCCTGCTGCTGGGCATGCTGATTACCCGGCGCTAAAGAGAAACCTTAATGGATGCAACACCGCCCACCCCGCCAAGTCGCGGCAGTTCGCCACGGCGATTTGCCAGCGCCTTGCTGGGGTTATTGCAGGGCCATATCGCGCTGTTTGGCGAAGAGCTCAAAGAACAGCAAAGCCATACCCTCGGCCTATTGGTACTCACCAGCCTGAGCCTGCTGTTCGGCCTGCTGCTGGTTATCGGGTTGTCCGCCGCGCTGCTGATTGCCTTCTGGGAGACACACCGCCTGCTGGTTATCAGCGCCCTGTGCGCCTTCTATGCATTGGCCCTGCTGGGCGCCCTGATCACGCTGTTGCAGCGTGTACGTAATGCCCCTGCGCCTTTCAGCGCCAGCCTTGAAGAACTGGCCCGCGACCGTGAGCAACTGCTGCCATGAATATGCCCGAGCTAACCGCCAAGGCCTCGCGCCGCGAACTGCGCAAAACCTTGCTGCGCATGCGTCTGGAAATGCACCGTCAGGAACTGCGCCACGAAACCCTGGTCATGCTGCAGCCACTGCGGCAAGCGCAATACTGGCGCAACCACTGGCGTGAGGAATTGGGCAATAGCAACGCACCACTTTGGGTCGCCGGCGGCGCACTGCTGTTGGCCACCATAGGCATCCGCCGTGGCCAGTGGCGACGCTGGCTGCGCATCGCGCTGATCGCCTTCCCGCTGCTGCGGCGCAACCCGCCGCGACGCCCGGAGCCATTTGCCGACACGACTAAAGATACCCGCGCAGGGGATTAAGCTGGCCACGATCTTGCTTAGTCACCTGGCTACGCCGCCCACCGGGGCGTCTTGCCTGGCTAAGGAACTGCGCAGTGTTCAACGGTCAACCGCTTGCTGTTTTCCAACCTTTTATCGATACCGCCACCGGACGTATTGCCGGTGTCGAGGCATTGGCGCGCCTGCGCAGCGCCGATGGTCGACTGCACTCGGCAGGCCCGCTGTTCAGTGACCCGAAAACCCCGCCGACCGCTCTGCGCCGCCTTGACCGCGAGGTGCGCGAACAAGCCCTGACGCGCTTTCATGAAGCCCCGCAGGACTGGTTCCTCAGCCTGAATATCTCGCCACGCTGGATCAGCCGGCTGCGCCCCGAGCAAGCCTTGCCCAGCCTCAAACAGCTGCAACGCAGCGGCATCGACCCAGCGCGCATCGTCTTTGAAATCACCGAACTGGGCGGCGCCAGCGCGCGCCTGCCGGGCGTGGTGGAGCGCTATCGCGAAGCCGGTGCACGCATTGCCATCGACGACTTCGGTGCAGGCTACTCGCAGCTCGACCGCGTGCTGGCCCTGCAGCCGGACATCCTCAAGCTCGACATGCGCCTGTTTCAGCAGGCCGCCCGTGGCGGCCCGAGCAGTGAGATCGTCAAGGCCCTGGCACAGATGGCGGAAAAGACCGGCTGCTGGATCATTGCCGAAGGTGTGGAAACCGAGGCCGAACTGGATTTTGCCCTGGAGTGCGGCGCGCGCTATGTGCAGGGCTACCTGTTTGCCAAACCCGAAGAAACCTTCTTCAGCAGCAGCGCCTTCGTCAAACGCTTCGCCCAGTTACGCGACCACTACGTGCAGCAAAAACTCGCCGAGCGCGCACGACTGATGACCCTGCGCCAACAGCTCGGCGAACTGATGAACAGCTTCAAGGCCTGGAGCGAAGGCGGCGCGCAAGCCGATCATTTGCCACAACCGCACGCCTACCCCTGGCTGCTGCGCATCTACCAATGCGACCGCCACGGCACCCAGCTGACCGCCAACCTGGAGTGGCGCGAGCATAGCTGGCACAGCGATGCGCGTTACGTCGGGCATAACTGGTCCTGGCGGCCGTACTTCTATCAGCTGCTGGCCGAAGGCTGGGAAGAACGCCGGCTGATTCTCTCCAGCACCTACCGCGACGCCACCACCAACCAGTACTGCCTGACCGCCGGGCAATTTATCGACAACGGCAAACGGCTGCTGCTGATCGATATCGACGCTGCTGGTTTCTAGGCTGGCGCGGGTATCTCAGGGCATTGACGAATGCCCTGGCGTGGCCACAATCAAGGAAGGACATGCAACGCAGAGTGCAGCCCATTGAGGCTGCCGGGTGTTCCACCGCCCACGGCGACACAGCATCATGCAAGCGGCCATCTCCAGCTTACTGCTTGTACTCATACTGCTGCCCCAGACGCTCAAGGCCGAGGGGCCATCCGTTTTGCGCCTGTGCTACCAGCTGCAGGATCACCCGCCGTTCACCCTCCCCGCGAACAACGCACAAGCGCCTGGCCCCGGTATTCTGCTGGAACTTATCCAGGCTGCCGCGACCCAGGCCGGGCTGACCATCGACTGGCAACGCCAACCCTGGAAACGCTGCATCCTAGCCCTGCAGAAGGGTGACGTGGATGGCATCTTCCCGACCATCTGGCAGGCAGAACGCGACACCTGGGGCCAGTTCCCCGGCCGCGATCCGCAAGCTGGCCAGCCAGTACAGCGGCAGTATCGGCTCTGGCAGGTCGACTACCCGATTGCCACTCGCCGCGACACCCGCCTGAGCTGGGATGGCCAGCGTTTCGCCAACCTCAAGTACGGTCTGAGCTCGCCCCTGGGTTATCTCACCCACCAGCGCCTCGCCGAACTAGGCGCCCTGGCCAGCGTTTCACTGCAACCCGAAAAAGCCCTGCAACTGGTAGCCAGCGGCCGCCTGGATGGCTTTGTAATCGAACGCAATATCGGTCTGGCGCTGATTGCCCAGCTACACCTGCAGGAACAGTTGCAGTTGCTGCCGCAGCCCTTGTTGCAAGCGGACTGGCACCTGCCCCTGTCGCACACGTTCTACCAACACCACCCGCAGCTAGCCGTGCGCTTCTGGCAGGCCCTTGGCCAACAACGCGAAGCGCGTGAAGCCGAATTGCGCCAGCGTTATATGCCTTAGGTAACAACAGCAAAAGAGCGGCCGTGATCAGGGTATAAATCGCTCAACTGCCTGCCGCACGCCTTGCATCAGCGGCTTAGAACCCCGAAGCTAGCTGGCAAAAGCCAGGTAACGGCGAGGATCTACCTTGGATTGGCAAACCCTGCTCAACCGTGAACGACTCGGCAAGCCGACGCACAGCGTCGCCGAACTGGGCCGTACCCCGTTTCATAAAGACCACGACCGCATCATCTTCTCCGGCGCGTTCCGCCGCCTGGGCCGCAAGACCCAGGTGCACCCCGTGTCGAGCAACGACCATATCCACACGCGCCTGACCCACTCGCTGGAAGTCAGCTGCGTCGGCCGTTCCCTGGGTATGCGCGTCGGCGAGATGATCCGCGATGCCCTGCCCGCCTGGTGCGAGCCAAGTGATCTGGGCATGGTGGTGCAGTCCGCTTGCCTGGCCCACGACATCGGCAACCCACCCTTTGGCCATTCCGGTGAAGACGCCATCCGCCACTGGTTCCAGCAGGCCGCCGGGCGCGGCTGGCTGGACTCGATGAGCGCGGCCGAGCGTGGCGACTTTCTCAGTTTCGAGGGCAATGCCCAGGGCTTTCGCGTACTCACCCAGCTGGAATACCACCAGTTTGATGGCGGCACCCGGCTGACTTACGCGACCCTCGGCACCTACCTCAAGTACCCCTGGACCGCGCGCCATGCTGAGGCCCTGGGCTACAAGAAGCACAAGTTCGGCTGCTACCAGAGTGAACTGCCGCTGCTTGAGCAGATCGCCAGCAAACTCGGCCTGCCGCAACTGGAAGAACAGCGCTGGGCGCGTCATCCGCTGGTCTATCTGATGGAGGCGGCCGATGACATCTGCTACGGCCTGATCGACCTGGAAGACGGCCTGGAAATGGAGCTGCTCGATTACAGCGAAGTCGAGGCGTTGTTGCTCGACCTGGTCGGCGATGACCTGCCGGAAACCTACCGTCAGCTCGGCCCGGACGACTCCCGGCGGCGCAAGCTGGCGATCCTGCGCGGTAAAGCCATCGAACACCTGACCAATGCCGCCGCCGAGGCCTTTGTCGAGCAGCAGGACGCCTTGCTTGCCGGCACCTTGCAGGGCGATCTGGTCGAGCATATGCACGGCACCGCCAAGCGTTGTGTGCAGAGCGCCAAGGACATGGCCCGGCAGAAGATTTTCCAGGACAAGCGCAAGACGCTGCATGAGATCGGCGCCTACACCACCCTGGAAATTCTGCTCAACGCCTTCTGCGGCGCGGCGCTGGAACAGCATGGCGGACGCACACCGTCGTTCAAGAACCGGCGCATCCTCGACCTGCTCGGCAATAACGCACCCGACCCCAACTGGCCGCTGTACCGCTCATTCCTGCGCATGATCGATTTTATCGCCGGCATGACTGACAGCTACGCTACTGAAATGGCCCGCGAGATGACGGGCCGTTCAAGCCCGGTATAAGCCATGAATAGCCTACTGCGACAAACCTTCAGCTGGCATGCCGGCCCGCCCGCCTGGGGCCCGGCGATGGTTGCCGGCTTCGGCTGCGCGCTGCCGCTGCTGCTCGGGCTGTTCAGCGCTCACCCGGGGTTTCTCTGGGCCTCGGCCGGTGCATTCCAGGCGGCCCAGGCCAACCCGCTGCACCGTCTGGGCATGCTGCGTATGTTGATGCTCTGCGGCCTGGGCGCCTGCAGCGCCGGGTTGGGCTTCTGGTCGGCCAGTCATCCTTATGCCAGTTTGTTGGTCTTCGCCCTGTTTGGCTTTCTGCTCGCCTGGTTGCAACGCTTCGGCAGCGAAGCCGGCAAGCTGGGCATCGGTTTGGCCATCTGCCTGTGCCTGGGCCAAGGCCAGCAAGGCCTGGGCTCGCTGAACAATCCCTATGCCATCGCCATGCTGTTTATCCTCGGCGGGCTTTGGGTGATGCTGCTGGCCTTCGGCCTGCGCGGCATGCATGGCCTGCGCATGTGGCCGTACATGCCGCGCTTTATTAGCATTTTCAAGGTACTGAAACGTCACGCCAAACGCCTGCCACAACAGAAGTGGCGCCTGCATGCGCTGGGCTGCACCCTGGCGTTCGCCCTCTCCGGCTTGATCGTCAACCTGGCCGAGCTGCACCGCGGCTACTGGCTGACGCTGACCGTGGTCACCACCTTGCAGCTGGATTTCCAGGGCAGCCTGGTGCGTGCCGTGCAATCAATCGTCGCCAGCCTGGGCGCCGCCGGGTTGCTGATTCTGCTCGGCCATAGCATGCAGAATCCGGCGCTGATGGTCGCCATATTGCTACCGCTGATCGCCCTTAGTCGTGCCCTGCAAGCCAACCATTACGGCCTGTTTGTGCTGCAGACCACGGTGTGTTTCGTGTTGCTGGCCGAAAGCCTGGCGCATGACTGGCAACTGCCGCAGGTGCGTCTGTTCAACAGCCTGATTGGTGTAGCCCTGGCCTTGCTGGTCGCGCTGCTGGTGTATGGCCTGGAACGCTGGCTGGAACATCGAAACAATCTGCAAAAAATCAAGCACAGCACAGGCCCACTCTAGAGCTGTTGCAGCGTAAAAAACCTGCAGCCGCGCAACGGCAAAACGCGAAAGGCTCCACTATGCTTGGCGCTTAGCCAAGGCATACAAGGGCATGCGCGGATGCAGCAGACAGTAAAGTCCCAAGCAAGGTCTAAGGAACGACGTTTTCCGCTGCATATCCATATCAGCGTGCTGTTCACCCTGCTGCTGCTGGGCTCAGGGGTGGTGCTGGGGTATTTCAACTACCAGCAAACCAGCAACATCATCCTCAGCAGCAGCGACCAGCTGTTCAGCCAGATGCGCAAGGAAGTCCAGGCGGATCTGCGCAATACCTACCAACCGATTCGCTACATGATCAACCTGCTCGCGCGTAACGAGCAGATCAACGGCCGTGACCGCCATGAACGGATGATCATGCTGCCGATTTTCAGCCAGGCGCTGCGCGACAACCCCAAGCTGGCGTCAATTTATGTCGGCTATGGCGATGGCAGTTTCTTTATGGTGCGGCCGCTGCGCAGCGAGAAACTGCGGCAGATTTTCTTTGCCCCCGAAAGTGCCGAATATCAGGTGTGGAGCATCGACCGCATCAGCGAACAACGCCTGGATTCCGAATACCTGTTCTTCGATGCGCAGCTGCAGCCGATCAGTCGCCGGCAGAACCTCAAGGAAACCTACGACCCGCGCAGCCGCCCCTGGTACAACAGCGCACTGCAAAGCCAGGAACACTTCACCACCGCGCCCTATGCCTTCTTCTCCACCCAGGAAATCGGCACCACCATTGCCCGCAAGAGCAGCGAAACCACGGTGGTGGGCGCTGACCTGACCCTCGACGATCTGTCCGCTACCCTGGCCGAACACCGCCTGACACCCTCCACCGAAGTGGTGCTGTACAGCCCCGATGGCAGCGCAGTCGCCTACCCGGACAGCACACGCCTGGTAATCCCCGGGGAAAAGCTGCAACTGGCACAGGTCAAGGATCTCAGCCCGGTGCTCGCCGATTTTCTCAGCCTCGGCCTGAATGAGGATCGTCAGGGTGCCGTGCGGTTGAACAAACAACGCTGGCAAATCTCCTACAGCCAGTTCAGTGAAGGCGGCCCGCAGGGGCTGCGCCTGGCTTTACTGGCCCCGGAAAGTGAGCTGCTGGCCGATGCTTACCGTATCCGCTGGCAAGGCGCGATATTGACCCTGGGCATCCTGCTGCTGTGCATCCCGATTGGCTGGTTGCTCTCCAATATTCTGGTCAAACCGCTGCGCCTGCTGGTGGGTGAAGCCGAAGCCATCCGCAGCTTCAACTTCGACTACCCGGCCAGCGGTCGCTCCTTCGTCAAGGAGGTCGATCAGCTCGCGGTTTCGATGGCCCGGATGAAGGAGACCATCTCCAGCTTCCTCGATATTGCCGCCACACTCTCTGCGGAAACCCGCTTCGATGCCCTGCTGCGCCGGGTGCTACGCGAAACCGTCGACCTCAGCGAAGCCAGCGGCGGCCTGCTCTATCTGCGCGACAGCAGCAGCGGTCGCCTGGAGCCGCACGGTCTGTTTATCGACGAGCAGCAGCACAACCTGGAAGAACACCGTATCCCGAGCTTCGACCCAAACGATCCGGCCCTGCCCAGCTGGCTCGCGCAGACGGCAACCGGCGGCCCCAGCGTCACCGTGGCACTCGGTTTCGAGCATGCCCAGGGCTTCCAAAGCCTGCTGCACACCCTCGACAGCCCGCGTGCGCACCTGGTCTGCACCGGCTTGCATAACCGCCAGGGCCAGACGTTGGGCGTGCTGCTGCTGTTGCACCGCGACACCGGAGATGAAGCCGACCTGGCCATGCTACGCCCCGAGCGCATCGCCTATGTCGAGGCGGTTTCCGGCGTGGCGGCGCTGTGCATCGAGAGCCAGCGCCTGCTCGATCAACAGAAGAAACTGCTCGACGCCTTTATCCAGCTGATCGCTGGCGCCATCGATGCCAAAAGCCCCTATACCGGTGGCCACTGCCAGCGCGTGCCGGAAATCACCCTGATGCTCGCCCGCGCCGCTGCCGCCAGCGAGGACGCCGCGTTCAGCGACTACCAACCCACTGACGAAGAATGGGAAGCCCTGCATATCGCCGCCTGGCTGCATGACTGCGGCAAGGTCACCGTGCCTGAGTACGTGGTGGACAAGGCCACCAAGCTGGAAACCATCTGCGACCGCATCCATGAAGTGCGCATGCGCTTTGAGGTGCTAAAGCGCGATGCCTGGATCAGTTACTGGGAACACCTCAGCCAAGGCGGCGAAGCGGCCAGCCTGGCTCAGGTGCGCGATGAATTGCTCGCCACCCTGGATGATGAATTCGCCTTTATCGCCCGCTGCAACCTGGGCGGCGAAGCGATGGCCGAAGCTGACCTGCAGCGCCTGCGCAGCATCGCCGCGCGCACCTGGACGCGGACATTGGATGATCGCCTAGGGGTGTCCTGGGAAGAGAACCTGCGCCAGTCGCGCACCCCAGCGCAGCCGTTGCCGGTGCAGGAAACACTGCTCAGCGACAAAGCCGAACACCTGATCGAGCGCCCCGAAAGCGAGCTGATCGCCGAGGACAACCCCTGGGGCTTCAAGCTGGAAGTGCCGCATTACAAACACAACCGTGGCGAGGTCTATAACCTTGGCATCGGTCGCGGCACCCTGACCAACGAAGAGCGCTTTATCATCAATGGTCATATGGTGCAGACCATCCGCATGCTCAACCACCTTCCCTTCCCACCGCACCTGGCCAACGTCGCCGAGATTGCCGGCGGCCACCATGAAAAGATGGACGGCACCGGCTACCCGAAACGCCTGAAACGCGAGGACATGAGCCTGCCGGCACGGATGATGGCGATTGCCGATATCTTCGAAGCACTGACCGCGGTGGATCGCCCCTACAAAAAGGGCAAGCTGCTGTCCGAATCACTCAACATCATGGCCGGCATGTGCAAAGGCGCGCACATCGACCCCGAGTTGTTCGGGCTATTTGTGCGGGAAAAGATCTACCTCAGCTACGCCGAACGCTTTCTACGTCGTGAGCAGATTGATCAGGTCGATAACGATGCGCTGCTGGCCAAGGCTGGCCTGAGCGGCTAGAGGAGTAATTGCGGAGGGAACAACAGCGGGACATGCGCGATGCATGCCCCGCTTGAAGCATCAGGCCTGATTGATCGAGTTGTCTGGGTACCAGACGTCGATCAGCGGGCTAGCGGTGAAATCCACCAGCTCGTCACGGCCTTTCAGCCAGGCTTCAACGGCAGCGCGCTGCTCTTCGTTGACCGAGCCACGCTTGGACAGGCATACCAGACCGAAGTCATCGCCGCCGACATAGCCCAGGCCGTTAGCGGTCATGGCGTCACGCAGGAACTGCTCAAGAAAGCTGTCGATGGCCTCATCAGCCAGATCTTGCTTGAAGTTCAGGTTCAGCTCAAAACCCAGCTCCTGGAATTCATCCACGCAGAGTTTTTTGCGCAGACGGCGGGAACGGTTAGTAGCCATGGAACAATCCTCAAAAGTGATAACGCGCGGCACTCTAGCAGTTTCGCGGCCTGCGCGCCCGCTTGGAAGACGACAGGTCGGCCGATAGCCCACAGAAAAGCCCGGCCGATGGCATTTACTGCCACTCAGCAGGCCCCGTATTGGGGCATAATTGCCAACATTATCCCAACCCGCGACGGAACCTCTTTACATGCCTCGCGTCACCTTTGTCCCTCAGCTGGAGGGTAGCCGCCCATGATCAAAACCCTACGCCAATTTGCCATCGCCGGCCTGCTGCTGCCTGTTTGCCTGCCGCTGGCAGCCGCCACGAGCGGTATTTCCAACAAGGTTGAGCAATCGCTGAAAGCCAACAAGATCAGCAGCCAGTCGCTGTCCGTGGCCACCGTGCCGCTCAACGGCCCTGGCAACAGCAATTTCTTCAATGCCGATATTTCCGTAAATCCAGCCTCCACCATGAAGCTGGTCACCACCTATGCAGCGCTTGAGCTGCTCGGCCCGACCCACCAGTGGAAAACCGAATTCTTTACCGACGGCCAACTGAAAAACGGCGTGCTCAACGGCAACCTCTACCTCAAGGGCGGCGGCGACCCCAAGCTGAACATGGAAAAGCTCTGGCTGATGATGCGCGACCTGCGCGCCAACGGCGTGCTGCAGGTGACGGGCGATTTGGTGCTCGACCGCAGCCACTTCGTGCAGCCCCAGCTACCGAGCTTCAATGACGACGGTGGCGACGCCAACAAGCCGTTCCTGGTGGCCCCTGACTCGCTGCTGGTCAACCTCAAGGCGCTGCGTTTTATCGCCCGCACCGAGGGCGGCAAGGTGTATATCGCCGCCGAGCCGCCGATTGCCAATATCCGTATCGACAACCGCGTCAAAGCCCTGCCTGCAGCCAAATGCCCAGGCTGGCCGGATGTGCGCTACAACCCGGTGACCGAGTTCGACGGCACCACGGTGATTGTCAGCGGCCAACTGGCCGAGGGCTGCAGCTCGCAGACCTACCTGTCGCTGCTCGACCACCCGAGTTACGCCGCCGGCGCCATCCGCGCCATCTGGCAGGAACTGGGCGGCAGCATCATGGGCAAGGACCGCCTCGCCCCGGTGCCAGAGAAAGCCCGCCTGCTGGCCCGCGCCTACTCGCCGGACCTGACCGAGATCATCCGCGACATCAACAAGTACAGTAACAACACCATGGCCCGGCAGCTGTTCTTGAGCCTCGGCGCACAGTTTCGCAACTCCGCCGACCAAGACGACAGCAAGGCCGCACAACGGGTGATTCGCAGCTGGCTGGCGCGCAAAGGCATTACTGCACCGCACCTGGTGATGGAAAACGGCTCCGGTTTGTCACGCGCCGAGCGGGTCAGCGCGCGGGAAATGGCCACCCTATTGCAGGCCGCTTGGAAGAGCCCCTACGCCGCCGAATTTATGGCCTCGCTGCCGCTGGTGGCGATGGACGGCACCATGCGCAAACGTCTGCACCGCACCCCGCTGGTGGGCGAGGCGCGGATCAAGACCGGCACGCTGAACAATGTGCGCGCCATCGCCGGTTTCAGCCGCGACAGCAACGGCAATAGCTGGGCCGTGGTGGCCATCCTCAACGACCCACGCCCGTGGGGCGCCTCGTCGATTCTCGATCAAGTGCTGATCGATCTGTACAAGCAGCCCAAGCTCAGCGCCCAGCGCTAAGCCCTCGCTCAACCCCGCGCCTTCCCGGGCGCGGCGGCTTTACTCCATCTCCCCACACAGCTGCGCCGCGCGTAACAACGCGGCGGTCAGGCTGTGACGCTCCCACTCCTGCAAACCGGCAAAGCGCGCGACAAACTCCGGCGGCAGCAGGCTCGGCGCCTGTTGCAGCAGCGTGCGGCCCTGCTCGCTGAGAAGCAGCCACTGACGGCGCCGGTCCTGATCGTCGCGCTGACGTTGCAGCAGGCCGCGCTCCTCCAGCCGATCAAGCATCCCCGACAAGGTGGCCGCCGTCAGGCTCACCCGCCCACTCAGGTCACTGGCCGTCAGGCGCTTCTCCCCCGCCAACACCTGCAGAATCAGCAACTGCATCGGCGTCAGCCCACCAAAGCGGCCGAGGCGTTTGGCATGCACTTCACCGGCCTGCTGCAACCGCCGCAAGGCCTGAAACAGCGGCAGCTCGAAGGCTGCAACAGATGACAAATCTATTTCAACAGAAACCTTTTTATAAGCCATATATGCCTTTTAATTCGATATAAAACTTTGACATGAAATCATTATTTTGTTTTGGTGTAAAAGGTTCGGCTGCCCCGAACCACTCCCCAACGGCAATACCGGTAAGGAATTATGTGCGCAATCGCTGGAGAATTACGTTTTGATCAACGACCGGCCGACCTGGCTGCAGTCGAGCGAATCACCCGCCACATGGCCGCTCGTGGCCCCGATGCCCACGGCCTCTTCAGCCAGGGTCCGTTAGCCCTCGGCCATCGCCGCCTGAAAATCATGGACCTGGCCGAAGCGTCCGGCCAGCCGATGGTCGACAGCGAGCTGGGCCTGACGATGGTGTTTAACGGCGCCATCTACAACTACCCGGAACTGCGCGAAGAGCTGAAAGCCCTCGGCTATCGCTTCTTCTCCGGTGGCGACAGCGAAGTGCTGCTCAAGGGCTATCACGCCTGGGGCACCGACCTGCTGCCCAAGCTCAATGGCATGTTCGCTTTTGCCATCTGGGAGCGTGACAGCCAGCAGCTGTTCATCGCCCGTGACCGCCTCGGGGTCAAGCCGCTGTACTTGTCACGCACGAGCGAACGCCTGCGCTTTGCTTCCAGCCTGCCGGCACTGCTGGCCGGCGGTGATATCGGCAAGACCCTCGACCCCGTCGCCCTCAACCACTACCTGAACTTCCACGCCGTGGTACCCGCGCCGCGCACCCTGCTGGCCGGGGTAGAGAAACTGCCGCCTGCCAGTTGGATGCGCATCGACGCCCAGGGCAACTGTGAGCAGCAGACCTGGTGGAACCTGACATTCGGCCCGCAGCGCGATGAAATCGCCTTCGGCCTGGAAGAATGGCAAGAGCGCGTGCTCGACGGCATGCGCCAGGCGGTAGCGATCCGCCAGCGCGCCGCAGTGGACGTCGGTGTGCTGCTTTCCGGCGGCGTCGACTCGAGCATGCTGGTCGGCCTGCTGCGTGAAGCCGGGGTGGAAAACCTGTCGACCTTCTCTATCGGCTTTCAGGATGCTGGCGGCGAGCGCGGCGACGAGTTCCAGTATTCCGACCTGATCGCCGAGCACTTCGCCACCCGCCACCATCAGCTGCGCATCGGTGAGCACGAGATTCTCGAACAGCTGCCCGCGGCCTTTCGCGCCATGAGCGAGCCGATGGTCAGCCACGACTGCATCGCTTTCTACCTGCTGTCACGCGAGGTGGCCAAGCACTGCAAGGTGGTGCAGAGCGGCCAGGGCGCCGATGAACTGTTCGCCGGCTACCACTGGTACCCGCAGGTGGACGCCGCCGAAGATGCCTTCGGTGCTTACCGCGCGGCGTTCTTCGACCGCGACTACGACGAATACGCCGCCTGCGTGCAGCCTGAGTGGTTGACCGGCGACATGGCCGGCGACTTCGTCCGTGAGCATTTCGCCCAGCCCGGCGCCGTGGCCGCGGTAGACAAGGCACTGCGCTTGGACAGCACGGTGATGCTGGTCGATGACCCGGTCAAACGGGTCGACAACATGACCATGGCCTGGGGCCTGGAGGCGCGCACGCCGTTCCTCGACTACCGCCTGGCCGAGCTTTCAGCGCGCATTCCAGGGCGATTCAAGCTGCCCGATGGCGGCAAGCATGTGCTCAAGGAAGCCGCGCGCCAGGTGATCCCCAGCGCAGTGATCGACCGGCCCAAGGGGTACTTCCCGGTGCCCGGCCTCAAGCATCTGCAAGGCGCAACCCTGGGCTGGGTGCGCGACCTGCTGCTCGACCCCAGCCAGGATCGTGGCCTGTTCAACCCGGCCATGCTGGATCGTTTGCTGAGTGACCCGCACGGCCAACTGACGCCTTTGCGCGGCTCCAAGCTGTGGCAGTTGGCCGCGCTGAATCTCTGGTTGAACGAACACGGCCTGTAGACCTCGGCAACACCGCCGTAGCCCGGATGCAATCCGGGGGTGTTGCGGCTCAAACCCACAACCTGGCTCAGCCCAGGCCAAGCGAATGAGCAAAGGACTCCCCAATGCGTGCCACTGCCTTTAATCAACGCCTGCTGCGCGGCCAAGCGCCCTCCTACGAGCGCCTGCAGGCGCGCCTGGCCGAGGACCACAACGCCCCGCGCAGCGAGCCGCACGCCGTGCACTGCGGCTGGGGCCGCCTGCTGCTCGGTCACACCTACCCGGATGCTGCCGCCCTGGCCAGCGACCTGCTGACCGAACAGCCTGGCGAGCGCGATATCGCCCTGTATGTCGCCGCGCCGCACCAGGTGCTCGCGCAGGCGCCGCAGCAGCTGTTTCTCGACCCATCCGACACCATGCGCCTGTGGTTTACCGACTACCGCCCGGCACGCCGGGGCTTTCGCGGTTACCGCGTACGCCGCGCGCAGAATGCCGAGAACTGGCAGTCGATCAACGAGCTGTATCAACTGCGCGGCATGCTACCGATCGATACGGGCAAACTCACTCCGCGCCACCTTGGCGGCCCGGTGTATTGGCTGGCCGAGGATGAAGACAGCGGCGCGGTGATCGGCAGCGTCATGGGCCTCAATCACCACAAGGCCTGCCAGGACCCGGAGCACGGCAGCAGCCTGTGGTGCCTGGCGGTCGACCCACGCTGCAGCCGACCCGGTGTCGGCGAGGTGCTGGTGCGCCACCTGATCGAACACTTTATGAGTCGCGGCCTGAGTTACCTCGATCTGTCCGTGCTGCACGACAACCAGCAGGCCAAGGGGCTGTACGCCAAACTGGGCTTTCGCGAGCTGCAGACCTTTAGCATCAAGCGCAAAAACGGCATCAACGAAGCACTGTTCCTCGGCCCCGGCCCACACACACCGATGAACCCTTATGCGCGGATCATCGTCGATGAAGCGCTGCGACGCGGCATCGAAGTGCAGGTCGACGATGCCGACGCCGGGCTATTTACCTTGAGCCACGGCGGCCGGCGCATCCGCTGCCGGGAATCACTGAGCGACCTGACCAGCGCGGTGAGCATGACCCTGTGCCAGGACAAGCGCCTGACCCATCGCGCCCTGGCCCGCGCCGGCTTGCACCTGCCTGCACAGCGCCTGGCCGGCAGTGCCGAAGAAAACGCCGCGTTTCTCGCCGAGCACGGCAGCCTGGTGGTCAAGCCGGTGGATGGCGAACAGGGCCAGGGCGTAGCGGTGGACCTGCGCACGCCGCTGGATGTGCAGGACGCCATCGAGCGCGCCAGCAGCTTCGACAGCCGCGTGCTGCTGGAAAGTTTCCATCCAGGCTGCGACCTGCGAATTCTGGTGATCGGCTTTGCCGTGGTCGCCGCCGCCATTCGCCGCCCAGCCGAAGTGATCGGCGATGGTCAGCACAGCATTGGCGAGCTGATCGATGCACAGAGCCGCCGCCGGCAGGCCGCCACCGAAGGCGAAAGCCGCATCCCCAAGGACGCCGAAACCCTGCGCACCCTGCATGCCGCAGGGGTCGACTACGACAGCGTGCTACCCGCCGGCCAGCGCCTGGCCGTGCGCAAAACCGCCAACCTGCACACCGGCGGCAGCCTGGAAGATGTCACCGAGATCCTCCACCCGGTGCTGGCCGATGCCGCAGTCAAAGCCGCCCGTGCCCTGGATATCCCGGTGGTCGGCCTTGACCTGCTGGTGCCTGCGGCCGATCAACCCGACTACGTGTTTATCGAGGCCAACGAACGCGCTGGCCTGGCCAACCACCAGCCGCAACCCACCGCCGAGCGCTTTATCGACCTGCTGTTTCCGCTTAGCCAGGTGGATTGAAACATCATCAGAACCGCGATATGCGGCGCAATCCGGGTCACTACCAGCCCGGTTGCAGCAAGGCTTATGAGGGCCAGCACTGCGTAGGGTGGATGACGCCTTTCTCATCCACCATGGCGATTTGGTGGATGGATAAAGCGTCATCCACCCTACGAGATCGCAGGCCGCCCAGACAATTTTCGCAAGGAGAACGTATATGCAATCACTCCCCGAACCCGACCTCGTCTATCTGCAAAAAGTGCTGCTGGAAATGCTCGCCATTCCCAGCCCCACCGGTTTTACCGACACCATCGTGCGTTACGTCGCCGAACGCCTGGAGGAGATCGGCATCCCCTTCGAGATGACCCGGCGCGGCACCATTCGCGGCACCCTCAAAGGCAAACAGAGCAGCCCGGACCGCGCGGTTTCAGCGCACCTGGACACCATTGGCGCGATTGTCCGCGAACTGCAGGATAACGGTCGCCTGGGCCTGGCCGCTGTCGGCTGCTGGTCGAGCCGTTTCGCCGAAGGTAGCCGCGTCAGCGTGTTTACCGACCAGGGCGTAATTCGTGGCAGCGTGCTGCCGCTGATGGCCTCGGGGCACGCCTTCAATACCGCCGTGGACCAGTTGCCGATCAGTTGGGACCACGTCGAACTGCGCCTGGACGCATACTGCAGCACCCGCGCCGACTGCGAGTCGCTGGGCATCTCGGTGGGTGACTTCGTCGCCTTCGATCCGCTGCCAGAGTTTACCGAGAGCGGCCATATCAGCGCCCGCCACCTGGATGACAAGGCCGGCGTCGCCGCCCTGCTCACCGCCCTCAAGGCCATCCAGGAAAGCGGCCTGGAACCGGAAATAGACTGCCACCCGCTGTTTACCATCACCGAGGAAGTCGGCTCGGGCGCGGCCGCCGCCCTGCCCTGGGATGTCAGCGAGTTTGTCGGCATCGATATCGCCCCGGTTGCGCCGGGCCAGCAGTCCAGCGAACACACCGTCAGCGTGGCCATGCAGGATTCCGGCGGGCCTTACGACTATCACCTGTCGCGCCAACTGCTGCGCCTGGCCAGCGAACATGAAATCCCGGTACGCCGCGATCTGTTTCGCTACTACCACAGCGATGCACAGTCGGCAGTCACCGCCGGCCACGACATCCGCACCGCCCTGCTGGCCTTCGGTTGCGACGCCACCCACGGCTATGAACGCACGCATATCGACAGCCTCAAAGCACTTAGCCGCCTGCTCGCCGCCTACCTGCTCAGCCCACCGGTATTTGCCAGTGACGCCCAGCCGGCGCAGGGCTCGCTAGAGCGCTTCAGCCATCAACTGGAACACGATGCGCAGATGGAAAGTGATACCCGTGTGCCCACTGTCGACAGCCTGTTACGCCCCCGCGATCAGGACGCTTGAAGGGCTGCGCGCATCCGGGCAAAGTGACGGCATGACGCGGGGCCGGATCAGGCCTCAAATAATAATATTGAGGTCGGTGAATGCCTCGGATATGGCTGGCGGTGGTGCTGTTCTGGCTGTGCGGATCGGCGTGGGCGCTGCAGCCTGCAACGCTGGACAACGCCGACCTGCGCCTGTCACTCGGCCCGTCCATGGCCTACCTGGAAGACCCGCAGGGTGAGCTGAGCATTGAGCAGGTCGGCGCCCTGAGCGATGAGCGCTTTACCCCAGTGAAGGGCGAGCACGCCAACCTCGGCAAGAATGATTCGGTCTGGTGGTTCAAGGTACGCCTGAACAACAGCCTGGCGCAGAATCTGGCCGGCTATCTGGAAGTCAACTATCCGCTGCTCGACCACCTGCAGGTGTTTCTGGCCGGCGCCGATGGCCAGTGGCAGATGCAGGAAAGCGGCGACCGCTATGCCTTCTCCCAGCGCCCGGTGCAGGTGCGCAACTTCTGGTTTCCGCTTGAACTGACACCCGGCGAAAGCACCCTGCTGGTGCGGGTCGAGACCACTAGCACAATCTTTATGCCGCTGTTCTTCAGCACCTACCAGGCCAGTGCCGCCGCCCAGGAAAACCTTATGGGCTTCAACGGCGCGTTCTACGGCGTGCTGTTTGCGATGTTCTGCTACAACCTGTTCCTGTTTATCTCGCTGCGCGAATCTGCCTACCTCTGGTACCTGGCCTACAACCTCAACGTCGGTCTGCTGGCCGCCTGCTTCGATGGCATGCTGTTCAAGCTGCTGCCCGAGCATGTGGCGTTCCAGTCAGTGAGCATCTACATCCTGATGTACCTGCACTGCCTAACGGCCATCCAGTTCAGCCGCCACTTCCTGCATGCGCCGCAGTACTTCCCCCGCCTGGACACCGGCCTGCGCCTATTGATGCTGGCCTGTGCCGGCTGCCTGCTGTCGGTGCCGCTGATCGGCTTCGCTGCCTGGAATATTCTGGCCAGCGTCACCGTCTCGCTGGTTTCACTGATCCTGCTCCTCACCGGCCTCTACGTGTGGCGGCGCGGCGTACGTTACGGCTCCTATTACACCCTGGCCTGGGCCATTCTGCTGTTCGCCTTTATCCAGGCCACCACCGGCTCGTTGGGCCTGGAAGTGCTGGGCGTGTTCGGCGCCACGGTGGTGAAGATCGGCGTGACCATCGAACTGATCACCCTGTCCATTGGACTGGCCGACCGCATCAACCTGCTCAAGGAAGAAGGCTTCCAGTCGCGCCGCGCCGCCGAACAGGCAGAAATCGAAAATCAGGCCAAGAGCCGCTTCCTGGCCAAGATGAGCCACGAAATCCGCACCCCACTCAACGGCGTGCTGGGCATGCTGCAGCTGCTCAAGGAAACCCCGCTGGATCGCAGCCAGCGCTTCTACGTCGACACCATTTCCAGCTCCGGCAGTTCGCTGATGGCGGTGATCAACGACATCCTCGATTACGCACGCATCGAATCCGGCAAGCTCAGCCTGGAACATATCGAGTTCGATCTGGAAGAGTTGATTTCCGACACCCTCAGCCTGTTCACCGGACAAGCCCTGGACAAGCGCCTGCGCCTCTACGTCAGCCTGGAAAGTGGCGTACCACGGCGCGCCCAGGGCGACCCGACGCGGCTTAAGCAGGTGCTGATGAACCTGCTCAGCAATGCCCTGAAATTCACTGCCGAAGGCCACGTGGCGCTAAACGTCTGCCGGCGCAATGATTCCCAGGGCAAACCGCATTTGGTGTTCGCCATCAGCGACAGCGGTATCGGCATCAGTGACAAAGGCCTGACTCAGCTGTTCGAATCCTTCGCTCAGGGCGACTCCAGCACCACCCGTCGTTACGGCGGCAGCGGTCTGGGCCTGGCGATCAGCAAAGAGCTGGTGGAGATGATGGGCGGGCGCATCGAAGTGCAGAGCACTCCGGGTCAAGGCACACGCTTCGCCTTTGATATTCCACAAGGGGATGATGCTCTGCCCGTCGACCCGCTGCACGAACTGCTCAAGGGCCGCACCGCGCTGCTTACCTCCCTCGATGGCCTCGGCCTGGATGCTTTGAGCCGCCTGCTCGGGCGCTGGGGCATGCGCACCGAACGCTGCCAGAACCCGGAAACCCTGCTCGGCTACCTGGAGGATTTCGCCGCCCCGCCGCTGCTGGTACTGATGGCGCCGTGGCCGGGCAGCATCCAGCACTGGCTGGACTCGCTGCGTCCGCTGCTGCAGCCTGGGCAACGCGTGCTGCTGCTTTGCGCGCCGGAGCAATGCCAGCAACTGCCCAGCTCCGCCGGCCTACGCCTGCTCGGCCTGCCGCAACCGCTGGCAATCAATGCCCTGCGCAGTGCGCTGCTGGAGCTCTACGAAGAACCGCGAGCGGCGGAAATCAAACCGCTGCCAAAAACCTACCACGACACCGGCAGCACGCCGTGCATCCTGGTGGCCGAAGACAACCCGGTGAATCAGCTGGTGGTGCAGGGCTTTCTGAAAAAGCGCGGCTACAACGTACGCCTGGTGACTAACGGCCTGGCCGCCCTCAATGAATACCAGCGCGACCCGAGCGCCACGCAACTGATCCTGATGGACTGCGAAATGCCGGAGATGGACGGCTTCGAAGCCACCCGACAGATCCGCCGCCTGGAACGTCAACACAACCTGCCGGCCGTGCCGATCATTGCCCTGACCGCGCATATTCTCGATGAGCACCGCCAGCACGGGGTCGAGTCTGGAATGAATGACTTCCTCGGCAAACCGCTGGACAGCGCCAAGCTGTACAGCACCCTGGAAATCTACCTGCAACCGACAGAACCGCCCGCGCAGTAACGGCGCAGCAAACATGGCCAGCCAAGGCTGCGCGCGTTAGCATCCGCGCTGCGCTCTGGAGGCCCTACCGTGCTGATTCCTTATCACCTGCTCGAAGCTGACACCCTGACCCGTCTGATCGAAGACTTCGTCACCCGCGACGGCACCGACAATGGCGATGAAACCCCGCTGGATACGCGTATCGAACGGGTACGCCACGCGCTGAGCAAAGGCCAGGCGGTGATTGTGTTTGATGCGGAGAGCCAGCAATGCCAGCTGGCACTGAAACGCGATGTGCCGAAAGAGTGGTTGGATGCGCTTGAGGAATAAACGCCGCAGAGTAACCTCATCCTCGTAGGTTGGTGCTGAGCGCAGCGAGGCCCAACAAGGCGACATGTTCGTTGGGCTTCGTCGCTGCGCGCCTCAACCCAACCTACCCGCGCAGGCCGCCCTCGCGCTCCCAGGCGCAACGCACGCGCAACTCACCTTCCTGCGGACTGTGAAAGCCGCCATCCGACTCCCAACGAAAGGTGTGCGTGCCGTTCAGCTCAGTTTCCAGATGCACAACCGCGCTGGCCCAATACAAACGCTTGAGCAGCGCCTCGAACTGCTTGATCCACAGGCTCCACTCATACTCCACCGTGCGGTAGCTGGCGCCGAAGTGGATCACCTGGGTCTGGTACAGGCCGTCACCCGGCTGCTCGCAACAGGCAAACATCTCCCGCCCAAGAAAACTCCAGGCATCGCCTGCCGGTAGCTCATCGAGCACCTGCCGGTTGATTTCACGACGCAGACGGCTTTCCGCCGGACTGTCCGACGGCCAGTCACGGATGCAACCATAAACGATGGATTCGGACTCCACGCAGGCACTCCAGCAAATCAAGGCTGCCTTCTATCACAGCCGCCCAGGCCAAGGAAGGAACTGCTGCCAAATAAGCGTCAGCACAGCGCCGCAACGACGCCTGACCGGCGTCAGTTATGGGCGCGCTTCGGGCCGCGGCGCATCATCCAGGCCAGCAGCGTCATCAGCACCGCAAGCCCGGTGAGCACCATAAACGGCAACTGGTAGTTACCCGCAAGATCGCGCGCCAGACCGGTCAATACCGGCGTCAGACAGGCAATGCTGTAACCCATGCACAGCATCATCGCCGTCCAGCGGCTGACTGCCAGGGGCGAGCCCGCCTCGTACAACGGCAGCACCAACGACAAGGCAAAGGAGCCGCCCAGGCCAAAGCCGATGGTCACCGCCCACAACTCGGGTAGCACGGAAGGCTGGAAGGTGATCATCGCCAGGCTGATCGACGACAACAGCCCGCAGCCCACCAGCAGCAGGTAGCGATTCTTGAAACGCTGCGCCAACCAGGGCAGCAAAAATGCGCTGGGCAGGCCCATCAGCATCGACACACTGAACAGGCTGTTGCTGTGCATCAGGCTCAGGCCCGCTTCGTGATAACGCGCTACAGCCCAGGTGGCGAGGGCATAAAACAAACCGGCCTGAATGGCAAAAAATGCGCTGATCAACCATGCACGCGGCTGCCGCCAGGGCAGCCCCATGCCGCCCTCCTCGCTCTCGCTTTCGACCCGGTTCGGCAGGCACAGCCAAAGCACTAGCCCGACTACAGCCGGCAGTGCCCAGATGGCCAGACCGTAGGTCCAGTCATTACCCAGCCACTGCGTCGCCGGGATGGTGAGCACCGCACCACCGGCGCCACCAACCGCCATACTCAGCGAATACCAGCCCACCACGCTGCCCATACGCCCGGCAAAGTGCCGTTTGATAAAGCCCGACAGCAACGGCCCGGCAACCGCGATGGCCGCGCCCAGCAGCACCGCACTGCCAATCAGAATCACACTGGCATGCCCCACCGCACGCAGCAGCAACGCCACTGCGATCACCGCCATGCACAGGGCGATGGTGCGCTCGAGACCAAGACGCACGGCCAAACGCGGCGCAAAAGGTGCCAACAAACCCATGCACAACACGGGCAATGCAGTAGTGAGGCTGATCAGGCTGCGGCTCAAGGCCAGTTCTTCGGCAATCCGCTCGATCAGCGGTGCCAGGGAGGTGATACCGGGCCGCAAGTTGATTGCGGCCAGGATCAGGGCCAGCAACAGCATGGCCCGCGGGAAAGGTTTCACAGTAAATCCATCAGTTTCGCGGCCATGCCGACATGACCGCAAACCTTAGAACGCAAGCTCATCGCAGACAACCCCGAACGGCGATTAAGTTGACCTTTAAATCAACTAACTCACGTCACCACGGCCTGTCACTTGGCGCGCGGCGCACGCATCTTGTCGGCCATGCTGGTCATTTCGTTGTACAGCAATTGCGGGTTCTTCTGCTTCAACGCCCAGGCCATACGGCCCTGCTCGTGGGGCAGAATCATAAATTCGCCTTTGCCGATTTCCTGGTAGATGTAATCGGCAATATCCGCCGCACTGATCGGCGAGCTTTCCAGCAGCTTACCAACCTGCGCCTTCATCGCCGGCGTCGGGCCGCGGAATGAGTCCAGCAGGTTGGTCTGGAAGAACGATGGGCACACCACATGCACGCTGACTTCATGCAGCTTCAACTCGATCAACAGGCTTTCCGACAACGCCACAACACCGGCCTTGGCCACGTTGTAGTTGCTCATCGCCGGGCCCTGCATCAAAGCCGCCATGGAGGCGATATTGACGATCTTGCCTTTGCTCTTTTCCAGCAGCGGCAGGAAGGCCTTGCAGCCCTTGACCACGCCCATCAGGTTGATCGCGATCTGCCAGTCCCAATCCTCCAGCGACAACTCGCTGAAGAAACCGCCGGAGGCAACGCCAGCGTTATTGACGATCACATCGATACCGCCGAGCTTCTCCTCACAGGCCTGGGCAAACGCGGTCAGCTGACTGTAATCACGCACGTCGCAGCGTTGGGTGAAACCATCGCCACCCGCCTCACGAACCATCTGCAGGGTTTCCACCAAGCCCGGCTCGTTGACATCCGACAGCGCCAACTGCCAGCCCTCACGCGCCCAACGCAGGGCAATCTCACGCCCCAAACCCGAACCCGCGCCGGTGATCATCATGCGATTTTGCATAGGAAAGCTGCCTTGTAATGCGGTGATTGATGGGGCCAGTGTAGCCGGGGAAATTATCTTGCCTGCACACCATCATCCTTCTGAATAAGGCGGCCTAAGCTCAACTCACGGCCGCCGCCAGCGCTGCCAGAGCAATCCACCATATATCAGCGTATTGAGCAGCAGGACGAACAGCCCCAAGCCAATCTGAATCTGCGGCGTCAACCCAGCCGGGTAGATGATCGGCAGCAAATAGTGCTCAACAAAACCACCGCTATACCCCGCCTGCCCTGCAGCCAGACGCAGGCTGCGCTCCAGTGGCGTCAGCGGACAAGGCCAATGCATCAACTCCACCAACACACCCCACAAGGCCGCCGGCACATGCAACCAAACCAACCCGCGCCAATGCCACACCAGCAACCCACCCAACACCGCAAATAGAATAAACAGCAGATGCACAACTACCACTCCATCTGCCGCAACAGCCAACCAAAACATAAATTGCCTCGTTGTTAATCCCTGACCTTATTACAAGCGCATAACACGCACAGTATTCAAAACATGATCGCCAGAATGCAAAAAGGCCGGTTAATAACCGGCCTTAATTAAAACAACTGAACGCGTCAGTTAATACTCAACTTGTCGCGATTCTTCTCCAGCGTTGCCTCGCCAATACCCTTGACCTCCAGCAACTCATCCACCGAAGCAAAGTCGCCGTGCTCATCACGATAAGCAACAATTGCCTGCGCCTTGACCTCACCAATCCCCAACAACTCACGTTGCAGAGTGGCAGCATCAGCCGTATTGAGATTGACCTTACCGACTTGAGCCACTTCAGCTGTTTTAACAGCAGGAGCTGGCTGGGTCTGCGTTTCAGCGGCAGAAACCGCCAAGGACATGGAAGCAAGAACAGCGAACAGCAGAGAAGACAGTTTGGCTTTTAGCATGTAGTGCATCCTTTCGTTAGTTTTCATCGACGTGGGATTTCCTCTCCACGCTTTGAAAACTAGCTGCTGCCATGCACTTGTCAAATAACTCTGTGCATCACTGATGCCGATCAGCAAAACCTGCAGCCGTACCCTGCTCAACCAGGCCTTACGGCACAACCCTACGGTTCCAGCCGACGCTTCACGTGTATCCAGTCAACAATCTCGCCTTCAGGTTTGTAACCACTGACCGTTTCACGCAACAACTGGCGCACGCGGTCATAGTCATCACGTTCAACAGCAGCCAGCAACTCGTTCAAGCGCACCTTGAACTGCTCCCATGGCAGGTGCTCCTCATTGGCGCGCATGATCATCGGATGCTCCGTAGGGCTGACGTTATCGCCGATCAACAGTTCCTCGTAGAGTTTCTCGCCAGGACGCAGACCGGTAAATTCAATAGCGATATCACCGTGAGGGTTCTTGGCAGAGCGTACGCTCAGGCCACTGAGATGAATCATTTTTTCCGCCAGCTCGGCAATTTTGACCGGTTCACCCATATCCAGCACAAACACATCCCCGCCCTTGCCCATGGCTCCAGCCTGGATCACCAACTGCGCCGCCTCCGGGATGGTCATAAAGTAACGAGTGATATTCGGATGAGTGACCGTAACCGGGCCGCCTTTGCGAATCTGTTCATGGAACAGCGGTATGACGGAGCCGGAAGAGCCCAGTACATTGCCAAAGCGCACCATGGTAAATCGTGTCTTGTTCAACTGACGCAGCGCCTTATCATCCTCAAACAAGACTGGCGCCGACTCGCGACTAAGAGCCTGGAGCACCATCTCGGCCAAACGCTTGGTACTACCCATGACATTGGTCGGACGTACTGCCTTGTCGGTGGAGATCAGCACAAAATTACTCACGCCAGCCCTGATCGCCGCTTGCGCAGTATTCAGCGTGCCCACCAGGTTATTCAGCACTCCTTCGGCAATATTGTGCTCCACCATCGGTACATGCTTATAGGCTGCAGCGTGATAGACCGTATCCACTTTCCAAGCCTGCATCACATCCAACAACCTATCGGGATTACGGATTGAGCCAAGGATAGGTACCAGACGCAACGGCAGCGACTCACGCGTGATACGCGCCTCAAGCTCGCTGTGAATGCTATAAAGATTGAACTCACTGTGTTCGAACAACAACAGCGTTGCAGGCTGATTGAGCAGAATTTGCCGGCATAATTCCGCACCAATCGAGCCACCAGAGCCGGTTACCATCACCACCTGATTACGGATACAGCGCTCAAATAGCACCTGCTGCGGCGGAACGGAATCACGCCCTAACAAGTCGGCTATATCCACCTCCTGAACATCCTCGACTTTAACCCGACCACTAGCCAGATCCATAAAGCCAGGGATACTGCGTACATGCAGCGGGAATTTTTCCAAATCCTCAAGAATTTGCCGCCGCCTCCCCCGCGAAGCAGAAGGCATCGCCAAGAGAATTTCATCGGCGCCGGTTTCATCGATCATTTGTTGGATATGCTTGGAGGTGTACACCCGCAGCCCAGCAATGGTGCGATTGGTGATACCTGAATCATCATCAATAAAGGCAACCGGGCGCATAGCACGGCCCAGCCTGAGCGCCGCAACCAACTGATTACCCGCTGCGCCGGCACCATAAATGGCCACTTTCGGCAAACCACTTTCACGACCTTGCAGGCTGGTGGGTTTATCGGCAGAGAACCAGTCACCCATAAAATACTGGCGCATCATCAAGCGCAGCCCACCAAGCAATACCAGGCTCAGCCACCAGTAGTTGAACACCATAGAGCGCGGAATAAGCATGGGCGCGCCCTGATGCCAATAAACAGCTAGCGCCAGCAATAGCGCCGACAGCGTAACGGCCTTGCCGATAGCCAACAGCGCATCGTTGCCGAAATAGCGCATGACCGCACGGTACATGCCAAAGCGAATAAACAGCGGAATGGCGATAACCGGTGCCAGCACGAACAACCAGGCATGCCCGCCAAGGGGCTCAATAGACTTGCTTTCGCCCAAGCGCACAACAAACGCCAACCACAACGCACTCCAGACAAGCACCACGTCCATGGCAACCTGAATCAGTCGCTTCTGACGTCTTGGCAAACTAACCAGACGAGTGCGCAACTTTTCGGCAAGTCTTAACACATTGACTCCTCAACCCTTTAAAAAGACAGCCGGAACTAACAAGCCTCACTCACCACCTGAGCCAGAACATCACAGGTCTCATTAATTTCTGCGTTTGTAAGCGTCGGATGAACCAGGAACATCAAACTGGTTTCCCCCAGCTCCTTTGCAACGGGCAAGCGATCTACCGGACGCCAGCCTGTATGATCGAACGCTTTCTCCAAATACACCTCTGAGCAAGAGCCCGAAAAACAAGGCACACCTCTAGCAGTGATTTCATTGAGAATACGGTCACGATCCCAACCCGTTTTCAAAGCAGCCGGCTCAACAAACACATAACACTTGTAAGCAGCATGTTTGACTTCAGCCGGCACGGCCGGTACACGCAACCCCGCAAACGCTTGTGCAGACGACCAGATACGCTGGGCATTGGCTAACCGCTTGGAGTGCCAATCCTGCATGCGCTGCAACTGGATACGGCCAATAACTGCTTGAGCTTCCAACATTCGCCAATTGGTGCCAAAACTCTCATGCAACCAACGAAAGCCCGGCGCATGTTGGCGC
>NZ_JAUYGD010000048.1 GCF_030690725.1 Pseudomonas sp. | reverse complement strand
AAATTCACTCTCAAAGCTGCTGCGCTTGCTTATGCTGCGTTGAAAGCCTGCTCGGAATGCTCATTTACAGCAGTAAACTCCGCTTCCTCGCAGGCTTTCGCCTTGCCTAATCTGCGCTCGCGACGCTTTGAGCGCGAATTTTGGCTCTCTATAAAAGGGCCGCAGCCAACTTGCCATGCAAGCCGCCAAAGCCGCCGTTGCTCATCACCACTACCTGAGTACCCGGCGCGGCTTCGGCCTTGACCCCGGCAATGATCGCTTCCAGAGAATCGCAGACCTGAGTTGGCACGGTTGACGTAGCCACGGTGCCGGCCAGGTCCCAGCCGAGGTTCGGCGGCGCGTACCAGTACACCGAGTCAGCCTGCACTACTGATTCAGGTAGACCATCGCGGTGGGCGCCGAGCTTCATCGAGTTGGAGCGCGGCTCGACGATGGCGATCAGCTTGGCATCGCCAATGCGCTTGCGCAGGCCATCCAGGGTGGTGGCAATCGCCGTCGGGTGGTGGGCGAAGTCATCAAAGATGGTCACGCCATTGACTTCGGCGACCTTCTCCATGCGCCGCTTGGCATTGATAAAGCCGCACAGCGCGGCGATGCCCAGCTCCGGCACCACGCCGACATGGCGCGCCGCCGCCAGCACCGCCAGGGCGTTGGCCACGTTGTGCTGGCCGGTCAGCTGCCAGTCCACGGTGCCGGCAACCTTGCCGTCGAAACGCACCTCGAAACGCGAACCGTCGGCACTGAGCAGGCGCGCCTGCCACTGACCGCCTTCGCCGGTGGTTTGCACCGGGGTCCAGCAGCCCATCTCGATCACCCGCTTAAGCGCAGGCTCAGTGGTCGGATGAATGATCAGGCCGTCGCCCGGAATGGTGCGTACCAGATGGTGGAATTGCCGCTCGATGGCCGCCAGATCCGGAAAGATATCCGCATGATCGAACTCCAGGTTATTCAGGATGGCGGTGCGCGGGCGGTAGTGCACGAACTTGCTGCGCTTGTCGAAGAAAGCGCTGTCGTATTCGTCGGCCTCGACCACAAAGAACGGCGTGCCACCCAGGCGCGCGGAAATACCAAAGTTCTGCGGCACGCCGCCAATCAGAAAACCCGGACTCATGCCGGCGTGCTCCAGCACCCAGGCCAGCATGCTGCTGCTACTGGTTTTGCCGTGGGTGCCAGCCACCGCCATGACCCAACGGCCCTGCAGCACATGGTCGGCCAGCCACTGCGGGCCACTGACATAGGGCAGGCCTTTATTCAGCACATACTCCACCGCCGGGTTGCCGCGCGACAGGGCGTTGCCGACCACCACCAGATCCGGCGCGGGGTCGAGCTGGGCGGCGTCATAGCCCTGGGTCAGTTCGATGCCCTGGGCCTCCAGCTGGGTGCTCATGGGCGGGTAAACGTTGGCGTCGGAGCCGGTCACGCGGTGGCCGAGTTCCTTGGCCAGCACGGCCAGCGAACCCATAAAAGTGCCGCAGATGCCGAGAATATGGATATGCATGATTTACCTTGAAGGCGTCGTCAGAGCCGGTGAATAGGCGGGATAAAAACTGGCCGCAGATTAGCACAGCGCCCTATAGGCGGGCGCGGTGGCACGCTGATCAGCCGCCGCTGTTCGACCGCACTACCTCGAGAAAAGTCGCGATAATCCGCCGCGATCCCTGGTCGCGCCGGCACACCAGGGTTTCGGTCATGCGCTGCTGACAATCGAGGATCGGCAACGCCCGCATGGCGCGACTGGAACCAAATTCCGCCGCCGAAACGATACCCACGCCCAGACCGGCCGCGACCATCTCGAACACCGCTTCACGCCCTTCTACCTCAAGCGCCGAGCGCACGCGCAACCCTTCGCGGCGCAGCTCATCCTCAATCATCTGCCGGGTCATCGAGCCACGCTCACGCAGCACCAGCGGTGTGTCATCGAGATCAGCCAGGACAATCGATTCGCGCCCCGCCCAGGGGTGTTCGAGGCCAACGAAGGCAACCAGTGGCGCACTGCTCAATACATGGCTGAGCAGATTGTCATCGGTCACCGGGCGACCGAGTACGGCGAAGTCCGCCTGATAGGCAAATAGCCTGGCCAGCGCCTCATCGGTGTTGCCGGTCACCAGATTGAAGCGAATGCCCGGATAGCGCTCATTGAATGCAGCAATGAAGGGCAGTACGTGCACCGGAGAATCAACCGCCAGGGTCAGGCTACCGCTCTGCAGGGCACGCGAACTGGAGAGCAGTTCCTGGGCCTCAGCGGCCACCGCATACAACCGCTGGGTAATGCCGAGCAGTTGCTCACCCAGTTCGGTGAGCTGTACCGAACGCTTGGTGCGGTGAAAAAGCAAAACCCCGAATTGCTCCTCAAGTTTGCGCACTTGGTCGGAAACTGCGGGCTGACTGAGGAACAAACGCTCGGCGGCGCGAGTGAAACTGCCCTGCTGCGCCACCGCGTGAAAGGCCCGCAATTGAGCGTTGGAAACCGCCATCAGACACCTCAATAAATAAGTTCAGATTATTTTTGAAATACTATAAATCGATTTTATTTATTTACCGCAAGTTGTTTTTATCGACTCCAGAGCGGCGCATCGCTGCCACCGCACACACTGGAGACGATCATGAGCAAAGCCGAATTCATCAACGCCCGCCCAGCCCTTACAGCCCCAGCACTGGGCGAGCCCTATCTGCTGACCCCCGGCCCGCTGACCACGTCGCTGGCCACCAAGCAGGCCATGCTGCGCGACTGGGGTTCGTGGGATACCGACTTCAACCGGGTCACCGCAGAAATTCGCCAAGGCCTGCTGCAAATGGCCGGCGTGCATGACGACAGCTACGCCTGCGTGCCCCTGCAAGGCAGCGGCACCTTCGCCGTCGAAGCGGCACTGGCCACCGCCATCGCCCGCGACGGCAAGGCCCTGGTGCTGATGAACGGTGCCTATGGCAAGCGCGCCACACAGATTCTCGACTACCTCGGCCGCGACTACATCGCCCTGGACAAAGGTGACTACCTGCCACCGCAACCGGAAGAAGTCGCTGAGCTGCTGAAAGCCCACCCCGACGTCACCGACGTGTTCCTGGTTCACTGCGAAACCAGCTCGGGCATCCTCAACCCGCTGCGCGAGATCGCCGACGTGGTCAAAGCCCACGGCAAGCACCTGATCGTCGATGCCATGAGTTCCTTCGGCGCGGTGCCGCTGACCGTGGACAAGATCCCCTTCGACGTCATGGTGTCTTCGGCCAACAAGTGCATCGAGGGCATTCCCGGTTTCGGCTTCGTGATCATTCGCCGTGCGCTGCTGGAGCAGTCCAAAGGCCGCGCTCATTCACTGAGCCTGGACCTGCTGGAGCAGTGGCAATACATGGAGCGCACTGGGCAATGGCGCTTCACCCCGCCGACCCACAGCGTGGTGGCCTTCCGCAAGGCGCTCGAGCAGCACGCCGAGGAAGGGGGCGTAGCCGGACGCCAAGCGCGCTACACGAAAAATCGCGACACCCTGGTCGCCGGCATGCGCGCCATGGGCTTTCAGACCCTGCTGGAAGACCGCTGGCTGTCGCCGATCATCACCACCTTCTTCAGCCCAACCCACCCGAACTTTGAGTTCAAGCGTTTCTACAACGAGCTCAAGGCCCGCCAGTTCGTCATCTACCCCGGCAAGTTGACCATTGCCGAGAGCTTCCGCATCGGCTGCATCGGCCAGATCGACGAACGCATCGTCGGCCAGCTGTTGCGCGCTATCGCCGACGCACTGGCGGTGATGGGCGTCGACGACTGCCGCCCGGCGAACTGAACCACAGCGCCCGGGCCAGTACGGCCATGGGTGCAGACCTGCAGTACGAGACCGGCCGTTGCCCGCCCGCCAGGCGGAGCAACCCGGCAGGACGCCACGCTCCCGGGCCTCGATTGATCTGATCCAGACCGTCCGCCAAGACGGCGACAGAAGTGCTTTTACAACAACAAAAGCAGCCATTCCTTGAACTGCCAGCACATTCAACTCAGAGGTCAGTACCGTGAATCAGACATATGGTTTTTCCCTGTTAAGCCTCGGCAGCAACCCCACACAGCGGTGGCGCCTGCAGATATTCGCCATCACTTGGCTGGCCTATGCCGCCTTCTACTTCACCCGCAAGGCCTTCTCAGTGGCCAAGCTGGGCATCGCCGATGACCCGGACTTCCAGTTGGAAAAGGCCACCATGGCCAACCTTGATGCGCTTTATCTGGGTGCCTATGCCATCGGCCAGTTCACCTGGGGCATCCTCGCGGACCGCTTTGGCCCGCGCGTGGTGGTACTGGGCGGCCTGCTGATTTCCGCGGTGGTGGCGCTGATCATGGGCAGCTTCGCCACCCTACCGATCTTCGCCACCTGCATGGTGATCCAGGGCCTCGCGCAATCCACTGGCTGGTCAGGGCTGTGCAAGAACCTTGGCAGCTTCTTCGCCACTGGCGAACGCGGCCGGGTACTTGGCTTGTGGAGCAGCTGCTACGCCTTCGGCGGCCTGGTGGCCTCGCCCTTCGCCGGCTGGTGGGCCTATCAGGTCTATGGCGACTGGCGCGCGGCATTTTTCTCCAGCGCCATCGTGGTCGGCGTAGTCGCCGTGCTGTTCTTCCTGCTGCAGCGCAACACGCCACAGGATGTGGGGCTGCCAGCGGTCGAAAGCACCGACACACCGCAACTCGATGGCAACGGACAGCACGCCAGCTTCGGCAGCTGCCTGAAAACCATCCTGAGAAATCGCACGGTGCTGGTACTCGGCCTGGCTTACTTCCTGCTCAAGCCGGCGCGTTACGCGATCCTGTTCTGGGGCCCGGTCATGGTCTACGAGCGCATGCCGGAGATCGGCAAGGTGGCCTCGGCCATCGTCCCCACCTCCTTTGAAGTCGCCGGCCTAATTGGCCCGGTACTGCTCGGCCTGATGTCGGACAAGCTGTTCGGCGCACGGCGCTTCCCAGCCTGCGTGGTCAGCCTGCTGGTCCTGGCGGTCTGCCTGGCGCTGTTCGTCCCGGCGATGCAGAGCGGCAGCGTACTGGCCGTGGTCGGCCTGCTGTTCATGATGGGCCTGAGCCTCTACGGCCCGGATTCGATGATCAGCGGTTCCGCCGCCATCGACTACGGCCAGGGCACCGCCGGTACCGCAGCCGGCTTCGTTAACGGTTGCGGTTCAATCGGCGCGATCCTCGGCGGCCTGCTACCCGGCTACTTCGATACCGAAAGCGTGTTCCTACTGTTCACCGGCACGGCCCTGATCGCCACCGTGATGATGCTGCCGTACTGGAACAGCCGCCCGAGCCAGCTAGCGCCACACCCCAGCAACCCACTGAACCCCAACAGCGCCGTCAGCAACGCAAGCTTTCGGGCCTGACCTTTGCGCTTAATCCATCCAGGAGTCACGACATGAACTATCAACAACCTCAGCAGCTGCAAGCAATCATCCTCGATTGGGCCGGCACCGTGGTCGACTTCGGCTCCTTCGCGCCGACGCAGATCTTCGTCGAAGCCTTCGCCGAGTTCGCCGTCCCCGTAACCCTGGCCGAGGCCCGCGGGCCAATGGGCATGGGCAAGTGGGACCACATCCGCACCCTGTGCAACGTGCCAGAGATTGCCGAGCGCTACCGCGCCGCCTTCGGCCGCCTACCCAGCGATGACGACGTGACGGCCATCTATGAGCGTTTTATGCCACTGCAGATCGCCAAGATCGCTGAGCACTCGGCGCTGATCCCCGGCGCGCTCGACACCATCACCGGCCTGCGCAATCAGGGCCTGAAGGTCGGCTCCTGCTCCGGCTACCCGGCGGTAGTCATGGAAAAAGTGGTGCAACTGGCGGAGCGCAATGGCTACGTCGCCGACCATGTGGTCGCCACCGACGAAGTACCCAACGGCCGGCCGCACCCGGCCCAGGCGCTGGCCAACGTGATTGCCCTCGGCATCAGCGACGTGGCGGCCTGCGTCAAGGTCGATGACACCACCCCCGGCATTCTCGAAGGGCGCAGCGCCGGCATGTGGACGGTGGCGCTGACCTGTTCGGGCAACGCCCTGGGCCTGACCTACGCGCAATTCAAGGATATGCCGGCCGAGCAACTGGCCAGGGAGCGCGTGCGCATCGCCCAGCTGTTCGAAGGCTCACGCCCGCACTACCTGATCGACACCATCAACGAGCTGCCCGCGGTGATCGACGACATCAATGCCCGCCTGAAACGCGGGGAAACACCACAAGGCGTCTGACAACCTCAGCCGGCGAGCTTCGTGCGCGCCGGCCATCCCCAACACAAGAGGTCAGCATCATGATTTACGCGAAACCAGGCACCCCCGGTGCCGTCGTCACCCTCAAGCCGCGCTACGGCAATTTTATTGGCGGCGAGTTTGTCGCGCCGCTGGGCGGCCGTTATTTCACCAACACGAGCCCGGTCGATACTTCGGTAATCGGCGAGTTCCCACGCTCAGATGCCGCCGATATCGAGCGCGCGCTGGACGCCGCCCATGCCGCCGCCGATGCCTGGGGCAGAACCAGCGTGCAGAGCCGTGCCCTGGTGCTGCTGGAAATAGCCGACCGCATCGAGGCCAACCTCGAACTGCTGGCCGTGGCCGAGACCTGGGATAACGGCAAAGCCGTGCGCGAAACCCTGAACGCCGACGTACCGCTAGCCGCCGATCACTTCCGCTACTACGCGGGCTGCATCCGCGCCCAGGAAGGCTCCGCTGCGGAAATCGACGAACACACAGCCGCCTATCACTTCCACGAACCCCTGGGCGTGGTCGGGCAGATCATCCCGTGGAACTTCCCGCTGCTGATGGCCGCCTGGAAACTCGCCCCGGCTCTGGCTGCAGGCAACTGCATCGTGCTCAAACCGGCCGAACAAACGCCGCTATCGATCAGCCTGTTGATGGAGCTGATCGGTGACCTGCTACCGCCAGGCGTACTCAACGTGGTGCAAGGGTTTGGCAAGGAGGCGGGTGAGGCCCTGGCCACCAGCAAGCGTATCGCCAAGATCGCCTTTACCGG
>NZ_JAUYGD010000045.1 GCF_030690725.1 Pseudomonas sp. | reverse complement strand
GCTGCGCAGACCAGCCACTTGCCGTTGAAGGTGAATATGGCGGGGGTTATCCCGGCTATTTTCGCCAGCAGCCTTCTGTTGTTCCCGGCCTCGCTGGGTGCCTGGTTTGGCCAGTCCGAAGGTCTGGGCTGGCTGCAGGATATTTCACAGGCTATCGCTCCTGGTCAGCCGTTGAACATTTTGCTGTTTAGTGCAGGGATCGTTTTCTTCTGCTTCTTCTATACAGCGCTGATGTTCAACCCGAAAGACGTAGCGGAGAACCTGAAGAAGTCCGGTGCCTTTATTCCGGGTATCCGTCCTGGTGAGCAGTCGGCGCGCTATATCGATGGCGTGTTGACCCGTTTGACCATGTTCGGTGCTCTGTACATGACGGCCGTATGCTTGTTGCCCCAGTTCCTGGTGGTGGCTGCCAACGTACCGTTCTATCTTGGCGGGACCTCGTTGCTGATCGTCGTAGTGGTTGTGATGGACTTTATGTCGCAAGTACAATCGCACCTCGTTTCGCACCAGTACGAATCCCTGATGAAGAAAGCCAACCTGAAGGGCTACGGCAGCGGCATGATGCGCTGAACGTACCCATAAGGTTCGAGGAGTTGGTGATGAAAGTTCGTGCATCGGTGAAAAAGCTGTGCCGTAACTGCAAGATTATTCGTCGTGAAGGTGTCGTTCGAGTTATTTGCAGCGCGGAACCGCGTCACAAGCAGCGCCAAGGCTGAGTGTGATTGAAGTGCTACAAGCCCGGCAGCTAGTGCGCTGCCGGGTTGATTATTTGTTTCTACAGCGCTAATATCTCGCGCCTCATTTCTTGGCTTCCGGGGCGTAGGTAGCTGTCAATTGGAGTTCCACTGAATGGCCCGTATTGCAGGCGTAAACATTCCGGATAACAAGCACACTGTTATCTCGCTGACCTACATCTTTGGTGTTGGTCGCACTACCGCGCAGAAAATCTGTGCGGCTGCCGGTGTTAATCCGGCAGTAAAGATCAAGGATCTCTCTGACGAGCAGATCGAGCAGCTGCGTGGCGAAGTAGCCAAGGTTAATACCGAAGGTGACCTGCGTCGTGAAGTGAACATGAAAATCAAGCGCTTGATGGACCTGGGTTGCTACCGCGGCCTGCGTCATCGTCGTGGTCTGCCGGTTCGCGGTCAGCGTACCAA
>NZ_JAUYGD010000041.1 GCF_030690725.1 Pseudomonas sp. | reverse complement strand
TCGGTGCGTTTGTTACCACGAGTCTTCGCGCCCTTCGTCGGGAAGCCCCATGGAGACACCGGATGACGACCACCAGAGGTACGACCTTCACCACCACCATGTGGGTGGTCAACCGGGTTCATGGCAACACCACGAACGGTTGGGCGAACGCCACGCCAGCGTTTGGCACCAGCTTTACCCAGCGAACGCAGGCTGTGCTCGGAGTTCGAGACTTCGCCCAGGGTCGCACGGCACTCAGCCAGCACTTTACGCATCTCACCGGAACGCAGACGCAGGGTCACGTAGACACCTTCACGCGCAATCAGCTGAGCCGAAGCACCAGCGGAACGAGCGATCTGAGCACCTTTACCCGGCTTCAGTTCGATACCGTGAACAGTGCTACCAACTGGAATGTTGCGCAGTTGCAGACTGTTGCCCGGCTTGATCGGAGCCATGATGCCAGCTACCAGCTGATCGCCAGCACTCACGCCTTTAGGGGCGATGATGTAGCGACGCTCGCCGTCTGCATACATCAGCAGAGCGATGTGTGCGGTACGGTTCGGATCGTATTCAATACGCTCGACAGTGGCTGGAATGCCATCTTTGTCGTTGCGACGGAAATCGACCAGACGGTAATGCTGCTTGTGGCCACCACCGATATGACGGGTGGTGATACGACCATTGTTGTTACGACCGCCAGTCTTCGACTTCTTCTCAAGCAGCGGAGCGTAAGGAGCGCCTTTATGCAGCTCCTGATTGACCACCTTGACCACAAAACGGCGGCCAGGGGAAGTCGGTTTGCATTTAACGATTGCCATGATGCACCCCTTCCTTACTCAGCACTGCTGGCGAAATCGAGATCTTGGCCTGGCTGAAGCGAAATGATCGCTTTCTTCCAGTCGTTACGCTTGCCCAGGCCGCGAGCATTGCGCTTGGTCTTACCGAGAACATTCACGGTATTAACAGCAGCAACATTCACGTTGAACAGGCTTTCGACGGCCTTCTTGATTTCCAGCTTGGTTGCATCGGTTGCAACCTTGAAAACGAACTGACTTTTCTTGTCAGCGAGAACCGTGGCCTTCTCGGAGATGTGCGGGCCAAGCAGCACTTTAAATACGCGTTCCTGGTTCATCCCAGCAGCTCCTCGAATTTCTTCACGGCAGAAACGGTGACCAGCACCTTTTCATACGCGATCAGACTAACTGGATCGGAACCTTGCACGTCACGGACATCAACGTGTGGCAGGTTGCGAGCAGCCAGGTACAGATTCTCATCAATAGCATCGGACACGATCAGCACATCGGTCAGACCCATGCCATTCAACTTGCCCAACAGTTCTTTAGTCTTCGGAGCTTCAACGCTGAAGTCTTCGACGACGATCAAACGATCAGTACGAACCAGCTCGGCAAGAATCGAACGCAATGCAGCGCGATACATTTTCTTGTTCAGCTTTTGATCGTGATTCTGCGGACGAGCCGCGAAGGTCACACCACCGCCACGCCAGATCGGACCACGAGTGGTACCTGCACGAGCACGGCCAGTACCCTTCTGACGCCAAGGGCGCTTACCGCCACCGGATACGTCGGAACGAGTCTTCTGCTGCTTGCTGCCCTGACGGCCGCCGGCCATGTAGGCCACAACTGCTTGGTGAACCAGGGTCTCGTTGTATGCGCCGCCAAAAGTGGCTTCGGATACTTCGATTGCTTGAGCGCCATTTACATTTAATTGCATGTCAGCTTCCCCTTAACCGCGAGCCTTGGCCGCTGGACGTACAACCAGGTTGCCGCCAGTAGCGCCAGGAACAGCACCCTTGACCAGCAACAGATTGCGTTCAGCGTCAACCCGCACTACTTCCAGGGACTGCACGGTCACGCGCTCAGCGCCCATATGACCGGACATTTTTTTGCCCTTGAATACGCGACCCGGAGTCTGGCACTGGCCAATGGAACCCGGAACACGGTGGGACACGGAGTTACCGTGAGTGTTGTCTTGGCCGCGGAAGTTCCAACGCTTGATGGTACCGGCAAAGCCTTTACCTTTGGACTGACCGGTGACATCCACCAGTTGACCA
>NZ_JAUYGD010000031.1 GCF_030690725.1 Pseudomonas sp. | reverse complement strand
CGAACCTACGACCAATTGGTTAAAAGCCAACTGCTCTACCAACTGAGCTAACGACCCAAAAATGGTCGGGGTAGGGGGATTCGAACTCCCGACATCCTGCTCCCAAAGCAGGCGCGCTACCGGACTGCGCTATACCCCGATGAAAGATTGGCTCCGCGACCAGGACTCGAACCTGGGACCCAATGATTAACAGTCATTTGCTCTACCGACTGAGCTATCGCGGAACTACTTGCTTCCTTTCTCAGAAACCGGAGCCGGTTGTTAAATCGTTTCCCGTGTCTGAGGCGCGCCATTTTACGTTTCCGCGCGCGCCTGTCAACCCCTTAAATTGCTTTTAGTACAATGATTTGCAGCTGCGTGAGCGGCTGCTATATCTTCCCTATGTCTGTATTCATTGCAGGACGCACCAGCCGTAAGGCTCCAGCCAGGAAAGTCCATGAGTAACCAGGGCATACCGCCAAATCCACCCGGCTCAACGCAGACCCTTGCCAGCCGGGGTATCCAGCCGCGCTTCGGCGACCTGGTGCAAAGTTGTCGAAAACTGGTGATGAACCGCCTGGCCGAGCACCTGACTGGAGTCTTCGCCCAAGTCGACGACACGCTGTTTGAGTGCGCCGAAAAAGCCGAGAACAATCAGGTACAAACCCTGTTCTTCGACAACATGCGCGAGATCCGCAGGCAGCGCCCGCAGATAGAACGCAGCTACCACCAGCAGATCGCGCAGAACTTCTCAGACTTCCTCGAAGGCAAGCTCAAGCCACCACCCAGCGCCAGTGAACTGGACGCCGAGCACATGGCCCTGGTGCAGAACGAGGATTATGAAGAAAGCCTGCAAGTCACCAATATGGTCAGCCGAGTCAAAGCACGCTGCGCGCAACCGCTGTTTGCTCTGGAGCAACGTCTGGCGCTGCTGAACAACGGCCAGAAGCTCGGCGAGGACATCAACCCCTTCGGCCCGCAGATGATTGCCCAGGCCTTTCGCGATGCCCTGACGCCCTGCCCGTTTCCGCTGCGTATAAAGGTCATCCTTTATACGTTGTTTGATACTCACGTTATGCAGAGCCTAGACAGCATCTATGCAGCGCTAAATCAGCGCCTGATTGATGCCGGTGTACTGCCTAATCTGAAGTACACCGCGCAGCGCAACAATCCGCCGGCACGCCCCAAGGCCACACCCGCCGCGCAGGCTGAACAAACGACCGAGAACCGCACCAGCAGCTCTGCAACCGTTACGCAGCCACCAGGACAGCCCTATAACGCCGCCAGTGCAGACTTGAGCGGCCCGCCGCCAAGTGACCCGCAGGAGTTACTGGGTAGCCTGGCGGCCTTGCTGGGTGAACACCGCCAGCGCGACGTTGACGCCCCACTGCTTGGCGGCACCCGCAGCATTGCCAGCTTTACCCCGCGCGAGGCGACCAGCACCTACAGCGCCTCAGCCCTGCTGGATGCGCTCAACCGCATGCAGCAGCAATCGGCCAACGACCTGTCACAGCGCCTGAGTCGCCCGCAGCAGGTAGAAGGTCTCAAGGCGGACCTGCAACAGCAGTTGGAAGCCCACAGCGAACTGCCTGGCCAGCAGAAGGTTTCCGATCAGGAAGCCGACGTGATCGACCTGGTCGGCATGCTGTTCGACTTTATCCTCGACGACGACAACCTGCCGGACAGCTGCAAGACCACCCTGTCCCACCTGCATACGCCCTACCTGAAAGTGGCGCTGCAGGACAAAGCACTGTTCACCCAACATCACCACCCGGCCCGCCGCCTGCTCAACGCCATGGCCCAGGCTGGCGTGCTGTATGGCGGAGAAGGCGATGAGCGCGGTTTACTGGCCAAGATGCAGTGGGTGGTTGAGCGAGTTATCCATGACTTTTTCGGCGACCTGCAACTCTTTGACGGCCTGCTGGAGGAGTTCAACGAATTCGTTGCCACCCTCAGGCACAAGGTCGAGCTGCGCGAACGTCGCGCGGTGGAAGCTGCCAAAGGTCGCGACAAACTGCTCGGCGCGCGCCAGCACGCGGTCGAAGTGATCGCCAACAGTCTGAACAATCGCCAGCCGCCGACCATCATCCGCAACTTCCTCGAACTGACCTGGGCCGACGTGCTGGTATTTGTGCTGCTGCGCAACGGCGAACAGAGCCCGGAATGGCAGCGCGCCTGTGAAGCAGCCGAACAACTGGCCTGGAGCGGCACCCTGCTCGACGAAGCGGGCCGTGAACGCCTGCAAAAACTGCGCGTACCGCTGCTCGAAGACCTGCGCAAAGGTCTGGAACTGCTCGGTGGCTACCACGAGGACGGCATTCGCCGCCTGCTGCAGGACCTGGTGGCCTGCCAGCACGCCGTACAGGCCAAACAGCCACAGGTGGCCGCCCAGCTCAAGCCAACCCTGCCCGAGAGCCCGCTGGGCGCCATGCTTGGCGAAGATGCTGCACTGGCGACCCTGGCACCGCGCGAATCAACACTCTCGGCCCGCGCCCAGGCGCTGGCCAAGGAGCTGGGCCATATCGAGTTCGGCACCTGGTTCGAATTCGTCAATGGCGAACAGGTGCGCACGCTCAAGCTGTCCTGGTTCAGCCCGACAACCCGCAACTATATGTTTGTCGACCAGAGCGGCCAGCGCGTGGCAATCAAGCCACTCACCCAGCTGGCCACAGAAATGGAACAAGGGCTGGCGCGCATCGTCACCCCTGAACGAGGTGCACCGCTGGTGGACCGCGCCCTTACCGCCATTTACCGCGTGCTCCAGCGTTTTACCGGGCGCACGGCTGAGCCCCAAGAATAAGGAACTCCTATGGATGACGAACGTCGCTTGCACAGCCGGCATAACGCCGACGTGCAGCTGGAAGTCTTCGACTTACACACTGGGCAGCGCCTGGGCCGCGTGGTCGACCTGTCCGCCGATGGCTTTATGCTGTTCAGCGATACCCCGCTGACCGCCGACGAGCTGGTGGAGTGCCGCCTGGTCAGCGAACAGGAGGTTGAAGGCGTGTGTGAAATCACCCTGGGGGCCGACTGCCTATGGAGCCGCCCCGGTGCGGACGGCCAGCATTGCTGGGCAGGCTTTCACATCATTGACCTGGCAGAAGACCAGGCAGCCGCGCTGGAAATCCTGCTCAAGCACCTGTAATCCACCGAATAGCCCCCCCCCCCGGTCAGCGCGAACTGAACCGGGGTGTTTATTATTTTGCAGCCCTATGTGGCCGACAACGCTTAATCAAAGACGATTTCATCGCCCTCAACCTTGCCGGTCACACTGCTGCCTGGGGCAAACTTGCCGGCCAGAATCAGCTGCGCCAAGGGGTTCTCGATCCAACGCTGCACCGCACGCTTGAGCGGGCGAGCGCCGTAGACCGGGTCGTAACCGACGGCGATCAGCTTGTCCAAGGCCTCATCGGACAACTCCAGGCTTAGCTCACGCTCAGCCAGCCGCTGACGCAAACGGCCCAGCTGGATCTGCGCAATACCGGCAATCTGATCGCGGGCCAGCGGTTCGAAAATCACCACTTCATCAATCCGGTTGATAAATTCCGGACGGAAGTGCGTGCCCACCGCATCCATCACCGCCGCACGCTGCGCCTCGCGGTCCCCGACCAGCTCCTGAATCTGCGTGGAGCCGAGGTTGGAGGTCATCACGATCACGGTGTTTTTGAAGTCCACGGTACGGCCATGGCTGTCAGTCAGGCGACCATCTTCAAGCACCTGTAACAGCACGTTGAACACATCCGGGTGGGCCTTCTCCACCTCATCCAGCAGGATCACCGAATAAGGCTTACGGCGTACCGCCTCGGTTAAATAACCGCCCTCTTCGTAACCGACATAGCCCGGCGGTGCGCCGATCAGCCGCGCCACGGAGTGTTTCTCCATAAACTCGGACATATCGATACGCACCAGCGCCTCTTCGGTATCAAAGAGGAACTCGGCCAACGCCTTGCACAGCTCGGTTTTACCGACCCCGGTTGGGCCAAGGAAAAGGAACGACCCGCTCGGCCGATTCGGATCGGACAGACCGGCACGGGAGCGCCGCACAGCGTTAGCCACCGCCACCACGGCTTCGTCCTGGCCGATCACCCGCTGATGCAGCAGGCCTTCCATTTTCAACAATTTGTCGCGCTCGCCTTCGAGCATCTTGCTCACCGGAATACCGGTCCACTTCGACACCACTTCGGCGATTTCTTCCTCGGTGACCTTGCTGCGCAGCAACTGGTTCTCGCTCTTGCCGTGCTGCTCAGCCATCAACTGACTGCGCTCAAGATCAGGGATCGTTTTATATTGAATGCGCGCCATCGTTTCTAGATCACCTTTACGCCGAGCCGCCTCCATTTCTGAGCGCGCCTGCTCTATTTTTTCCTGGAGTTGAGCTACTCCCTGTACCTCGGCTTTTTCTGAACGCCAGATCTCTTCTAAGTCAGCATATTCACGCTCAAGACGAACAATGTCTTCTTTCAGCTTTTCAAGGCGCTTGAGAGCCGCATCATCGTCCTCTTTCTTTAGCGCTTCGCGCTCAACCTTGAGTTGAATCAGCCGACGCTCAAGGCGGTCGAGCACTTCAGGCTTGGAATCGATCTCCATTCGGATGCGGCTGGCCGCTTCGTCGATCAGGTCGATGGCCTTGTCCGGCAGCTGACGGTCGGTGATATAGCGGTGCGACAGCTTGGCCGCGGCGATGATTGCACCATCGGTGATGGCCACCTTGTGGTGCACCTCGTAGCGTTCTTTCAGGCCACGCAGGATGGCGATGGTGTCCTCTTCACTCGGCTCATCGACCAGCACTTTCTGGAAGCGCCGCTCCAGCGCCGCGTCTTTCTCGATGTACTGGCGGTACTCGTTGAGCGTGGTCGCGCCGACGCAGTGCAGCTCGCCGCGCGCCAGGGATGGCTTAAGCATATTGCCGGCATCCATCGAGCCTTCGCCCTTGCCGGCGCCAACCATGGTGTGCAGCTCGTCGATAAACAGGATGATCCGCCCTTCCTGCTTGCTTAGTTCATTGAGCACAGCCTTCAGCCGCTCCTCGAACTCGCCGCGGAACTTGGCGCCCGCGATCAGCGCGCCCATATCCAGCGACAACAGGCGCTTGTCCTTCAGGCCATCCGGCACTTCACCGTTGACGATGCGCTGGGCCAGGCCTTCGGCAATCGCCGTTTTGCCCACGCCCGGCTCGCCGATCAGCACTGGGTTGTTCTTGGTGCGGCGCTGCAAAACCTGAATGGTGCGGCGAATTTCGTCGTCACGACCGATTACCGGATCGAGCTTGCCTTCCTCGGCACGCTTGGTCAGGTCGACGGTGTACTTGTCCAACGCCTGGCGGTTTTCCTCGACGTTCGGGTCATTTACCGCATCGCCGCCGCGCAGGTTGGTCACGGCATTTTCCAACGCCTTGCGGCTGACGCCCTGACCGAGCAGCAGCTTACCCAGCTTGGTGTTCTCATCCATCGCGGCGAGCAGCACCAGCTCGCTGGAGATAAATTGGTCGCCCTTCTGCTGCGACAGGCGATCAGCCTGATTGAGCAGGCGCGCCAGATCCTGCGACAAGTTGACATCGCCGGATGGGTTCTGGATTTTGCCCAGCTGATCCAGCTCCTTGCCCAAGGCCAGGCGCAGGCTATTCACATCAAAGCCGACCTGCATCAGCAGCGGCTTGATCGAGCCGCCCTGCTGCTCAAGCAAGGCCTGCATCAGGTGCAGCGGTTCAATGGCCGCATGGTCAAGACCCACGGCCAGGGACTGCGCATCGGAGAGCGCGAGTTGCAACTTGCTGGTTAAACGATCAATACGCATAAACAATCAACCCTCGTGGTGATGGCAGGCCGGCACACTGAATCGCGCCCAAACAGAAAGCCTGCGGATGAAGAGTAGATGAGGCCGATTGTGCGGGTTTCAAGCCGAGCGGCGTTGACCTGGGTCATTTACCGCAACAGTGCCGCAGCGGCGGCACGTGGGGATCAGTTGCCCAGCCAGATCAGACTGGCAAAGCGACCGGTTTGCGCCGAGCGGCGGTAGGAGAAGAAACGCGGGTCGTTGAAGGTGCAGAAATCGCCGCCGTACACCGCCTCGACACCACGAGCAGCCAGACGGATGCGCGCCAACTGGTAAATATCAGCGATAAATTTGCCTGGATTGACACTCGACTGGAATGCCGCTGCGGCCTGCGCATGCTGGGCGACAAAGGCTTCACGCACTTCCGCACCCACCTCGAAGGCCTGTGGCCCAATTGCCGGCCCCAGCCAGACCAGCACCTGATCTGCCGGCACCGCCAATTGGTCCAGAGTGGCTTCCAGCACCCCTGCAGCCAGCCCGCGCCAGCCGGCATGGGCTGCCGCAACACGGCTGCCGGCACGGTCACAGAACAGCGCGGGGAGACAGTCGGCGGTCATTACCGTACAGGCAACGCCAGGCTTGCTGGTCCAACTGGCGTCAGCTTCGAGCACCCGCGCAGGATTGGCCTCAACCACCGCAACACCATGCACCTGCTGCAACCAGGCCGGTTTGCAGCCGAGCAGACTGACCAGCCGCTGACGGTTTTTCAGCACGGCCTTTGGCTCATCACCAACATGCTCGCCCAGGTTGCAACTGTCGAACGGCGCCATGCTGACACCACCACTGCGGGTGGTGACGCTGGTTTTTACCCTTGCCGGTGCGGGCCATTGCGGCGTCAGCCAGTCGTGCATCCTGTCACCCTGCTCCCTGTTGCCCAGCACTGGGTTAACCAACGTTCTAGCCAATAAAGGCCTCACGGTCCTGGCGCAGCAGCGTCAGCAACCAGACAAAGTCATCCGGCAATGGCGACTGCCATTTCATCCGCTCACCGGTAATCGGATGGTCCAACTCAAGAAAACGCGCATGCAAAGCCTGGCGCGGGAATTCCTTGAGCGTTTGCACCATGCTCGGGTTGGCCGCAGGCGGAATACGGAAACGCCCGCCGTAGACCGGGTCGCCCACCAGCGGGTAGCCGATATGGCTCATGTGTACGCGGATCTGGTGGGTGCGGCCGGTTTCCAGCTTGACCCGCGCATGGGTATGCGAGCGATAGCGCTCCAGCACCCGGTAATGGCTGACCGCCGGCTTGCCGCCATCGCTCACCGCCATGCGCTGACGCTGCGAGGAGCTGCGGCCAATCGGCGCATTGATCTTGCCGCCGGAGGTGATCACGCCAATTACGATGCACTCGTAGATACGGCTGACCGAGCGCCTCTGCAGTTGGTCGACCAGGCGGGTCTGCGCTTCGATGGTCTTGGCCACCACCATCAGGCCGGTGGTGTCCTTGTCCAGGCGATGAACAATGCCGGCGCGCGGCACATTGATAATGTCCGGCACGTGGTGCAGCAGGGCGTTGAGCAAGGTGCCATCGGCATGCCCGGCCGCAGGGTGCACAACCAGGCCGGCGGGCTTGTCGATGACCAAAATCTGCTCGTCTTCGTAGACGATATTTAGCGCGATGTCCTGGGCGATCCATTCGCCCTGGGCTTCCTGCTCGGCGTTCAACGCCAGCAGTGCACCACCGTGGACGATGTCGCGCGGGCGCAACACCTCACCATCGACGGTCAGCAGACCCTCTTTGATCCAGGCAGACAGACGCGAACGCGAGTGCTCGGCGAACAGGAGTGCGGCGACTTGATCGAGGCGTTGACCGCCCATTTCATAGGGCACCTCGGCGTTCAGTTCAATGATCTGCTTATTAATAGAGGACATGCTCGGCAACAGAGGGGGCATAGCTTTTGGTTTCGGCTACACGCTTGTGGTTAAATACGGCGTCTTTGCCCCAGGGGTACCGGGGGCGCTCATCATAACAGGACGGCTTTGCTCAAGACAGCCGCCGTCACAGGGACGCAAGCCGCCATGCAAGTGAAACACCTGCTGCTGATCGCAATCCTCGCCCTCACTGCCGCCTGCTCATCGAAGCAGGTGGTCGACGAAAATCTGAGCGAGACCGAACTCTACCAGCAGGCACAAGCCGACCTGGACAATAGTAGCTATACCAGCGCCGTCGCCAAGCTCAAGGCCCTGGAGTCGCGTTATCCATTCGGCCGTTATGCCGAACAAGCACAGCTGGAACTGATCTACGCCTACTACAAGAACGTTGAGCCGGAAGCGGCTAAATCCGCAGCCGACCGTTTTATCCGCCTGCACCCGCAGCATGCCAACGTTGATTACGCCTACTACCTCAAGGGCCTGGCCTCGTTCGATCAGGACCGCGGCCTGATTGCCCGCTTCGTCCCGCTGGACATGACCAAGCGCGACCCAGGTGCCGCTCGCGACTCCTACAACGAGTTTGCCCAGCTCACCAGCCGCTACCCCACTAGCCGCTACGCGCCAGATGCCAAGCAGCGCATGATCTACCTGCGCAATCTGCTGGCGGCTTACGAGATTCATGTGGCGCACTACTACCTGACCCGCAACGCCTACGTGGCAGCGGCCAACCGTGGTCGTTACGTGGTGGAAAACTTCCAGGAAACCCCAGCAGTCGGCGATGGCCTTGCGGTGATGACCGAAGCCTACCAGCGCCTGACCCTGGATGACCTGGCAGCCACCAGCCTGGAAACCCTCAAACTCAACTACCCGGATCACCCAAGCCTGGTCGACGGCCAGTTCGTTCCGCGCGAAGAAGAAGCCGACAGCCGCTCCTGGCTGGCCAAGGCTACCCTGGGCCTGATCGAAACCGACACACCACTGCCACCCGGCGAAACCCGCGCCAGCCAGGATGTGATTCGCCAGTACGAAGATGCCGAAGAGCAGATCCCGGACGACCTCAAAGCCGGTACCAGCGCAGAAAAAGCAAGCCGCTCCTGGTTCAGCTATCTGACCTTTGGCCTGTTTGACTAAGCCGGCAAAACGCAGTGGAAAAGGGAGGCCTTAGGCCTCCCTTTTTATTGGCCAGATGGCCGAAGCTGAACGGCAGGTAAGCCCGCCGCCACCACCAAACGCGGCTTATCGCTCAAAGCGGCAGAAAACAACACTCAGCGCACGATTTCAACGCTGGGCGCACACAGACGGGTTAGCTAAACTGCCCGCTTACCGATAGAAAGAGAGCGCCATGGGCCTGTTCCGCTTACTGTTCTGGATTGCCATCATTGCGGCCGCATTTTGGCTGTGGCGACGCTTTACTCGGCCAACATCCCCTCGCCCTGAAGACCGCAACACCAGCGCAGCTCCTACCCCAATGGTGCGCTGCGAACATTGCGGCACCCATGTCCCGCGCGATCACGCACTGGCAAAGGGCGAACAGTGGTTCTGCAGCCAGGCGCATCTAGAACAAGGCACACAACCCGGTGAGCGCTGATTTCTCCCTGAGCGGGGAGCAAAGCAGGCGAATCCTGCGGCTCTACCACCTGTACCGCCTGGTTATCGGCATTACCCTGGCACTGCTGATTTCCAGCGAGCTCGATGCCCAACTGCTGGACATGATGCACCCAACGCTGTTTCGCAATGGCAGCTGGCTGTATCTGGCTCTCAACGTCCTAATTATCGCCACCGTGCGCCGCCCCAAGCGCCTGGCGCAGGTATTCAGCCTGGCCCTGGTCGATGTGATTCTGCTGTCCGGCCTGTTCTATGCCGCCGGCGGCACACCCAGCGGCATCGGTAACCTACTGATTGTTGCCGTGGCGATCGCCAATATCCTATTGCGCGGGCGTATCGGCCTGCTGATTGCCGCAGTCGCTGCAGCGGGCATGATCTACCTGACCTTCTACCTCAGCCTTAGCCGACCGGCTGCTGCCGCGCAATACGTACAGGCCGGCGCACTTGGCGCGCTGTGCTTTGCCGCTGCACTATTTGTGCAGGGCCTGACCCGCCGTCTGCAAGTCAGCGAAAGTCTGGCCGAGCAGCGTGCTGCCGACGTGGCCAATCTGGAAGCATTGAACGCCCTGATCCTGCAGCGCATGCGCACCGGCATTCTGGTGCTGGATGAACTGCACCGCGTATTACTGGCCAACCAGGGCGCCAACCACCTACTGGGGCATGCCGACCTGACCGGCAAGATTCTCGACCCACACTGCCCAGAGCTTATCAAGCGCATGCAGCAATGGTCGCACAACCCCAGCTTGCGCCCAGCCAGCCTGCAAGCGGCGCCTGATGGACGGGTGTTGCAGCCGAGCTTTATTGCCCTGCAACGCGGCGAGCACAAACACACGCTGATTTTCCTCGATGACATCTCGCAGATCGCCCAGCAGGCGCAACAGCTCAAGCTCGCCTCGCTGGGTCGCCTGACTGCCGGCATCGCCCACGAGATTCGCAACCCACTGGGGGCAATCAGTCACGCCGCCCAGCTGCTGCAAGAGTCAGAAGAGCTGGAGGGCCCCGATCTGCGCCTGGCACAGATCATCCAGGACCACTCGCGACGGATGAACCTGGTGATCGAGAACGTCCTGCAACTGTCGCGGCGGCGCCAAGCCGAGCCGCAATTACTGGACCTGAAGTATTGGCTGCACCGCTTCGCCAGCGAGTTTCGCAGCAGCGCTGCCCCAGGCCAGACCCTGCACCTGGAAACCAGCAGCGGCAGCATTCAAACCCGCATGGACCCGCACCAGCTCACTCAGGTGCTGAGCAACCTGGTAGAGAACGGCCTGCGCTACAGCGCGCAAAAGAACAAACACGGGCAAGTTTGGCTGAAACTGTTTCGCGACCCGGAGAGCGAGTTGCCGGTACTCGAGGTGCTAGACGATGGCCCCGGCGTTACCGAAGAGCAGCTGCACCACCTGTTCGAGCCGTTCTACACCACGGAAAACAAAGGCACTGGCCTAGGCCTGTATATTTCCCGCGAGCTGTGCGAAAGCAATCAGGCCCGCCTCGACTATAAACTTCGTGAAGGTGGCGGCAGCTGCCTGCGTATCACCTTCGCCCACCCGCGCAAACTGAGCTGACCATGACCCGCCAGAGAGCCCTGATCGTCGATGACGAACCCGATATTCGCGAACTCCTGGAAATCACCCTGGGGCGCATGAAGCTCGACACCCGCAGCGCGCGCAACGTCAAGGAAGCCCGCGAGTGGCTGGCCAAAGAAACCTTCGACCTGTGCCTGACTGATATGCGCCTGCCTGACGGTACGGGCCTTGAGCTGGTGCAGCATATTCTGCTGCGTCACCCGCAAGTGCCAGTGGCGATGATCACCGCCTACGGCAGCCTGGACACCGCAATCAACGCGTTGAAAGCCGGCGCGTTCGACTTTCTGACCAAGCCGGTGGATCTCGGCCGCCTGCGCGAGCTGGTTGCCGCCGCCTTGCGCCTGCGCAGTGCCGATGGTGAGGAACTGCCGGTGGACAGTCGCCTGCTCGGCGACTCGCCGCCGATGAAAGCCATGCGCAAGCAGATTCTCAAACTGGCGCGCAGCCAGGCGCCGGTGTATATCAGCGGCGAATCCGGCAGCGGCAAGGAACTGGTCGCCCGACTAATCCACGAGCAAGGCTCACGCGGCGAGCAACCCTTTATCCCGGTCAATTGCGGCGCCATCCCCACAGAGCTGATGGAAAGCGAGTTCTTCGGCCACAAGAAAGGCAGCTTTACCGGCGCCATCGAAGACAAACAAGGGCTGTTCCAAGCCGCCAACGGCGGCACGCTGTTCCTCGATGAGGTTGCAGATCTACCGCTGCCGATGCAGGTCAAACTGCTGCGTGCAATTCAGGAAAAAGCCGTGCGCGCCGTCGGCGGCCAACAGGAGCTGATCGTCGATGTACGCATCCTCTGCGCCACCCACAAGGATCTGGCCGGCGAAGTCGCGGCCGGGCGCTTTCGCCAGGATTTGTACTACCGCCTCAACGTGATCGAACTGCGCGTTCCCGCCCTGCGCGAGCGCCGCGAAGATATCGCCCTGCTGGCCGACATCATGCTCAAGCGCCTGGCCGACGGCACCGGTCTCTGCCCGGCCAAACTGGATGATGACGCGCTGGAGAAGCTCAAGAGCTACCGCTTCCCGGGTAACGTGCGCGAACTGGAGAACATGCTCGAACGCGCCTACACCTTGTGCGAAGACGACCGTATTACCACCAGCGACCTGCGCCTGGCCGACAGCGTACCGATCAGTGAAAACGGCGAAGCCAACCTCGCACAGATCGATAACCTGGAAGACTACCTGGAAGCCATCGAACGCAAACTGATCATGCAAGCCCTGGAAGAAACCCGCTGGAACCGCACCGCCGCCGCGCAACGCCTGGGCCTGAGCTTTCGCTCAATGCGCTATCGACTAAAGAAGCTCGGTATCGACTAAAACGAGCATCAGTTATGAGAGGGGCTTTAGCCGCTGGCCCCTCCCAGAGAAACGCTTAACCCGCCGAAACCAACCGCCCAGCAGGCGCATAGGGTGCGGGGTCAACAATCGGCTCACGCCCCAGCATCAGATCAGCCAGCAACTGGCACGACGCCGGCGCCAGCACCAGCCCATTACGATAGTGCCCACAATTCAGCCACAGCCCATCATGCCCCGGCACCGACCCAATAAACGGAATGCCCTCGGGCGAACCAGGCCGCAGCCCAGCCCAATGCCCCACCACCTCTGCATCTGCCAACGCCGGCAACAACTCGATAGCGGAAGCTTTCAAGCTGGCCAGCGCCTCGTCGGTCGGCGTTTTGTCGAACCCCGCATGCTCAAGGGTGCTGCCAATCAGAATATGACCATCACGCCGCGGAATCGCATAACGCCCCTTGGCCAGCACGATGGTAGGGAGAAAGTCTTCGGCACATTTGTACAGAATCATCTGCCCCTTGACCGGCACCACCGGTAACTCGATGCCAAGGGTCTTCATCAGCTCGCCACTCCAGGCACCGGCAGCCAGCACCACCTGATCGGCATACATATCACCCTGTGCGGTGTGCACACCCGTGATACGCCCGCCCTCGCGAATAAACCCACTCACCGCACAGTGCTCATGCAAAGTGACATTCGGCATCTGCTGCAACGCGGCCCGTAGCGCCTTGACCAAGCGCGGGTTACGCACATTCGCCACATCCGCCATCTGCACCGCACGCCCAAAGCCCTTAGCCAACGCCGGCACCGCCCGCTCTACCACCGCAACATCCACAGACTGCAGCGGGCGCCCCTCACGCTGCGCCCAGGCAAGCGCCTCAGCCTCCTCATCCAGATCAAGCCAATACAACCCGGTGACATACACCTCCGGATCGATCTGCGTCTGCGCCAGCAACTGCTCACCCAAACGCGGATAAAAATCCTGCGACCAGTGTGCTAGCGCCGTGACCGCAGGGCTGTAACGCCAGGGGTAAAGCGGTGAGACAATACCGCCACCGGCCCATGAGGATTCGTTTCCGGCCTGAAAACGCTCAAACAGAACCACACTTACATTCTCCAAGGCCAATAAATAAGCACTGAGCATTCCCACTACACCACTGCCGACGACCACCACTCGACTCAAGCTGACAACCTCTCGGGAGGAAAACTTACACAACAACGATGAATTGGCCACAAGCGCAATCGCCATTCATGCACACACTCAATCACACGGAGCAATGGAGAGTTCAGGATGAACACTAAACCGGCTAGGGGCTTTACTCTGTACGAATTACTAATCTGTACAGCGATTGTCTCAGTACTCGCCTGGAGCATCGGAGCACTGGGCCAAGTAGTAGATAAGCAACGCCTGCAAACGACCCACAGCGAACTTGCCACACTTATCACCATGGCTCGCTGGCAGGCCATGAGCAACACCAGCAGAGTAACACTCTGCCCACTGCAGGATCATGGCCGGTGCCAACTACCCTGGTCCGGCACCCTCACCAACTTTATCGACAGCAACGGTAATCGCACACTCGATCCCGGTGAGGAAATCATCGCCCACATCACTCTGCCTCGTCACACCACCCTAAACTGGCGCGGCATGAACCCAACACACTCGCTGCATTTCAGCGGCAACGGCATGACCTTTGTTAGTAACGGCACCTTCACGCTGTGCCATCGCAATCTCAACGAGACCCGGCGCATAACCCTTAATAAACAAGGGCGCCTGAAAAGCGAACGTTTAAACAGCACCTGCCCCCACTAACCACTCAAGCCACAAATGCAGCCAGCTATCCCCCTTGTATTGAATGGACGAACCGCAGCAGCCAAGATGAGAGTGAAAGTTTCCCTTCGAGAACGCCCATGCTGCGAAGTAAAGGATTTACCCTCATAGAGCTGATGATCACTGTCGCCATTCTGGGCGTTATTCTGGGTCTTGCTGTGCCGGCGATGGGCGATTTCGCTGTACGCCAGCGTGTCAGCGGCCAGGCCAGTGAGCTGATGCTCGCATTGGCCTTCGCCCGCTCCGAGGCCGTCAAGCAGAATAGTGAAATCGCCGTTATACCTGCTACGAACGCTGCCACCGGCTGGGCTGATGGCTGGTGTGTCGGCCCAGCCGACAGCATGCCTAACTGCCAAAGCGAAAACCGCCTACGCAATTTCCAGGCTAAAACTGGCGTGACCGTTAGCAGCAACTTTCTTCAAGCCACTAATAAACTGGTGTTTCAACGTGACGGCACATGCTCCCTATGTGGAAGCACACCATTCAAAATTACGTCTACCAAGCTAAAAGCGGACCCGGCAGATGCCCGCTGCATCGACATCAATCGCCAAGGTCGCTCCAGTATTCGCAACGTCCCCCGTGACACAGCATGTTCCTAAAAGGATGAGACTGTTCATGCATATTAATAGCTCACAGCAACGCGGCAGCTCCCTGATCGAAGTATTGATCACCTTGCTGATATTTACCGTTGGCATGCTCGGCCTAGCAGCACTCCAACTTAACGCTCTGCAAGGCTCTAGCGACAGTGCTCAGCGCTCTCAGTCCACCTGGGTTCTGCAAGACATTGCCGAGCGTATTCGCGCCAACCCCGCCGGCACTGCAGCTCAATATGCCGCAGCACCAAACTGCGCCAATCCGCCCGTTGCTCGCTGCGCGGATTACTACGACCCAAGCACTTCAGCCAAGGTTACTGCACAGAACTGCACCGCAGCCCAAATGGCTGCATTTGATCGCTGGGAATCCCAATGCAGCTATGCAGGCCTTGCGTCAAACACCATCAACGGGCGCTTTACTAGTCGCGACTTCATCACCCCGCCTGACAACAACATTACCTTAGGTGTAGCCGCCGCAGGCAACACCCTAACGCTGCAAGGTTTCTGGCTCGGCCGCGCAGGCAAAAACACCCTTGCACCAGGTATTCCCGCTTTTGAGGTGCGCCGATGAGCATCAGTAATTTCACCACCACACGTCGCATCCAGCTCGGTCTTTCACTGGTTGAACTAATGGTCGCCATGGCCCTGGGCCTGTTGCTGATGACGGGGGTTATCCAAGTGTTCCTCTCCAGTCGGCAAACTTATGCCGCCAACGAGGCGATGGGGCGACTTCAGGAAAACGGGCGATTTGCCCTAGAGTTTATTGCCCGCAGCGCGAGGCTTGCAGGTTATACAGAGCCAGTTTTTGAAGGAGGCAAGCCCCTTGCATTGGTCCGCCCATCCTGCACGGGCCTCCCTGGCACCATCCCAGCAGAACTCTGCGCCAGCACAGGCAGCGGCAATGCATCTGATAGCGTTGCCTTTGTTTTTCAGCCCCCCTTTACCGATGGAGTTCGTCGCGACTGTCTCGGCAACACCATCACTGAAAACAATATGCTGTTGATAAACCACTACTCCATCATCCCCGCAACAGCCACAACACCAGCATCACTAGGCTGTCGTGCCTACAAGTTCAACGACACCACAGGCAGTTGGACTTCTGGGCCCGCCGCCCAAGAGCTGATCTCAGGGGTAGACAGCCTCCAAGTTCTCTACGGAGTCAACACCAGTGGCGACTCCCGCAGCGCCAACCAATACGTCTCGGCTGACCGCGTCACCAACTGGAACAATGTACGCGCAGTTCGTATTGCCGTTTTAGCCAACTCAATCGCCCCCCTAACACCCGCGCCGGCCGGGCGTAATTTTGTACTGCTGGATGCAGCCCCGATCAATTTTGCAGATAACCGAGCGCGGCAAATATTCAGCACCACCATCCAGCTTAAGAACACCTTTTGAGGCGAATCATGCATATCCATCTCGCACACTCTCGCGCACAAAAAGGCGCCACGCTGATCGTGGCCCTGGTTTTCTTGCTGGTACTGACTATTGCTGGCGTAACTGCCATGCGCTTCTCCACCTTTGAAGAGCGTATGGCCAGTAATAGCCAGTTCCGTAACCAGGTGTTCCAGCAAGCTCAAAATGAACTGCGCGCCCAGTTGCTGGCCTTTAACACCAACCTCGCCAATCGTGCACCGCTATTGGCAGCCATGGCTTTCAAGGGGACCCCGAAAACAGCAGAAGAAGTAACCGCGCTGAAGAGCGTCGGCCTACCTGCAACTACTGGCGCAACCGTAGGCATCACACCGATCACCGGCACAGTGGGCGCCTCAAATACAGTCCGTTATGTCCAGGAAAAGCCCTGTGATGACGGTTCCAGTATTGAACGGTTTGTCTGCATCGACTTTCAAATGGAAGCCAAGGCAGAACTCGCCAGCGGCACCTATTCCTGGCAGTCCCAGGGCATGACATTCCAGAACAACAAGTGAGCATACAACCATGAAAAAACGTATCAGCCTCACCCTATTCAGCCTCCTGCTCAGCTTCAGCAGCTTTGCCCAGCAGCAGCCTGACACCGAACTTTTGACTCGCGTAATCGAAATGGAGCGCCTGATCGTCAACTGGAGCCCCACTGACGCAGGCCTTGGTCGCGTCATGGCCTATACCTGCCTGGATTGCCCGGCTACGAGCATGACTATCGACCGTAACGCTCAGCTGGAAATCAATGGCCAACTGCGTTCAATTGATGAGCTGGCGCTCAAGGTTGATTGGGCCGGAGCCATCACGGTCACTAACCATGCACCGACCCATATCCTCAAGTTCTCCATATACTAAGACTGGAGTAAGATCATGTTTAAACTAAGACCAGTCGCCGTCGGGATTAGCGCATTCCTCTATGGAATTATAACCTTCAATATCGCCCTGGCCGATGACACTGAAATCTATGTACCGCGAGACTTGCCCGCCGACCAGCAAGTACGCCCTAACATTCTTTTTATTCTCGACTCTTCTGGTTCAATGGGTGGACAAGTAGCGAATACAGGAGGAAAAACGCGAAACCAAGTCATGCAGCAGGTTGTAAACAACTTGATTGACCAATTAAAAACAAAAGAAGATGTCAATATAGGTTTAATGCGTTACAAAGGCTTGCGTACAAACTGCCCCAATGATAACCGAAACTGTGAAAATGAGCAGGGGGGTCACATTGTCAGCCCTGTACAACGCCTTACGTCCAGTAATGCAGACACCATGAAAGGTGTCGTAAATAATATTGGGCTTGATGACTGGACACCACTCTCGGAGACCTACTACGAGGCATATCGCTACATGACCGGCCAAGCTCCAGTTTGGGCGGCCGCCCGTAGCGTGTCGTCCTCTATGAGTGGCGGCAAGTATATTTCGCCAATTACCCACGCCTGCCAAAAGTCACACATCATTTACGTAACTGACGGTGAACCTACGCGAGACGTTGGTTCAAATGCTGCAATTAAGTCACTGGCCGGTGTCAACACTACTTACAAAAGTAACACCTGTTCGAACAGCGATGGCCAATGCTTGCCGCACTTGGCCGAATACATGGCCAACCAGGATTTATTCCCTGCGCCAGCACCTTTCGCCGACCCCACCAACCGCAAGCAAACGGTCACATCCCACTTTGTTGGTTTCACGGTCGACCTGCCACTTCTGAGAAACGCCGCTACTGCTGGTGCCGGCAGCTATTACACCTCAGACAATGTTTCCGGCCTGACCGCGGCACTGAAGGCGATCATCATCGACATCACTGCGGAAAACACCTCTTTTGCTGCGCCAAGTGTGGCTGTAAGCGCCTTTAACAACCTCGGTTTCCGTAACGACCTCTACTACGCCTTATTCCGCCCCGCTGAAGGTGCCAACTGGCCAGGTAACGTCAAGCGCTACAAGCTAGGCAAAGACACTGCCGGCAACCCGTTGATTGTCGACCAGAACAACAATGCCGCGATTGACGACAGTACAGGCTTCTTCAGTAACAGCGCCTCCAGCTTCTGGTCAGCCACCGCCGATGGCAGCGATGTGGCCAGAGGCGGCGTCGCCGGACGCCTGCTCAACCCTGACACACGCAATATTTTTACCTGGACAGGTGCTGATCGAACTGCAACTGCCACAAACGGGGTCACAGGCTCCGTAAGCCTCAATGCGGCCAGCTATCGACTTAATACGTCTAATACCGCGCTCACCAACACCATGCTGGGCGCCAGCGATACCACCCAGAAGAATCAGTTCATCAACTGGGCACGCGGCAAGAATACTGACGGCACTAACCGCTTGGCTATTGCTGATGTACTGCACAACGAACCTAAACTAGTCGCCTACGTTACTGATGAAGACCTAAATCGCGTACAAACAGCACCACTAACTTCACCCGAACAGCTATATATGTTTTTCGGATCAAACGAAGGCTTTATTCATGCCATCGATCCAAAAACTGGCAACGAAAAATTTTCCTTTATCCCCAAGGAGCTGCTGCCTAACCCTGGCGCATATCTGACTAACGCTAAAGGTTCAACCAACAAGAAATACGGTATAGACGGTCAGATCAACCTGTGGACCAGCTATCGCACTCCCACAGCCGGTGATGTTACCGCCAGTCGCCGAGTACTAGACAAAGCCATCCTTTATGCGGGAATGCGCCGCGGTGGTAGCAACTACTATGCGCTGGATGTCAGCAATATCGATGCACCGGCCTTCAAGTGGATGATCAAAGGAGCGTATAACGCCGCTCCGACTCCTGGCTTTGAGAAGCTCGGAATGACTTTCTCCGCCCCCAAATTGGCGGACGTGAAGATCAATAATGTGCAGACCAAAGTGCTGATTTTCTCCGGTGGCTATGACCGGGACCACGACAATATCGGCACTAACGCCCCTAAAGCCGACAGCCTGGGCAATGCCCTATATGTGGTCGATGCTGAAACTGGAAAACTGCTCTGGCGTGCCGGTGGCAGCGGCGATACCGGGGCCAATCTGCAGATCGCAAGCATGACTAATAGCATGCCAGCAGATCCCACCATCGTAGATATTAATGGTGATGGTCTAGCCGACATCATCTATGCATCCGACCTGCGTGGTCAGGTATTCCGCTTCGACATCAACAATGCCAACACCGGCATCAACCCCACCTCTACTTTTGCCACTGGCGGTCGCATTGCCCAACTTGGCGGCGCTACTATTGCGGACAACCGTCGCTTCTTCAGCTCACCTGATGTGGCACTGATACGTGAACGGGGGGGCAAGACTTACTTCACTATTTCTATCGGTTCAGGCTTCCGTGAAAGCCCACTCAACACTGACACCGATGACCGCTTCTATGTGCTTCGTGATAGCAACGTTTTCATTAAACCGAGCACCTACACCACCATCACCGAATCCGACCTGACTAACGTTACCGGCTTTGATCTGAGCGCGGGCGACACGGATGCCATCCTGGAAAAAATCAGGACGCTAGAAGCGCAAATGCTGAGCATCAACAACGCTGTTGACGGCGCGCGGCAAAATTTTGTCGACTATCGCGCCGGCATCAACCACACCGCGAAACAGAATGCCGCCTCTCAGGCAATGAGCGATGCCGACGAGCGACAAAAACAGATCGACGAAATCCTTGGCGACGACCCGTTCCTCGTCGAGAACAACGAAAACCTTCAGCAGCAAAGCAAGCTGCAAAGCAGCCTGGAAAAAGCACAAATTGCACTGGCAAAGTTGCAGCAGTTGTTTCTCGATACAGTTGATCTGGCAGACGCCGCAGATGCCGCAGCCCTCGATGCTGAGCGCATCGCTGCTGACACGGCCTATAACAATGCCGCTACCGCATACAATGGCGCCCAGAGCACATCCGATAGCGCTAACACTGCACGGGATGCGGCTGAAGTTGAAAAAGATGCAGCAGCAGCTTCACTCCAAGCCATAGTAGACCTGATAAACGCAAGAACTGATGCCATCAATGCCTGGACCGCGGCTGGATCACCCGATCCTGACCCATTGAAAGACGCCCGTGATAATGCAATTCAAGCTGTCTTGGATGCAGAAAATGATGATGGCGACGAGGCATCTCGGATAAGTGTCCTCAATGACAAAACGTCGGCATACAACAATACAGTTATCGCAGCAGATACTGCTGCATTGGATGCTGCCACCAAGCTTGCAGAAAAGGACGCAGCGCAGGTAACTCTTGATTCAGCCATCCTGGCCCATGCAGATGCAGTGCTGAATGACACCAACGCTGCCGCCCTTCTGCCACTCAGAGATAACCTGGCATCTGAATATGCGCGCCTGACTGAACTGCAGCGCGATCTTGACCAAGCATTCGTCGCGATTAAAACCAAGGAGGCAGAAATCATTGCCGCTCAGGCTGACCCAGCGCAAATAGATGACGGCCTACCCACCCTGCAAGCCGAACTGGAAGTTCTGCGCGCGGACTATGCGGCTCGCGCATACATTGAGACACGCGAAAACCTTAATGCCGGCAACCCGAGCAAACTGCACACATTGCTTGCCACTGTCCAAAGCGCTCTGGACCTGCCTGGAGCAACTGCCGATATCATCACCGCTGTCGACGCTGCATTGGCTGCAATGGGTTTAGATGGTGATATAACCGATCTACCGAATGGCTTTCCTTATAACTATGCGGATCTATTGGTTCGTGAAGAAGCCGCTAAAGCAGCAACCCTCAGGGCCGCAGCGACCAACAGTCAAACCATCGCGGACCAGATTGCCACCTTGCTGTCTGAGCAGGCAGCGCTGATTGCATCCGGTGCCGCATTGCAAGGGGAAGCCGACGCTCTTGCGGCCCTCCCCTACAATGTTGCAAGCGCCATGCTGTCTGCTGCCCAACTGACAGCACTGCAAGCGCAGACCGCACCAGATGCCCCAACCTACTTCGACGCTTATCAGTTCCTGATTGACCAGGCCCTGGCCAATGCGGCAAACCCAGCAACAGGCTTGCCGTATCTGCGCAGTGAGATCGACAAGGAGTACGCCAAGCTGACACCCGGTAACAGCTACACACCCAATACCAATCTGCTGGCAGCCAGTAAAGGCTTCTACCTGAAGTTGCCGAAAGGCGAAAAGGTACTCTCTACCTCGGTTTCTTTCCGAGGCGCGGTGCTATTCAGTACCTTCAGCCCTCGTGGCCAGGCCGTTTCCACCTGTGGTTCGGACGTGGGCCGGGGCCGTACCTATGCGTTGAGTCTGATCGATGCCAGCGCCCTGTTTACCGAAACAGCAGCGGATGGCACCAAGAATCCGGTGCGCAGCTTCGACCTGAAACGTTCGGGTATTCCACCGACTCCATCGGTTATTCTCTCCGAGGGTAAACCTACCATCCTGACCGGTACCGAAATCCTGCGTAACGATTGCGTGGACGGCGCCGAAGTCTGCCGAGCAGGCGATGCAGTCAAGGCAAGCTACTGGAGAGAAAATTGATGAAACAACAGGGTTTTAGCCTGATTGAACTGATGATTGTTGTGGCGATTGTCGGCATTCTTGCCGCCATCGCTTACCCGAGTTACCAGAACTATGTATTACGCTCTGGCCGGGCTGACGGCCAGGCCAAACTAATGGAAATACTCCAAGCCCAAGAACGCTTCTATTCACAGAACCAGACCTATACGGCCAATTTGGGAGCAGGGGGATTGGGCTATGGTGTTGCTGCCGATGCGGCAGTTGCGTCCGACGAGCGTCGATACAACATCACTGCTGAAGCATGCGGCGGTAGCATTGCCCGCTGCGTAGTCCTAACGGCTTCTCGTGTCGGCGCTCAACTACAGGATAACGAATGCGGCAACCTGACGTTGGATAGCCGTGGAACCAAAGGTGCCACTAACGTGGAACGCTGCTGGTAAAACACTCAACCAATAAAAAAGGGTCGGCAATGCCGACCCTTTCTTTTTGGCTATGTCCCAATAGCGTGTTGCAAAGACTAAGCTTTAAGGCAGGCATCCGCTCATGAGGTCTGCCCGCCATGGATACTCAAGCCTTTCAGCGCTGGCTGGCTCAGGTGAGCCAACTCAGCGGCAAACAGAAATCTGCA
>NZ_JAUYGD010000011.1 GCF_030690725.1 Pseudomonas sp. | reverse complement strand
GATACTGGCTCAGGCTTTTCATTGGCCAGAACCTGCGCCTGAGGCTTTGCAGACGAAGGCTTTAAGACACGGCGAAGGCCGTTCTGCAAATAAGCGTTGGTAGCCAAATCGTGGATAGCAACGGACTGCTGGCTATTGATTAAACGCATATCAATAAGGGCATCTAGGTAGCCAGAGAACTGGCGCCAAACGCCACTAGCTAACACCTCAGGGCAGTAGCGGATATAGAGAAGGCGCTCTAGCAGACAGCCAATAACTAGGTTATTCATCGTTGTTCTCATAACTGGCGCCATCCTCTGTAGAGGAGTACGAAACCAATGACGACAAAAATAAGAGAGGCAGCGATGAGTGAAATTTGAAAAAGGATCATGCCGTCCACTCCTGATCGAGAAGAAACTGACGGAGCATGGCGCTGTTGACCATGCGACGTTTTCCGAGCTTGAGGGTCGGGATAAAACCCTTCTGACCCCATGCGCGAGCGGTATCAGCAGTGAGGCCGTTGCGCTCTGCAAATCCTTCAAGCGTTTCCACGTCCGGCAGCTGGGCCGGCTTTAGTGGATGTTCAAGTCCTTCTAATTGGTCGCTCATTGCTGCACTATCCCGCTCATTGATAGGCACAAGTGCCTATAAGGTGTGTTGAGTAATAACTGCTCATAGAGTGATTATTGCTCAGTGCGTTATAGTGAGCAATAACTACTCAGGGCATATTTTTCTATTATGGAAGGCGCAGCCGATAGGGCTAGACTATTGATAGGCAAGGCTGGCGGCCCCAAAAAGTGCAGCGAGTCGGGCGGCGAATATGAGAGATGGAGGAACGTCAGCAAAGGCGCGGTGAGAGTGAGCGCAGAGGAAATTGACGTTTTGGTTAAGATTTTCCCGAGCTACGCGCTTTGGATTGCAAGCGGTCAGATAGCACCCGAATACGGACAAACAAGCCCCGAATACGACCAAGCCAATTCAAACTTGAGCAATCAAAACGCGGGATAACGATCACAACGGAAGTGGCCCGACGCTGGTTTGCCGTCAGGCTCAAGGGGGATTGATGAGCTTAGAAGACCGTCACTGGTACAAAGAAGACTTTGAACGGCGGATGGGCCGTAATAACGGCAAAAAGGAGCAGGGCAGCGCTGATGCTGCACCCAAACCAGAAGCGAAGCAGGCAGACGCACAGTCCAAGCAAAAGCCGAAGATCGAGAGAGTAAAGAAGCGAGAGCCGAACTACAGCGAAAGCCGCGCATATAAAAATGCACCACCAGCACACACAATTCTGGCAGCCAAGTACGAGCTAGCAATCAGGAGAAGAACCCAGAAAACATTCTGGGCCGGGTTTGCAATTGGGTCAGTAGTGGCTTGCGTAGCAACGGCGCTTTTAATCCCCCTTGTATGAGTGTCGAAAAAGTGTCGAAAACACTGATCAAAATCGAGCGGCAGTGAGCAGAGCCGCAACGGCAAAGCCCCGAATTGAGTGGAAAAGTGCAGCAGTGACAGTCACTTACGAAGACTATAAACTTTCCGATCTTTACGGTGAGCCAGCCCGCGGTTCCGACGAGCCGCCCAACCCAGCATGACACCCATACAACTGCCATTAGGTGTGCGTCTGCGCGATGACGCCACTTTCGCCAATTACTATCCCGGAGCCAACGCTGCGGCGTTGGGTTATGTCGAGCGTCTGTGCGAGGCTGATGCAGGCTGGACGGAAAGCCTGATTTATCTGTGGGGCGGTGAGGGTGTAGGGCGAAGTCACTTGTTGCAGGCGGCCTGTTTGCGCTTTGAGCAGCGCGGCGAGCCGGCGGTTTATCTGCCGCTGGCTGAGGTGGTCGAGTACGGCCCGGCACTGCTGGATAATCTGGAGCAGTGCGAGCTGGTTTGTCTAGATGATCTGGATGCAGTTGCCGGGCGCAGTGACTGGGAAGAGGCGTTGTTCCATCTGTTCAACCGACTGCGTGACAGTGGCCGACGCCTGTTGCTGGCCGCCAGCAGCTCGCCGCGCGAGTTGCCGGTGCAGCTGGCTGACCTGCAATCACGCCTGACCCTGGCTCTGGTGTTTCAGCTGCAGTCATTGTCCGATGAGGACAAGCTGCGCGCCTTGCAACTGCGCGCGTCGCGTCGCGGGCTGCACCTGAGTGATGAAGTCGGGCGTTTTATCCTGACCCGGGGCGAGCGCAGCATGAGTGCCTTGTTCGACTTACTTGAGCGCTTGGATCAGGCGTCACTGCAGGCTCAGCGCAAGCTGACAATTCCCTTTCTTAAAGAAACCCTCGGTTGGTAAAGCGCTCGCTATAAAACGCTGAACCTGCGCGCAGCCAGGCTCAGCGTTGTCCCCTAGTTTTCCCCTGCCAACTTGCGCTCGTACTGAAAGCGCCAGCGGGTAAACATCAGCGCGGCGCAGAACAGGCTGAAGCTCAGCCCTGTCAGTAGCCAGCCGTACAGCGCCTTGCTCGGGTCGAAGGCTGCGAGTACGCCCTGGATAAAGTACAAATTCACTACAAAGCAGGCCCAGGCGTGGGCGCGGGCGTTGCCGATGATCAGGCCGGGAGCCAGCAATAGCAGGGGCGCGAGTTGTACGCCGAGGATCACCCAGAGCAGTTTGCTGGGCACGTTGGCGAACCACAGGTTCCACGCCAGCAACAACGCTGCGAGGCTAAAAAAACTCAGCAGGCTGACCGCGCGGCTGATGTTCAGGCGCGGTTGCAACCATTCCAGGGGCGGCAGCGATTTTGCGGTTTTAGCCACGGGCACTCTCCAGTTTTGCAGCAGTCTGCGCCAGGCGTTGGCCGAGTGCGCGGCACAGGGCTGTTTCATGTTCATCGAGGGCGCGTTTGCCATCGGCGCCGGCGTGGTGGCTGGCGCCATAGGGCGTGCCACCGCCACGGGTTTCGAGCAGCGCGGCTTCGCTGTAGGGCAGGCCGGTGATCAGCATGCCGTGGTGCAGTAGCGGCAGCAGCATCGACAGCAGGGTGGTTTCCTGGCCGCCGTGCAGGCTGGCGGTTGAGGTGAATACGCCGGCAGGTTTGCCGACCAGGCCGCCGGTTAACCACAGGCCGCTGGTGCCATCGAGGAAGTACTTGAGCGGCGCGGCCATATTGCCGAAGCGCGTCGGGCTGCCGAGTGCCAGGCCGGCGCAGTTCTTCAGGTCATCAAGGCTGGCATACAGCGCGCCTTCGGCCGGGATATCCGCAGCCACTGCTTCACACTCTGCAGATACCGCAGGCACTGTGCGCAAGCGCGCTTCCAAACCGCCCATTTCTACGCCACGGGCGATCTGTCGGGCCATTTCCGCTGTGGCGCCATGACGGCTGTAATACAGCACCAGAATGTAGGGCGCGCTCACGGCAGAATCTCCAGAATGTTTTCAGGTGGGCGACCGATGGCGGCTTTGTCACCGACTACCAGAATGGGCCGCTCAATCAGTTTTGGCTGGCTGACCATGGCCGCGATCAGCTGCGCGTCTGTCAGCTGCGGGTCGCTCAGGCCTAGGGTCTTGTATTCCTCTTCGCTGGTGCGCAGCAGTTGTCGCGCACTGATGCCGAGCTTGCCCAGCAACACCTGCAACTGATCGGCGCTGAGCGGTGTTTCCAGGTAGCGCACGATAGTTGGGGTGAGTCCGCGGTCTTCCAGCAATTGCAATGCGCTGCGCGATTTGGAGCAGCGCGGGTTATGGTAGAGCGTCATAGCGGTCATGTTCGGGTCGCCTGTTACCTTCGATGGCGGCTATTCTAACCGCTTACGGCACCCGCGCCTGCGATTGAGCAGGTAGCCGGGATGCAAGTGGCTAAGGAGAGGGCATGCTGCAGCGCGTTAACAACCTGTTGGAGTTCTGGCGTTTTTTATTGCAGCGCTTTATTGCCGACCAAGGCACCAGTAACGCGGCAGCCTTGACCTACACCACGCTGTTTGCGGTGGTGCCGATGATGACGGTGACCTTTTCCATGCTCTCGGCCGTTCCGGCGTTTCAGGATACCGGCGAGCAGATTCAGAGTTTTATCTTCCGCAACTTTGTGCCCTCTGCTGGGGAAACCCTGCAGCAATACCTGCGTGACTTCACCGCTCAGGCGCGTCAGCTGACCTGGATTGGTGTGGGGGTGTTGGCCGCGACGGCGTTCTGGATGCTGGTAACTATCGAGAAGACTTTCAACACCATCTGGCGCGTGCGTCAGCCGCGGCGTGGCGTATCGAGCTTTCTGCTGTACTGGGCGATTCTCAGCCTGGGACCCTTGTTGCTCGGTGGCGGCTTTGCCATCAGCACTTACTTTACCTCGCTGTCGCTGATTTCCGGGCCCGATGCCTTGCTCGGAGCTCAGGTCGTTCTGAAGTTTATGCCGCTGCTGTTTAGCGTGGCCGCATTCACCTTGCTGTATGCCACGGTGCCGAATGCTCAGGTTCCGGTGCGGCATGCGCTGTTGGGTGGCTTGTTCGCGGCGATTCTGTTCGAAGTGGCGAAGATGCTGTTCGGCCTGTATGTGCGCCTGTTCCCCGGTTATCAGCTGATCTACGGTGCGTTCGCCACGGTGCCGCTATTTCTGCTGTGGATCTACCTGTCCTGGCTGATTGTGCTGTTTGGCGCCGAATTGGTCTGCAACCTGGGATTTTCCCAGCAATGGCGCAAGCGTGCGGTGCCGCGTCTGTTGATGGCGCTTGGCGTCTTGCGGGTGTTCTACGAGCGCCAGCAATCGGGCTTGAAGGTGCGTTTGCTGGACGTGCAGCGTCAGGGTTGGTCGCTGGCTGAGCATGAGTGGGAAGAGATTCTGGTGTTTCTTGAGCAGCAGAAACTGATTGCACCTACCGGTTCCGGCACCTGGGTATTGAGCCGCGATCTGGGCCATTATTCGTTGCAGCAATTGCTTAGCCACAGTCCCTGGCCGATGCCAAGGGCGGAGAATTTGCCCGAGGAACTCGATGAGGTCTGGTACCCAGCGCTGCGCAGTGGCTTGACGAAATTGCAGGAAGAACAGGCTGCGCTATTTGGTGAAGACCTTGCGAAGTGGTTGCAGCCAGAGGCTGAGCCGGCAAAGTGACGTAAAACGTCAGTTTGCGGCGTTGTGCTGATGGCGCATGATGGCACTGGCGACCATGGAGGTCGCCAAACGCGGTTAAAAGGAAGCTGGCACGCTTCTGGCTATCTGTCTTGCAGATAGCGATCAGGTTGCCAGCAGGGCAGGGATTGGCGGAGTGTGAAGGCGTTATGACAGCCAATAAAGGCAAAGTGATTCATCTGTATCAGCGTGATCCGCAAGAGGCGCTCGAGCGCCTTAATCGCATCACCGGCCTGCGCTTCAGCAGCTGGCCACAGTCCTTGGTCAATTCCAATCCGACTGAGCAGCCCGACTCTTCTGGCTTATCTGAAACTGTTACGCGACCTGATTCTGACGCCCAGTGCGGGCCTGCAGGAATGCTCTCGCGCTAAACGCAAAACCCCGCGTCAGTGCGCGGGGCTTGTGTGCTGAGGGGGGCTATCAGGCGAGTGCTTGGCGGCTATCGGTTTGTGGCAATTCGACCGCTTGCACAAACAGCTCCTCGACCACCAGGCTAGTCGCCGGTACGGCAGAGCGCAGGCGCACCTGCATTTCTTCGATCTTCAGCTTCACCGGCAGACGGGCCACGCTGGAAAGCAGAATCTTGCTGTGCTGATTGACCTTGCCGTGATCGACCATCACCTCACGGCGGGTGGTGCCGTCGCGATAGCTGATCAACAGGGACACAGGCAGGTTGGCCAGCCCTGGTAGGTGCAGCCAGGCGGCTACGTTGAACTCAGCGACGCGCCCTTCGTACGGGGTGACCTGTAAGCGGGCGAGATTGACGATGGCAGATGGCACAGGGCCGACCAACTTATCGAGGGCTTGGGTCATGGTTGTGTTCCAGGCTAATAACGGATCGCATCAAGCGTGAGTGCGATGAATTATAAGCTTGGCCCACCCGATGAAACTGTGCGCTCGGCCGACGTTCGGCGTGACCTTTCTCGCAGTTTTAGCGTATCGGCAACAAGGCTCAGGCCAGCTGCATCGGATAGCGCGTGACGGATGCGGTGATCAGATTGGCGGTCGGCAGCGGTAGAATCGCCTGATTGTGCGCGCTGGCCAGTTGCAGCCAGACATTTTCCCCTTCAACAAACTGTCCATTGGGCAGCCATAAGCCATGATGCCAGCCATTACCCGGTGCCGGGGTGCTCTGCAGCACGCCTGGGTGAGTCTGGGCGCTGGGCGCGCGCCGCAGCCATACCGGACGCGGCAGGCCTTTCAGGTAGCGCAGGCCAAGGTGCAGGCCTTCGCTATTCAGATGCCGCCAACGTACCAGGGCCAGGGTCGGCGTATCGCTGCCGGTGAGCAGCAGTACCAGTTGGCCAACCGACAGCTGCGCGGCCTGGTCGGCATTACACAGCAGGCGTGCACCGCCTGCGCTGGCGTCGAGCATCTGGGCGCTGGTGCGCAGCGGTCGCTGTTCCAGCAACTGCGCGTGAATGCCGGGCAGACCGACGATAAGGTTGCATTCTGAACTGTGGTCGGCGCGGGTATGTCGACGTTGCTGGCGCCCCAGCCAGTGTTGTTGTACGCGCTCCAGCAGTTGGCGCTCTGCCTTGCTTTGTAGTGGTGCGGGATCATGCAGGGCCACCAGCAGGGCGCCCAACTCAAAGCGGCGTAAACAGTCCACGCTGCCTTCTGGCGTCTGGGCATAGCTCAGGCAGGGTTGCGCCTCGGTCAGGTCGATGGTGGGCCCTTCGATCTCATCGTCCTCGTCCCAGGGCAGCAGACGCGCCAGACCTGCCAGTGGCGAGAGCGCACCGAACAGGAGTTCGCACTCGCCATCGGCGAGGTGGAATGGGTTGCTCAAGGCCAGCAGCAACATCTGCTGATAAATGCCGCGCAGAGTGTTCGCGGGTTGCGGGGTAAACGCCGCCGCCACCGGCTCGTCCAGGCAATCCTGATGCTCACCGATCCAGTACAGCAGGTGGCTGTCACGCCACAGACTGGGCGGCGGCTCCTGATACAGCTGATAGTGGCGCAGCAGGCTCTGCGCGAGAAAGTGCTGAGCCATATACAGGCACCAGGCCAGGTGCGGGCGTGATGGTTGACGGCCCTGGAGGATTTGCAGCAGCAGGCGTTTGAAACCGATGGCCAGTTCACTGCACAGGTGCACGAACAAGGCCGTGGGAGGATTTTCGCCCTGGTAGGCCTTGCTGTAATGGCGGTACTGATCGCTGAAGCTTTGCAGTGCGCGCTGCCTTTCGAGTAAGGTCATGGCGCTGCGGTTCAGCCTGAAGAGCAGGCCGAGCGCCTGCTGCAAGGCCAGTTCTGGCGACTGCAGGCGGGCTTGGGCCAGCTGCTCATTGAGGTCGGCTAGCGGCGCGACATCGGTTTCGAGGATGTCTGGCACTTCCAGGCGCAAGGCATCTAATGTCATATCAACCTTATGGAATCAGGGAGCGAATGCATGGGAATGCGTTTCCAGGCGATCATTCGTGCTGTTGCGGGCGTAGGCATAGGTCTGATTCTGGCCGGTTGCGCTGAAGACATAGGCGTCGATCAATATGGACGAAAGGTAGCGGTTGAGCGCCTGGAAGGCCAGTGGTTAGTGATTAATTACTGGGCGCAGTGGTGCGCACCTTGTCGCACCGAGATTCCCGAGCTCAATGCCCTCGAGCAACAGCTCAAGGAGCAGTCCGTGCAGGTGCTCGGGGTGAACTTCGATGCGCTGCAGGGGGAGAAACTGAGCAAGGCCGCGCAAGACATGGGCATCAGTTTCACTGTGTTGGCGCAGGACCCTGCCGAGCGCTATCAGTTGCCGCGTGCCGAGGTGTTGCCGGTGACCTATATCGTCGACGATCAGGGGCGTATGCGTGAGCGCTTGCTCGGTGAGCAGACGGCTGCCGGTCTGACGGCTCGCCTCACTGCACTCAAGGCGGAGGACTAAGCCGTGGCGCGTATCTGCATGCATGGTTACGTTAGCGGCCGCGTTCAGGGTGTGTGCTTTCGCCAGGCAACGGCGGAGCAGGCTGAGCGGCTTGATCTCGATGGTTGGGTACGCAACCTGGCCGATGGCCGGGTCGAAGTGCTGTTCGAGGGTGATGAAACTGCGGTGGCTGAATTGACCAGCTGGTTGCAACACGGGCCGCAGGCTGCCGAAGTTACCTCGCTGGAGCTGCAAGAGCAGGCGCAGCAGGGGATTACCGGATTTATCGTGCGGCGCTAAGTCCTTGATGGGTTACGCGGCGCATAGGGTTTCCTGTTGTGCTTGCGTCTTGTACTCCGCGCCGCTAACCCATCCTACGGTTTGACATACCAGAAGTCGTGCCAGAAACCGACCACCTTGGCTGAGTAGGTGTGCTTGCCCAGGCTGCCGTTATAGCGCGCCAGCGCGCGGTTCAGGTCGCCGTTTTCCTTGCGCAAATAGAAGCTGAGGATGGTGCAGCCATAACGCAGGTTGGTGGCGTTATCGGTGAGGTTGTCTTGCGGGCGGCCCAGTTCGGCTTTCCAGAAGGGCATCACCTGCATCATGCCCTGGGCGCCGACTGAGGAGATGGCGAAACGGTCGAAATGGCTTTCGGCATGAATCAGCGCGATTACCAGATCGGGACGCAAGCCGGCCTTGCTGGCTTCGCGATGCACCAGGCGCAGCAGGCTCAGGCGTTCCTCGGCATCCGGGATATAGCGGCGCATGCGTGTGGACATATCCAGCAGCCAGACTTCGGCCTCGAAACGATCCTGAAAGCTGTCGGCCTGGGCTACGGTCTGTTGCAGCAGTGTGCGCAGTTCCGGCTCTGGCGCCTGACGCACGTCGGCATAAGTCGCGCCGCAGAGCAGCAGGCCGAGTAGGGCGCAGGTCAGGCGCTGCCGCATGGGGGCGTCAGTCGTTGCCAGGATCGGCGACCAGGCGGCCGGCGTCTTTGGTCAGGGCCTGGAGGAAAATTTTCTGCAGTTCCGGATCGTTGCGTGTCAGTTCGATCAGGCTCTGTTCCAGTTCGCTGGCTTCCTCTTCGAGGCCCAGCTCTGACAGGCGTTTGACCCGGTGCACCCACTGGGCAACGTCGTCACCCTCAAGGTCGTTGTAGATCAGCTGGTGGGCTTCCTGCAGTTTACCGCGCAGGGTGCGGCTGACCAGCAGGGAGGCATCGGCGCGCGCCGAGCCTTGATCATCTTCAACCGTCAACAGCAGGGTGCTGATGCGCGTGACATCTTCTTCGGCAAACGGGCTGTCTAGCAGGTTCAGGCGCAGGATGCCATTGCGGTCGGTGAGCAGTTCATGGCTCTGTTCGCCGGCTTTAACCAGCACCGGGCGCTCGGCCCATGGCAGGCTTGAATACTCCATGCGCGCATCCTGGCGGCGCTCCTCAAGGCTGGCGAGGTTCTGCTGCGAGCGGCCGTTGGACTCGACGTTCATTGCCGGGTTGAGCCCGGCAAAGCCATAGCTGATCCAGTCTTTGGTGACGGTATCCGGCAGGCTGCCGAGCAGTACCACGTTGAGCACGTTGGCGCCGATGCCGCCGACCACTGCCAGTGCTCCCAGTGGCACTTCATACAACTCGCGCCAGGGCTGGTAGGGGGTGTAGCGGTCATAGCGGCGCGTGACGTCAAACGCCGTAACCTCGAAGGTCTTCTGTTCATGCACGCGCACGCGGCGTTGCGGCAACTCCAGCACGCGTGGCTCACCCACATCGATCTGCAGGCTGTGATCGAGCAATTTGCGCTCGACGCGCTCCTCATGCTCGCTGCGTTGCGGCAACTGGTTGGCGCAACCGCTGAGTAGCAGAGAGCCACCCAGCAGGGTGGCGATGAGGCTGAGGGTGTTTCGCTTGAACATGACGACTCTTGCTAAAAGGGCTGAGATCAGTGGCTGATGCGGGCCTGGATAAAGCTCATGATGTCGGCGACAGGCACGGCCTGGGCGTCGATTTCCTTACGGCTCTTGTATTCCAGGTTACCTTCGGCCAGGCCGCGATCACTGACTACGATGCGATGCGGGATGCCGATCAGTTCCATATCGGCGAATTTGATGCCTGGGCTGGTCTTTTTGTCACGGTCATCGAGCAGCACTTCATAGCCGGCAGCAGTTAGCTGCGCATACAGCGTGTCGGTGGCTTCGCGCACGGCATCGGTTTCGTAACGCAGCGGCACCAGGGCGATGTGGAAAGGCGCCAAGGCGTCGTTCCAGAGAATGCCGCGGTCATCGTTGTTCTGCTCAATGGCTGCCGCCACCACGCGGGACACGCCGATGCCATAGCAGCCCATGGTCAAGGTCACCGGCTTGCCGTTCTCGCCTAGCACCTGGCAGTTCAGCGCTTCGCTGTACTTGGTGCCCAGCTGGAAGATATGCCCGACTTCGATGCCGCGCTTGATTTCCAGGGTGCCTTTGCCGTCCGGGCTTGGGTCGCCGGCCAGCACGTTGCGCAGGTCGGCAACTTCCGGCAGCGGCAGGTCGCGCTCCCAGTTGACGCCGAAATAGTGCTTGTCATCGATATTGGCTCCCGAGGCGAAGTCGCTCATCAGGGCAACCGAGCGGTCAACCACGCAAGGGATCGGCAGATTGACCGGGCCTAGTGAGCCAGGACCTGCGCCGATGGCCGCGCGAATCTCGGCTTCGCTGGCAAATACCAGCGGGCTGGCAACCAGCTCCAGGTTGGCGGCCTTGATCTCGTTGAGTTCGTGGTCGCCACGTACGATCAAGGCGACCAAGGTGCCTTTTTTCGCGCCGTGCACCATCAGGGTCTTGATGGTTTTTTCGATGGCCAGGCCAAAGCCCTGCACCAGTGCGTCAATGGTCTTGGTGTCTGGAGTTTCAACCATACGCATGCTTTCAGTGGCTGCGCCACGGCTGCTTTCGCGCGGAACGGCTTCGGCTTTCTCGATATTGGCGGCGTAGTCGGAGCTGTCGCTGAAGGCGATATCGTCTTCGCCGGAGTCGGCGAGTACGTGGAATTCGTGGGAACCAGTGCCGCCAATGGAGCCGGTGTCAGCCTGCACGGGGCGGAAATTCAATCCCAGGCGGGTGAACACGTTGCAGTAGGCCTGGTGCATGCGGTCATAGGTTTCCTGCAGCGAAGCCTGGTCAACGTGGAAGGAGTAGGCATCCTTCATGATGAACTCGCGGCCACGCATCAAGCCGAAGCGCGGACGGATTTCGTCGCGGAACTTGGTCTGGATCTGATACAGGTTGATTGGCAGCTGCTTGTAGCTATTCAGCTCATTGCGCGCCAGATCGGTGATCACTTCTTCATGGGTCGGGCCGGCGCAGAAGTCACGGCCGTGGCGATCCTTCATGCGCAGCAGTTCCGGGCCGTACTGCTCCCAACGACCGGATTCCTGCCACAGCTCTGCCGGTTGAATGCCCGGCATCAGCACTTCCAGCGCGCCGGCGGCATTCATTTCCTCGCGCACGACTTTCTCAACCTTGCGCAGCACACGCAGGCCCATGGGCAGCCAGGTGTACAGGCCGGAAGCCAGCTTGCGGATCATGCCGGCACGCAGCATCAACTGATGGCTGATCACCACGGCATCGGATGGGGTTTCTTTCAGAGTCGAGAGCAGGAACTGGCTGGTACGCATATTTGGCTGTTCTGTCGGTTGCAAGAGATTTTGAATGGCCCGCATTGTACGGTGCCTGTACAGATGCGTACAGGATGCAGGCGTGTGCTTATAAAAGGAGGGGAGTGTGTCGATATTGACGGCGGAACAGGTGCAGGCGCTGATTCGCGCAGGGTTGCCGATGGCAGAAGATATCAACCTGTGTATCGATCGACTGGATGCTAAGGGTGCACTGGCGCGGGTGCCATTTCACAGCAAATTAATTCGCCCCGGCGGAACCTTGTCCGGGCCAACCATTATGGCGCTGGCGGATGCAGCGATGTATGCGGTGGTGCTGGGTAGTCTTGGTCGCGTTGAGATGGCCGTGACATCTAATTTGAATATCAACTTTCTGGTTAAACCCAAACCAGTTGATCTATTAGCCGAAGCGCGGATATTGAGATTAAGTCGCAGGCAGGCTGTTTGCGAAGTGTCGGTGTATTCGCAGGGTAATGAAGAGGAGCTGGTGGCGCATGTGACGGGGACTTATGCGTTGCCACTGTAAGTTTTCAGCAGGCAAGAAAAAGCCCGACCTAGGTCGGGCTTTCTTTACCAGCTAAGCACTCTGAATTACAGAACGCTCAGTGGGTATTCAACGATCAGACGGAAATCGTTGTTGTCGGAGCCATAGTTGGCATTCTGCGAGTTGTTGGCGCGGTAGATAGCGCTGCGAACGCGGAACGACAGGTCTTTGGCTGCGCCTTCTTGGATTACATACTTGGTTTCGAAGTTGAATTCGTTCTCTTCGCCTTCATCAACACCAACACCGTAGTCGATGTTGTCGCCGGTGATATAGCGAGTCATGAAGCTCAGACCTGGTACACCGTAGGTGGCCATGTCGAGGTCATAACGAACCTGCCAGGAACGCTCATCTTTGCGGTCGAAGTCAGAGTACTGAACCGAGTTGGACAGCCAGATGGTGCCGCCGCCGTCAACGCCATAGGCATAAGCGGTGTCGCCAGAAGAGCGCTGGTGGGCAAGGGTGAATTTATGTGCGCCCAAGGAGTAAGCTGCTGCCAAGCTCCAGATCTTGTTGTCCACTTCGCCCGACAGTTTGCGGCCGTCGTCATTGGTTCTATAGAAGTTAAAGTCGAAGTTCAGGCCTTGGTCTTCAGCCAGAGGCAGGTTGTAGTTCAGGTTGGCATATTGCTTCTTGAAGTGATCTTCAACATCGGATGCGTGAATGGCACCGCTGAAGTTGTCAGTGAAGCTGTAGCTGGCGCCAACGATGTTGGCTTCGGTCAGCTCGCGGCCATCACGACCGGTAGGCGCTTGGCGGCTGATCGCAGTGAAGCGACCGGCAGTCAATTCCAGGCCTTCGATTTCGTTGCTGGTCAGCAGAGTACCAGTAGCAACTTCTGGCAGGATGCGGCTATCGTCGGTTGAGAATACTGGGCTGCCAACGATCTGGTTGCCGTATTTCAGAACGGTGTCGGAGATACGGAACTTGATCGCGCCGCCTACTTCACTCTGAGTGTCTTCTGCTTCGCCAGAGCCATTCTTGGAGAATTGGCCAATGCCTGCACGGCCTTTGCCGGTGTCCAGTTTGATGCTGCTCAGCGAGTGAGCGTCTACACCCACGCCAACGGTGCCTTGAGTGAAGCCAGACTCGTACATCAGGCGGATGCCCAGGCCGAACTCTTCGCTGTAGCCATTGCGCTTGCTTGATGCGCCGTCGGTGGTAGTGTCTGCGCCGTTTTTGTAATCACGGTTATGGTACAGAGCGCGGTTGAAGATATTGAAGCTGCTGTCTTCAATAAAGCCCTTGGATTCGGACTGGCTGGATGCCACTGCCATTTGGGTGGTGCCCGCTGCTACTGCGAGGGCGATTACGCTCCACTTCATCACTTGCATCGTGATTGCTCCTTTGGTTTAGAAAAGTTGCGCCGTCCGGCTGGTTGTTATATGGACGACTCTTTCTTTTTGTGTCGGCGGTAACTTATAGCACGCTGCCAATGTTGGCGATAGTTGCAATCTATTCATTACGATTTCTTCACGGCTGTGTCGCAAAAGCTTATGAATCATGTCGCATTTTTGTAGATGCTGCTGGCGTGCTCGAAGTCAATGCTGACGGATTTTTGCGCCTGCGTGTGGGTTGCCTTCGGCAGCCAAACGGTGCAGTGCGATTCGTCATGGATTGCTTAGCAATAGTCGTGCACAAAATCCCGAAAGCCAATTTTTTATCCTCGTTTTGACCTGTGTGATCGAGGTTTTTGGGGGTTGCATTGGTTTGTACTTGGTTTTTCAGCAGGTTTTTCTATTTTTATGCTCAGTGAAAGGTATTTTTGCGGTCGCTTTCTGCCCTGTTTTCAGTTGCTTGCCGTTGTATGGCGGTTGTGTGGCATTTGCCTGCTGCGTGGGGATTACCTAAGGGAACAGTTTTGGTGCGCGTGCTTGAGGCGGGTTTGCTGAGTGCTGTCTATTGGTGCGTGGTGGTGTGGTTGATCCTGGGTGCCGTGTTTTCAGCTTCGGCGTATCCTGCTCAGTCGATGTTTGCTGGCTTTGCTTTGGCAGTCGGTTTGCTGGCCAGGCTTCAGGTGTCGTTGCCTGTTCTGTTCGATCTCTGTCAAAACCAAGCGAGTGGGTTTTCTTAAAGGTAGATAGTTATGTTTGTTCTGGATTCGCGTTTGCAGCAGGACACTGTCTGGATGGGGGATTATCCGTTATGCAGTCTGCTGTTGATGAATGATGCGCAGTACCCTTGGTTTATCCTGGTGCCGCGTCGTGAAGATGTCAGTGAGTTGTTTCAGCTGGATGTGGCTGATCAACTGCAGCTCTGGCGGGAAACCAACGGCCTGGCTGAAGTGCTCAAGGATTGTTTTGCAGGAGACAAGATGAATGTCGCGACCTTGGGCAATGTGGTCAGTCAGCTGCATATGCATGTCATCGTGCGGCGTCGCGAGGATGCGGCTTGGCCAGCGCCCGTTTGGGGCAAGCATCCGGCGCAGGCGTACACGCCTGAGCAATTGGCCGCGTTGAAAGCCCGTTTACGCCTGGTTTTGACTGGGGATTTTTGTTTTGCTGAGGCTTGACTGGTGGAAGAGGCTTGACTGGTGGAAATAGAAGAGCGCATCAACGATTTGCAAAGCCGGCTGGCTTTTCAGGACGACACTATTCAAGCACTCAATGATGCGCTGGTTGCGCAACAGCGGCTTCTGGAGCGCTTGCAACTGCAGGTGGCTGCGTTGATCAAGCGCCAGGATGAGGTGAGTTCGCAGTTCGGTATGGCTGAGGATGAGGCGCCGCCGCCCCATTATTGATTGGCTATAAAACGCAAAAGGCCCGCAGTGTGCGGGCCTTTTGCGTTTATGCGTTTAACGTCGTGCAGGCAGTGCGGCGATGACATCCTCGGCTTGCAGGCCTTTGTCGCGTTGCATTACGGCGAACTCGACCCGCTGGCCTTCGACCAGTACGCGGTGGCCTTCACCGCGAATGGCGCGAAAGTGCACGAAAATATCGTCGCCCGAGTCGCGGGAGATAAAACCGAAACCCTTCGAGGTGTTGAACCACTTAACAGTACCTGTTTCGCGGTCGCCCAGATCTTGCGAGCTTGAGGTGTTGCGCGATTTAAGGCGCAGGTTGGCCGCTAGGTGTACGGCTACGGCGGCAGCGATGATCAGCAGGCTGAACAGGCTGGCCGGTTGGTTGGCAATGACTGGCAGCGGGGCGAGCAGGATCAAGGCTTGCAGCAGGGTGCCGAGCACCAGTAGGGCGGAAACCAGGTTTTGCGCTTGATGGCGCAGGCCGGCGTGCCAGATGGGCAGTTGTGGGGCAAGCAACAGGTTAAGCAGGCCGAACAGAGCAAGGCACAGCGCGCTGGGTTGTTCTAGGAGTGACTGTGGTGTGTCGCCAAAGTGTGGGGCAAAAGAAAGTAGCAGGGCGAGAGCGCCCGTCAGAAGGTGGACAATTTTCAACATGTTCGATGAGCTCGCTTAATTTAAAGAATCAACAGGAAGGGCTGGCTGCGCGTAGTGGGTGTTGCCGGGGAGGAGTAAAAGCGCGTGGTACCAGCCTATGCGCTGAGCCATGGATACGGATCAGCGGCACGGGGCGTATTTAACAGCAAAGAGGTGGGGTTCTCAATCAAGCACTGAGCGCAGTTTCGCTCGGCATGGGGCTTACCTGGTTGCGACCATCGCGCTTGGCCTGATAAAGCGCGTCATCGGCGCGGGTGAGCAGGGTTTCCAGCGTATCGCCTTGTTCTGCAAGGGCGAAGCCGAAGGAGGCGGTAATGCTGTCGAGTACTTCGTCGGTGCGGCGCACTTTGATGCGCAGTGACTGGATCTTCAGGCGCATCTGTTCGGCAAAAGCGTAAGCCGTGGCGTTATCAAAGCAATCGCGCAGGATGATGCAGAACTCTTCACCGCCGTAACGAGCGGCCATGGCGCGGGGTGGCAAAAGGTCGCGCAGCAATTGACCCACGTGCTGCAGCACGCGGTCACCCAGAGGGTGGCCGTATTGGTCGTTGAACTGTTTGAAGTGATCGATATCCAGCATCACCAGGGCGACGCCGTCATGTTCGCTGCTCAGGGTCTGTTCCAGCAGTCTGCTGAAGGCGTTGCGGTTGAAGACCTGAGTCAGGCTGTCCAGTGTGGCGGCGATATGCGCACGTTCAAGCTGGCTGCGCAGGCTCTTGATCTCTTGCTGGGCAGCATTCAGGCGATAGAGGAATTTGTCCTGCTGGTCCTGCATCAGTTGCGTGCTTTGCTGCAGCTCATTCAGGACATTCGGCAGGTCATCGATGATCGGTTCCTGCAGTGCGGCAAGGCCATGTTCCAGGCTGGCCTGGTAGTTACGGCTGCCGATGATGCTGCGTGACACGTTGCCTTCGATATCGTCGACCAGCTCGATGACCTGTTGTTGGCCAGCGCGGGCCTCTTCGAGCTCGCCATGGATGATGTAGTCGCGAAACAGCTTGGCCGCAGTTTCTGGCGGAAAGCTGTCAAAGTCAGCGACGGTTTTATCCAGGCGGCGATTGAGTTCAGGTTCCAGGCCCTTGCTGTAGGTGTACCAGAGGGCGTAATGCACCGGGTTGGGCGGAATATCGTGGCGCATCATCAGCGGTACCGCCTTCTTCAGAAGCGCCGCAGCGTCGCGGGTTTCCTCGGGGTACAGTTCCAGAATGCTGGGAGCTTTAGCGGGTTTGTTCATGCACGTCACTGTGGCCAAGTTGCAATTGACCAAAGCATAGAACAGCTGCTGGGCAAGCGCCTAGCAAAAGGCCCGTAGATACGGGCCTTTTACGTGATTTCCTATTTACCCATATACCTAGGCAGCCAGCAGGCTGCGCAGCATCCAGGCGGTTTTCTCATGCACTTGCATGCGCTGGGTCAGCAGGTCCGCTGTGGGCTCGTCGCTAACCTTGTCCAGCAGGGGGAAGATGCCGCGGGCGGTGCGTACGACGGCTTCCTGGCCTTGAACCAGTTGTTTGATCATGTCCTGGGCGCTCGGCACGCCTTCCTCTTCCTTAATAGAAGAAAGGCGGGCGTAGGCTGCGTAGGTGCCGGGAGCGGGGAAGCCCAGGGCGCGGATACGTTCGGCAATCTGGTCGACGGCCAGCGACAGCTCGGTGTACTGACCTTCAAACATCAGGTGCAGGGTGTTGAACATCGGGCCCGTGACGTTCCAGTGGAAGTTGTGGGTTTTCAGGTACAGGGTGTAGGTGTCTGCGAGCAGGCGCGACAGGCCTTCGGCGATGGCGGCGCGGTCCTGCTCGGCAATTCCGATATTGATTTCCATACCATTTCTCCTCTCAGGTGGCTCGGGGCTTGGCTGCCCGCATAATGGGCAGAGCCTACCATGGGTGTTGCCGAGCTTTATCGTGGTTTATATCAATGAAAGTGATGGTTGGAGGCTATTGCTTGGCATGGGTTCAATTTTTCTGGGGCTTAGCGATGCGCCAGTTCTGGGTGTTGTTGTAGCGTCTGGTTAAATAGCTCGACCCAGTGTGCGCTGAACTGCCGGCCAGCGAGGTTGTTGATTTCCAGGATGGCGCGCAGCAGTGGGCGTTTGTTAAGGGTTTGATGGGCGCGCTCATGGGTGCGGGCGTCGAAGGTGTCGACGATATTGATAATCAGGGCGCCGGGGCTGGTTTCGACTTCCTTCAGGCCTTTCGGGTAGCCGCTGCCGTCGGCGTGTTCCTGGTGTTGCAGGGTGATTTCTGCGGCGGCATCCCAGCGCGGCATACGCTTGAGCAGGTCGTAGGCGAGGCGTGGGTGCGATTGCATCTGCCTGCGTTCTTCGCGATTGAAATGCGCTTCTTTATGCAGCATCTCCAGTGGCAGAAAAGCCATCCCTAGGTCGTGCAGGCAAATGGCTGCCGCCAGTTGCTCGGGTTGCTCCGGGTTGCCACCCAGCTGATTGATCGCCAAGGCCAGGTCAAGCTGACGCAGGCCACGGCCTTGCCAGAAATGTGAGCGGCGCTCGCTGGCTTGCATCAGGTCGACGAAGAACAGCAGGTCAGCGTCAGGCTCGATGCCGTAGCGTCTGAGTAGATCGGCGGCAGCGGGTTCGTCTGTAGCAATGGCTGCGGGCGGTTTTGAGCTGGGGTCGAGCTGTTGCAGTAATGCGCTGCGAATCCCGGTTTGTTGCGCCGCTGGTGCCAGTGCCAGGGCGCTGAGTGCCTGGCTAAGCGCTTTGCTCTGGGCTGCATTGAGTTGCGCCGATGGGCCGCCGAGGGCGTGTTGGATCAGTTCTTTCAGGTGGTCGAGGGTTAGTAGCAGTATGTCGCCCAGCAAGCTGTCGAAATGCAACTGGCCTTCGCGCAGGCAGGACAGCACGTCCTCCATGGCTTGCGGCACGCGCATCAGCGTATCCAGGCCGATATAACCCAGGTTGCCCTTGAGCGTATGCACTAGGCGAAACAGTTCGCGCAGGCGCTCGCGGTCATCGGGGGCGTGCTCGAGCTCGATCAGCAATTGCTCGCAACGCTGGAATTGTTCGCTGGATTCCAGGCGAAAGTCGGCCAGCAAATCGCTGGGTATTTCAGCCAGGTTCGGCGTGGCCATAAGCCTCTCCACTTATCGACAGTCAAAGAGCTGCATGCCTGAGTATAGGAAGGGCTGGCAAAAGCGCGTGGGGCGGCGGCTGCAAGTGGCGGCTTAACCATATATAATCCCGCGCTTTGCCGCGTTTTGTCGGGCGAGCAGTTGGCTGCGTATGCGCCGCTGATCGTTTCGCGCCCCTTAAAGGCAGCACAATTGCGGAAAATGGCGCCTGCGCCAGCCGGTTATCCGGCCAACGAGCGTCGCAGTCACTGCGGCCCAACGAATTCAAGACTCAAGAGAAGCGACTACCACCATGATGCGCAGCCATTATTGCGGCCAACTGAACGAGAGCCTGGACGGCCAGGAAGTCACCCTTTGCGGTTGGGTACATCGCCGTCGTGACCATGGCGGGGTGATTTTCCTCGACATTCGTGACCGTGAAGGTCTGGCCCAGGTGGTATTCGACCCGGATCGTGCGGCGACCTTCGCCACTGCCGACAAGGTGCGCAGTGAGTACGTGGTCAAGATCACCGGTAAGGTGCGTCTGCGTCCGGCCGGTGCTGGCAACGCCAACATGGCATCCGGCGCTATCGAAGTGCTGGGCTATGAACTGGAAGTGCTGAACGAAGCGGAAACCCCGCCGTTCCCGCTCAACGAATACACCGACGTCGGCGAAGAAACCCGTCTGCGCTACCGCTTTATCGACCTACGCCGCCCGGAAATGGCGGCCAAGCTGAAACTGCGTTCGAGCATCACCAGCAGCATCCGTCGTTACCTGGATGACAACGGCTTCCTCGATGTGGAAACGCCGATCCTCACTCGTGCCACCCCAGAGGGCGCGCGTGACTACCTGGTGCCGAGCCGCACCCACGCCGGCAGCTTCTTCGCCCTGCCGCAGTCGCCGCAGCTGTTCAAGCAACTGCTGATGGTCGCCGGCTTCGACCGTTACTACCAGATCGCCAAGTGTTTCCGCGACGAAGACCTGCGTGCCGACCGTCAGCCGGAATTCACTCAGATCGACATCGAAACCAGTTTTCTCGATGAAGCCGACATCATGGCCATCACCGAGAAGATGATTCGCCAGCTGTTCAAGGAAGTGCTCAACGTCGAGTTCGGCGAGCTGCCGCACATGACCCTGGCCGAAGCCATGCGCCGCTTTGGTTCCGACAAGCCGGACCTGCGCAACCCGCTGGAACTGGTGGACGTGGCCGATCAGCTGCAAACGGTCGACTTCAAGGTGTTCAGCGGCCCGGCCAACGATCCAAAGTGCCGCGTGACCGCGCTACGCGTACCGGGCGGGGCGAGCATGCCGCGCAGCAAGATCGACGAATACACCAAGTTCGTTGGTATCTACGGCGCCAAGGGCCTGGCCTATATCAAGGTCAACGAGCGTGCCAATGGTGCCGAAGGCCTGCAGTCGCCGATCGTCAAGAACATCCCGCTGGATAACATCAATGTGATCCTTGATCGCGTCGGTGCGGTCGATGGCGACATCGTGTTCTTCGGCGCCGACAAGGCCAAGATCGTCAGCGAAGCCCTGGGCGCGCTGCGCATCAAGCTGGGTCATGACCTCAATCTGCTGACCTGCGAGTGGGCGCCGCTGTGGGTCGTCGACTTCCCGATGTTCGAAGAGAACGACGACGGCAGCCTGACCGCCATGCACCACCCGTTCACTGCGCCAAAATGCAGCCCGGCCGAGCTGGAGGCCAATCCGGCGGCCGCACTGTCGCGTGCCTATGACATGGTTCTGAACGGCACCGAGCTGGGTGGCGGTTCGATTCGTATCCACGACAAGTCGATGCAGCAGACCGTATTCCGCGTACTGGGTATCAGTGAAGACGAGCAGCAGGAGAAGTTCGGCTTCCTCCTCGATGCCCTGAAGTTCGGTGCGCCGCCTCACGGTGGCCTGGCCTTCGGTCTGGATCGCCTGGTGATGCTAATGACCGGCGCGCAGTCGATTCGTGAAGTGATCGCCTTCCCGAAAACCCAGAGCGCGGCCTGCGTGATGACTCAGGCGCCTGGGCTGGTGGATAACAAGGCGCTGCGCGAATTGCATATTCGCCTGCGCGAGCAGCCCAAGGCTGAATAAGCCTCAGTGATGACAAGGAGCCTGGATTTTCCAGGCTTCTTGGTTATATGGGTGCGACAAAATCTGATTTGACGAATTACGGAGTGAGTTATGGCTGGTCATTCCAAGTGGGCCAACATCAAGCACCGCAAAGGGCGTCAGGACGCCAAACGCGGCAAGATTTTCACCAAGATCATTCGTGAGCTGACGGTGGCAGCCAAGCACGGCGGTCCGATCCCTGCGGACAACCCGCGTCTGCGTCTGGCGGTGGACAAGGCGCTGACTGCCAATATGTCCCGCGATGTAATTGACCGCGCCGTTGCCCGTGGTGCCGGCAATAACGAAGCCGATAACGTTGTTGAGCTGAGTTACGAAGGTTACGCGCTGGGTGGTGTGGCGATTATCGTCGAGGCCATGACCGACAACCGCAACCGCACCGCGGCCGAAGTGCGGCATGCCTTTACCAAGTGCGGTGGCAACCTGGGCACCGATGGTTCGGTGGCCTATATGTTCGAGCGCAAGGGTCAGCTCAGCTTCGCCCCAGGCGTTAGCGAAGATGCCCTGATGGAGGCGGCGCTGGAAGCCGGGGCCGATGACGTGGAAATGGCTGAGGATGGCTCGGCGCTGGTGTCGACCAGCTTTGCCGATTTTCATGGGGTCAACGAGGCGCTTAGCGCGGCCGGTTTCAAGGCCGATGAGGCGGAAATCGCCATGATCCCATCGATCAGTGCGCCGGTTACTGATCTGGAAACCGCGCAAAAGGTCATTAAGTTGATCGATATGCTCGAAGACCTCGACGATGTGCAGGAGGTCTACCACAACGCCGAAATTCCTGACGAGATCATGGAGCAGCTTGGCTGAGTGTCGGTTACCAATGAAAAGCCGGAGGTCTTCAGGTGTATGCCTGAGCACTTCCGGCTTTTTTATAGGCGGCTAACCAGTGGGCTGTCACGATGCGCTATTAAAAGTGGCTCCTGGTCATTTTTAATAGCACCGGCCTGGGTGACGCCGAAGTGGGCTGGCCCTATACTCGCCAACTGGATAAATAGACAGTGTGTCGGTCAAGTTGGCGGGCGCCTTGAGTGGGTGGTAGGGCATGACCTTGATTCTCGGCATCGACCCCGGCTCGCGCATCACCGGTTACGGCGTGGTGCGTGATACCGGGCGCAATTGCGAATATGTCGCCTCCGGCTGCATTCGCACGGGCAATGGTTCGATGCCGGAGCGTCTGCAGGTCGTGTTTCGCGGCGTGCGTGAGGTGATCGAAACCTACGGGCCGGTGACCATGGGCATCGAGCAGGTGTTTATGGCGCGCAATCCGGATTCCGCGCTCAAGCTTGGCCAGGCGCGCGGCGTGGCCATTGTCGCGGGGATCGAAGCGGGGCTGGATATCGCCGAATACACCGCGACCCAGGTCAAGCAGGCGATTGCCGGCAGCGGCGGGGCGGATAAGGAGCAAGTGCAGCTGATGGTCATGCACCTGCTCAAACTGGTGCAGAAGCCACAGATCGACGCATCGGACGCCCTGGCCATCGCCCTGTGCCATGCCCATCACCGGCAGAGTCTGATTCCCCATGGTCTGGTCGGCGCCAAGCGGCGCGCGGGTCGCCTTCGTTTGTAACGTAATTTTTAAGGAAAGCAGCGGTGATCGGACGTTTGCGCGGCACCCTGGCGGAAAAGCAGCCGCCCCATGTGATTGTTGACATAAATGGTTTGGGTTATGAGCTGGAAGTGCCCATGACCACCCTGTACCGTTTGCCCTCGGTGGGTGAGCCGTTGACCCTGCACACCCATCTGGTGGTGCGTGAGGATGCGCATCTGCTCTATGGTTTTTTCGAGAAGCGCGAGCGTGAGCTGTTTCGTGAGCTGATTCGCCTCAATGGTGTCGGCCCGAAACTGGCTCTGGCCTTGATGTCCGGCCTTGAAGTCGATGAGTTGGTGCGTTGTGTGCAGGCGCAAGATACCTCGGTGCTGGTGAAGATTCCGGGTGTTGGCAAGAAAACCGCCGAGCGCCTGCTGGTTGAGCTGAAGGATCGCTTCAAAGCCTGGGAAACCGTGCCCGGCATGTCGCACCTAGTGGTGGAACCTCGCGGCGGCAGTGCAGTCTCAAGCGCGGAGAATGATGCGGTCAGTGCACTTATTTCGCTCGGCTACAAACCCCAGGAAGCCAGTCGCGCCGTCTCAGCTATTAAGGAAGACGGTTTGAGCAGTGAAGATATGATTCGTCGAGCCCTGAAGGGAATGGTCTAGTGCTAGAAGCTGATCGCCTGATTACCGCAGCCCCGCGTGACCGTGATGAGCAGGTTGACCGCGCCATTCGTCCGCTGAAACTGGCCGAATACATCGGCCAGCCGAGCGTGCGCGAGCAGATGGAGCTGTTTATCCAGGCGGCCCGTGGGCGCAGCGAAGCGCTCGATCACACCCTGATCTTCGGTCCACCCGGTCTGGGCAAGACCACCCTGGCCAATATCATCGCTCAGGAAATGAATGTTTCGATCAAGAGCACCTCGGGCCCCGTGCTGGAGCGGCCGGGTGATCTGGCGGCGCTGCTGACCAATCTTGAGCCGGGCGATGTGCTGTTTATCGATGAGATTCATCGCCTGTCGCCGATTGTCGAGGAAGTGTTGTACCCGGCAATGGAAGATTTTCAGCTCGACATCATGATCGGTGAAGGCCCGGCCGCGCGCTCTATCAAGCTCGATCTGCCGCCCTTTACCCTGGTCGGTGCGACCACTCGGGCTGGCATGCTGACCAATCCACTGCGCGACCGTTTTGGCATTGTTCAGCGCCTGGAGTTCTACAACACCGAAGATCTGGCGACTATCGTCATGCGCTCTGCGGGGATTCTCGGCTTGTCGATCGAGCCCCATGGCGCCTTCGAGATTGCCCGCCGCGCCCGCGGTACGCCGCGTATCGCCAATCGTTTGCTGCGCCGTGTGCGCGACTTTGCCGAAGTGCGTGCGCAGGGCGATATCACCCGCGAAATCGCCGACCTGGCTTTGAACCTACTGGATGTTGATGAGCGTGGCTTCGACCACCAGGACCGGCGTCTACTGCTGACCATGATCGAGAAGTTCGACGGTGGCCCGGTGGGTGTTGATAACCTGGCCGCAGCCATCAGTGAAGAGCGCCACACCATTGAGGATGTGCTGGAACCCTATCTGATTCAGCAGGGCTATATCATGCGCACCCCGCGCGGCCGCGTGGTCACCCGGCATGCTTATTTGCACTTTGGCCTGAATGTGCCCAAGCGCATGGGTGAGATGCCCACGGCTGACTTGTTTGTGAGTGACGATGATTAACAAAAAATACTTGTCGAAGACGATTGGCAAGATCAGGAGCTGGCACTAGAGTATGCGCGCGCAAAACGGAGTTACGCCGTTCACCCATCGTTGTCGGGTTTATTTCGAAGACACCGATGCAGGCGGCATCGTCTACTACGTCAATTACCTCAAATTTATGGAACGGGCTCGCACCGAGTGCCTGCGTGATCTGGGTTTTCTCCAGTCGACGTTGGCCGAGGAGGGCCTGTTGTTCGTTGTGCATTCGGCTGAAGCGCGCTACCACGCGCCCGCCAAGCTCGACGACGAATTGCTGGTAAGCGCTGAAGTAATTGAATTAAACCGTGCCAGCCTGCGTTTTCGTCAACAGGTCAGGCGGGCAACGGATGATGCGCTGCTTTGTGAAGGGCAGTTTATGGTGGCCTGTGTGCGCGCCGACAATTTGAAACCCCGGGCCATTCCCCAAGCTCTGCACACGGCCTTTGCCGGGCAGGGCGGCGCGGGTACATCTAGAGCAGGAGAGTAAGCGTGGAAGCCAACGCCGTTGACCACATGTCCATGTGGAGTCTGATCAGCAACGCCAGCCTGGTGGTGCAACTGGTAATGCTGACGTTGGTGGCCGCTTCGGTCACTTCGTGGGTCATGATTTTTCAGCGCACCGCGCTGCTGCGTGCAGCCAAGCGTGCCCTGGATAACTTCGAGGAACGCTTCTGGTCGGGTATCGACCTGTCCAAGCTGTACCGCCAGGCGGGCAGCAACCCGGACCCAGATTCCGGTCTGGAGCAGATCTTCCGCGCTGGTTTCAAAGAGTTCTCGCGTCTGCGTCAGCAGTCCGGTGTTGATCCGGATGCGGTGATGGATGCTGTGGCTCGTGCCATGCGTGTGGCCATCTCACGTGAAGAAGAGAAACTCGAGCAGAGCCTGCCGTTCCTCGCCACTGTCGGTTCGACCAGCCCGTATATCGGCCTGTTCGGTACCGTATGGGGCATCATGAACTCCTTCCGCGGCCTGGCCCAGGTGCAGCAAGCGACCCTGGCCACCGTAGCGCCGGGTATTGCCGAAGCACTGATCGCCACTGCCATCGGCCTGTTTGCTGCCATTCCTGCGGTAATCGCCTACAACCGCTTTGCCGCCCGCGGCGAAATGCTGATTGGCCGTTACTACACCTTCGCCGATGAGTTCCAGGCGATTCTGCACCGCAAAGTCCACACCAGCGACGACTAAGCCTTAGGCACTCTTTACGAAAGGTTTTAAGCCATGGCCAGAATTCGCAACAGACGCAAGCCCGTCGCCGAGATGAACGTGGTGCCTTACATCGATGTGATGTTGGTACTGCTGGTGATCTTTATGGTGACCGCGCCCATGCTCAATCAAGGGGTCAAGGTCGATCTGCCGCAAGTCAGCAGTGAGGTCTTGCCGCAGGACAATAACGCCCAGGTGCTGACCATTTCGATCAAGGCCGACAAGACCTATTTCTGGAATATGGGCACCGAAGTCGATGTCGATACCGTGCAGGACAAGGCGCTGACCCTGGAAGAAATGACCCGCGCAGTGACTGCGATCATCAGCCAGAGCCGGGCAACCGGTAAGCAGGTGCAGGTGTTTGTACGCGGCGACAAGACCGTTGACTACGGCACCATCATGGCGGCCATGGGTGGCTTGCAGCAGGCTGACGTGGGTAACGTCGGGCTGATTACCGAGGCCCCCTGATGCACTACCAGCGCGAGCGTTCGCCCTCGGAAAGTCTGTTCTGGCCTGTGGTCTGGGCTGTGGGGCTGCACGTCATCATGTTTGCCATGTTGTTCGTCAGCTTCGCCTTTGCTCCGGAGCTACCGCCGGCCAAGCCTGTGGTGCAGGCGACCCTGTACAAGCTGCAATCGCAGAGCCAAGCCACCACCCAGACCAATCAGAAAATCGCTGGCGAAACCAAGAAAACCACGGCGCCGGTGTATGAAACCGAGCAGCTTGAGCAGAAAAAGGCCGAGCAGGAAAAAGTAGCGGCCAAGGCCGCGGAACAAAAGAAAGCCCAAGAGGCTCAGAAAGCGGAAGCTGCGAAGAAAGCCGAGGCCGATAAGAAGGCCGCCGAGCAGAAGAAGCTCGCCGATGTAGCCAAAAAACAAGCGGCGGATGAGGCGGCCAAGAAAAAAGCTGCTGAAGACGCCAAGAAAAAAGCCGCAGAAGAGGCGAAAAAGAAAGCCGCCGCCGAAGCTGCGAAGAAAAAAGCTGCCGATGATGCCAAAAAGAAAGCAACTGAGGCGGCTCAGCGTAAAGCGGTAGAAGACAAGAAGGCTGCTGCACTGGCCGAGCTGTTGTCCGAGGATGTCGGTCGTCAGCAGGCAATCGCCGATACCGTCGGTGATCAGGTGGCCGGTAGCCTGGATGATCTGATTGTTATGCTGGTCAGCCAGCAGTGGCGGCGCCCGCCATCGGCGCGTAATGGCATGAGCGTAGAAGTACTGATCGAAATGCTGCCTGATGGCACCATAACCAATGCCAGCGTGACGCGCTCCAGTGGCGACTCGCCATTTGATAACTCGGCCGTGCAAGCGGTGCGTAACGTTGGACGTATTGCTGAAATGCAGCAACTGGACCGTGCCACTTTTGATCGCCTATACCGGCAGCGTCGCGCTGTCTTCAAACCGGAGGATTTAGGTCTGTGAATACCCTGATGCGTATTGTTCTGCTCGGTCTGGCCATGCTGGTCGGCACCGTTCAGGCCGCTGATCCGCTGGTGATCAGCAGTGGTACTGATCGCGCCACCCCCATCGCCGTAGTGCCGTTTGGCTGGCAGGGTGGCAGCGTGTTGCCCGAGGACATGGCTGAAATCATCGGCAATGACCTACGCAACTCCGGTGTGTTCGAGCCGATCCCTCGGCAGAACATGATCAGCTTGCCGACCCAGGCGACTGAAGTGATCTACCGCGACTGGCAGGCTCTGGGCGCGCAATACGTGCTGGTCGGCAGCATTGTGCCGAGCGCCGGGCGTCTGCAGATCCAGTTCGCCTTGTTTAACGTCACCACTCAGCAGCAGGTCATGACCGGCAGCGTGGGTGGCGGTGTCGATCAGTTGCGTGACATGGCACACCATATCGCCGATCAGTCGTTTGAAAAGCTTACCGGTGTGAAGGGTGCGTTCTCCACCCGCATGCTCTACGTGACTGCCGAGCGTTTTGCGGTCAACAACACCCGTTACACCCTGCAGCGCTCCGACTATGACGGCGCTCGTGCGGTGACTTTGCTCCAGTCGCGTGAGCCGATTCTGTCGCCGTCGTTTGCTCCAGATGGTCGTCGCATTGCTTACGTTTCGTTCGAGCAGAAGCGTCCGCGCATCTTTGTGCAGCATATCGATACCGGTCGCCGCGAGCAGATCACCAACTTTGAAGGCCTGAATGGCGCGCCAGCCTGGTCGCCGGACGGCAATCGTCTGGCATTCGTGCTGTCGCGTGACGGCAACCCAGAAATCTATGTGATGGACATGGGCACTCGCCAGCTGCGCCGGGTAACTAACCAGCCATCGATCGATACCGAACCGTTCTGGGGTAAGGACGGTCAGACCCTGTACTTCACCTCGGACCGTTCCGGTAAGCCGCAAATCTACAAAACCAACATCAATGGTGGTTCGGCAGAACGTGTGACCTTTATCGGAAACTACAACGCCAACCCGAAACTATCTGCTGATGAGAAGACCCTGGTGATGATTCACCGCCAGGATGGTTACACCGTGTTCAAAGTGGCGGCCCAAGACCTGCAGCGTGGTAATTTGCGGATACTTTCAGATACCAGTCTGGACGAGTCGCCTACTGTCGCGCCTAACGGCACCATGGTAATCTACGCCACCCGCCAGCAGGGCCGGGGAGTCTTGGTATTAGCGTCCACCAATGGTCGCGTGAGGCTCCCTCTTCCTACCGCTCAAGGCGAAGTTCGAGAGCCTTCTTGGTCCCCTTACCTGAACTGATGCGGCGCTACACCTTTTTGCTGTCTGAAATACTGCTTAACACACTGGGGTTCATTAGGAGTTACATGATGGAAATGCTGAAATTTGGTAAGTTTGCTGCCCTGAGCCTGGCTCTGGCCGTTGCAGTTGGTTGCTCCTCGAAAGGCGGCGACGCTGCTGGCGAAGGCGCTACCGATCCTAACGCTGGTTACGGTGCCAACACTGGCGCTGTTGATGGCAGCCTGAGCGAAGAAGCTGCTCTGCGCGCTATCACCACCTTCTACTTCGAATACGACAGCTCCGACCTGAAGCCAGAGGCCATGCGCGCTCTGGACGTGCACGCCCGTGACCTGCAAGGCAACGGCGCTCGCGTAGTTCTGGAAGGCCACGCTGACGAGCGCGGTACTCGTGAATACAACATGGCTCTGGGCGAGCGTCGCGCCAAAGCTGTGCAGCGTTACCTGGTACTGCAGGGCGTTTCCCCGGCTCAACTGGAACTGGTTTCCTACGGTGAAGAGCGTGCAATCGCCACTGGCAACGACGAGTCCTCGTGGGCTCAAAACCGTCGCGTCGAACTGCGTAAGTAATTCGATATGCGTACGTGCCGCCGTGCTTTAACCGTTTTGGCGCTCAGCCTGCCGCTTGCGGCGTGGGCTGAGGTTCCCGTGGTGGATAACAATGCCGGTTACGGCAGCAGTTACCCGCCTGCTGGTTATGGTACGTCCGGCACCTACGCCGGGACAGGGGCTGCGGCCCCTGTCTCGGCGCAGGGCATGCTGTTCAACCAGTTGCAGCAGATGCAGGAAGAGATCGCGCAGCTGCGCGGTACGCTGGAAGAACAACAGAATGAGATTCAACGTCTGAAGCAAGAAAGCCTGGAGCGTTATCAGGATCTTGATCGGCGTGTAAGTGGTGGTGCGGCAGGTGCTGCGACCAACCAGAATTCTTCAGCTGCTGGCGCGATCAATGCCAGCGGTACACCGACTCCGCCAGCGGCGGGGCAGGCGCAAACTCCGGCCAGCAATGAGCCGGCTGATCCTGCAAAGGAAAAGCTGTTCTACGAAGCTGCCTTTGACTTGATCAAAGCCAAGGACTTCGACAAAGCCAGCCAGGCGTTTGCCGCCTTCTTGCGCAAATACCCGAACAGTCAGTACGCCGGTAACGCGCAATACTGGCTGGGCGAGGTGAATTTGGCCAAGGGTGATCTACAAGGCGCGGGCCAGGCATTTGCACGGGTCAGTCAGACCTATCCAAGCCACGCCAAGGTGCCGGACTCGCTGTTCAAGCTGGCTGATGTCGAGCAGCGTCTGGGTAATAGCGACAAGGCCAAAGGTATTCTGCAGCAGGTTATTGTGCAGTACCCGGGCAGTTCAGCTGCTCAGTTGGCGCAGCGTGATTTGCAGCGTTTGCCGTAAAAGCTGAACTTCGAATCAAGAAACCCGCGCTTTGCGCGGGTTTTTTCGTTAGAATCCGCCCCCCTTTTCCCGCAACGGAGGCGGACGGCCTGTTTAGCTGTCACGCCCGTGGCTGATATGCAAGATACCCTGCGAATTACCGAGATTTTCTACTCGCTGCAGGGCGAGACGCGCACCGCCGGCTTGCCGACTGTGTTCGTTCGCCTGACCGGCTGCCCTCTGCGTTGCCAATACTGCGACACCGCCTATGCCTTCAGTGGTGGCGAGATCATGTCGCTGGACGCCATTTTCGAGCAGGTCGCCGGCTACAAGCCGCGCTATATCTGTGTGACCGGCGGTGAGCCGTTGGCCCAGCCCAATTGCATTCCTTTGCTCAAGCGTCTGTGTGATGCCGGCTATGAAGTGTCGCTGGAAACCAGTGGCGCGTTGGATGTATCGGCGGTCGACCCGCGGGTGAGCAAAGTGCTCGACCTGAAAACCCCAGGCTCGGCCGAAGTGGCGCGCAATCGCTACGAGAACATCGATCTGCTGACGGCCAATGATCAGGTCAAGTTCGTTATCTGTTCGCGCGAGGATTACGACTGGGCGGTGAGCAAACTGATCCAGTACCGCCTGGATCAGCGCGTTAGCGAAGTGCTGATGTCGCCCAGTCATCATGAGCTGGAAGCACGCTCGCTGGCCGAGTGGATCATTGCCGACAATCTGCCAGTACGCCTGCAAATGCAGTTGCACAAGATTCTCTGGAATGATGAGCCGGGACATTGATATGAGCGATAAGAAAGCGGTAATCCTGCTGTCAGGTGGTTTGGATTCGGCCACCGTGGTGGCGTTGGCCAAGGCCGATGGCTACAGCTGCTACACCATGAGTTTCGATTACGGTCAGCGTCACCGCTCCGAATTGCAAGCGGCCGAGCAAGTGGCGCGGCAACTGGGTGTGGTCGAGCACAAGGTGATCGGCCTTAATCTCAATGGCATGGGCGGCTCGGCGCTGACTGATTCCAGTATCGAGGTGCCGGAAAGTCCTAGCGAAGGCATTCCGGTGACTTACGTGCCAGCCCGCAATACGGTGTTCCTGTCCCTCGCGCTGGGTTGGGCTGAGGTGCTGGGTGCGCGAGATATTTTTATCGGCGTCAACGCGGTGGATTATTCCGGTTACCCGGATTGCCGTCCGGAGTTTATTGAGGCCTTTGAGCGCATGGCCAATCTGGCTACCAAGGCCGGTGTAGAAGGGCAGGGCTTTCGCATTCAGGCTCCGCTGCAGGCCATGAGCAAGGCCGAGATCGTCCAGGCAGGCGTTCAGCAGGGCGTTGATTACGCGCTGACTGTCTCCTGCTATCAGGCTGATGATGAGGGGCGCGCCTGCGGAAAATGCGACAGCTGCCGTCTGCGCGCGGCGGGTTTTGCTACCGCTGGGCTGGTAGATCCCACTCGTTATTTCTAAAAAGTTTTCGCGAAGAGTTGAATTTCTGAATTAAATCAGTATCATGCGCCTCGCGTCGGGTCGTTAGCTCAGTTGGTAGAGCAGTTGGCTTTTAACCAATTGGTCGTAGGTTCGAATCCCACACGACCCACCATATTTCCTTCCTCGGAAGGTCAAGAAGCCTGAAAGTTCTGATTAAAGGAATTTTCGGGCTTTTTTGTATCTGTAACTTTTACCGCCTGTACGTGGTTGCAAGCTGCCTGCGCCGGCGCTGTGCAGGCGGGTATACTCGCTGCACTGAAAGCATATTCAGAGCCTGATGACATGACCCAGATTTCCGAACGCCTGCTGGTGCAAGCCCACCTCGATGCCAAGCAGCCCAAGCCGTTGACGCCTGAGCAAGAGGCTTTTTACCGCGCTGAAATCGCTGCCGAGCTGAAAAAGCAGAACGCCGTGCTGGTGGCGCACTATTACTGCGACCCGGTGCTGCAGGCGCTGGCCGAGGAAACCGGCGGCTGCGTTTCCGACTCGCTGGAAATGGCCCGTTTCGGCAATCAGCATCCGGCGCAGACCGTGCTGGTGGCTGGCGTAAAATTTATGGGCGAAACGGCGAAAATTCTTAATCCGGAAAAGCGCGTGCTGATGCCGACGCTCGAAGCGACCTGCTCGCTCGATCTGGGTTGCCCGGTGGAAGAGTTCTCAGCGTTCTGCGATCAGCATCCGCAACGCACGGTGGTGGTGTATGCCAATACCTCGGCGGCGGTGAAGGCGCGCGCCGATTGGGTGGTGACCTCCAGTTGTGCGGTGGAAATCGTCGAGCACCTGATGGACAACGGCGAAAGCATAATCTGGGCGCCGGACCAGCATCTGGGTCGTTATATCCAGAATAAAACCGGCGCGGACATGCTGCTGTGGGACGGTGCCTGCATCGTCCACGAAGAGTTCAAAGCCAAGCAGCTGGAAGACATGAAAGCGCTGTATCCGGATGCCGCCGTGCTGGTTCACCCCGAGTCGCCGACCGCAGTGATCGATCTGGCCGATGCAGTGGGTTCTACCAGCCAGCTGATCGCTGCTGCGCAGCGTCTGCCAAACAAGACCTTTATCGTCGCCACCGACGCCGGCATCTTCTACAAGATGCAGCAGCTGTGTCCGGACAAGGAGTTTGTCGCCGCCCCAACCGCCGGTAACGGCGCGACTTGCCGCAGCTGCGCGCATTGCCCATGGATGGCAATGAATACCCTGCAGCGCACCCTGGAGTGCCTGCGCGAGGGCAGTAACGAGATATTCGTCGACCCAGCATTGATCCCCAAAGCGATCAAGCCGCTCAAGCGCATGCTCGATTTCACCCAGGCGGCGCGGCTCAAGTTGAGTGGCAACGCCTAGCCCCAACGCCCTATGAGGGAGAGAGGAGCAGCCCACGCATCTATTGCGCCACCCGCAAAAGCGGCCGTTGCTGAACGGTAGCCCGAACAAGCGCAGCGCAGTCCGGGGCGCGGTTCTGTCTGCGCGATGTTTCCCGGATTGCGCCAGGGCTTATACGGGCTACGTAGGGCTAGCGCAGCATCTGCTCGATGATGCGTTTTTCTTCCATCAGCTCGCGCTGCCTGGCGTCGATGCGTGAGGCCAGTTGGAAGTTGTTGCTGGCGCGGCGTTTGGCGAAGTCGAGTTGTTCCAGGGCCTGGTTGTAGTCGCCGACCAGGGCGAAGAATTCGCCACGGGCTTGGTGCAAGCCGATGGTGTTGCCGCTCAGGCCGCGTACTTCAGCCACCTGGTACCAGACGTCCGGGTCCTTGCCGCGGCTTTTCAGCATATCGTCGAGGGCGCGCTCGGCTTCCTGAATGCGACTCTGCTTCATCAGTAGGTCGATATGTGCCTGGTTGACCGGGTAGTTGTTCGGGTAGAGGGTCAGCAGCCGGGTAATCCGGCTTTGCGCGTCGCTCAGGCGATTGGCGGCCATGTCCAGTTCAACTTGCGCCAGGTTGTAGGCCACATCGTTGGGGGAGTTCGCCAGCAGCGGTTGCAGGGACTCGCGGGCCTCCTTGTGCTGGCCGCTTTTGATCTGGGCAATCGCCAGGCCGTAGCGGGCGGCTTCCAGCTGTGGGTTTTCGTCGAGCATGTTGCGAAAACGCTTGGCGGCGACCCCTGGGGTTTCTTCATAGGTCAGCTGCACGCGTGCGCGCATCAGCTGGTAGCGCACGCTGTCGGTGATGCCTGTGGCTTTGTACTGTTCGGCACGGTTGCGGGTGTCGGCGATGCGCGACTCCGACACCGGGTGAGTGAGAAGGAATTCCGGCGGCTTGCGGTCGTAGCGGTATTGGCGCATCAGGCGCTCGAACATGCTGGGCATGGCGCGTGGGTCGAAGCCGGCTTTTTCCAGGTTGACCAGGCCGATTCGGTCGGCTTCCTGCTCGTTCTGCCGAGAGAAGCGTCGCTGCTCCTGCATGGCCGCGGCCTGGGTCGAAGCGATGGCGGCGATGCCTAAGTCGCCAGCGCCGGCAGCCGCCGCGACGATACCAGCGAGCAGGCCGGCCATGACCGGGATCTGCATGCGCTGCTGGGCTTCCAGGCCGCGGGCAAAGTGGCGTTGCGACAAGTGCGCCAGTTCGTGAGCCATGACCGAGGCGTATTCGGCTTCAGTCTGCGCATAGAGAAACAGGCCGCCGTTGACCCCGACAATCCCGCCGGGTGCGGCGAAGGCGTTGATCTGCGGGCTGTTGAGCAGGACGAACTCCAGGCGGCGATCCTGCAGCTGGCTGGTTTCGCTCAGGCGATAGACGCTGGTTTCGACGAAGTCCTTGAGCTGTGGATCGTCGAGCTGGCTGACCTGGCCGCGTACCAGGCTTAGCCAGGCGCGGCCCAGTTGGTGTTCTTGCTGCGGGGAAACGATGGCGGAACTGGCATCGCCAAGGGAGGGCAGGTCACTGGCCATGGCGGGGGCTGCCAGCAGGCAGGCCAGCGTCAACAGGGTAGGGCGCAGAAGGCTCATGCACAAAGCTCGTGTCGAACAAAGGCGCTACTGTAGCTGGCTGGCGGCTGTGCTGGCCAGGGTTGTGCGGCCTTGGGTATCCTTGCGGCCTTCCTGGAGTGGCTCAATGACTGATATGCAATGGCGTGCCGAGGACTTCGACGCGCAACTGGACGCCTGCGGGCTGAACTGCCCGCTACCTTTACTCAAGGCCAAGCTGGAGCTAAATCGTCTGGCCAGTGGTGCTGTGCTCAAGATTGAGGCCACCGATGCTGGTTCGCAGCGGGATTTCCGTGCCTTCGCCAGCCTGGCGGGGCATAGTCTGCTGCGTGAAGAGGTCGATAATGGCGTGTACCGTTATTGGCTGCGCAAGGCTTAGGGTTTGCTGTGACAAGTGCGGATTATGAGGCAGCCTATTAAAGGCGCTGCCCAAGTAAGGAGTCACGATGTTCAAGGTGTTTCAGGATTGGTTGCATCGCTATTTTTCTGATGAGCAGGCGGTGGTGCTCGCGGTGCTGTTGGTGCTTGGTTTTGCTGCGATTCTGAATCTGGGCGGCATGCTGGCTCCGGTGCTGACGGGCCTGGTGCTGGCGTTTTTGATGCAGGGTCTGGTGAATGCCTTTGAGCGCCTGCGCTTACCGCAGGTGGTGGCGGTGTGGCTGGTGTTCACCCTGTTTCTAAGCATGCTGGGGTTGTTTCTGCTGGTGTTGATGCCGCTGCTCTGGCAGCAGTTGAGCACCTTGTTCAATGAGCTGCCGCGCATGTTGGGGGAATGGCAGTCGCTGTTTCTGCTGCTACCGGAGCGTTACCCAACGCTGATTACCGATGTGCAGGTGCTGCAGCTGATTGAGGGCGTGCGTGGTGAGGTCGGCAAGTTCGGCCAGTGGGCGCTGTCGTTTTCCTTATCGAGCTTGCCGATGCTGGTCAGCATCATGATCTACCTGGTACTGGTGCCAATTCTGGTGTTCTTCTTTCTCAAGGATCGGGAGCTGATCGGCGCCTGGTTTCGCGGTTATCTGCCGCGTGAGCGTGCCCTGATCACCCAGGTAGCCGAGGAGATGAACAAGCAGATCGCCAACTACATCCGTGGCAAGGTGATCGAAATCATCATTTGCGGCGTGGTGACCTACATCGCCTTTGTTGCCTTGGGGCTTAACTATGCGGCGCTGCTGGCCTTGTTTGTCGGCCTGTCGGTGGTGGTGCCGTATATCGGCGCGGTGGTGGTGACAGTGCCGGTGGCGCTGATCGGGCTGTTCCAGTGGGGCTTTGGTGATCAGTTCATCTACCTGATGGTGGTTTACGGGATCATTCAGGCGCTGGATGGCAACGTCCTGGTTCCGCTGCTGTTCTCCGAGGCGGTCAATCTGCATCCGGTGGCGATCATCTGCGCCGTGCTGCTGTTTGGCGGCATGTGGGGCTTCTGGGGGGTGTTCTTCGCCATCCCGCTGGCCACGCTGTTCAAGGCGGTGATCGACGCCTGGCCGCGCAGCGAGCAGGCTGCGGCGGATTAATCTGCAGGCAATAAAAAGCCGGTCAATTGACCGGCTTTTTATTGCGCGCGATTCAGGCTTTATTCAGTGCCTGGGCTGCGGCCAGTACGGCATCAACATGCCCTGGCACTTTCACGCCGCGCCATTCCTGGCGCAGTACGCCTGCTTTATCGATCAGGAAGGTGCTGCGGTCCACGCCCAGGTATTCCTTGCCGTAGAGCTTCTTCAGCTTGATCACATCGAACAGCTGGCAGACGGCTTCATCCTTGTCGGAGATCAGTTCGAAGGGGAACTCCTGCTTGCACTTGAAGTTCTCGTGGGATTTCAGGCTGTCGCGCGACACACCGAAGATCAGCGTGTTGGCCGCCTGAAACGCCGGGTATTGATCACGAAAACCCTGACCCTCGGTGGTACAGCCCGGGGTGCTGTCCTTCGGGTAGAAGTAGATCACCACTTGCTGGCCCTTGAGTGCGGACAGCTGAACGGTCTGGCCGCTGGTGGCCTGGGCCTGGAAGTCTGCAACCGGGGTGTCGAGTGCTACGGCCATAAAAACTCCTTATGGATTTTGTGGGCGCCAAGGCTCAATCAGCGCATCCAGGTTCAACGCATCGGCAAAGTCGAGAAACTGATCGCGCAACCAGCTGATCTGCGTACCGGCTGGCAGAGTCACGGTCAGGGTAGCGTTGAGCATGGTGCCGCCAGTCTGCGGGGCCTGGTAGGTGTCGCAGGTGAGGTTTTCCAGCTCGACGTGATGGTCGAGAAAGAACTGGCACAGCTCATTGAGGATGTCCGGGCGGTAGGCCGAGCTGACATAGGCCACATAAGGCAGCGCCTGTGGGCGGCTTTCCGAGGCGGCGCTGCGAATCACATTGACCGAGAAGCTGTGCTTCTTCGCCAGCGCCGGCAGGCTCGACTCCAGGCGCGCCAGGGCATCCCAGCTGCCGGATATCTGCAACACCAGTGCGCTGTACTCGCCATGCCGACTCAGGCGGGTGCTGACCACGGCGCAACGGTTCTCGTGACTGGTGCGGCAGAGCACATTGGTCAGCTCCATGGCGTTGGGGCCAAGGGCACTGATAAGCAGGAATTGTTCGCGAACTAGGGGGGTGGACATGCAGCCTTCCTAAACGATAAGCGGTCGGCCTGCGTACACAGCGCCGATCAAAGCCGGAAGGGTAGCGAAAAGCACCGCTCAGGGGAATGCCGGCGCGGCTGGGTGGTGAGGAATGTGCCGCGTTTGCTCGAGAAAGATTGTATACGCGTTGCATCACAGCCGCGGTACTTCGCTTGTGCAAGGCAGGTGGCCCCAGTACCATTACGGCTCTCTTTTTCCGGCAGGAGCGGTTGCATGATTGCGGGCAGTATGGTGGCACTGGTTACGCCCATGGATGCACAAGGTGGTCTTGATTGGGACAGCCTGAGCAAACTGGTGGATTTCCACCTGCAGGAGGGCACCAATGCCATCGTCGCAGTCGGCACTACCGGCGAGTCGGCGACCCTTGAGGTGCCTGAACACATCGAAGTGATCAAGCGCATCGTCGACCAGGTTGCCGGGCGCATTCCGGTCATCGCCGGTACCGGTGGCAACTCCACCCGTGAATCGGTCGAGCTGACCCGCGCTGCCAAAGACGTCGGCGCCGATGCCTGCCTGCTGGTCACTCCGTATTACAACAAGCCGACCCAAGAAGGCCTGTACCTGCACTTCCGCCACATCGCCGAATCGGTTGCCATCCCGCAGATCCTCTACAACGTGCCAGGCCGTACGGTCTGCGACATGCTGCCGGAGACGGTTGAGCGTCTGGCCAAAATCGACAACATCATCGGTATCAAGGAAGCCACTGGCGACCTGCAGCGCGGCCAGGAAGTACTGGACCGTGTGAGCAAGGACTTCCTGGTCTATTCCGGTGATGATGCCACCGCCGTTGAGCTGATGCTGATGGGCGGCAAGGGCAATATCTCGGTAACCGCCAACGTCGCCCCGCGCGCCATGAGCGATCTGTGCGCGGCGGCCATGCGCGGTGAAGCGGCGATTGCCCGGGCGATCAACGACCGCTTGATGCCGCTGCACAAGGCGCTGTTTATCGAATCCAACCCGATTCCGGTGAAATGGGCTCTGCATGAAATGGGTTTGATGCCAGACGGTATCCGTCTGCCACTGACCTGGCTCAGCCCACGTTGTCATGAACCGCTGCGTCAGGCCCTGCGCCAGTCCGGCGTATTGGTTTAATTGAGGAATTACTACGCATGAAGCGACTCACCGGACTCTCCGCCCTGGCCCTGATCATCGCTGGCACCAGCGGTTGCGGCTGGATCTATGGCGAAAACGGCTATTTCCGTGACCGTGGCAGCGACTACCTCGAAGCCCGTCAAACGGCCACGATGCAAATCCCGCCAAACGTCGACGCCAAGCGCATCGACCCATTGCTGCCCGTGCCGCAGCAGGTCGCCACCACCACCGACACTGGCGAATTTATCGTGCCGCGCCCGCAAGCCCTGGCTGTGGCCGGTGATGCCAGCGAGTTCAGCCTGCAAAAGAGCGGCGAGTCGCGTTGGGTTGTGGCGCAGCGCGTACCGGCTGAAGTCTGGCCTGTGGCGCGTCAGTTCTTTGCCGACAACGGTTTTCAGATTGCAGAAGAGCGTCCGCAAACCGGCGAGTTCAGCACCGCCTGGCAGCGGTTTGATGCCCTGTCCGAGTCCATGGCGCGCCGTCTGAGCAGCCGTGTCTCTGGCGTGAATCCAGATGCCGAAACCCGTGTACGGGTGCGTATCGAGCCAGGCGTGCAGCGCAACACCAGCGAAATCTTCGTGGTCAGTGCCGAGCGTCCAGCCGGCAGCACTGCCGATGTCGCTTTCACCAACCGCAGCAGCAATCCAAGCCTGGATGCTGCACTGCTCGATGAAATGCTCGTGACCCTGGCGCGCAGCGCCGAGCAGGGCGGTTCGGTCTCCCTGCTGGCCGCCCGTGATTACGACGCACCGAATCGCGTCAGCCTGTCTGAAGACGGCAACGGCAACCCGGTGCTGAGCCTGGGGGCTGATTTCGACCGCGCCTGGTCCGGTGTGGGTCGCTCCCTGGAAATGGCTGATGTGCGTATCGACGACATCAACCGCAGCCTGGGCGTGTACTACATCAACCTGGCCGAACGGGCGCAGAAGCCTGATGACAAGCCTGGTTTCTTCGGCAGCGTGTTTGGCAGCGCGCCAAGCAAGGAAGAGATCGACGCCCGCGCCGAGCGTTATCAGGTACGCCTGACCGCCGTTGGCGACAGCGTGCAGGTCACCGTGGAAAAAGACCTCAACACCATTGCCCCGTCCGACGTGGCGCGCAAGGTGCTGGACCTGATCCAGGAAAACCTTGGCTGACAGCAGGTAACTGCTGCACCGGCACTACCAATAGGCGAAACCCGGCGGGTTTCGCCTGTTTTGTTTACCAAAGGCGGAAATTCCGACATGAGCACAGCCACCACCCTGAGCCTGAAGAAAATCTATTCGGGCAAAGTCCGTGATCTATATGAGATCGACGACAAACGCATGCTGATGGTCGCCACCGACCGCCTTTCGGCATTCGACGTGATCCTCAACGAGCCGATCCCGGAAAAGGGCAAGATCCTCACCGCCATCTCCAACTTCTGGTTCGACAAGCTCAAGGACCTGGTGCCCAACCACTTCACCGGCGACAAGGTCGAAGACATCGTCCCGGCCGCCGAACTGCCGCTGGTGGAAGGCCGCGCAGTAGTCGCCAAGCGCCTTAAGCCGGTCGCGGTGGAGGCCATCGTACGTGGCTATATCGTCGGCTCCGGCTGGAAGGAATACCAGAAGAGCGGCACCGTCTGCGGCATCCAACTGCCAGCGGGCCTCAAGGAAGCGGCCAAACTGCCGCAGCCGATCTTCACCCCCTCGACCAAGGCTGCCGTGGGCGACCATGACGAGAACATCAGTTTCGAACAGTGCGAAGCGATCATCGGCGCAGAGCTGGCCGCCAAAGTGCGCGACACCGCCATTGCCCTGTACAGCGCAGCAGTGGAATACGCAGCCACGCGCGGCATCATCATCGCCGACACCAAGTTCGAATTCGGTCTGGATGAAGACGGCACCCTGACCCTGATGGACGAAGCCCTAACGCCAGACTCCAGCCGCTTCTGGCCAGCGGACAGCTATGCAGAAGGCAAGAACCCGCCAAGCTTCGACAAGCAGTTCGTGCGTGACTGGCTGGAATCCACCGGCTGGAACAAAGAGCCGCCGGCCCCAGCAGTGCCCGCCGACGTCGCGCAAAAAACCGCCGACAAATACCGCGAAGCCCTGACGCGCCTGACCGTCTAAACCGCAGCACTAAGCGCGTAAGCGCGACGCAGAGGGGCGCTACGGCGCCCCTTTTTTGTGGCTTTCAAGCGGCAGCGCGCTTTCGGCATTTATTGACCGAGCTGAAACGCAAAAGCCCCTGACTTCGCTAAAAAGTCAGGGGCTTCGGTACTGCGATATGGCGGGAAGATAGGGATTTGAACCCTAGGTGCTATCGCTAACACAACGGATTTCGAATCCGTCCCGTTCGGCCACTCCGGCATCTTCCCGTGGCGGCGCGCATGATAACAGCTGAAGTGCGTTTGGCGAACCCCTGGTTTGAAATTTTTCACATACTTTCAGATGCTTGCGATCAAAGGCGGTGGGTTGGGGGAAAATCTGGCTGGTGCAAGGCTAAACAATCACCGATGAAGGCATGTGCTTATCCACCTTCCGTAGCCGCCTTTATGGCGCAGATGCGGGATGCGCCATAGGTAAGGCCGTTGCGCTCCGCCCAGGATTGGACGGTTTTAACGTCCTGTTGCGGGCCTATCAGCGTTGAGGGTTCCGGCTCTTCCAGTTCCATGTTCGTTCCGTCACTATCCGTGTGGCATTTCCACAATGCATAGAAGAGAACAAATCTACTTTCAGTAACTAGGTGGGCGGCAAGGAAGCATTAATGAACTCAGACTGGGATGATGCGCCGGACTATATACGCAACAACAAGAAGCAATCCCCTTGGCGTACCGTCGTTATCCTGGGCGTTGGCTCAGCGATTACATGGGGATTGATCGCGCTGTTTGCCAAGCCAATCGTGACCGACGTTAACCAGCTTAAACAGGCCATCCGTATTGGCGGTCAGCCGGTTTTCAGCGAGCAGCCAGCCCAAACCTACAGCGAACCCCCGCACTCCATCCAAGAGGCCCCTGCGCATTTCGAGCCCGCCCCACAGGTTGCCCAGCCATCGCCTAGCCAAGCTGATATTGAATGGTCAGAGCAGCAAGCCGCGCTAGCAGTGCAGCGAAGCCAGAACGTATTCAATGACAACAACTACACACCAAAACAGCCGGCCAGCACCTACATACCGCCAACCTACACGCAGGTTGCAGCGGCCAGCACCAGTAACGAAAGAAAGACGAACACCGTAAGGCGAGAGCACACCTCACAGTGGATCAAGAGCTGGAATGGCGGCACGAACTACCTAGCAGAGTGGGTGGCCGTTAATAACTACATCGACAACAGCAGCGTATGCGCCAACCACCGCAAAGGCTCAATCGACTACCGCGAATGCCGCAAAGCCGCCAAACAGCACTACCACGAAGAGTGCAGGGCATGGCGGGCGCGCTACGACAATGATCGACAGGATCATAGTGATCGTATGAAACAGCGCTATTGCTCAGCATCGAGCAATTTTAGCCCGATGGGATGATTTTATTAGAAATTAACTTTGATAGGTCATTTTCCAAATAACACCCAGTTGTTTTTCTTCTGCGCAACGTCGTTAAATGTTTGCGCTGCAGTAGAAAGAACGGTAGCAGTCATGCTAATTGCAGGGATTCCGCCCAAAAGCAAAGATTCAAGAATTGCAGTGGGAATGGAGGAGTATGTAACAAGTCGCATTCCTTTAGTCAGCTCTCCAGAGTACCTTAGGTGTTTTCTTGCTTTCTTTATTTCTAAGAGTATCTCATGGGAGTCTTTTATCTGGCCGTTGGCAAATTTTTGTTGAAAAAGTCTTAGCTGCTCTTGGAATGGTTTAAAGTTTGGGTCTTGCTTCATTGCTAAAGCACTTTTTATTGATTCTGGAATTGGAATTGATAAATCTGCGTCCTCAAAGGCTTGTCTAACCACATGAAAATCAGAGAATAAAGTGTTTGGGTTTGAAGGGTTAGTCTTAGAGTTGAGAGCGTATCGACCGTCAGAAGTTACTTTTCCCGCTGCCGGGGCTCCATGTTCTATGGATAATCTTTTAGCTTCGAAAATTCTTTCAGCCTTAACCATTAAGCCAAATAAGATGGCGTCTACGGAATGTAAAGCTTCCTTGTCTGGAGTGGCGGCCTGGAATTTTTCACAAAAAATATCGGCAATCTCACTTCCTACCATTTGAGAAAAAGCGTGATTTTCAGGGGAAGCATTTAGAGTGAAATATTGATGTGCGTAATCTATGAAATTGGTGATTAATTCGATTCTGGACAGCTTCAGTTCTTTTGCTATTTCACAAAATAGTTGATGTTTTTGTTCTACTGCCCAGGGAACAATAAATTCTTTGCTCTCGACTACAAGCTCCATTCCCTTTGCAAAGGCGGCGGGGTCGCGTATGTCGTACCAGTCTGTGTGTTTGAATATATCGAGGAGGATTTCTGGTTGTTCGCACAGAAGAATATGATTTTCCGCCTCAAGGGCTGGAGATGAAAAACTTAGATGGTCATTTGTTAGTATTGTCTGATCGTAAAGTAAGAATAAAGTCAATGCCTCCTTCTTGTGTCGGGACGACTTGTGCATTCTTAATACTGAGTCGGTTTCTCTGTGCTCTGCCTTAGGGATGGTCAATAGATTTTCTGTGTAGGCCTGCCCAATAAAGCCCTGCCATAGTTTGTCCGTGAGAATTAATTTTTCCATGTTTTTAAATGCTAGTTGTCGATGGTGGCTTGAGATGAGGGAAGATTATCACTCTAGGCAATAAGAAATAAATGTCGAAAAAGTGTCGAAAACGCTGCGGCGAATTGAGCCGAAATGAGCTGGTGAAGCGAGCGGAAGCCCCGTATTAAGTGGGCGGTTGCACGAACTGAAGCGCTCACAAACGGGTTCAAGTCGCTATCTTCCCGTCATATCGAAATACCAAATGCCCTGAAACCGTTAAGGAAACTCTGAAAAAGACTTTCTGATTTGGCAAAATACCGCGACCCCACCCACCGAGTTTCCCGATGAAGCAGATGACCTTCGCCGACGCCGAGTACGCTGGCAAGCGCAAGCAAACCCGCAAGGAGTTGTTCCTGATCGAGATGGATCGGGTGGTGCCGTGGAAGGGCTTGATTGCTTTGATCGAGCCACATTATCCGAAGGGTGAAGGTGGCCGTCCGGCCTACCCGTTGATGGCGATGCTGCGTGTGCATCTGCTGCAGAACTGGTTCGGCTACAGCGATCCAGCGATGGAGGAAGCGCTGTACGAAACCACGATCCTGCGCCAGTTTGCCGGGCTGAACCTGGAGCGCATCCCCGACGAAACCACCATTCTCAACTTCCGCCGCTTGCTGGAGAAACACGAGCTGGCGGCCGGCATCCTCGCTGTCATCAATGGCTATCTGGGCGACCGCGGCCTGTCGCTGCGCCAGGGCACCATCGTCGATGCAACGCTGATCAATGCGCCCAGTTCGACCAAGAACAAGGACGGCAAGCGCGACCCGGAAATGCACCAGACCAAGAAGGGAAACCAGTATTATTTTGGCATGAAGGCCCACATCGGCGCCGATGACGAATCGGGTCTGGTGCACAGCGTAGTGGGCACGGCGGCCAATGTGGCGGATGTCACCCAGGTGGACAAATTGCTGCATGGCGACGAAAACGTGGTCTGCGCCGATGCAGGCTACACCGGTGTCGAAAAGCGGCCCGAGCATGAAGGACGTGAAGTTATCTGGCAGGTGGCGGCACGCCGCAGCACCTACAAAAAACTCGATAAGCGCAGCGTGCTGTACAAAGCCAAGCGCAAGATTGAAAAGGCCAAGGCTCAGGTGCGCGCCAAGGTCGAGCATCCGTTCCGGGTAATCAAGCGCCAGTTCGGTTACACCAAGGTGCGCTTTCGCGGCTTGGCCAAAAACACGGCGCAACTGGTGACACTGTTCGCTCTGTCGAACCTGTGGATGGCGCGCCGACATTTACTGACGAATGCAGGAGAGGTGCGCCTGTAATGCGGGAAATGGCCACCGGAGTGGGGTCCGGGTGGCGAAAACGTAAGAAATACTCGTCGAATTGATTGTTTTTTGATCATTTGGCGAGTTTAAAAGTTGCGCTAGGTGGTATGCCGGGGAAATACATGGCTACTTCAGACCATCCCTAGGTGGCGGCGAACATCTGCAATATCTAGCGTGCGGCTTTTTAGCATATGTTCAAGGGCAGATTTTCCGTGGAGTGGAGCTGCAAAGTTCGGCTGATATAACCATTCATGCGCGTTATTGTTGATGGTGATATGTGAGATCAGCAATGACGTATGAATTCCCATCGAATAAGAGATGCGTTCAAGCAATTCACCGCTTATTGGTCGTTCAGGGTTCTTTTGGTAAGCCTCATAAGTTTTTCGCTGATTCCCCCTAAAAGAATAAGCTGCTGTTCGATTGTGCAACCCCCACATTTTTATCAAATTAAAGAAAAAGCTCAAGGCGACATGAGCTTCGCTGGTGTTAATAATGTCAGTTGTTTGTCTACGCATAGCCGTTTTTCTCGCGACTCAGCGGCGAATATGTATAGGCTGTTTAAGTGTGCTGTGCTTTTATACTTTGCTACGCGTTATCAATTATTATCGATTTACTTGTGTGTCGCATGTTAGGGGCTTGGAGTCGCATTGCTGGGCAGCCTGTGGTGGCAAACTACACAGGAAGTGGCGCAGACCTCGAAGCAAACAAACGGCATCTATTACGGCGAAGATTTAATTGGCTAAATTAAAATCAGTCCAAAGGTATTGTGTTATTAATCTTTAGTTCGTTGTTGGAGCTGTTGAGCTGTTTGGGGAGTGTGGGTTTGCCCTGGATGGAATCTTCTGTGTCATAGCGAAGTTGTCGGTCACGGATGAAGTTGTACTTTCCTTCAGTGAGCTGGCTTGCGTGATCGAAGTCGTTAATTATTGTTGGTTTTATAAAAACCATAAGATTTTTCTTCGCAATTTCTTTGCGGTCGCTGCGAAATAATCTGCCTACTACGGGGATTTTTCCAAGGAAAGGAACTTTGTCGCCAGAGTCACGGACTTCATCTGAAATCAGTCCGCCGAGCACTAGGGTCATATTGTCTTTGATAAGTACCCTCGTTTCTATGGAGCGTTTGTTGGTCACAATGTCGGCAGCGCCAGTGTCCGTGCTGACACTGGATATTTCTTGGTAGACGTTGAGGGTAACCGAGTCGCCTTCATTAATCTGAGGTTTTATCTTGAGTGTAATACCGACGTCTTGTCTTTCTATTGTCTGGAAAGGGTTGGTTGACGGATTTGAGGCGCTCGTTGAACTGCCGGTTACGAAGGGGACGTTTTGACCTACTACAATTTTCCCTTCCTCATTATCGAGGGTAACCAAGTTTGGTGTAGATAATATATTCATTGAATCGTCAGTGGCGAGTGCGCGGACTAAGGAGCGAAGGGAGCCATTGCTGAAAAACCCCAAGGTCAGCCCCGCATCTAGCTTTAATGGGCTGTCAGGGAGGCTGTCGATACTATTGCCCTTGAAGGAAGATTTAATACCCCCAAATAGGCCGTCACCCGTAAGGGCACTATTAGAGGTTTTCCACTGAACACCGAGTTCATTAAGTTTATTTGTGGAAACTTCTACTATAACGGCTTCAACCAGTACTTGCGCGCGCCGAATGTCTAAGCGTTTAACTACGCTGTCTATGGTTTCCATTATTCCAGGAGGGGCGCTTATAACTAATGCGTTTGTCGTGTCGTTGGCTTGTATCGAAATGTCGGCGCCTGATATTCCGATGTCTTTGTCTTGTTTCTGAATGCTTGTGGCAATATTCTGAAGTATTTGAGCAACCTCAGACGCTTTAAGATAGTGCAGATAGGTGACGCGTGTGTCACGAACAAGACTGCCAGGCCGGTCAAGATTGGCTAATACATCTCGCAGTTGTTGGCGTTTACTGGGGTCGCCAGATATAAGAACGCTATTGGTGCGCTCATCTACCGCGATGTTCATTTTACTAGCTCCTTCTTGTCCTCCGCTCTGGGAGGCCAGAGAGCTAAGAATGGCTGATACTTCTTTTGCATTAGAAAATTTAAGAGGTATTACATCAATTTCAAATTGCCCTGCGCGGTCTATTTCGACAATCAATTTTAGTAGCTGATTGATGTTGGATGCTCTATCAGAAATAATCAGTGCGTTGCTGTCCGGGTAGGCCACCAAGTGTCCGACTTGAGGTACCATCGGGCGGAGAATGTTAACTAGTTGAGTAGCAGGGACATGCTCTGTGCGTATTACACGTACGACTTGTTGATCACCATTAAGTTGGTTGTCGTCAACCAGTGGTACGCCGCTCTGCTTTGCATTGGCGTCAGGAATTACTTTTACGGCGCTTTCTGATTCAATTGCAGAAAAGCCGTGAACCTGCAATACAGAAAGAAATACCCTATATGCTTCTTCCGGTGTCATAGTCTCGTTAGATATTACGGTGACTTTACCGGTCACGCGCGGATCAATAATGAAGTTCTTTCCTGTTTCTTTAGCTATCCACTCAATAAAAGAGCGGATATTGGTGTCTTGCATGTTAATTTTAATCTCGCTTGCCTCTGGCGGAGATGTGTCCTCGGCATAGGAATTTTGTGGCGAGAAAAAAAAGAGGGAGCACAATATTACTAATGGGATTCGGATAGACAATTTTTGTACTCTACTACTTGGTTTGCGCAAGTTTGCGTTGAATAAATTGCTGATAAGCAGTCGGCGTAGTTTGCTCTAGCTGCGGGGGGGGGGCTGGTGAGGCTGCGGCCGTTAAGGGCTCGCTATTCGAGCTTTGCGCAAGAGGCGGTAAGGATGCTAGATCGCTGCTAGCAATTTCGCCGAATCCTCGAAAGCTTATTTGTTCGAGTTTTCCATTGCGTTTGAGGGTTACTCGATTGCTTTCGATATGTTGGACGGAGACGCCAGGGCGAGCTTCATCTCCAGGTTTGAGTATTAGAGTTCTATCGCCATCCTCTAGAACAATCGAGCTGTGGCCAGGATTCGCCATGAAGAATATGGCCGAAACATGCAAATTGAGATTGCTTTCAGGTAGTTGTTCTGCGGGTGCGCTAATGGGGTTTGGGTCAGTTTTTTCAGGTCCAAATAGCTCAAAAAGTGCTCTACTTAACTTCTGTCTTTCGGGAGTGGTTGTGGGTACGTTAGTCGCGCGAAAAGGCGCTTTTAGCTGTAACTCATTGATAAATTTGAATTCTAGCCAGCATAAACCCGCTACCACAGCCATAATTACGAAGGCTAGTACAAGGTGTTGGGTGGCGCGCGTTGTCGCAAGGTTAATGGTCATTTGCAGAGTATTGGCCATGGACTCGTCCCTGTGATGGCTCAGTGATATTGTTGCTGGTTCGAAGTCGAGCTGCAAAGAGTCGGTTGCAAGGAAGGGTTCCCGTTCCTGCATTTTTGACCTGGGTCACGATTTTTTCGGCTTATTCATTTTTGAAAGCTAATGCCCGCTTGAAATGCCTATTGCTGATGTATAGCATTGTGCCACTCGGGGTTGAGTCTATCAGTGGGCTCAGTCTACATGCGCAAAATTAATGGAACTATTACGCGAATGCAGCAAGGAAGCCGCTGTCTTAGGTTTCGCTGTGCCCTGGCGGTGCTTCTCGCGCTGGCCATGCCGGCTGCATTTGCTTCCCCTCAGTTCGATATTCGCACTGCATCTCCTCTTGGTAGCTCCGGCAATGCCGTCGACTACACGTTGGCGGTTGATGATTGTCGTGAGTTAGTAGACGTAACTGTTGTCGCTTCTGGGCAGCGTTTTCAGCCAGTCGACTCCGTTCGCAGCCAAAGCTCGTCCATTGGTTGTGCTTTCAACTTTCGCCTCGACGGCAGTAATGCTCTGCAGCCTGCTGTGAATCTCGTTTTTGCTGACGGCAGTAAAGCGGCATACAGCGAAGTTTTTCAGTATGAGCGGCAGCCACCTCAGCTTCAGTTGGCTCAGTTAGCGATAGAGATCAACGACGGTAAGCAGTACTTGGTTGGCAGTTTCGATGCGCAAGACAATATTGATCTCAGTTACCTAAGCCTGTCCTTCACAGGTTTACGTGCCTCAGATCTGCGGGCTGCTGGCGGAGTAGTTAGCGAAGCTGAAAGCAAGGCGTTTTTACGGATGCCCGAAGCCCTGCGCGTATTTCCGAGCAGCGATGAGCAAACTAGGTTCAGTGTGCGTCAGCAGATTGAACCCGCTTTATCCGCCGATGAGGTTGCCCGCAACGCATTGGTAATGGTGCAGGCGACTGCCGTGGATGCATCTGGCAACCAACGTAGTTACTCGGATATTCGCTTCACCGGCGACAGCATTGATGAGGCGGCGCGCTCGCTCAGCGTTAGCCCCGGTAAATTGTTATTTAGTGATGCATTGCAATCGGCGCGGTTGGTGCCGGAGGTTGATTTCGAGTTTCGCGGTGCAACGCCGCTTGCAGGTATGGGGCATGGGATTAGTTACCGCTCATCAAATCCGGAAAAGGTCTGGGTCAGTGCCGACGGTATCGTGTATCCGTTGCAAGAAACCGCCGGCGAGGCGGTTCTCGTTTATCTGAGCTATCCGGGGCTCGATGAGATTAGTCTGCCTGTAACGGTCGATTTCAACCGCCGATTGACCGCCTTGCGCTACGAGGGACAGGTTGCAGATCAGCCATTGATTCTGCCAAGGCTCAATAGTTTTCAGCCATTGCCGCAATTGCTGGCAGTGTTTGATGATGGTAGCGAGGCGCCGCTAGCGGACAGCCTGATAGTTGAGATGCAGCTACCACCTGGCAGTGAAGGCATACTTGAGCGCAATGATCAGCGTGCATTGTTAGCTCGTGCCCAAGTGCCTGAGCAGAGTCCGTTGAAGGTTAGCGTGCGCCTACAGCGCTATCCAGAAATTGGCGCAGAGCTATTGCTCGCCGCGCTAGACGCCCCCCCATCGGTTGAATTGCAAGTAGAGCCGACCGTCGCCGTCGGTGCGGTGCTGGAGTTGGCTGCTTCGGCTACGGATGACGTTGCTGTTAAAAGTGTTGAGTTTTGGTTGGATGACACGCTGGTTGGCCGTCGTCTCACACCTCCATATGCCTTAACGCTACCCATTGAGCAGGAGTTGGAAGGTCGTACCTTGCGGCTGCGGGCAGTTGCTTTCGACGAAACCGGTAAGAGTCAGAGTACAGCCGAGCGGCCTGTGAGGGTTGTGGCCAAAAGCAATCCAAAGGTTCCAGACTTCGATCTTGAATCGCCCATAGATGCCCAGCGTGTGATCGAGAATAGCCGGTTCAGGGCTGTGGTCAGTGCCAACTTGGGTGTGCTGCCCAATGTCGAGTACCAAAGCGGCATCAGTCAGGTCGAGTACTTTCTCGATGGCCGCAAGGTGGGCGAAACGCTATTTCCTATTTTGGAGCAGCGGCCACTACCGCGCGACCCGGACCAAAAGCAATTGATGGAGCTCTGGCAGGTCGACCTGAAGGCGCCGGATATCGCCGTGCGTGAGACCAGCATCGCTCTTTCTGCGCGTGTGCATGCTCGTAATGGCGGAGTCGTCGACGCTCCGGCCCGTCTGCTGCGGGTGCTGGAGAACCAGAAGCCCATCGCGCGAATTACCCAACCTGCAGTTGGCAGTTTGGCAACAGTGGGTCAGACCGTTGCAGTCACCATCGAGGCGAGCGACGACACCTTGGATGGCGGTACCGACATCTTCTTATTGGTGAATGGCGAGGAGGTGCAGTCCTTCCGTCATCACGTGAAAAACTACGACGGCAACGCTTTGGGGATTCGTAGCGCCCGCCACACCTTCCAACTGCCGATCAAGAGCGAGTGGCTGGGACGTACTCTAGAGCTGCGTGGTCGGGTGGTGGACCAGCACCAGCAGGTAAACGAGTCAGAGCGTCTTTTGTTGCCGGTGAAAGGGGATCAATCTCCTACCGTAGCTCTTAGTCATCCGGTCGAGGGCAGCCACCTGGTTTCGGGACAGCCTGTCGAGTTGCGGGCTAATGCCACCGACGATTTGGGCATGCGCCAGGTCGATTTCTATGTAAACGGTAAGCTGGTGGGTACCGATCAGCGTGCACCCTTTACGGTGGTGTACAAGACGCCGAGCGGCGTCGAAAAAGAAGCGCCGCTCACCATTCATGCCGAGGCCATCGACACTGACGGCCAGTTGACCCGTAGCCCTGTGGTTAACGTCACTCTGGGTAAGGACGAGGAAGACCCGGTTATCAACCTGGCTTCACCGAGCATCAATGTCAGTGATGCCGGCGTAGATCTAGCTCCAGTGGTAGAAAACAGCACATTCGTTCTCAAACTCACTGGTTACGACAATGTCGGCGTTGAACGCCTGGAACTCTACGGAGTGGCGAAGCGGGACGGTATCGGGTACGTCCTTACCGGCGATCCTGAGGATCGCCTGAGCAGCATCGACGGCGACCTGGTGGTGCAGTCGATTCCTGGTGCACTCAAAGCTTTCTCCACTCTCAAGGTGGTGGCTGCTCCAACTTTCAAGCACCTCGATGGTGTGCGTTACGACCGTTATCCCATTCGTGCGGTGGCGACCGACGGCACCGGCAACGATTCCGAACTACGGGTGTTGATTGGTATTCGCGACGACAGCAAGCCTGAGGTGCGCGCTCTGAGTCCCGCACAAAGTCGTTTTTACAGCCAGGACAGCTTGCTGGTCGATGTGGTGGCCCGTGATGACCTTGCGGTGCACGCTCTTGAAGCTAGCTTGTGGCTAGAAAACGGAAGTACCCCAGTGTGGGAGGCGCTCATTGATCAGTCCGCAGGCCTTACACCTGGGCCCGAGACGGTTAATCGGCTGACTATTGATCTGAAGCCGCTCGCCCTGGGTAACCAGAACCGCAATTTGCGTTTGCGAGTGGCGGCGGTGGATGACGGTGGTCAGCGTGGTGATGCCAAAGAGTTGGCCTTGCAGGTTATGGCCGACACCCTTGGTCCTCGTCTGGCCGTGATTTCGCCGGTTCAGGGTGTGCCGCTATATGCAGGCAACCAAGTGCAGTTTCGTGTGCGCGGCGTGGACGATACCAAGCTGGTTTCCCTGCGAGCCTTGAGCGGAGCGCAGACGCTGTATAACAACACCAGCATTGATATGGCCAGTTTCGAAGGTTCCTTCCAGGTCTCTATCCCTGAGCAGGGCGATGAGTTGGTGGTTGAGCTACGTGGCCAGGATCAGTATGGAAACGATGCGGAGCCTACGCTCTGGCGCTTCCCTATAGAGCGGGATCTTCCACCAGTACTGAGCGTGCGTACGCCAGCACCTGGAGCGCGACTCTACGAAGGCGAGGCGTTCAATGCGCAGGTTCTTGCTCAAGATGATCGCCAGCTGACTAAAGTCGAGTTCTTCCTGCGGCAAGACGGCCAGACCCAGGTGCTCAAGACTGTCACAGGCAGCGCGCTGGTTAGTGCGTTGGGTGGATACGTCAGCGCTTCGTTGCGTGTGCCGAACAAGCTGAACGACTCCACCGCTATGGGCGTGCGTGCCGTTGACAGCGCCGGGCAAAGCAGTGAAGCGATGTTTGATATCGAAATCATCGACGACACAGAGCCGCCGCTCTTGCAGATGAACAAGCCGATAGCCGATTTCAGCCTGGAGCCGGGCAAGAGTTTCGATGTGCAAGGCAGTGCGGGCGACAATCAGTTCATCGACAGTATCAATGCACTGATGATTGACCCAGAAACCGGCGAAGAGCATTCGTTGAACTGGGAGGTTTTCAGCCGCAAGGATCGAGTGGAAACCATAAAAATCCCTAATCCCGGTACCTTGGGCGCTATTGTCTCCGGGCAGAGATTTTACGCGGACTTCGATGCTCGTTTGCGTTTACCAGCAGAGTTGAGCCGTCGCTATGCAGGCCGCACACTGCAGTTTGTTGTTCGCGCACTTGATCGTGGGATCAATGAAGTCCGCTCGACACCCATCAATGTGAAGGTGGTGGCTGATGAGCAAGGGCCGCGCATTACCATTCAGTCTCCGGGTGAGCGCCTGTTCGAGTTCCAGACGGTCGAGCTGAAGGCCAGTCTGCAGGATGAGACTGAGGTTGCTTCCTATGAAGTGCGTCTGCTCGACGACCAGGGGCGCGACGAAGTGTTGGCCAGCGCGACTGATCTTAAAGCCGCTCAGGTATCTATTCCCCAGATCGGTACGGTTTCTCTCGATATCCAGCGTTACCAACCTGGAAATGAGCCAGTGGCACTGACGCTGGTGGTCAAGGCCAAGGATCTCCTCGGTAACGAAAGCCAGGAGACCCGGCGTCTTCTGATTCAGCGCGATCAGGCGCCTACGCTTGCATGGCGCGACAGCCTGCCGGCTGAGAGCCAGAAGCGTGGTCAGCCTTTGCGCGGCAGTTTGAATGTGCAGGACGATTACAGCACCAACGCGCCTGGAGATGCTATTGGGCACCTCCTGCTGATTAGCTCGTTGCGTGATTTGGGTGGCGCTCGCGAGTTGTTTGGCAAGAATCGCCATGACAGCCAGACTACGCGTAACCACCCGACAATTGATTTTGCTTACCCAGAGGCCCAGGGTTGGCAGGGCGAGCTACTGCTCAACGGTAAGCCCTTCATTAGGGTGCAGGACAATCGGCTACAGTTCGAGGGCGGGGAGGAGTCCCAGGCACCGATCAGCCTGAAGGTCGGCGATCAGGCTAGCGTCTGGTCGGTGGAAAGCTACTCGCGCAGCCTTTGCCATGCTCGCCCTGAGATACGTGAAGTGCAAGCGGTTGGCGGCACGTTGGATCTCAAAGCGCTGATCAATGACGATGTCACTCGCCTGATACTACGCCCTCTTGGCGGCGCCCCTGGTTTTGTTCGCGAGCTACAGTTCAGCCTCCAGGAAGGCCGAGCGGCTGAGCTGTCTAGTGCCAGCGGCGCGCGCATGCCCGGTCGCAATGCACTTAGTCTGCTGGTGCAGGATGGCATAGGCGACGCCGCCCAGACAGCGTTTTTGCAGGTTGCCAGCAGCGGAACTGCCGTCAGCATCAATCAGCGCCATAACGTTTTCATGCCGATACCGGCTGAAGTGCAAAGTGGCAGTGTCACTTTGATTGGTCACGCGGTCGACCGTAGGTCTGCAGCTCGTGGCGCGCAGGTACTGCAACCCCTGTTGCAACAAACGCTGAGCATTGACGAGCAAACGCCAACTTCGAAGATTCTTTCCCCTATGCTTGGCACTGTGGCAATTCCGATGCAGCAACTCGACCTGAAGGTCGAGTTCGATGACGACAGTCGCGCCTTGAAGAGCTTACGCCTGCTGGAAAACCGCAGTCGTACGGTACATGACTTGGGCGTCAGTTTTGGTAAGCGCACCTGGCAGTTGCCTTACCGGGTACCTAAGGCGTTGGATAGCGGTGATCTGGAGTTGACCCTGATTGCCGAAGATTGGAGCGGTCGCAGCAGCGAACACAGCATGCTGTACCCATTGCAGGCCAATGAAAAACCCTCGTTGGAAATGACCGGCTTCAACACCTATTGGGTTAATGGCACTTACAAAAAAAACCTGCGTGAGCCGTCTCGTCTGAATTATGGCGAGTTCTGGGTCCGCACCCAAGAGCAGTTCCGTCTGGATACCGAGTTGCGCGACGACGCTGGTTTGGCCTCTTACCGCGTACTGCGTTTGAAGCGTGATGGCAGCGTTGCGGCAGTGGTCTATAGCCGCTCGTTTGCGGTCAACTGTCCAAATGCCCCGCCGTTGCAGGCATCTGATAAGGCTGAGATTCTATTCGACCAAACGGAACCGACTGAGTACCGGGTCGAGCTGACCGACACTTATGGCCATGTTAGTCAGCGCACGCTGTTGATCCACCCTCTGGTCAATATGGTGCCGGAAGTACGTATTACTGCGCCGGCTGAAGATCAGGACATAGCGGCAGGCACTTTCCGCATCCGAGTCGGCTTGGTGGCGGCGGATGATCGTCTGCTGACGCCATCCCGTCTCAAGGTGTTTGCTAATGGCGTGCCATTGCCAGTGCTCTCCAGCAGTGCCAATGAAGCTGCGGGCGGTGTTCAGGCGGTCGATGCTGCTTTTGCCAGCATTCACGACAGCATGCAGGCCAATTACGACGCCACTTTGGCGGACGATTTTGGTCGCAAAAATAGCCCCTACGCGTTGCAAAGCACTTTTGTGCTGGAAGTACCCGCCGGTCTGATTCGCCATAACGAAAAGCTCAAGTTGACGGCGCAGATAACGGATTCGGATGGCGCAGTTGGACTGTTTGATCGAGAGATCAATGTCGCCGCCGACACTATCAAGCCGGAAGCCATCATCAAGCGCCCTGCAATTGGTTTTGGCGCCATTGAGGACAGTGACTTCAGTCTGACGGTACAGGGCTACGATAACGTCAAGGTCAGCCGCATCATGCTGTCGCGCGCCTATGGTGTGCTCAAGCGCGACGGTCAGTACGTGAAGCAGGACTTCTCCCTGTTGCGCGACATTAAAGGTATTCCCTCGGACGACTACGAGCCTGTCACTACGCTCAATATCGACACGCCGGAATACACCCAGATACTGCATGTCGATCGGCTGCACCAGATTCTTGCAGGCTTCGGACTTACCCACGATGAGATAAGCAGGGTAGATGTCTGGGTACGGGTCGAGGCGTTCGACGCCGCCAATAGCCAAGCGCGTGAAGTGAGCTATCCGGTACGAGTCGACGAGCGTCCGGTGCTGGATGTGATTGAGCCGGTACCGGGTGCCAAAGTGGTGGAAGGCAACCCGCTTTATGTGAACGTCAAAGCATTCGACGACGTCGGTATCGAATACCTTCACTTGCGTGCCACCTATGGCAATGGCCAAGCGCCCTATGAAATGCGCTTGCGCTCGGCACCCTACAATTTCTCTGTACCAGTACCAGAATTTGATCCCGCAAACCCCCAAGCGAATCGTGTGCATGTCAGTGTCGAAGCCGTGGACACCTATGGTGTCGCCCATGATGACTTGGATGCTCACCGTGCCGAAGAACAGTTCGATGTTGAGATTGTGCAGGATCAGGCTCCCAGCGTTGCCATTGGTACACCCAAGAACAACAGCGAGATAGACGAAGGCCAGTTGATGCTGGTGCAAGTCAACGCTGTCGATGATGTCGGTATTGATCGTGTTGTGCTCAATGTTGCCGGCTTGAAGGGCGGTGATCGCAGTTTCACAGATATGGTTTTCCCGTATGAGTTCCTTCTGGAGATTCCTTACGGGCAGGCTGGTACTGATCTGCATTTGACTGCGAGCACCCTTGAGCGCCGTGCCAACGGTCAAGCACGTAGCGTATCTACGGTTCAGCCTGTGCGGGTACGTGTATTCAAGGACGACAAAGCGCCTGAGATGGTGGTTAAGCTGCCGGTGGCCACTGGTGCCAGCGTGGCCGAAAAGCGTGATTTGCCATATCAGCTGGAAGTAAGTGACAACGTACGCGTAGGTTCGGTCAGCCTCGGTCTTTATGTGGATCGCGACGGCGACGGTATATATGCCGACAACGAACGTGTCGTCGACCGTCTGATGCTCAGCGCACCGTTTATCGGCAGCCTGCCCTTGGACACTATTGCCGGTTACCTGGGCCGCACGGACAAACTGCCCGATGCGCTGCCGATGCAGCTACAGATCATTGCTCGCGATGCCAGCGGCAACGAGACCCGCGAACAAATAGTAGTAACCCTGCTGCGTAACCAGGTTCCTGAGGTCAACGCGATCAAGTTGCTCGACGCCCGCGGGTTTGCCATGGGCGAGGTGAGCGAGCTGACCGAAGGTCGTGGAGTGGTCATCCAGGTGCAGGCCAGCGACCCGGAAGTCGGCGTAGACAGCGCTTCGCTTTTCTATTCCATCGGCCCAGCAGACGCGACTCCTGCCTACCAGCCGCTCGGCGAAGATTCCGCCGCGCCCTACCAGTTTCATTTCAAGGTACCGAATGGCCGTGTTGATCAGGTTCTGCGTTTCCGCGCCAAGGCCCGGGATCTGGACGGTTACGAGTCTGCCATGGTCGATTTGCCCCGTGCTTTGACGATCAAAGCCGACCAACCACCGCAAGCACGGATCGTCAAACCGGATAATGACAACAGCGTGGTAATAGATGGCGAGGACGTTGAGGTCTTTGTCGAAGCATTCGACGACCTTGGCCCTGAAGGCATTGACCGTGTCACCTTCTACGTCAATGGCGTTCCGGTCTACAGCAGCCAACAGAGTTACGGTCAGCAGACGGGCAGTCATGCGCAGGACCACGTCTACCGGGCACTGATTGCAGCGCCTGCTGGTGTGCAAGGCTTCACCGTGCAAGCCATCGCCTATGATCAGCTCGGCCAGGCTGGTGAGTCGCAGATCGTCCGTATCGGTCGCCTGGAGGACACCATTGTTCCGCGCTTGAGCGTGCTCTATCCGATTGATAAAGACGTGCTGACCATGAGCGAGAGTCTGCGCGCAGTGGTCTCTATTGAAGATATGGGTGGCGCTATCCAGGATGTCAGCATGCTCTGGCAGCGTCAGTACCAGACAGAAAGCGGCGAGTGGAAAGTCGCCGACGAATATCCGCTGAAGCTATTCCGCGATGACACTCGGGCCCCTGGCGATAAAACGCCGGTCAGCCAACCAGACAAGCACTATTTTATTTATTGGGCCGACTTTAGTCAGGGTGATGTTCTACGCCGTACTGGTTTACGCAACGAGCGTCTGCACGTACTGACCACGGTGGTTACACCGAACCACACCGTGACGCGCGATACCTACCACGAGGTTGGCTGGTCGCTCAGCGAGCGGCGTTTCATCATGCCGGCTCTAAATGCCCAGCAGGTCGCGAAGCAGGTGCATTACACCGCAGTCGATCAGTACCGCGCATTGGATCGCAGTGGCGCGATGCTGGCCGCTTGGTCCAGTGTTGATCCGTTGCGCATCGAGCAAGGTCTCGGCTTGCTTGGCAAGGACGAGATGCTCAAAGCCAATGCCCCGGCTCGCACTGGCATCTTTATCATGGATGCTGTGGATGAAACCCAGAGCAATCAAAGTGGTGACTTCTTCGCCTATTCACCGCTGCTTAACGGTGCCGCCGAGATGTTCAGCGGTAGCATCGGCGAACTGGTATCCGATGAGAATATCGTTCTGGCGGGTAAATCCGGTGTTATTGGTGGCGACTGTCAGGGTGCTGCCGCGGGTGGAGCTTGTCAGTTTATCTCCAGTTTCACTGGTGAAATTCGCAAGGATTGGCTTGGTGGCGACAGGCCAAGCGAAGGCACTGGCGCGCTCTATCTGGATAACAACGCTGGCGAGTTGCTGCTGTTCGGCCAAAAGAATGGCGACGGCCAATTCGGCCTGCCTTATCTGATGATGGGCAGGGTCGATATGCCCTACCCCGATGTTTACGGTCTGACTCGCAGCGGCAATCTGGCGCTGGTGGCGAATGGCAACGGTGGCGTACAGGTGATCGATATCACCAATATGACCGCGCCCTACCATGTTGGCTACATCAAACCGAATGGCTTCACTCGCGACGTCAAGGTGCGTGGCCACTATGCCTATATTGCCGCTTCGGAAGAGGGCGTGGTGGTTGCCGACCTGAGCACGCCGGCCATGCCGATAGTCGCGCGTGTCGATACCCTGGGCATCGCCAACCGCTTGCACTTGGTTGGCGATCAGCTCTTTGTGAGCGACATGGCCGGTGCCGGCGATAGCGCGCGCTTGTCGCGCATCGATATCGGCGAGCCTGACCAACCGCGCTTGGTGCAGGTGGTGGAAATCGAACCGCATCGCCCGGATCTGGCCTCCGACGGTCTGTATGACGTGCACCTTTCCGGCAACCTGGCCTATGTCACCCAACTGTTATCCGACCAGGAAGACAGGCCATCGCAGAGTTTGGTGCAGATCATCGACTTGGCTCGTGTCGGTGAGAGCGGATTGGATGCCAGCGTTCCGGTCATGATTCAGCGTAACGCCAAGTCGGACAATTTCGGGGTTCGTGGCGTGACCTTGGCGCGTGGAGGCATCCAGGTCGCCGCTGGCAAAGGTGGTATTGGCCGTATAGACCTTCCGGCCTTGACCGTGTTGCAACACACGCCTCAGGTTGGCGAGAACGATGTCAGCACGCAGTTGCCGGCAATCCTTATCGAACTATCGGCAGTGCTGCCGGAATCCACTGTGCTGGGCGACTATGTCCAAGTATTGGAGGGTGATGCGCAGATCGGCAGTGACGTGACCGGATTGTTCGACTTGGCCTTCGCCAGTCGGGGTAGCGACACCACTAAGCGGCGTATCCAGCTGACTCGCAAGGAAGGCCAGAGTCTGCAAGCTCGCCAGCGCTATTACGTACGGATCAAGCAAGGCTTGGCCGCGGTTACCGGTCAGCCGATGGCTGCCGACTACGTATTCAACTTCAGCACTGCGCCGGCAGATGCGTTGTACCCGGATATCGAGAGCATCTGTACCCGCGAGAGTCGCGAGCGCAACTCATGTGTCAATGTCGGGGACGTGCGTGGCGGCACCGAGATCGTTGTCCGAGGTCGGAATTTCAGTGACCAGTTGCGCCTGATGGTGGGCGGCGAGCCGCTGGTTATCGAGATTCGTACTGTAGATGCCGAGACCGGTATCGTTAGTCTCTACGCCAAGACGGTGCCTAACTATCCCGGCCCGGCGACTGTCAGTGTCCATAACCAGAGCGGTCTTTCCGATACTGTTCTGGGCGGTTTTGTCTTTGTCGACGAATTGTCGATTTCTCACCTGACTCCTGCGGTGGTCCGCGTAGCCCAGAGTGGCCAGAACGACCGTGTGGCGTTGGTCGGCAAGGGTTTTCACGCTGGCATGACGCTCACCGCCTATAAGAGCGGTGAACCAGAGACGGTGCGGAGCTTCAAGGTTGGCTCGGCCGATCTGCGTTTATACAGCGCTGAGCGCATGAGCTGGCTGGTGCCAGACCTGCGCGACGATGAGGGTGGCGGTTACCGCGGCTTTATCGATATCGAATTGAGTGATGAGCTCGGTCGTCGCTATGTGCAGCGCAACGCGTTGTTCTATGGCCGTCTGCAACTGGATCGCGGCCTGGAAAGCGAACCGGCTATGACGCGCAAGGAGATCGATGCTCGCCTGAGCAAGTTGGAAAGAGGACAGCTCACGGATTACGTACCCGATCCGCTGAAGTTGCCGCCAGGCCATATCGTCGATCTGGCGGTGGATAGCGATCTGCGAATGGTTTACGTGCTTGGCCGCGGTGAACTCGGAGAGGGCGTAGTACGGCCGGATAAACTGACCACCTTGGAAGAGTTGCAGCATTACTATGCGCCTGGCTGGATCAGCCTGGTCAAGTACGATCCCGCACAGGTCGACCAGGCTGCGCCACGCCACGGCTTGGGTTACTACAACTTGCCGCAGGATGTGCAGCCTAGTGCGATGGCACTGGGCGACAAGCAGCTGTATGTGGCTGCGCGGGGCTATAGCTTCCCGTTTATCGATACTGACTATGAAGGTCGTAGCCTGCTGTTGGTTTATGACCGCGAGATACGCGATCCCGACGATCTGACAGAACAACCACCGGGTAAGGATCGCGGTATCCGCTATAGCCTGCCGTTACCGTTTAACGAGGTGGTGGAGAAGATTCTGGTGCATCAGGGCCTGGTGCTGGTTGCCAGCCGCAAGGAAGGAATTGCGGTGGTCAGCATCGCCGACCCCATGCGACCCAGCGTGGTGCGGCGGATTACCCATGCGACCCTCGGTGGGCGCTCCCAAACGCTGAGTGACGTGCAGGACATCGCTGTGATCGGCGATACGCTGCATGTTGTCAACGGTGCTCGTCGAGTGATTTTCGACCTCAGCAAGCCTTCTCTGCCGCAGGTCGGTGATAGCGATGTGGCAGGGCTGACAGCGCTGAGTGCCGATGGCGGCCGCTTTGCTAACGGGAATGATCTGAAGCTTTATGACGCCAGCCGGCCAGCCTATATCCGCGAAGTGGGCCGTTATCAGTCGGGAGGCTTTAGCGTACCGGGGCAGAGTAAAGGGATTCACACCTTGGCCACCACCGGCGTTAATTTGACTCATGGTGCTGCAGAGGTCGGTGCGGAATGCGAGAAAGCGCCGCAAGACTATTTAGGTTTCTACGACTTCAGTCGTCCCGACAATATCAGTCTGCTCGATGCCTTGGTGCTGCCATATCGCTGCCTGGGGGTACCAAACGGTCTACTGACGAAATCCAGCCGCAGCTACCCGTTGGTTGTCGCTGACCAGGGAATTGCCATCTTCGCAGCGAAGACAAATTACCCTGAATCCATATCCCATTTGGGGTTGATTGACCTGCTGACCCTTGAACTGGTCAGCAGCTCGCCGCGTGACCAAAGTGACGGCGTGCCGTTGGACAGTCCGCTGGAGCTGCGCTTTACCCGCTCCTTGAATAAGCTCAACGATGCCCAGCTGCGTACTTATCTGAGTCTGCAGCGCGACGCGCAAGCCGGACAGCAGCCGGAAAACGTCGCCTTCGTTATCGAGCGAAGTGCCGACCAGCGCGTGTTGCGCTTGCAGCCCGAACAACCGTTGGCCGCAACCAGCGGTTATCGCATCCTTCTCAAGGGTGATCTGGCCAGCCGCCGTACTCGTGGACTCATGGAGCACAGCATTCGCTTCCGCACCGGTTTGGCTGCGGGACCGCAGATCGCTATTGAGCGTGTTGCCCCTGGCTCTCTGGATATCGGCGGTGGCGAGCTGGAAGTCGTTCTCTCCGGCAGTACCGGTCAACCGCAGTTCAGCTTATCCGGTCAGATTGCCACCGGGGAGCTGCGTGAGACCCTACTCGATGGCCGCACTCGCTATAGCGTCCAGGCGCCGAACAGCCTGCCTGGTCCTGCGAGTCTGCAAGTAATCAGCGGTAACGGTAGCAAGGCTTCCAAAGTTGGTGCTGTGCAGTTTGTCGAGCCGCTGCTGGTGCGTTCCCTGACACCTGCGCAAGGTTCGTTTAATGGCGGCACCCGTGTATTGATAAAAGGTCAGGGTTTCCGCAGCGATCCTGGCGCCATGAGCGTCCTGTTCGGTGATTTCGAAGCGACTCAATATAAAGTACTCGATGCTGAAACCCTGGAAGTGATCAGCCCTGCCGCTTCTCTCGGTACCGTTGATGTAGTGGTCAAACTTACAGGCACTGGGCAGCTGGGCACTTTGCTCAAGGCCTTTACCTATCAACAGCCGCCCCAGGCACTGATTCGCGACAAGGGCCGAATTTATGATCTGGCGCTTGATCCGTCCGGCAGCTATCTGTTCGCCGCTCAAGGTGAAGCAGGGGTCTTGGTGTATGCGGTCAATGCTGGCGACAACGGTTTAAATCCAGACGATATGTTGCGTTTGCTCGACCGCAATCGCGACGGCCGTGATGACCGTGTTGTGTCGAAAATATCCCTGCCAGGCGGCTTTATCGCCGTAGGCGTAGAACCCTATTTCGAGCGTGGCAGTGATCGTGCCTATATCACCGGCGTCCGCTTGGATAGCAGCGGCAATGCCATCGAGTCTCGCCTGTTCACCGTCGCATTCGATCAACTGGATCCGGCTCGTACCACCTTATTGAGCGCGCTGGAACTGCCGAGCAAAGTCGTACGTGGTCTGCGTGTACGCAATGCCCGAGTACTGCTAGCTATGGGTGAAGAGGGCGTAGGTATTGTCGATGCCTTCTTGCCAAACAAAACCTATCTGGTCGAGAGTTTGGCGACCGAGTCCAAGCTGCCTCTGCTCGACATCGCAACCCAGAACGCAACGCTGGGTGATGCCGACCTGCTGATCGGCGTGGGCGGTGCGTTCAACTTTAAAACCAATATCTTGCTCACTCAGGAAGCCAATGGCAGTGGTGGTTTCTATGTATTCAAGCAGGACAAAGCCCAGGGCCTACAGCGTTTGGCGCAGTTGGATCTGCCAGGCACCCGTGTTTCCTTGCAAGGGCGCTACGCTTATGTGGCCGCAGGCAGCGGCGGCATTGCCGTAGTCGACTTGCTGAATCCAGCGAAGCCGCAAGTGGTGGCGCGGGTAAACGACATTGGTTATGTCTACGATCTCGACTTCAACGGCAACACGCTTTATGTCGCTCGGGGCAGCAAGGGTGTGCTGACCATCGATGTTACCGACCCACTACGCCCACAACCGGGCCGCAGCATGGAGGCTCCTGCTGGCGGCAGCGTGGAAAGCGTGGTCGCGGATGCCTACTCGGCACTCGCCGGCGGTGTGGAAGCCAACGGTAGTATTGTGCAAGTGGTGCCGGACGTTCTTCTACGCTTGCACATGGTTGACCCACGTAACGGTATTCTTGATCGTCAGCCGGATGGCAGCCTGCAAGTCATTGCGCGTTTCAGCAAGGCAATCGATCAGTATCTGACTAATGAGCAACAGTTCCTGCTGCTCGGCCCACAGGGCGAGACGCTGACGGCCAATGTGGCAATCACCAGCAATGACGCCAAGCTGACTTTGGCAAATGCTAGTGCCGACCAGTTGCGGATTGGTGACCGCCTGACTCTGCTGGTCAAGGCTGGTTTGGCCTCGGTCAAGCCGATGCCTGGAAAGAGTCCGCTAGTGCTGCATACGCTGATGCAGGATCAGCGGGTTAATCTGACTTACCGCGGGGCCCGTGACGAGGTGCTTTCGCTTGAAGCCGTGGTGCCTCGTCGTGTGGCCCGTGACCAGGCCAGCCTGATCACCGTGAGTGCGCGCGGCCTGCCCGCCAGCCTCGCCCAGGTTCATGTATATATTGGCGATCAGGCCGCCCAAATAGTAGGTGTCTCTCGCGAGAGTGACACTGCGCCGGCCATTCTTGAGGTTAGCGTACCGGCCCTGCCGCGCGCAGGTCAGTACAACCTGACGCTGGCGGCGGTGCGTGACGGTGTAATGCAACAGGCCGTACTGGAAGGTGCTCTGCTGGTGGATGCGCCTATTCGCTTCGACCAGCTGACGCCGCTGTGGGGGCCTGCTGCCGGCGACGCTATCGTGACTATCACGGGCGATGGTTTCGAGCCGGGTAACAGTGTTATGGATGGCCTTAAGGTGCGCTTCGGTGGCCTACCGGTCGGGCGTATCGATGTACTGTCCAGCACTCGTATGCGGGTGACATCACCGCGTGGCGCACCGGGTAAAGTCGAAGTGCTGGGTGAGGATCGTTATGGCAATCAAGCGCGTCTGAATGGCGATAAGAGCTTCGGTTACGGCCTGCGCAAATTGTCCCAGCTGCATCCTTCGTTGATATTCCCGAGCGACCTGTGGATTGACCAGCAGACCGGTGTGGCGCTTACCAACGGCGGCCATATGGTCGAGGGTTATGGCACGCAGAAACTGCCTAGTGGTGGCTGGTTACCAGAGAACTATCGGGCTGCCGCCTTCTCGGTACAGAATCCTAGCCAGCCGCAGTTGGTTGGTGGCTCACCGGCTCTGCCGAGCGACGCGCAGCGCTTGAACCTTAAGATTCAGGCTATGGCGATTAACGAGCGCCTGGCCAGAGCCTTTATGTCCAGTGGCTCGTTGGAGCCGACGCCGGAAGAGCAGGAAATTCTTACTCGCCAAGCCGCGCAAGATTTCTCGATTGGCATCGACTCGCTGCAGATTGCGCCGACTTTGGAGTGGGAAGAAAACACCTGGCGTAAACGTCTCTATGTGGCCAGCGGTGTTGGCGGCGTTGCGCGTTTGAATCTGGATGAACAGAACGGCCTGCAGGTGATTCATGAAGAAAAGCTGGCCAGCCCGGTCAGTCGTCTAATCAAGCAGGGCGCTGGTTTGTTCGCCGCAGGTGCCTCGGTCGACGCCTTGCCGCCAGACAGCACGACTTGTGCGTTCAAGACCGGCCCGTCCAGCGGTACCGGCTTGATGGCGCTGAATTATCAGGATGGTGAAGATCCATTACGTCTCTCCGCGCCTGCTGGTCTAAATGGTGGTGCTCTGTTGCGCCTGGAAGATGGCTGGCTGCTGAGTGGCGGTAATATCCGCAGCGCCGCCTGGGTCAAGTGCCCAGGCTGGAGTGAGTCCTTGGTCAAAGCGACGGATGCCGCGACTGGTAGCATCCAGACCCTCAACCTGTTCGACCCGAGCCAACAGCGCAACTTTGATTTCGAGGCCAACCCGCAGGATGCGCTGGTCTATGGCCGTTATATGCTGGTCGCACTAGGCAGCCGTGGTCTGGAGATCATCAATCGTGATCAGCCCTTAGAGCGCGTACGTGTCGATCTTGGTAATCAGTTGCAGGCAGCCCCTGGTCGTGGTGTGCGCCTGCGTTTGGCCGGCAGCCTGTTGTTCGTCGCTGCAGAGAGCGGCGTGGTGGTGCTGGATATCCGTGAGCCTTTGCAGCCACGGGTGATCTCGGCGGGTAACCAAGAGCGCATTGAGGCCCTGGATCTGTTTAAGAACCGCCTGGTGGCTGGTTCCGGTACTCAGGGTCTTACTCTGCTGGAGTTGCCAGGCGCATTGGTTCTGGACTCCTCGGCCAAGCAGGGGGGGATTGTGCCAGCCGGTGAACAGGCGTTGGAGCTGACCTTCAATGAGCCTGTAACTTTGGAATCGCTGCGTGCCCAGGGGGCTGTGCAACTGCTTGATCTAGGCAACGCCGAACAACCTCTGTCTGTGCCCAGCATCGAAGCGTTGAACGGCGATGGTCAGTCGGCCAGTCGTGTCGCTTTGCGCTTCACGCCGATACCGGGCGCTCAATTGCGCCTGCGCCTGGACAGCGCACGCAACCTGCGTGGCAGCGGCCTGTGGGCACCGTTCCAGGTCGATTTCCGCGTGGCGCCAGCAGGAGCCAGTCAACCGCGTATCAACTATCTGGAGAACGCCAGCTTCCATCGAGGAGCCCAGGACACTGTGGTGATTCACGGCAGTGGATTCTCGCAATCGGTGCAAGGCTATATCAACCAGTATCCGATTCAGCTTCAGTGGGTTAATGCCGAACGCCTGGAAATCGCCGCTCACGCTCTCGATTTGTTACCGCTGACGCCCGGACAATGGCACCTGCGTCTGGACGATGGTGGACTGCGCGACGACTATCTCGGTGCCTTGGTGGTTGGTTCCGAGCAGTCGCTGGAGCAGGTCAAGTTCACTATTTCGCCGGACTCGGCGAGCAAGCAGGGTGGCCAGAAAGTCACCATCAGCGCCAGTCATGAAGCCTTGCTGCCGGGTAGCCGCGTGGTATTGCGTGCGCGCCACAGTACGACCGAGATTTATACGGGCCGCAATCCTCTGGTTGAAGCGCCGGGTGTAACCACTATAGATCTGCAAGACGATGTGCAGACTCAGAAGGTTTTCAGCTTCACCCTGCCGGGCGTGATCGATCCGGACATCTACGACATCTTCCTGCGTATCCCAAGTGGCGCAACCACCCGCGAGATCAAGGTCGGCGCGCTTTCTTACACCCTGCCCAAAGGCCTCGGCGTGGTATTGCCCAATTATCCACCGATGCAAATCGGTGCTGCTCAGGCCGTCGAGGATCTGCTATTCATCGGTGTGAAGGCGGGTGCTGCCGCGCACTTGGGCAACCGCTTCCTGATGACCGCAGGTCTGGAGATCTACGATATCGGTTTGTGGGAGCGGCCGATCCGTCTGTCGCAACTGCGCCTGGACGCGCCGGTGTTGGGCCTGGAAGTGTTGGATAAGGTGGTCTATCTGGCCAACGACCGCAGCGGTATCAGTGTGGTCGATATCAACGACCTCAACCGTCCTTTGCTGGTTTCCACGCTGTCCCTGCCGAATCATCGCGCGCTCGATGTGGCGGTGGAGCTGCAGCGCCGTACCTTGGCTGTAGCAGCGGCAAATGACCTGGGTACAGGTTATGTGCGATTCCTGCCACTGGGTCGAAATGAGTTGGGCGCCCAGGCGCCACTGCCAAGCATCCCATTTGATGGCAGCCTGCGTGCGGATCTGTTGGGTGCGCCTGTGGATCTGCAGTGGCTGAACGGCGAGCTATATGTGCTTTTCCTGCGCAATAAGCAGCTGTATTTGGCCACGTTTAAGGAGTTTGGCGAGCAGCTCGACTACCGCGTCCAGGCAATCGAGCGCGGCACCGTCACTACCGATTCCGTAAGCGCAGCTCTCAGCCTGCCGACCATGCAGGTTCAGCAAGGGCTGATCAGCGTCGGGACTGGCAATCGCTACCTGCTGCTAGAAGTCGATGCGCAAGGTGAATACGAAACCATTTACTGGCAGAACCAGACCAGCAGCGGTGAACTGTTGGGTATGGGCGGCCAGATCATGCAGGGCAATGGCACGGGTGTTGAAATCAATATCCAGCCGCATCTCGCAGTGACCTCTTCTACTCCAGGTACTGGTGCGGTTATTGGCCTCAATGAGGTGGTAAAGATTGCCTTCAATAACCTGATCAACAGCGACGCCACGCACTTGGCCCAAGCTGTCCGTGTGCTTGATGGCCAAGGCCAGCCGCTGGATGCTTCCGCCTACGAGATGGCGGGTAGCAATACTCTGCGTGGCGGTTTTATCGAGTTACGTTTCAAGGGTGACTATCAAGGCGAACTGCATATTGAAGTCAGCCAGGGGTTGATGGATTTGCAAGGGCATACCTTGCGTAAAGCGTTCTTGCTGCAACTAGAGCGCCGTACAGGTGTGCGCCCGCAGATTAGCCAGGTACAGCGCGAAGCCGAGGGTGTGGCCGGTTTGCACTATTTCCATGCTGCGGGTGGTGAGCAAGCGCTGATCCGCGGTACCGGCTTTGGCATCGCGCCTGAACAAATAGCCGTATGGATCGGCGAAACTCGCCTGCAGCCCGCACAGCTGGTGAGCGTCAGCGACACAGAAGTGCGCGTGCAAGTACCCGACCTCCAGTTGAATGGTATTAGCGCGACCTTGCCGGTCAAGGTCGAGCGTCTTGATCAGAACTTGGCCTATATCCGCCAGGGCGCCATGACGATCCTGCCGCAAATCGAGATCGACGATCTACAGCCAAAAACCGGTCCGCCTCAGGGCGGCAACCTGATCACGCTGTATGGCCGTGGTTTCAACCACTATATGCAAGTGCGATTCGCCGGTGCTTTGGCGGGTGACCTTAAAGTGCTTAGCAGTAACCGTATCGAGGTGCGCGCGCCTGCGGGTAGCTTCGGTAAAGCCAAGGTTACGGTTACCAGTCAACTGTTCCCTGGTGAGCAAAGTGAAGCGCCGGTGGAGTATTTCTACACTGGTGTACCTACAGGCTCGGTCAACCTGCCATCAGAAGTGGCTAGCCCTATTTCTGCAATCACCCGCTTGGATAATGCCGAATCGCAATTGCTTTATGTGATTACCGGCGGCAGTTTCGACAAGGTCGACCTGCAGGGGCGTGTGTCGCGTATCACCAGCAAGGACGCACGACTGATAGTCGCTGACATTACCGATCCGGTTCACCCAGTTATAGTCACCAAGCAGTTCCTCGATACCGAGAAGTATTACCACTACGAGGCGCAGAACGGACTGTCGCCCCGTGGCTTCGTCGATATGACCATTACCGAGCAGCAGTTATTCATTGCCGGTGGGCGCAAGTTACTGCAGTTCGATCTGACCCTGCCGGCAGAGCCTGAGCGCATCACCGAGCTGGACATGCCCGCCGACATCAATGCCTTGGCCAGCGGCGATGGGCTTATTTATGTAGCTTACCAACAGGGTATCCGCCTCTATCGTTTGACCTCAGAGCTGAAACTAATCGATCTTGGTTTGCTCGATATCACGCGTTTGGGCGGCGTGCCGAGTCGTCTGCGCCTCGCCGGCTCAAGCTTGTGGATAACGTTGCCGCAGCAACGGCAACTGGTTGAAATAGAACTTTCCAGCGGTGAATACCGAGTGCAGCGTCGGGTAAATACCCGTGACGTGGCCGGTAACTCCTTCGTGCCGGAAGACATACTGGTGCTGCCGGAACAACTGCTGGTCTCCAGCGGTAGCAGCGCCACCGTGCAATTGTTCGGTATCGACAGTGATACCAGTGCCAGCCCGGTGGCCGATCTGAAGCTGGCCTATTTGGTTAGCAGTGGCGATCTGTTTGCGGGCCAATTGCAGCTTGCCGGGCAAACGCTGTATGTAGCGGGCGGCCAGGGTGACGTGCAATTGTTCGACATTTCGCCTTGGCTCAACGGCCAGGTGCGCGAGAACATCGCGCTGCGTGACTACTTCAGCGTCTTGGGCAATGTGACCAGTCTGTCGCTCGGTAGCCAGGCTCTTTATGCCGGTAGCTCCTTCGTTTTCGTCAACGGCGAGCCGACCGAAAATCCGCTGGAGAGCCTCAGCGCAGGCAACCAGCTGGGTGGTAGCTTGAACACCTTGGCCTATCAGAATTTGGCAGTTCTTTCCCAGAGTCCTCGTCCTTCCGGTCGCTTGCCGCGCGATGGGGCGATTGAAGTGCAGTTCAACCGCCTGCTGGACAATCAACAGTTGCGCGACCACGGAAGCGAACTGATCCAGCTGCGCCTCGACGGAGTGGCAATCCCAAGCCAGGTCGCACAGGTAGGTGTAGGCCGCCTGGTGATCCGTCCGAATGCGCTAACCCCCGGTAAGCAATATGAAGTGGTGTTGGCGGGTGGCTTGCGCGACCAACAGAAGCGCACGCTGGGCCATGACTACCGTTTCCGTTTTATCGCCGATAGCGAAGCCAAGCTCGAACTCGACAGTTTGAGCCCGCGGCAGTCCAGTTGGCGCGGTGGCAGCGAGGCTACCCTGCGCGGCCGTGGTTTCGGAGAGAACCTGATCATCGAAGTGGGAGGCTTGCGCGTCCCGGCCAGCGATATCCTTTACCGCGACGAGTACGAGTTACGCTTCCGTATCCCTGGTTTGGCTGCGTCGCCAAACGGTAACTTGCTGGTCGGCCTGCGCCTGCGTCAAGGCGGGCAGGAGAGCTTCCAAGCTGCGGCGATGACCTATGTGGCAGATCCACAAATCGACAAGTCGGGCGAATACAATCGCCTTAATGGAGCACTGTCTTCCAGCAATAAGCGCTTTACCTTCAACGCCGGCGAGTTCATCGGCCTGCAAGGCCGTGGCTTTGGCGAAGCGACTCAGATACGGGTGAATGAGCGTTTGCTTGCAGATGTGCGTTTGGAGCGTGCCGACCTTCTTAGCTTCGTGGTGCCGGATGACACCCTGGGCACGTTGCGCATAGAGGTCAGTAACCAAGGGTTCGCCAGCGATACCGCACGCGACAGCAGCATGCGCATCGAATTGCCGGGGCAGCAACAGCTCACTGGGGCCAACCATTTCCGTCGGTACGCCGATCTATTGATGACCGCAAGTGCGCGAGATGTGCAGCTATTCAGTCTGCGGGACAGCAACAAGCCGCAATTTTTGGCTAAGTGGACAAGCGCATTCGACATCCGCGATATCGCTTTGGGTGAAGGGTATGCTGCGCTGCTCGACAAAAACGCTCAGTTGCAGGTCTATGACCTGAGCAACCTCTATGCCCCTCGCGCGCTCGCGCCGCTGCCCAATAGCCGCAAGATCGATTATCAGAGCCTAAGCCTGGGCGGTGACTTGTTATTAACCAAGGCCGCAGAGCGAGTATTCGTTGGCCAGGTACAGGGTCCCGAATTGCAGGAATTGACCCTGGAAACTCCAGCCAATCTGGTAGGGGTGGCGCTGGATAGTCGCGCAATCTATCTGCTGTACAAGGATTATCTGGAGGTGCGTAGCGCACGTGCTCCTGAGCAGGTGATTAGTCGCCACAATCATGGGCTATCTGCGGTTCAGCGCCTTTGGTTGGATGGCAGCCGTGTGTACCTGCAGGGCGGCGATACATTACAGATACTCCAGCGCGCCGCGTTGTTGCGTGGCCGTGGCGAACCACTGCTCGGCGACCTCGCCCTGCCATTCTCGACTATTAGCAAAATAGCGGTGCAGGGTGAATTGCTGGCTTGGCATTCGGGCAGCGAGATGCAGATATTTGATCTCGACATGAGCAAGCCGCAGACGTTGGCTCGCCGACTAATAGCTAGCATCCCTGTAGGAAATAAGGTCGACCAACTGGAGTTGAACGGCAATCTGCTGGAGTGGCGTGTTGGCGCCAGCTATTCCAACGCTGCCTTGCCGATGAACAATACCTGGGCGATGAAGCCCGGGGTTTTGGCGGCCGCCGATGAAACGCTGGCATTTGGTCTGACCGGTCCCGCTTATGCTTGGCAGTCGGCTAGCGCCGTTTTGACTGAGCTTTCCGGGTCCGAAATTGCCAGTAATTCCCAAGCTTTGGGCGCTGAGTTGCGTGTGGTTCCCCAGCATCCGGTGTTCGAACCTGCAGGATTGTATCGCCTGGCCATTGCCCAACCGCCCCTTAACTGGCTGCAAGGGGCGGAGGTGAATTTCGACTTGCCGTGGCTAGTAGATGGGGCTGATTTCTTCGGGGCTGCATTGGTACGCCTCGATGCCTTGCAACCCAACCGCAGTCTTGCTGGGGAGATGCGCACCTATGTGTTGCGCGGCCGTCAGTTGCAGCTTATCGATGAGCTACAGGTTGGCGAACGAGTGTTGAACCCTGAGCAATTCCAGGTCAACGCTGTGGGCGATCAACTGAGCTTCTCCCTACAGCTCGACCAACCGCAGTTGTATACGGTACAGGCCCGCTACGGTCAGCTGCGTGCAATCTTGCCGACGGCTTTGGCAGTTTCTGCGCCACTGGTTATCGAGAGCGTGCTGTCCAGCAAGGTGAACAATAGTCAGGTCAGCGACAGTGGTGGTACGGCGGTACAGATCACCGCCCAAGGGATCTCGGAAGGTCTTAGTCTGCACTGGTATCCGGCCGCGCAGGGCATCCAACCCAATGCCGGCAATCGCGTTGACTTTACCCTGACAGATACTGGCCTGAACTTCGTGACACCACCAAGTCAGGCCGGTTGGCAGTACCAAATCAGCCTGGTACGCGAATCCAGCGGCGAGCGCATAGATAGCCAGTCAGGACAATGGCTGACTGTGATTGATGACACACCGCCTAAGGTGCGTGTGATCAGGTCACTGGACGCCTTCAATCCGCTGATTCTGGAATCCAGCTCGCCGCTTAGCGTCGAGAGTTACAGCGTGCTCAAGGTGTTCAGGGATTATGAAACCCATGCGCAACCAAAGGAGGACATTAGTGCTCGTTTTATTGCGCCGGTCAGCCTGGGTAATCGCATAGAACTGCGCTTGCGCGGCGATGCAGTTCTTGAGCCTAACGCCATCTATGAAGTGATCTTGAAAGGCATTCGTGACGCCGCGGGTAATAGTGCTTTCGGTGAGTCCATCCAGGGCGGTAACTATGTGGGTAGTTACACAGCCGATGACCGCTTGCCGCCGCGTGCCGACTCGCTGAGCGTGGTGTTAAAACCAGTTGGGCAGCCTCTGTCGATAGCGACTCAATTGAAGGTTGGTAGCCGTTATGACTTCAGCGTTGCCGCTGAAGACAATATGCAGCCTGTGGACAAGCTGAAGTTTTTCTATCGACTATCCGCCGATGGTGGCAAAACCTACCAGACCGACTGGGTCGCTATTCCTTCATCCCGCGACTTTACCCTTGACCTACGCGGCGAATACCAAGGCTTTAGCTTGTTACTGCGTGCAAGCGACGGCACGAATAACAGTGAGCGCCGTTTCGATGCACAAGTCAGTGCGCCGAGCCTACGCCTGCAGCAGTTTGTTACTCAGCCAACGCCGGTTGAGGAAAGTACCTCTGCTCAGCTGCGCTTTCAGCTGGAAGGTGATCTGGATCAGATTCGTAGCACTGAAATTCGTCTGCAGGATGGTCGCTACGTTGCCGCGATACTCGACCGGCAAAGTGGTTGGGTCAGCGTCGAGCAAGCGCACCCTCGTCTGCGTGACTTGCCTGGCAGCCCGCAAGCGCCTTATCCGTTAACGACCGAACTGCGAGCTGGCATTGGCCTGAATGGCTCCGGATACCAGTATTTTCAGGGGCATTACGATCTGGTGGCTGATCAGACGCCACCGCAATTGGCGATTATCGCGCCATTGGATGGTGAGTTCGTGCCACGCGGTGAAACCACCGACGTCGTGCTGCGCAGCTCTGATCGTTATGGCATCGACTATGTCGAGGCTTGTATCAATAGTCAGGCAGCAGATCCATTCACTGATATCCAAGCCTGCCAGCGGCTGGCTGATCCAAGCCGTTTGCGCGTACCTGTCGCTGCTGACGCCAGCGAGCCGCTGCATATCAGCGCCCGCGCAGTGGATCTCAACGGGCTGCGCAGCCAGCCGGCGAGTATCACGCTGCTTCCTTATGACGCTAAGAAAGGTGCACCTGAGCTGAGCATTCTCAGCCCGGACGATGGCCAAACCGTGCAGGGTGGCGAGTCCATTGCCGTCCGCGTACTTCTGCGTCAATTGCAACAGGCCACGTTGCATCTGGATGTTGGCGGCGATCCGCAGAATCCGGCTAACCCGGCACCGCGCATGCTCAGTCGCGCGGCCAATGACGACGAATATATTGAACTGGATGTGGCTGTACCGCAGGTAAGCAGCGATGGGGTGCTAGTCGTACGCCTTCAGGCTGAGTGGGAAAGTCAGACCTTGCGTACCCAGAAAATTCTCAACCTGCGCAGCGATCAGGGCATCGACGAAGACGCGACGCTGAGCCTGCAGCCAGCGCAGACCTTGCTGTCTGGTACTCAGCTTTGGGTAGATGCACCACCTCCGGTGACCATGCTGGACTTCAGCAATAGCTCGAGCATCGACCTGTTCGATCCCAACGACACGGCTACTCCAGCACAGCTGCTCTTTAGCCCGGTACGGCAAGTATGGAATAGCCGCTTCGATGGTGCTGGGTTGCGTTTGGATGCGACCTTGCGTGATCGTTCCGGCCACGAGAAGACGGCTACCCATAGCCTGAACAAACTTGCTTATTTACAAGCGGAAACTCGTCGCGACAGCATCGAAAAGGGCTATAGCGCAGCACGGCTTACCGCTTTGCCAGGGCATCCACAGGCACTCGCCTGGGTCGAAAACCGTAGCAGCGACGGCTATCGCCTGAATACCCTGGATGGATTGCTGGAAGGCCGTGACAGTGGTCGCGTGCGCCAATTGTTCTTTAGTGGCACAGGCTTGGCCGCGCAAATTCGTCGTGATGGCGACGACTTCCTGCGTTTCTGGCGTTGGCAGGATGGGGCTTGGCAGGCCGCAGTGGAGCGCAGTACGGCAGGTACGCTGGTCGGTGCCAGCGGCGATCTGCTGTTCGTTCGTCACGGCCAGCAGATATCCGGGTTCGCTGTGAGTGCTCAGGGCTTCGCGGAACTGGTAGGTCTTAGCCTGGATGACGAAATTCTCCAGGTTCAGGCGGATGATCAACGTCTGGCTGTGTTGACTACTGCGGGTCTGGAGCTGCTGCAGCTTGACGACCAGGAGCTACCGCTGCTGCGTCGTGTTGCCAAGCTAGCACTGCCAAGCCGCCTCGGCTTTGTTCTGCAAGGTGATCGACTACTCAGCTGGACCGCGGCGGCGGCCGAGCAACACAGCCTGCAGCATACTGCTGAGGGGTGGAGTCTGGCCGAAGCTACAACCCTGCCGCTGCTCGGCAAGGTTGGCGGAGCTCGTTTCGATGGTGAGTTGACGTGGCTGCGGGTCAGTGAGGAATCATACGGCGATAGCTGGCAGGTTTGGCGCGGCGTGGAGCGTCTTGGCGCACTGCCTGGCAATTATCAATCCCTGACTTTCGCTGCCGGTAAGCTGTTCTCCCTGCAGCGCCATGACGATACCCAGCAATTGGTTGTTGAGCCTTTGCAGGTGGCTGAACCTGAGCGTGCTGCGCTGACCGCGACTATCAAGCGTCTGCCATTCGGTGTTCTGATCGGCGGTTTGCCTGCATCTGCAGAGTCGGCTTTGGGCTTGGCCGATGTGAGCCTGCGCGACGCCGAAGGGCATCCGCTGCCCGCTCAAGCAATGTGGTATCAGGGCGAACTGGATGCCTATCTGGGCGAGAGCTTCCCGCATGGCCGTGCCTGGCTGCTGGCTAATGCCCCAGAAAACCTGCATTTGCGGGTCCAGGATCATGCCGGTGAACAGACCTTAGAACTCAGTGTGCCTGCAGCTATTGCCCAGGCAGCCCAACTGAGCCTGGATACTGCCGCAGTACTTAGTGCCGGTGCGCGTTTGCCATTGACGGCGGCTTTCCCGGTCGGCAGCGTTGCCGAAGGCGCACAATTGCAGCGCAATGATGTCGCGCTGGCTGGGGTAGCTGGTCTGCTGAAAGGTTTCTATTGGCTCGACCTGCCGGAAACCGGTGATACCCGTTACCAGTGGCAGGATGCGGCTGGTGCGCGTGAGCTGATCTTGCACAGCAAGCCGAACCAGCAGTTGGCTGCACTGACTCTGAGTGGCGCAGGCAATAATCAGATATTCGCCGAGGGCAGTGCTTTAACTCTGGGCTACCAGGTTGACGAGGCGCCGGCATGGGTGGAAGTCGAGCTGCGTAGCTTCAACGGTACGGTATTGGCGCGTGTACTCAGCAGTGGCCAGCAAGGCCAGTTCAGCCTGCGCCTACCACAGGTGTCGGTACAGGAAAGCCTGGTACTGCGTGCTCGTGCCTACTTCCCTGGCGATTTCCGCTACAGCGAGCAGCAGCTCAACCTGCGTGTGGTGCCGGTGCAGCAACTGCCGCAGTTCTCACTGAGTGGTTTACCAAGCCAACTGTACGCCGAAAGCCTTGTCGAGCTGCGTTTGAGCGGTGCCGACCCCGCAGGCTATCGTTTGACACTGGAAGCCTTGGATGAGAACGATCAACTGCTCGCTAGCGGCACCGATCAGCTCAACCTACGTTTGCCTGCAGGGCTGGCACAGTTGCACGTACGGGCTTTGCTCAGCGATGAGCTGGGCAATCGGCATGAGCAGCGTTGGCAAGCTCGCGTGGTTGATGCCTGGTCTTTGCAGAGTGCTGCGCAGCGCCTAGCGTTCGATGTGTTCCTGCCTCGTGTGGGCAGCTACTGGCTGTCGCGTGATGTCGAACTGCATGATGCCCAAGGCTTGCGCAAACGCTTGCCGGGCGTTATCGCGGCAATGGATCACTTACATAACTATCTGCTGGTTAGCGTCAAGGGCTTCGGGCTTAGCCTGCTCGATCCGCAGGATGAGATGAGCGTTGTCGGCCAGATCGGCGTCGCAGCCCCCTTGAACCATTTGGCTGTGCAGGGCGAGCGCATTCTCGCCGCTAGTGGTAGCGACATTTATTGGTTCGATGCCCTCGGCAGCCAGCTCAAATCTGCAGGCAAGCAAACCTTGGGCGCGGATATCCGGCAAGTGCTGGCCTATCGTGACGGGTTCCTGGTTTTGACCGGCAACCAGCTGTTGAAGCTTTCCGCAACTGGACAGACCCTGGCAACGTTCAATCAGACGGGCTTGCGTGGTTTGACCAACGTCGGCGAACAAATTTACCTGACGGACGCCAATGCACAGCTTTGGAAACTGAACGGCAATCTACAGGGCGACTCTCGCGGCTTGACCGGCGGTGCCGAGCGTCTGTTCGTGTTGCCGGGCCAGTTGCTTGCACTGTCCAAAGATCGCGTTCAGCTGGTCGATCTAGCAACGCGTGAGCGCATAGCTTCCTGGCCGATTAGTGCCACCAATCCAGGCCTGGCCCAGTGGGCCTCAGGCAAGCTCTGGTTGGGTGGTAGTGAGGGCCGCATTCTGCAGCCGCTGCTGGGTAGTGCAGGCTATCAGCCTTTGTACGATAGCCGCAGTGCAACCGTGGCAACCCGTGGTTCGGTCGATGGACTGACGCTATTCGATGGGCAGCTGATATTGGCAGCGGATAATTTCGGTGCCCAATTGTTGCGCCAGGATGCAGCTGGTGTCTGGCAGTCTTCCCTCTATCCCGGCCAGGCGTTTAGCGAAGCTGCAGCTCAAGTAGCAGCGGGCGGTGATTATTGGTTTGTTCTGCAGGCGCAGCAACAGCGAGTAATGGCGCTTGCGCGTAGCAATCTTGCGGCGCAAACAGTCTTCAGCCAGGTGGCGGCTACGGATCTGGCTATTAGCAGCGAGCACCTAGTTGCAGCCAGCGGTGGCTCGTTGCGTCTGGCAGCATTGAAACTGCTTAGTAGCAAGCGTGAAATTGTTGTGAGCCCACAGGAGAACCTGCGCCAGCTTTCCGTTTACGGCATGCAAGCAGCGGTACTGAGTGAAAGCGGTCGAGCCTTTATGGTCGATCTGCGTGACGATATCCAGCAGCCGGTACAAGAGCTAAGCGCACAATTGAGCGGCGAGCCCCGTCAATTGGCCTTTAACGGCGAGCAGCTGTTTTATATCTCGGCCGAGCGCGCATGGCGCTACGATCTGCGTACACAGCAGAACATTCAGTTGCTCGGCAATACTAAGGTAACCGGCCTCTATTGGGCTGCAGGGTTGCTCTGGGTCGAGCAGCCACAAGTGCAGGGCTATAGCCTGTCCGCGTTGGAGCCGCTTAGTGGTCAAGTGATCGACGGCAGCGTATTGCCGTTGTCCCAGCGCACTACGGCTTTGGCTATCGAGCGCAATCGTTTGGCGCTGGGTTTTGGCAGCCAAGGCGTTAGGGTCTATGAGCTTCCTTATGGTATCGGCAGTGCATCCGTCGCCCCGTTGGCCCCTCTGGCTGGCAGCACGTTGTATCCGTCCGACTCCCTGGCGCTTGGCTTGCCCGAGGAAAACCTTCGTGGAGTCGCCTTTACTATCAATGGTCAGCCAGTGGCCGAGCTTAAGCATGCTCTAAATCAAGCGCGCTTGCGTTTGCCGGCAGGGTTGCCGATGGGTCAGACCTTCGCTTTAGGCGTGCGCGTCGAAGATGCCTTTGGCACGGTTCGCGAAGCGACTGCGCGCGATTTTTACCTGGCGCCTAGTGACGGTGTAGCCAACCCCTTCAATGTGGCTCTGACACTTGCAGAACATTCCTGGTTGCCATTACCTCTTGTGGTTAGCGCTCAAATCAGCGATAGCCAGCAGCCGTTGGCGCAGGTCGAGTTCCTGCTCTCTGCTAACAGCAACGGGCCTTGGCAGCGCATTGCCTTGCGCAGGGCTGAACCCTTCCTTGCTAACTTGTCGTTGGACACCAGCTTCAGCGGGCAATATCTCAAAGTTCGCGCCGTGGATGTCTTCGGAAACAGCGCGGAGTCGCAAACCAAGCGTTTCTACCGCCATCAGGACAATAAAGCACCGACAGCCAGCCTGACCTATGAAGGGCAAGCGGTGTTTACCGATGTCAGCAAGGCGGTGCGTGGCTATCCATTTACCGTGAAGGCGCAGATGGCGGACGCTGAAGGAGCGCTGGATAAAGCGACCTTATTGCGCAATGGCAAGGTGGTCGCCGTGGCCTTTGGCAAAAACCAACTGGTCTACCAGAATGTTGCAAGCACTTTAGGTGAGCAGGTCTTCACCCTCGAAGTAAGCGACCGTGCCGGCAATCTCACCTCTGCGGAATTGCGTGTACTAGTGATCGATGACGCCTTCCCGAATATCGGCACCCTTACAGCACCTGCTGAGGTCGTTGAGCAGGGCAGCTACAACATCAGTCTCACGGCCGAAGATGACGTCGCTATCAAAGCCGTTGAGGTGCAGTGGAACGGCTTCACGGATAGCTATTCGTTCAACCAGAAGCAACTCAATGCACATACCTTCACGGTCAAGGATCGTCGTAACGAGCGTGTCGCTACTAGCCTGACTCAGCTGCTCCTAGTCAAGGTGATCGATAGCCGCGATCAGGTTAGCGAGGCGCAGCCGGTTTCAATCAAAGTGACACGCGATAAGGCGCCTGATGCTCAGTTGATGCAGGTGAATTTGCCCGCACGGGCGGTTTATGGCGGTCTGGTCAATCTGCAACTGAACAACCTGAACGCGGTGGACGATACCGGTAGTCTGGCACTGCGTGTTTTGCAGCTAGTCGGCGATCAGCCTCAGGAACTATTCAATTGCTTGCGAGCCAGCAACGGTAACTTCTATTGCGGCAATAACGGCTACTCGAACAATATCAGCCGTGATCTGCGCATGCCGGACACTGCATTGCCGGGCGACCTGTTCCGCCTGCAGGTTGAACTGACCGACCGCATCGGCCAGACCGTTAGCCGTGACTTCAGTATTGCGTTGAACCAGCCGCCTAACTTGGTGCGTTTCCAGCAACTGCAAGGCAGCGACAATCCGGAACAGACCCGTGTTCAGGAACGCCCCGTCTATCGCGTGCAAGTGCTGGATGCCGCTTCACGTGCGGTGCCGGAGCAAATGGTGCAATGGCGTGTTCGTCGCCTTAGCGATGGCTATGTAACCTCGCTCGGCAATAGCACCAGCGATGTCAATGGCTATGCCAGCCTGACCTTCAACGCTGATCGGGTGGCGGGTGATTACCAGCTATGGGCCGATCTACCGCAGTTCAGCCAGATTGCACGTGCCGAGAAGAACCTGAGCATATTGCCGGGGCCAACTCGTCATCTGCTACTCAGCCATCTGCCGCCCGTCGCTGCTGGCGACACTGTCAGCCTGACAGTGCAGGCGCAGGATTTGCTGCTGAATAACATCAGCCTCGATCAGACCAGCATACTGGCCTTGACGCTGCCAGCAGCCGACTTCCATGTACAGCCGGGCGCTGGGATCAACATTGGCAGCACCACCCTGAATGGCCAGACCGTCGAGCATGTTCAAATCACGCTTAAAGATGGTCGGGCGCAATTCAATCTGCAGGCTGGCGAGAAGGTCGGCCAGTTCACCCTGCCGCTAAGCAGCGCTGGCAATACCATCCGTTACACCTATGACAGCCGCGGCTATATCCATACCGTTTCCACTCTGCCCCTGACGGTACTTCCAGCGCCGGCCAGCCACCTGCGCCTACTCAATGACCAGGGCCGGGTACAGGAAGAGGGCGCAGTACTGGCGCGCGGCGTGAAACAGGATGTACGTCTGCAAATCATGTTGCAGGATCGTTTTGGCAACCGCATCAGCCAAATCGATGGTAAGCCGGCGAACCTGGCTGTTATCGCGCGGGCCACAGGTGCTGCGGTGATCAACGGCCAGGCAGGCGAGGCAGCGATCAATCTGGTGCAGGGCCAAGCTTGGCTGGCTGTTAACGACGACACTTTCGAAGAAGTCACCCTCAGCTTGGCTGGCCCTATCGAAGCCATGCCGCAACTGGATCTGAGCAGCCAGTTCCGTATCAGCTTTACCGTGCAGCCGCCGGAAATCATCAGCAGCGTGATCGAGGCCCGCGAAGGCACTCAGTTACGTGCTCATTTCGAATTCGACGAGCCGGTTCGTCTGGAAAGTGGCGATGCGCTGAAGTTCTTCGAAGGCAATACCGTTCGAGCCGGCACCGCCAGCCTGAGCGCCGATGGCCGCACCCTGAGTTTCGTACCGCAACAGGCACTGGTGCTAGGGCGTTGCTACCGCTACGACACCACTGGCTCAGGTTTGCGTGGCATTGCCCGCGATGACGAAGTGCGCGAACAAGGCAGCGAAATCTGCGCTCCCCATGCACTGTTCAGCGCGGTGAGCCCGGTCAAACTGCTGGTCGGCCAGACCTACAGCGTACCGGTATTGATGGCCAGCAACAGCGATGTGTATTGGCCAAGTGTCAGCACTGGTCGAGCGGAACTGGGTGGCCAGAGTCTGGGCTTCAACTGGTATTACAGCCCGGCTCGTCAGCTTGTCGTGCCGACGTTCTTCAGTCAGCCGGACAACCAGATCGCTGACGGTGACCTGCTGCCTTTGAACCTCAGTGGCACCATTGCCGGTACGCCGACGAAGCCGGTAGTCATGGGCAACAGCCTGCTATTGCAGGTGTTCGATCCGCTAGGCGATTTCGATGGCGATGGCCTGAACAACAAACTGGAGTTGGAAACCCAGGGCCTAGACCCGGCCCTGCGCGATACCAATGGCAATGGCATCGAGGATGGTGCCGAAGATTTCGATGGCGATGGCCTGAGCAATTTCCAGGAAGCGCAACAGGGCACTAAGCTGCGCGTCGCCGACAGCGATGGCGACGGACTGTCCGATGGCAGCGAGGTGCTCACTCACCGTACCGATCCGCTGAACCCGGATACTGACGGCGATGGCCTGTCCGATGGTGCTGAGGTCAGCAATATTCCAGCCTCCTCGCCGCTGAAGAAAGATACCGACGGCGACGGCATACCAGATCAGCTGGAATTGCAAATGGGCCTCAACCCGAGCGAAGCGGCAGACGGCCTGCTCGACAAGGACAACGATGGCCTGACCAATGCTCGTGAGTTCCTTCTGGGTACGGGCATCAATAATCCAGATACCGATGGCGACACGCTCAAAGATGGTGTGGAGGTCGATCAGCTAGGTACCGACCCGCTGAAGGCCGATACTGACGGCGACGGTTTGCGTGACGACGAAGACAGCGAACCGCTGCTCAAGGATACCCAGGCTCCGCTTGTGCAACTGCTGGAGCCTGTTCCTGGCCAGTCGTTGATTAAGGGCCTGCGCCTGACCATTACCCCGATGGTGCAGGACAATGGCCGCGTGACCAAGGTCGCGGTGCGTCTTAATGGCACTCAGATAGCCTTGCTGACCAGTGCGCCGTTTACTTATGCGATGACTCTACCGGGCGAGGCCGACAACCTGCGTCTGGAGTTGGTCGCTACCGATACCAATAACAATCAGGGTAGCAGCGGCGAACATAGTTTTAGTCTTATCGAGGATCCGCTGACGACGGTGGTAGGCCGAGTGCTCGACAGCAACGGACAACCTATTGTCGGAGCTCAGGTCGATGCCCGTGGCTTGACTGCTATCAGCCAGAATGACGGCAGCTTCGTGATCACTGGTGTGCCAGTCGCGCCGGGTAAGGTTGCGGTTATCGCCAACGGTCTGCTCGGCAACGAGGCGGTGACCAGTGTCTCGGCGCAATTCGAACCGGTCTGGGGCGGCACCACCGATGTCGGCACCATCACCCTGCAATCGCCCAAGGTGCGGGTGGGGTATTTCAGCGCTCGTTACAACGCTGGTCAGTTATCGCAGCGCTTGATCATCGAGCGTGCTGGCTACGAGCCTGTGCTGGTGAGCAACCTCGCAAGCTTCGATCTGTCGCAAGTTGACATGTTGATCGTCGACAGTTCGCGCGACTATTACGGGAATAGTTCATATGCTGATAACCGGGCCAAAGTATTCAGTTTCGTGCAGCTCGGCGGTGTGTTGTTGTTCAGTGAAAACTACAACACCAGCACCGGTCCGTTGCTGGATATCCCGGGTCTGCCTGGCGAGTCGGTATGGACCGGTAACTGGGAGCAGTTAACGCCGGTGTCGCGCTGGTCCGAGGTGGGCGAAGGCAAAGCCGGGTCTTGGTGGCCTTACCGTTCGAGCAACTATGCCGGACATGCCTACCTTCCATTGGGCAAACTGGCACCGACCACCGTTCCGCTAACGTTCAGTGGCGTCCGTGCGGACAATCGCGTCACCTCCATTCGCTATCCCTACGGCAACGGGTTGGTCTACTTCGGCTTTACACCCACGGAATCGGGCCGTCCTGGTGACAACGATCCACTGTTCACCATCTATCACCCCAACGTGCTGGTGATGATGCGCGAGCTGACCCTTAAGGACAGCGATAACGATGGCCTCAAGGACATCTATGAATATGCCCATGGCACCAGTGCCTTCCAGGCTGACCGCGATGGTGATGGTTTACTCGACGGCTTTGAGGTCAAGTACGGCTTCAATCCGCTGGTAGCGGGTGAGCAGCATCTGGACAGCGACGGCGATGGCCTGAGCAACCTGCGCGAGCAGGAACTGGGTACCCATCCACGTCAGGCGGATAGTGATGAAGACGGATTATCCGATGGCGCCGAAGTCGATCTGCATAACAGCGATCCTTTGAGCGAAGACACCGATTTGGACCGCGTTCTGGATAGCGCGGAAGTGGCCAACAAATCCAATCCGCGTAAAGCCGATAGCGATGACGATGGCATCAGTGATTATGAAGAAATCTATACCCGCGGGACCAAGCCGGATCTGGCTGATACCGATGGTGATGGTCTGTCCGACTTTATCGAGCTCAAGGGCCCTTACGCCGATATCCTCAACCCGAAAAATAGTGCGGATGCCAATCAGGACTACGACAACGACGGCCTGACCAATAAGCAGGAACTGCTCGATACTCTGACAAACCCCAAAGTCGCAGATAGCGATGGCGATGGCATGAGTGACGGCGCAGAAGTCCTGGCCGGTCTCAATCCCCTCGACTCCGATACTGACAAGGACGGCCTGCAAGATGGCGAAGACAGTCAGCCGCTGGAGAAAGATCATGAACTGCCGCAGGTAAGCCTGACCTCGCCTGCCGCAGGTAGCAGCCTGGTGCATGGTCAACAACTGCGCCTGCGTGCTAATGCCAGTGATAACGGCCGGGTGGTAGCGGTGACGTTCTATGTCAATGGCATCGAAGTCGCTAGCGATGCCGAAGCTGCGTACGAGCATGTGCTGCTAGTGCCGGCTCAAGGTAATGAACTGACTATTGAAGTCAGTGCGCGTGATACCAATGGCAACGAACGCCGCGCGCCGTTGCAGCGCTTTAGCATCATCGATGATGCCGGTACCCAGGTTGTGGGTAGGGTGCTGGATAGCGCAGGTAATCCGGTGGTGGGCGCAGCAATATCCATAGGCAATGATCTGGACGGCAGAAATGTCGAGCCACTGAGCTACGCCATGGACCAGCTTCCGCACTCCAGCTCTAACTACAACGATAATTCAGGCATGCAGCTGAACGACAATCAGCTTGGCGTGGCTGGCTTTAACGTGGATCTAGGTCAGGGTACGGCGTATGAATGGCTAGGCTGGAATAGCAAGCCAACAGTCAACATCGACTTCGATTTTGGCCGCACCGTTTTCATCGATGGTATCCAAATCGGCTCAAGCCAAGACAACACTAGCAATGTCGTATTGCCTTCGGTTGAGGTGTACCAGAAAGTTGGTGAAGCGTGGGTGGCCGCAGGCAGCCTTTCTGTTCCGGTTAGCAGTGCTAATAGCACTAGCAACAGCTCAATGAGTTCACGTCGCACGCTAGATCTCAGCGGCCTCAATTTGAACAGTCGTTATGTGCGGGTAACACTCAAGGCCAATGGCAATTGGACCTTTGTTGATGAGATCGACTTCACCCATAGCTGGCAAGCTTCCGGCAATGCTGAAGAAGTGACCACCGACAGCCAAGGTCGTTTCGCAGTCGCCGCCAGCACGGTATTGCTCGACCCGCAGGTCAAAGCCACTGCACGCTTCGGGGCCCAGACGCTAACGGCACTGAGTCCAGTTTTCGAGCCGGTGCGCGGCGGCACCGTGGATGTCGGTGATCTGGTGCTTGCTGCCGAGGGGCGTCGTGCATTCAACCCAATCCAGGCCCGCCATCTGGCCTATGAAGCCCGTGAGCAGAGCTCTAGCAAGACGCTGAATAACCAGCAGCGCTGGGATTTCCATACCTACTACGGCAACGTACAGAACGGTACCAACTATGGGTTTAGCAGTGCCCAATACCTGCAGGTAAATGGCTCTTATTACACCAATGACTCGCCGTACCCCTACCTGCTGCGTCTGGCCGGTCGTGAGCTGACCTTGCCCGAGAAACAGATGGGTGCCGTGCGCGTGAGTCGTAAGATTCATGTGCCGGCCGACCAGAGCTATGCCCGCTATTTGGATCTGTTCGAGAACACCACCGACCAGGCAGTGACCGTACCTGTACAGATTCTGGGTAATTTCTATAACGACAGTCGATTCATTGTGACGACATCATCGGGTGATCAGGTATTCAATACCCTTGACCGTTACCTGGTTACTGATGACGTGACCGACAATGGCGGCCGTACCGCCTCCGGCATTCTATTCGGCGGGCTAAGTGCGCCGATTCAACCGAGCGCTGCGACGGCGAACCCGAACAACTATTCGGTTGCCTACTCGCTAACCGTGCCGCCGCGCAGTCGCAAGGCAGTGCTGCATTACGCTGTGCAAAACAACAGCCGGGCCGAGGTGAAGCGCATCCTTGAGGAGCTATCGGCGGCCAACTTCGCAGAGCAAAACCTCACCGTTGAAGAGCACCGCGATATCGCCAACTGGACGACCCAGGTCGACACCGATCTGGATGGCATCGCCGATGCCGATGAAGTGCCGCTGGGCTTGGACCCACGCAAGGCCGATACGGACGGCGACGGCCTATCAGACGGCTTTGAGCAGCGCTATGGCTTTGATGCGAAAACCAATGATGGTCAGGCACAACTGGATAGCGATGACGATGGCCTGACTAACCTGCAGGAGCAAGAAGCGGGTAGCCATCCGCGCGTTGCGGATACTGATGGCGATGGCCTCAGCGATGGCGCTGAAGTGCTAGTGCACCTCTCCAGCCCGCTGACCCGTGATACTGACCTGGATCGTGTGCTGGATCAGGATGAGATCAATCGTGGCACCCGTCCGGATAAGGCAGACAGCGATAATGATGGTTTGGACGACTATGCAGAAATTTATACCCATGGCACCGATCCGCTGAAGCAGGACAGCGACGATGACGGCATGCCAGACAAGTTCGAGGTCGACCACAATCTGCGCAACCTCAACGCTTCGGACGATACCGACAATGACGGCCTGACCAACCTGGAAGAGTTCCTGGCTGGAACCTTGCCACGCAATGCCGATACCGATGGCGACGAGTTGTTGGATGGCTGGGAAGTGAAGGGCATGCCGCCAAGCGATCCGTTGAAGGCCGACGGCGATGCGGGTGGCCGGCGCGATATCAACGAGCGCTTCGTAGATGGCACCGATCCAAAACAAGTCGGCGATGATCGGCCGAATATCAACGGCGCGCGCTCGATCAGCGATGAAAATAATCGGAGTTGGAGTTTCTATTACAGCGGCTATGTAAACGGAACCACCGGTTCTGCAATCAATGGTAACGCTGCATTTAATCTGTATATAAATGGTACTAATTACGGCCACTGGCAAAACCACGCCACCAGTTCAGCCAATGGCCGCGAATATCACTACGAAGCCCGCCGGATGAACAATTTGGTGGTCAGCCGCAGGGTTCTGGTGCCGAGCGTTGGTGGCGCCTATGTGCGCTATCTGGAAATTCTAGATAACCCGACCGGGCAGGAGCAGGTGGCGACCGTGCGTCTGCAGTCCTATTACGGTGCTGCCAACGACAGTCAAGTTGCAGCAGTCACCAGCAGTGGCGATGCGCAGCTGACAACGGGCGACGACTATATCGCCCTGCGCGATACTGCCTTACCGACGCGCCCGGTGCTGCTGCACGTATTTTCCGGTAATGCCCAGCGGCGTCAGGGCACGAGCTTCGTCAATCGGAACGGCCGTCTATGGCAAACCGATTACCAGGTACGTATTCCTGCGGGCGAACGTCGGGTGGTTATGCACTTCGCCACTCTGGAAGGTTCGACGGAGGCGGCGGTTGCTACGGCGGACAAACTGCGCAGATTGAAAAACCTGGGTCTGGATAATCTCGATGCCAATCTGGCCGGCAAGGTCGTGAACTTCTTCGCCTTCTACGACCAGGACGAAGATGGCCTGAGCGATGCCGATGAAACTCGCCTGGGCACCGACATTAACAACCCCGACAGCGACGGTGACGGTATTCCGGATGGGTTGGACAGCGAGCCGATGACAGCGGACGTCAGTGCACCCAATGTCAGCATCGAGCCGCTTGTAGCCATGCGTCGTTACCCCGGAGAGAGTTTGGATATCAAGGCGAACATCACTGACAACGGCCTGATCAAGACCGTGGAGCTCCTCCAGGATGGCCAACTGATCGAAACGCGTACTCAGGGTGGAGCGCAGGCGTTCTCCGCCCTACTGCCGGATGCCGGGGAAACGCTATTCACCCTGCGGGTTACTGATAGCAACGGTAACGTGGGCGAAGCCGAAGTTACTGTGTCTATCCATGAAACACCGGAAGTGCGTCTAAACGGCCGTGTTGTGAATGCTTTGGATCAGCCGGTCTCTGGTGTCCAAGTCGAACTGGAAGGAGTTAAGGTCGATACAGACGCCCAGGGCCGCTTCAGCTTGTCGGTGTTCACTACTATGCGTGAGCTCACTGTCTCCGCGAGCACATTGTTCGGTGCCCAGGATATGCGGGTGGAAAAATCCATCGAGTTAACCTCGTTGGCCGATATGGTCGATCTGGGTGACATTGGAGATCTTAAATTGATAGCGGTGGGACGCCGTGGGCTGAATCCTATTGCGCAGAGCGAGTTGAGCTATGAGGGCACGCAGTCTAGCTCCACCAAAATCCTTAATAACCAGTATCGCTGGGATCTCAACAGTCAATACGGAAGAGTAACTAACGGGACTGACTTGGCTTTCGACGGAGCCCAGTACCTGTTCGTTCAAAACAGCTACGTCACTAATAGCCAGTCGTCCGTATACCAGTTGCGTTTGAATGGTCGCGAGCTGACTTATCCGGTCCGTCAAATGAGTGGTCTGAATGTCCAGCGCAAGGTCTATGTGCCGGTGGAAGGTAGTTACGCCCGTTTTATTGAATCGTTCGAGAACCCGGGTAGCCAGCCGCTGACAGTGCAGGTCAGGATTACCGGGAATTTCTATAACAACGGCAACCGAAATATCGTGGCCACTTCCTCGGGTGACCAGCAGTTCGATATGGCGGATCGCTACCTGCTGACCGATGACGGCATTGATGGTAGTGGCAGTCCAGCTGCGGGTGTGTTGTACGGTGGCCTGGGTGCGCCTAGCCAGCCTTCAGCGGTTTCGGGCAATCAAAACAATTACAACGTGACCTATAGCCTGACCGTACCGGCAGGCGGGCGGCAGGTTCTGATGCACTATGCAGTGCAGAACCACAGTCGTGCCGAGGCTAAGCGGGTGTTCGACGAATTGAGCGACCCCAATTTCGCCGATGCGGGCCTGACCCACGAAGAGCTACGCGACCTCGTCAACTGGAAGACGCTTGTGGATTCCGACGCGGACGGAATGCCGGACGCCGAGGAAGTGCCGCTTGGGCTCGACCCGCTAAACCCTGACAGCGATAACGACGGCATCCCGGATGGCCAGGACAGTGAGCCGAAGACCCCCGATCAAACGGCGCCGGTTATCACCATTGCAGCGCTGGATGGGCCGCACTATTACGGTGACCAGCTGACAGTACGCGCCAATATTCGAGATAACGGGATCGTTCAGGGTGTCGAGCTGTGGCAGGACGGTGTACTTCTGGAGACCCGCAATTCAGGCGGTGAGCAGGAGTTCTACCTGAGCCTTCCGGAGAGCAACACGACCCGTATCGAGATCCGGGCCACCGATAGCAATGGCAATGCTGCGCAAGAGATTATTGATGTGCCGCTTGAGGCTGCGCCACTCAGTACCATCTCCGGGCGTGTGGTCAATGCTCTGGCGCGTCCGGTAGCTGGGGCTTATGTCTACGTTCGGCCAGTCGAAGGCGGCGAAATGGTCGAGTCGTTCTCGAGCGAGTCCGGTGCCATGGAAGCGCAAAGCGATGCGGATGGTCGCTTCGTTATCGAGGGTATTGATCGTCGTATAACAGCGGATTGGAAAGTTGAAGTGCGCCATCAGGTTCTGGGTGTTGAGGTCGTTGCCGAGCGTGAAGTTTCGCTCTATGAGGATGGCAATACGAATGTGGGCGATATTGCACTGGTGATTGATGACAGTTACATCGAGCCGCTCAGTGGTGATCTAGGTGATGTTTATTACGCCTACTCAGGTTACAGCTTCACGTTGCCCGAGGATTTCGCATTTCCAACCCGCGAGGTATATGTCACCCCAAATAGTCAGCATCTCTATGTTGGTGAGTTGCAGATAACTCCGCTTAATTACCTACTTACCCATAATCCGGGAAGCAGTTTTTATGTGGCCCAGCAGGAGGATCGCTGGACCTTTACCTGGACAGACTGGTCGCCAAATTACGAGTACCTGGGCGGGATCGACATGCAGGTTATCGTGCATCGCGATGGGCGAGTCGAAACCCGCTATTACTCATTGCCTAGTGGTGGTTGGTATAACAGCGTGGTTACAAGCTTCCAGAGTGGCCAGTCGAATGAAGAGAAACTCGTCGATTTCACTGGCTCTCAGGGAGATCAGATTCCGCATGGCCAAGCAATATATGAGCAGTTTTACCAGCAGCCGGATCTATTGGGGTGGTCGATCAGCTATCTACCGCTGGGTGACGGAGTTTATGCGCTTCATCTAGCACGGTTGCCTGGGCGCCCAGATAGCGATGGCGACGGTCTGTCGGATGTTAACGAAGCGTTGTTGGGAACCGACCCTGAGAAGCGAGATACCGATGGCGATCTGCTGTGGGATGGTTTCGAGTTCTACAGTGGCTTCGATCCGCTGGTTGCCGAGCCGGGAATCGCCAGTGCCGATCCGGATGAGGATGGCCTGAGCAACCTTGAAGAGCAGGAGTACGGTACCGACCCGCACGAAAGCGATAGTGATGGCGACGGTTTGTCGGATGCGGATGAAGTGCGTGTGCACCAGACTGACCCGAACCGCGAAGACTCCGACTCGGACGGTTTGAACGATGGTGAGGAGATTGAATTAGGCACCGATCCGCACAAGGCCGACACCGATGAGGACGGCTTAAAGGATGGTGAAGAGGTTAATGAGTACTCGACTGATCCGTTGAAAAAAGACAGCGATGGCGACCTGTTGCCCGATGGGTTCGAGATCAAATATGGGCTACAGGAAGCCTCCGCCGATGGTGATGAAGATGGCGACGGCTTGAGTAACCTTGAGGAATACCACCTGGGTACCCATCCTCGTGATCGCGACACTGACGGCGACTCTTTGCCAGATGCTTATGAGGCCAATGTGTTAGGGACTTCGCCCGTGAAATTTGACTCTGATGGTTCCGGGCGTGGTGACGGCGATGAGTTGTTCGTTGATGGCACCGATCCTTTGAGTGCTGGTGATGACCTTGCCCAGCTATCGAACGACGTTGACGCCTACATGCGTACCGAGTCGGGTATACAGGTTGGAGTCGAGCGTGATGGCGAGCTTAGTTTTTATAACCTGACAGGCGACGGTAGTGCATTGCCACTGCAGCAAGCGTTGAGTCTGGAAGGCTATGTTCGCGAAGAAGAGGGGGGCGCTAAGGCTCAGCTAGCCCGTGGAGTGGTCGGCTCGGCTGACGGCCGTAGCTGGCGTACACCTCTGCAGGAAATTGAGCCTGGTTTGATGGTGAGTCGCGAATTCTATGTGCCCGCCGATGGCCGGGGCTATGTTCGGGTCCTGGATAAGTTCTACAACATCAGCGACGAGGCACTTGCAGCAAATCCTCTCTTGATGTCTAGGAATGATTATTGGTCGATCGGTTACCAGCAAAGTACTTCTAGTGGCGATGATCAGTTGACTGTAGAAGATCGCTGGCTGCGTCAGAGGAAACAGCTTTATGACGGCCTGTCTCTCGACCCGGTAAGCTTTGTTCATGTCTTTTCTGACGATTCGGGGCGTGAAACCCTGCATAACGAGAGCCTCTACAGTGACTCTTATTACCAATGGAATATTGGCTACAGCTTCGAGGTGCCCGCAAACGAGCATCGTGTCGTTATGAACTTTATCGCTCTGGAAAACAGTGAGCATGCGAACGGCACACTTGAAGTGCTAAGTACTCTAGGAGAGGACGTATTGCGTGGTATCTCGGCAGCGGACCGGACACGACTGGTCAACTTCTCGCCTTGTGCTGACACAGACTTGGATCAATTGTGCGATAGCGATGAAGACCAGCACGGTACCCGTAAAGATCTTGCGGATACTGACGGCGACCGCTTTGAGGATGAACTTGAAATACGTTTGGGTAGTGATCCGAAAGACCCTACATCTATGCCTGTATTCGATGTGTACTTCATCAGCGGTGACGAAACTCAGGATCTGATCAGGCAGCGCGGTTTTGATGGCGAGCCGGTTCAGATTCACAACTTGGAAACACGCTTCTCCGCTCTTGACTTTGATGGCAACAAGCGACTCTGGATGGGAACTCCAGAGTCAGGGGATGGGGCAGGTATCGTGTATGAGTTCGATCCTGAGAGTTTTTCTCAGTTGGAAAATTCGTTCTATAGCACGAATGGGAAACTGATTGATGTGCTGGGCTGGCCTGAGCCTATGAGCCTTCATCTACAGGATGAAGGTAGCTATGACGAGTCGGAGTCCGAAAATATGCCATCACTTCCTGTTATTACAGGGCAGCGATTGGCTCTATATACAAATAACCGCTGGGGTGGAGGGGTAACGCTACAGATGCCTGCTGCGGGGAATTGTGGCTATGGATTGACTAAGTGGCATGGCGAGCCCCTGTTCCTGAATGACTGCAAGCTTATTCGCTTCGACTACAGCATCTCGGGGGAGTCTCAGCAGCCCTTGGTTGATCTCCATTTTTCGGATGATTTTGCTGAACAGCCACGTATTCTTGCCATGGATGATATGCCCTGGGTCAAAGGGCTGGCGGCCCTTGTCGAAGATACGGAGAATGGCGCTGTGCGTCGTCATCTTGGCTTTATCGATATGCATACGGGGGAAGTCGTTCGGCTGCGTGGCATGCCCATTGACGCACAAGGGATCGCTGTGAAATTCAAAGACTTTCAGAATGAACCTGTATGGCCATCCCCGTCGGTGCCGCATTGATTTGTGAGGTGGGTCGCGGTGTGTTTCGCGATTCTTCGGTATATCGCACGCCGCGATAAAAGGAATTAGATCTAATTAAGGTGGAGATTGAATGATGCAGTACCAGCGCCTCGCTTTGGCGACTTCCCTGTTGGCCGTTATGTTGGTCGGTTGCGACTCTTCCGGTGAATCTATTGCCAAGGTGAACGGCAAGTCGGTTACTCAGGAGCGATTTGACGCCTATTTGAAGTTCAAGCGCGTGCCAACGCAGAACAATCAGTGGGTCAGCCGTGAACTGGATGAGTATCTGGAACGCGAGGGTTTGGCTGGGCAGATTGAGGAGCAGGGGTTGTTACCTGTTGAGCAGATCGAGACCGAGGTGGCCGAGTTCCGCAAGCAGATGCTGATCAGCCGATATTTCGAAGAGTTCCTGCGTGAGCGGGTGACCGATGAAGCAGTACGTAATTTCTACGCTACTAATCCTGATCAATTCCAGGCAAAGAAAATCCATGTGGCGCACATTCTGTTGCGTACCAACCAGGCCATGAGTGAGGCCGAGCGTCAGGCATTGCTGACCAAGGCTCAGGAAGTCTATTCCCGGGCTAACTCTCAAGAAGATTTTGCCGCACTAGCCGAGGAATACTCCGAGGATCAACTTTCTGCGAAGCAGGCGGGTAACCTCGGCTGGCTGCAAGAAGGCGCCATCGATCCGACCTTTAGTAACAAGGTGTTCGCCATGAAGGCGGGTGAATTGTCCGAACCACTGGTAACGCCGTTTGGTTTCCATGTAGTCAAGGTCATTGAGGGCCCGCAGGTAATCAAGCAACCATTCGAAGCTGTTAGTGGCGATATCCGTTATCGCCTGCGCCAGGAAGCCAAGCAGGCCGAACTCGACCGTCTCAAGCAAGCGGCGAAAATCGAGCGGAAAGCCCCTGCCGAAACCGAAGAAGCCGCGGCGCAGAGTGAAGACGATCATGCTGCCAGTTAAGCTCCTTAGCTGCTTGTTCGTAGGCCTGTTCCTTGCGGGCTGCGAAGACGAAAGTCGTCAGGCTCTGGAAAATGTTCCAGTCGAGCCCTCCGCGACGTTGGTCATGGTTGACGATAGCGTTATCACTCGCGCCCAACTGGAGTTGACCATCGAGCGTACGCTCGGCGAGTCGGCGCCGTTGTTCGCCACTGAGGAAGTGGAGCGCAAGATTCTTGAGAGCCTGGTCAGTAGCCGGGCCATGGCATTGTTGGCCGAACGCGAACTGGATGCATCCGAACGTGCGCAGCTCGATCTCAAGGCGCAGGCCTATCGCGAAGAGCTATTGGTTCGGCATTACCTGCAAGCGCATGCCACACCTGAGCCGGTAACCACCGAGCAGGTTGTGGACTATTACGATCGCCACCCCGCCGAGTTCGGCGGTGGTGTGGAGAGAAGCTTCGAGACTATCTCCAGCGATCAGGGGCTGGAGGAGCCTATGCGCGCCGAGTTGATCACGTTGCTAAGTGGGCCACTGGTTCGGGGAGGCGACTGGAAGGCTCTAGCGGCGACCTGGCGCAATGCTGGCAAACCGCTTGAGTACCGACAGAACCGCCTCAAGCCAGAAATGTTGGAACAACCGTTGCGAGGTTTGGTCGAGTCGACGCTGGTAGGCGATATCGCCCCGCTGCTCGTCGATGGTCAGGTGTTGTTGCTACGTGTAACTGGCGAGCAACGTTTGCCCGCCAAGCCATTGGGCGAAGTCAGCGGGACCATACGCGAGAAGTTGGCGCCGCAGGCGCTCAAACAGGCGGTTAAAAGCCTCAGTACCAAGGCTTTGCAGGAAGTGAAAGTGCAATATAGCTCGCACTAGACGAGCGTATCACCCGTGGCCAGATGAAACTGGCGATTAAAGGAAGTGGCAGGGCAGCCTGTATTTAAGCGGACGGAAAGCTATGGGAATGCGGGGGGAGGACAGGCGCCGCCAGTTTATGGTAGGACTGGTTTGGTTGCTTTGCGTATGCACTGGCTTTGCGCAAGCGGCGGACTCATGCCGGGCTGTATTCAGTGGCGGCTTGCAGACTCATGGTGGGGGGGGGGTTACCTTCCAGTGGGGCGGGCAGTTATTTGGCAATCCGAGCACTCTGATTGATACCGTCCGTGTCCAAAACCCCTGGGGCGCTCCCAGCTGCGGCACACAGAACTGTCAGGCTAGCGGCTGGGAGGCTGCAGGACTGGGAGCCCTTACATTTCCATCCGTGACCACACAGCATGACCTCCGCGTGAACTACCTCGGTGCCGGTGAGGCGGGTGGTGGTGAGCTCAACCGCTACCGCAATATCGAGGCGGATGCCGGTTCCACGCTCAGTTTCAACACACGCCATCAAGCCTATTACATCCAGCGCCTAAGCATCGCATACGGTGCAAAGGTTACACTTGCACCCGGTCGCTATTGGATTGGCCAACTGGATATGGCATCCAATAGCCAGCTACGGGTTGCAGGCGGAACCGCAAAGCTGATGGTGGCAAATTCCGTCACCTTACCGTTCCAGGCCCGGATCAATGATATTGAGGGTGGCTCGGGGCAGGCCGAGGCGCTGCAGCTGTTTATCCGAGGCAACCTTACACAAGACTCGTCCAGCACCATCAACGCACTCACCTATGTTGAGGGCGACTACCGTGCTGCTTTTGCCGCTCGCTTAAGTGGTGCATTGAATGCCCGCACCGTCGACCTTGGCACTGCGGCCCGAGTCGAAACGAGCATGGCAGCTATAGGTGCTCTTGGCTGGAACACGCAATGCCAGGAGCGTGGAGATCTGGATGGTGATGGCATCCTCGATTTGTTCGACGAAGATACCGATGGTGATGGCTTCGATGACGAGCGTGAGCGGGTAGCCGGAAGTGATCCGCGTAATGCGCAAAGTGTTCCCGCGATAGCCCCACCTCCTGTGCAGCCGAATCTTTGCGTGGCGGCCTTTGCGAAAGGGCTGCAGGTCCATGGCAACGATGGCCGCATCAGTTTTGCCTTCAATGCCCAGTTACGCGATGCCCCCTCTGCATACCTACCGGCGACACGGGTCGACAATAGTTTTGCATCCACAGCCCGTAGTTGTACTACGCAAGACTGCCAGGCCACATTCCAGCGGGCAGCCGTACCGACGATGTCGGCCTTCCTGAAAACCACCGACAGTTTTCGTCAGGACGTATCTTATGCTGGCAGCGCTGTGCTCAATGGCAGTCGTAAAGAGTGGGCGCGCCTGAGTGTTGGTGGGATGGCGAGCGTACGCTTTAGCGCTTCGGGGGTTTATCGCCTCCGGGAACTCGAGGTGGGCTATCGCGGTACGCTGGAACTAGCACCGGGAGATTACTGGGTTGAGAAGCTCACCCTAGGCAGCGAGGCTCGTGTACTGCCGATTGGCAATGGAACGGTGCGTTTGCATGTATTGGGCAACCTCGAGCTGCCGTGGCAGGCGCGGATTAATGCCAGCGGCTACGAACAGCCAGGCGATGCATCACGAATGCTGGTGCTTGTCGAAGGCAATGTAACCCTCGCATCCAGCACGACGCTGGCTGGCTTCGTTTATGCCCGCGGTAATCTGACTCAGCAATATGGCTCGCTGCTTTATGGCGGTGCAGTGGCGCGCAATGTGTCTCTGGAAACCCAGGCGCGCGCGCACCACAATCCGATCGCTTTGGCCAAGGTGGATTTCGGTCAGTTGTGCGACCTCGATGGCGATGGTATCGGCGACAGTCAGGATCCGGACCGTGATGGTGATGGCATCTCCAATGACTATGAAGAACAAGTTGGTACTGATCCCGATGACCCGGCCAGCGTGCCTATGGATCAGGATGGCGATGGAATTCCAGATGTGCTGGATGATGACCGTGACGGCGACGGAGTGGTCAACGATGCCGATGCCTTCCCCAATGATCCGACTGAATCCAAAGACCTCGACGGCGACGGTATTGGTGACAACAAAGACCTAGATCGCGACGGCGACGGTATCTCTAACGATTACGAAATTCAGCTGGGGACAGACCCCAGTGATAAAAACAGCGTGCCGGAAGACCTAGATCGCGATGGTATCCCCGATGCCCTGGATAGCGATATTGATGGCGATGGCGTGGACAACGATGCTGATGCCTTTCCTCGCGACCCTGGCGAAAGCAAAGATCTTGACGGTGACGGCATTGGTGACAACACCGATCCTGATCGCGATGGCGATGGTATCTCTAACGACTACGAAATTCAGCTGGGCACTAATCCTGACGACAAAACCAGCGTGCCTGCGGACCTAGATAAAGATGGTATTCCAGACATGCTTGACCTTGACCGTGACGGCGACGGTGTGGCCAACGATGTTGATGCATTCCCCAATGATCCTCGCGAATGGAAAGACCTCGACGGCGATGGTGTCGGTGATAACGCTGATACCGACCGTGATGGCGACGGTATTTCTAACGATTATGAAGTTCAGGTCGGCACAGATCCCGACGACAAAAATAGCGTGCCTGACGATTTGGATAATGACGGCATCCCTGACAGCCTCGATAACGACATCGACGGCGACGGCGTGCTCAATGAGGTGGATGCCTTCCCCCGCGACCCAACTGAATCGAAGGATCTGGACAGCGATGGCATTGGCGATAACGCTGATACCGACCGCGATGGCGACGGCATCTCTAACGATTACGAAGTTCAACTGGGTACTGATCCCGACGACAAGACCAGCGTGCCTACCGATCTGGATAAAGACGGTATTCCGGATGCGTTAGACGATGACCGTGACGGTGATGGTGTAGCCAACGGCGTTGATGCCTTCCCCGATGACCCGACCGAGTCAAAGGATTTGGACGGTGATGGTATTGGCGATAACGCGGATGCCGACCGTGATGGTGACGGCATTTCCAACGATGATGAAGTTCTGGCCGGCACCGATCCCGACGACAAAAACAGCGTGCCAGACGATCTGGATAATGACGGCATCCCTGACGGCCTCGATAACGACATCGACGGCGACGGCGTGCTCAATGAGGCGGATGCCTTCCCCCGCGACCCAACTGAATCGAATGATCTAGATAATGATGGCATTGGCGATAACGCTGATCCCGACCGCGATGGTGACGGCATTTCCAACGATTACGAAATTCAGCTGGGTACTGATCCAGACGACAAGACCAGCGTGCCTACCGATCTGGATAAAGACGGCATTCCAGATGCGCTGGACGATGATCGTGACGGCGACGGCGTAGCAAACAACATTGATGCCTTCCCGGATGATCCAACCGAGTCAAAGGATTTGGATGGCGATGGTATTGGCGATAACGCCGACCTCGACCGCGATGGTGACGGTATTTCCAACGACTATGAAACCCAGGCGGGCACAGACCCGGATGACAAAGACAGCGTACCGACGGATAGCGACAAAGATGGTATTCCCGACAGCCTGGACGATGACCGCGATGGCGACGGCGTACTCAACCCGGACGACGAGTTTCCAGACAACCCAGCCGAGTCGAAAGATCAGGACGGCGATGGCATTGGCGATAACGCCGATCCCGACCGCGATGGCGACGGCATCTCCAACGATTACGAAATTCAGCTGGGGACTGATCCAGACGACAAGACCAGCGTGCCTACCGATCTGGATAAAGACGGCATTCCAGACGCGTTAGACGATGATCGCGATGGCGATGGCGTGGCCAACCATCTCGACGCGCTGCCCGATGATCCAACCGAGTCCAAGGATTTGGATGGCGATGGCATTGGCGATAACGCCGACCTCGACCGCGATGGCGACGGTATTTCTAACGACTATGAAACCCAGGTCGGCACAGACCCCGACGACAAAAGCAGTGTGCCTGACGATCTGGATAATGACGGCATCCCTGACAGCCTCGATAACGACATCGACGGAGACGGCGTGCTCAACGAGGCGGATGCCTTTCCTCGCGACCCAACTGAATCGAAGGATCTGGATAACGATGGCATTGGCGATAACGCTGATACCGACCGCGATGGCGACGGTATCTCCAACGACTACGAAATTCAGCTGGGCACTGATCCAGACGACAAAACCAGTGTGCCTACCGATCTGGATAAAGATGGTATTCCGGATGCGTTAGACGATGACCGTGACGGCGACGGCGTAGCAAACAACATTGATGTCTTCCCGGATGACCCCACCGAGTCAAAAGATTTGGATGGCGATGGTATTGGCGATAACGCTGATGCTGACCGTGATGGCGACGGCGTTTCTAACGATTATGAAGTTCAGGTCGGCACAGATCCCGACGACAAGAACAGCGTGCCTGACGACCTGGATAATGACGGCATCCCTGACAGCCTCGATAACGACATCGACGGAGACGGCGTCCTTAATGAGGCGGATGCTTTCCCCCGTGACCCAACTGAGTCGAAGGATCTGGACAACGATGGCATTGGCGATAACGCTGATACCGACCGCGATGGTGACGGCATCTCCAACGATCACGAAACTCAGCTGGGCACTGATCCAGACGACAAGACCAGCGTGCCTACCGATTTGGATAAAGATGGCACCCCGGACGCGTTAGACGATGATCGCGATGGCGACGGTGTAGCCAATGATCAAGACGTTTTCCCCGACGATGCGACGGAAAGCAGAGACCTGGATGGCGACGGCATTGGCGATAACACCGATCCGGATCGCGATGGCGATGGCGTCAGCAATGAGGAAGAAATAGCCGCTGGCACTAACCCTGATGATGCCAACGATTTCCCTGATCGCGTGGCGCCGGATGTCAGTATCGACGGGCCGGAACTTATCAGCGTCAATGAAGACAGTGTGAACCTGAGTGGCAGCGTCAGCGACAGTGGCTCCGGTGTGGATCGCCTGGAGTTCAGCTCAGACCGCTTCCCAGGCGCGCGTTTTGCCGTGAGCGTGCAAGCGGCGCAGTGGACGGCGAGCGTACCCTTGCTTGAAGGCACCAACCTGCTGACCCTGACGGCCTTCGACAAAGCCGGCAACGCGGCGCAGCGCACCCGTAGAGTGGAACGTCAGCCGTTGGCCAGCGATATCGGCCTGAGCATCAGTTATCCGCAGCCGGGTGCTGTTTTGACCGATGCCACTCTGGTGGTGCGTGGCTTGCTGCACAGTGACCAGCCGGCCCAGCGTATGGAGGTCTTGGTCAACGGTCAGGCCGCTGCCCTTTCGCCTACCGCACAGGTTACCGAGTTCAACTTCCAGTCCACTGCTCTTAACTTGCAGCCGGGGCCTAACACGCTGTCGATTCAGGCTTGGGTAGAGCAGCGCAGCGTTCAACGTAGTGTGCAGGTCACTTACCGGCCGCCGCAGACCAGCTTCGCCCCGCCGCGCTTCGACAATCTATCGCCCGCTAATGGCAGCCTGTTGCCGGGCAATAGCTTTCAACTCAGTGGTCAGGTATTTGCCGAGGCCGGCCTGCAGTTGATTACGCTCAATGGCCGTAGTCTGAACTTGCGTGCCCCCGGCACTCAGTTGCTGGATCTGCGTGAAGCCCTGAGTATTCCTGCCGGCCAATCGTCGTTCAGTGTCGAGCTGATCGCTCGTGATAACAGCGGCCAGGAAACGCGCCAGAGTCTTAGCTGGCAGCTGGACCAACAAGCGCCGCAAATCATCCTCGACACGCAGCTACTGGAGCTGCCCGCGCAGAATCGTGTGAGCGAGCAGCCTTACTCGATCAAAGGCAGTGTGCGTGAAAACAACCTCGCCAGCTTCCAGATCAATGGCCAGGATGTCGCCCTGCAACCGGGTACTCAGACTGGCGAATTTCGCTTTGTCACTCAGGTCGCTTTGCCGCTCGGCAAGCCGGTCAGCCTAACCCTGGAGGCCCGCGACCAGGCTGGCAATCAAGCACGGCGCGAGTACAGCCTGGAGCTGTCCGGGCAAGCCGCGATCAACTGGGTGCTACCGACCGAGGGCACCGAACTGCTCAATCTCGGCGAGCCTATCAGGCTGCAAGTGGCAGCGCGTATCGAGGACCTCAGTGGCCAGCTATTCCCGCGCGCGTTGTTGCTCTCTGCCGCTGGTGATGTCCTGTCTGACGCGGGCTTGCAGGGTGATACCACGCTGAAGAGCGCGACCCTGCAAATCCCTCCGCAAAGTGGCCAATACCGCCTGCTTGCCGTGTTGCAGGATGGTAATCAGCAAGTCGTGGCCCAGAGCAATCGAAGCATCACGGTGGTGACGCAGGAGCAGGTACCGATTGCCTTGGAGCGTATCTCGCCGAATAACGCCGCGAAGAACGTCGATCCTAACGACTTCATAACCCTTTACTTCAATCAGGCCATTGATCCGGCCAAGTTAGAACTTAAGGTCTTTGAAAGTGCAAACGGTAAAACCTACGTGGATATGGACCCGCTAGGCGTAAACCCACTGGAGGCCAAAGGTTATCAATTGGTGGATGTAAACCGCAGCTATGAACCGGTGCCGGGCGAGCTATCGCTGCTGCCTGGTAATCAGGTCGTCGCCTTCTACCCAGTCCGTGATGTGGCTTATGCCGCCGAAGTATCGGTTGAGGTGCGCTACGACGGTCAGGAGCTGCAACGCATCCGCTACCAAACCCGAGCTCTGCCAACTTTGATCAGCGGCGCGGTGTTTGACCAGTTACAGCAGCCCGTGCCCAACCTGGAGGTTCGCCTTGTTGAGTTGGGGCGCAGTAGCCGCACCAACCGGGATGGCGCGTTCAACTTCGGCTTTGGTGACTCTGCGCAGGAGAACATTGCTGGCGGCAACTATCGGCTGGAGGTGAACCCGGGGCAGGCCAATCGCAACTACGGTAGTGAGCGCAAGGCGGTTGCCATTCAGGGCGGTCGTAGTAATGAGCTGGGGCGTTTTCAGTTAGCGCAGCTGAACAGCAACCTGCCTTACAGCGTTCTGCAAGGCGGTCAGGCGTTCAGTCTGCTGCAAGGCGAGCTGAAGCTCGATTTGACTCAGGCCAGCCTGCAGTTCCCCGACGGAACCCAGGCCGGTGACGTGCACGCGCAGATCCTCGAGTTCTCCCAGTTACCCTACCCGGTTGAGCCTCTGGCCTTGCCTTACTGGATGTACAGTTTGCAGCCTGGTGGGATTGCTGTAGACGGTGAGATCAGTGTCGATCTGGCTGCCCTGAAGTTGGGCGACAGCTACGCCTACTTACCGGATAACGATGACTACGTGGTGATGGTTGGCTTCGACCCGCAGGCTAAGCGCATCGTGCCCGTGGGTGTCGGGCAGGTGAGCAATTACCGGGTGCACAGCCGCGGTGTATTGGCGCTGCAAACCCTCGACCTGATTGGTTTTGCCCTGGTCGGCGGCGAAGCCCAGCCCGCACTCAAAGCCTATGCAGAGGGGCAGCTCAATCTGCGTCAACTGCAAAGCGAATTGAACCGTTTGAACAATAGCCAATAGCGCCAGCTCAGGGATGCTTGATAGATGGACATGCTGCTTTTCTTTCGCACCATATGGCGCAGCTTCTGCCACACACTAGGGCGTCGTAGTGCCGCCAGCCTGATAGCGGTTTTGCTGGTCGGCTGGAGCAGCGCCGCCAATGCTCTCTGGGCGCTGGGTATGGTGCCTGGCGTATATATCCCGCAGATCTACTACAAGCATGGCGCGGTCTATACCCGGGCCATTGTCTTGAGCCCGGCGGGCAATCCGTACTACGTTGAGTACGACAACAGTGGCAATGAAGGCCGTGAGATCGCCGAGAAAACGGGTCAGTACGAGCGCGCGCAAATCATGGCGGGGGCTTATTACCGCAGCCTGCTTCAGCGCCTGGCCGATACCAAAGAGCGTTACCCCGAGCACGAAGAAATGACTGCAGCGGCTTATCGCGGCAGCACCTTTAAAACCGCCGGTGGCGAAAGTATCCAGAAACCCTCGATATCTCCCACTGCGCTGACCGTTCTGGTGCGCGCGCAGAACAACCGCTACCTCAAGGATGGCTCCGATCTACTGTTGCTCGAGCTGCCAATAAAATCCGGCGTGCAGCCGTCAGCGTCGAGCAAATCGCTGTTGGTTTCCGAAGCTGGGGACATTCTGCACCAGACAGCCAACACCATCGCATTTCGTGTGGGCTTCTTCGGCAAAGACGGCAAGGTTGAGACCAATAAGCGTCGTGATCATGGCAGCGAAATCTACGGCAAGATGCCCAGTGTTCCTGTGACCCTCGGGGGGCATATCACCGGTGGTTACGCCATCACCGATGCGGACGGCAACTACAGCATGCATTACTTCCTGCCGTCGTGCCCCGGATTCACCTTCGAGTACACCACCCCGGTCTACCTGGAGTTGTATTACTCGCGCTTCAATCCACGCGGCAACTCGATGATGCCCTATTACTTGGTGCGTCAGGACTACGACTTTTGTAACGGCCTGAGTGCGATTAGCATGCTGGCTACGCTGGCCATGACGACCAGCGCAACATTCGTAAAACCGAAATTCGATTTCCCTGTCGATCTGATGGTAATTGATGGTGCCGCCGCCTTTGCCAATGTGAAACTGGACGCCAAAACAGCCTACAACCCGCAGGCCAGTGACTACGCCAAAACTATCCAAGAAGCCTACGACTTCGATGGCGATGAAAAGCCAGAAATCATCGTGCCGGGCAAGAAAGTCAAAAAAACCATCGACGGCAAAGAGCGTGAAGTTTTCGTCGAAACCGCAGTCGCAGAGGCCGAACTGCAAGGCATCTACCTGTCCAGCCGGCATAGTGCAAAACCAGCCAGCACAGAAGACACAGCGCCTGACTTCACCCGCCTGATCGATACCAAAGCTGATTTCAAGGACCGAGGCCTGCTGCAGAGCATCAGCAAGGACGACCTGCGCGACACCGATATCTATGTATTCCGCGAATCCACCGGACAGCTGGTAGCTGAGCGCCGTGGTCTGCACGAGAGCGAGTTGTATAAGACCTTCTCCGGCGTCGACGATAAGCAAGGTAGCTTCCGCTTCACCATCCAACTGCGAGGTTCGGCGGAAAATACCTACGCCCTGTCAGGCCGCAGCGGTGAAGCCAATTTCAACAAGTGGCAAAGCGCCGGTGGCTTTACCGAAGAGTTTCAAAAGCGCACCGCCAACCACCTAAAGTCTGGGGAGCAGGTGCGCATCATCGCCATCAACCGTCCCACCGGCTATATGGGCAGCACACGAATCAATCTCAATGCCTCGTTAAACGGCAACATGATCGACCTCAATCAGGCCCGCATCCAGCTCACCCCGCCCAATCTGAAAATCTGGGCCGAGCGCAAGAACAAGATCGAACAGGGCATGACCCGCGGCGAAGAGAAGAAGCAGCTGATCGGCAACGAAGGTGCTGGTCTCGGCAGCGATATCAGCATTGCCATCTACAGTGACTGGCGCGACCAGGACGGCGGCCCCCTGCCCGAAGCCTTGGCTGACTACGGTTACACCGGCCGCCTGGCCAAAATCGTTGCCGCCAACCAACTCGCCCCCGTAGGCGCCAACAACCTCTCGCAATTCAAGATCAAACCTGGCCAACAGGTGCAGATCATCCAACTGCCGGAAAAGGTTCTGGCCAAACAACACCTCTACCTGCAAGTGGCCGGGCAGCCGGAAAACCGCAACCCGGATTTCGCCACCGGCAATGGCGAGGGCATCCTCAAATACCGGCCGTCTAAATACGTACCGGTACAAGTCCCGCTGCACGACGAACAAGCCAGCGAAATCGCCCGCCAGGCTTATCGCAAAGCCGATAAGGAAAAGCCCGAGCTGAACCTGAAGAAGCCGGAGCCGATGTATAGCTGGCAGTATCGGCCGGAGATGCAATTTAGTTTGTATGAGCTTACCGTCGACTCGATAAAAAGAACTGAATACGACAGTTCTTTGGGACAGAAGATAGATCTGGATAAACCGGCCCTCTCGGCAACTGACAAGCTGGTTGAATTCGTTTATAGCCTCTTACAAAGTGAATTCACACAACTCACCCCAATCGATATGGCGGGTGAACGGGAAATGATACTGGCTGTGGGCGAGCAAGAGACCAAGGTTAAGATCGGTACGAACCAAAGTATCACATTCGACAATATCGACCATCTTACGGCGTTGGACGTGGATGATTTTCTAAGTATCCGTCTTTATGCGAATAACGATGTTGGCAATATTCTGTGGGAATGGGCATTCGACCATATGCTGGTTATCCCGTTACCACTGCCGAATGGCGACACAATCAAAATAACCGCAGATACCGCCGCGGAAGGTTTTCAATCCGTAGAGGGGTTGGTATTACGGCCAAAAGGCAAGGAAGCCACAAGCCCTTATACAATAGGCTGGTCTGTCCAAGGCAACGCCACCCCTTCGAGCACTGGTGAAACCAATACAACGGGGTATTTCTCCACTGCGCTGAAACTGCCGACCACGGCCAAACAGAAAGTTAGCGTTACGGCCCATTTCAAGGAGCCCTATGACCTTAAGGCCCCGTCAGCGACTTACGAGATTATTCCCGGTAAACCCTATGAGATCACCCATGTATCTTCCGGCAAAACGGTAATCGGTGGGCTAGGGGGGGTCGAACTGGAACTAACCTTTAAAGATCGCTTTGGGAACTTGGTTGAAGATGGAACGATCATAGGTATTAATGCCGCCGATATGCGCGTCGAAGGAAATTTTGCGACCGTTAACGGCAAGATCAAGATCAAGGCGATTGGCGATACTTCCCCTGGCGCTAAAGAGCTAATCGTGAAGGCGGGCGATATAGAGAAGAGCATCCCAGTCACCGTCGAGGATGTTGCGTTGGTAATCGAGGCTCCTTCCAATCTGGTGGTAGGTGGGAGCGGGGAAGTTACGATCAAGGCGGAGTCGGCCTACGGAGATTTGACCGGGCTATCCCTTCAAGTCACCAGCCTACGGGGGGCGGTCGAGCAGGGCGACCTGAAGATCGAGGCCGGTAATATGGCCAAAACCCGTTTGAACGCTGGCAATTTCGAGGGCGCTGGCAAAGTCATCGCCCGAATCAACGACTCGCTCTATGACAAAGCTTTTTCCGTTAAAGCCCCGGCCAATGCATTGAGATTGTCTAACCGGCTCCTGGTCAGTAGTCGGATAGGCTCCCCCGATGGCACGGACGGCTTCAGTGCGGAAACGGACGTGCTGGTTCCTGGGGCAGAGGGCGAAACCGTCTCGATTGACCTGAAGGACTATCTCAAACCCAACCTATTACCATTGGCGTTCTGGGATTTGCAGACACCGGCCATTAATGGGCGCTTTGTCGATGATGAGTTCGGCCGTGAGCTAATAGCCAACAAGGCTCAGGTGCAAAGCATTGGTCTAGGAAAGAAAGACAAATTCATTGTTTTTGGCGAGACGGATAGCCGGTTGGCCTTGTCTTATGATGGTGCCTTCGCCCGAACCGACAATGTCGGTATCAGCTTCGCTTTCAGCGCCGATCCCGTCGCCTTCGGCCGTAAGTTGGTGGATCTTTCCGCCAGCGGTCTAAAGATCGAGTTAACCAGCATTGGTGAAGTCAAAGTAACTGCCCAGATGGAAAGTGGTACTCGCGAACTGACCACCGCTGCGGTTCAGTCCGGTGCCTGGCACCGTCTGGGCGTACATGTTGTCGAGCAGACCCTGATCGTTCAGCTTGATAAACAAATTCTTAAAGTGCCATTGGAGGAGCCGCTCAAAGGGCAGCAAGAACAATATGCACTGGTTATCGGCGAGGGTTTTCAGGGCCGCTTGAATGAGCTGGGTGTCTACGACTGGAGCCAAGCCCCCGTGCTGCGCCTCGCGAGTGGCAATGAGCAAGCGGATGCCACGGTCGGTGCGGATGGCATGGCCCGATTCCGGCTGATCTCCAACTTCAGCAACCTGATGGCGCTGAGGGAAACCCCCAACAAAGAGCTGCTCTCTCCCATTAGCCAAATTTTGATCGCCCATGCCGCGCCCGTGGACGATGCCGCTACCTGCAACCCAGTGATGACGGATGATTTGATCGGTTCGGCGGAGGCCTTCCTCAAGTTTGTCGTCGACTGCCAATTGCAAAAGAAAATCCGCCAAGCCGAAATCAAGGTCAAAACATCGAGTGGGGTGCTGGATACAGTCGTTGCTTATGCCGAACTGAGTACACTGAAGACCTTACGGACACAATTGAACGTTGCAGGGACTTCGGTCATTTATCTGTCGCAATGTATCGACGGCATCATAACCGGAAGCGTAGATAGCGCGGCCAGTACCATCTGTGACTTTGTAGCCAGCCTGTTACTGGTTGGCGATATTCGTGACTTCGTGATCCATGGGTATTACTTTTATACCGACAATACCGAGAAATTCGATCAGGCGACGTATGTGTTCGCGGGGCTAGGGATAGCCGGCACGCTGGCCGAGTTGACGGGGGTTGGGATTTCGGTCGATGCGGCACTGGCGGGCGGGAAGACGGCCGCCAAGGTCATGAAAGGTAGCAAGGTGTTGACTAACCTGGTCAGCTACCTCGATGCGAAAGTGCTGAATGGGTTGTCGGGCACGCGCACTGCGGCATTGAAAAAAGTAGTGCCCATCCTGCAAGTGGTGGCCTTTGCCGCATATGAGGGCGGCACTATAAAAGACTTCCTGGTTAAGGCCGTGGATAGCGTCGACGATTTCGATATATGGGTGGGTTACACCTACTGGATGATCGAAGAGGGTGCCATCAATGCCGTCACGGTGACGCAGAGCCCGGCGCTTGATCGTTACGTTGCTTTTTTTGTCGGTGCGGCCTATGCGGCTGGTATCGACGATATTCTGAAAAATACCTCGGTGGCAGCCTTCATAAAAGTTCTTAAAGAGGTGGAAGAAAAAACTCAACCCTTCAAATCCAAAAACAAAGTGGCGGCGCACTTCACTCAAGTCATCGGCTTTCTGGTGAAAGAGCGCGGCGGCAACCTCGATGAGTTGGCGAAGAAGTCGCCGGACTTGATGGCCCTGCTCGCAGTATACGCGCGCGGGGGGCAGGAGGGGCTGGCTGCCCTACGCCGAACGCCCTGCACCCCTTCTGATTGTTTTGGCGGGAAAAGTTTCAGTGAGTTTGTACAGGAGTTTTACAAATTAGAACTGAAATTCTCGAAAGGTGCCGATCCTCAGAACTATTCGGCGGTATTGGGGCAAATAGGCGCTTTCGTTAAGGACAGCTATGACCGTGCGCTGATTTTCGTTGCCCGAGGTGGTGCGGGCACGATCAGGGTTGCGTCGAAGAAGTTCACCCAGGAGGGCGACGAGCTTATTGGCTTTGAAATATCTCTGCCTGAGATTATGCAAAAGATTTTTGGCAAAAGAACTTACGATATCGTCGTCAAGCGCAATGCAATTACATACTTTGTCGAAGTGAAGTCCTGGAACAAGCATATCTCGCTGACGAGAATTAAGGAGTCCCTAAACTTCAGCAAAAAAACGGATGGTACGGATGGTGCGCCGGGGCAGTTGATGAAGGACTTGGCGACTTATTTGGGCCCTGGTGGAAACAAGAATATTCGTTGGGAATTTTCCGATGAAACGATTGACCGCTTAGCGCTGATAAATGAAGTTAAAGCGGAAATTATTAAAGAGGGAAAATTTCAGCAATATTTGTTGGGGAAAATTAAACCCGGGGGAGAGTTTGATGATATTAAAGATGCTGTAGATGAAGCTGTTAAAGTAATTTTGTCAGGAGTTCCCGGCTAATGATCATTTTTAGTTTTCCGCACGGTTATAATGGCGCGGAGGTTGGTGGGCTCGATTTTGTGGCCGATATTGGCTCGCTTATTGTTACCAGTGATAGTGTCAAGCTTGTAGCTCCATTGAATAATATCGATCTGGTGGCTGGTGAAGTTTCTGGCTCATTCCGGGTGTTGAGGTTAGCAAACAAGCTGTATCTAGCTTGTTATGGCGATGGAGAATTCAAATTTAAATCGAGTTCTTCGCCCGTCGCGTGTGAAAATTATCTGGTCGCCATAGAAGAAAACGAGTCATCTGATAAAGAAATTGTAGTAATAGACCCTGGTGGCGAAGAGCTCTATCGCGTACCTCATCAGTATCCGAAGCATCTGGGTGATCGCCATCTGGCGCTGGGTAGCGATAGTGAGTGGCGTATATTCAATATGAATGGTCAGGTTGTCTTTTCAATCATACGACCGGTAAGTGGCAATAATTGTGGTGTGGCGCGTTTTAGCAAACCGTTGTTCTTTTTCCCACTGAGTCCTGGGGAAGAATACGAGGTATACGACGTAGAGGGGGAGCGAGCAACTGGCGTGCGGCGCTTCAACGGAGTCATTCTGGCGGTGCAGGACCTGCCCGACGGCAGTGTATTGGTGGTGGACTTTGCCGGCATACAACGCTTTCAAGTCGTCGATGGCGAAATTGAGGTGTCGCCCGTGCTCACCTTCGAGGCGGCGCTAGATGAGGAAACCCGAGTCCTGACCTGGGTAGATAATCGGAATGCCTATCTAGCGTTTGATATCTATGAGGCGCAAAGTCTCTTATTGCTGCCGCTGAACGGCGAGCCGGCGCAAGGGCTCTCATTCCCCAATGAATGGCGAATCGATGGCGGAAATTATGGCTTTAAGGAGGGATTCAATATCCTGCCACTGGCTCGGCGTTTCCATACTTTCGACCGCGCGCAGTTGATCTGGACACCGGAAGAGACGCTTAGCCAGGGCTCGTTTCATTTGGATATTTCCGACAATATTGAAATCGAGCAGGCCGTTTCGGCCGTCAAGGGCAAGCATAGCTATTGTATTAGAGTGAAGGATAAGTCAGTCAATAAAGCCATCCGTTCTGCCGCCAGCGAATTGAGCCGGCTTATTCATGAAACCTGCGATCATCCGTTGGGATGGGAGGGTAACATTCTGGATAAGAAGTTCGACGGGCAATTCCGAGTGGAGATTTATTCAGCGGATAGACCCAGCGAGTTTGAACAGGGCTATCTAACCAAGTTTGTGGCGGAATTTCGTGAGGTTTTCTATTTCAAACCAGCCAAGAGCAAGGCGAGCTTAGCGGTTGAAGTGGTGTGGGGGAATTTGGAGAAGGCGTAGGCTGCTTTAAATCCATCGCCTTTTTAATGCACGCCAACCATTTTCCATTGCCAGTGTTGGCTCTCAGGCTGCCAAGTAACCAGCTTGAGACGAACCTTGCCGTTGATTTTGCCGAGGTCTATTCCGCCAATCCTCCGACTATCCATACTCAGTCGAGGATTGTCCCCTAAGACATATAGTCGATTATCTTGGATGCCGGAGTTTGTACCCGGCCAGTTGGCGCAGCGTTTGACGACCGCGAAATCGTCAGCCTGCTGGAATACCACGATATCGCCGGTGACAGGAGGGTGAGTAGAGTAGGCCCATGTATCAACCAGAATAAAATCGCCGGGATTTAGCGTTGGGGTCATTGATGGCGAAGGTACAAAGTACACTTGAATACCCAATAGGCTTTGTTTATTCGCCAGGCCAAGCCCAAGGCTGAGTATGCTCAGTAGGCTGAAGCCGAGTAAGCGAATAAGCCGTTCACGCATTTTCAATGTGGAAGGGGAGGAGGCCAGACCGTACCAGGCACTTCCTAGGCAGAGTAGGGGTACCGTGCATATCAGGGTTATCAAACCGATTGGGTGCAGAATCAGGCGTGTCAGCGTGAGGAAAGCTAGCAGCAAATAGAATACGGCTTGGAACGCCAAGGCTCCCTTGACAGACCCCAAATAAGCAAGCCCTGCGCCAGGAAGCAGTAGATTGAGCGATAAGCCAATTAGTCTGTGGGGCATGGATTTAGCTAAGCACTTGAGTGTTTGGATGTTCACAGTTTAGTCGTATCAGGCTCGGCGCTGCAGCCATACGCGCCCCATATAGTTACACTATGCGCCATCGTTCTGCCTTCATCCGCGTTTCCGCGCCACGGACCCTGCCATGCTTGCCCCCCCCTCCGATTTGATCGACGAGCCCAGCGGCGAGCTGGATGCGCGGCGTTTGCCCTTCGCCTTTGCCAAGCGCCATGGCGTGTTGCTGATGGCGACGGCCAATGGCGTGCACTTGGCTTACCGGCCGGGCACCTCGGTTACCGCCTTGGCGGAGGCGCAGCGTTTTGCCGGGCAGGTGCAGGAGATTGTGCCGCTGGAGTTGGAGGCCTTCGATCAGGCGCTTAGTGATGCCTATCAACATAACTCCTCGGCGGCGATGCAAATGGTCGAAGGCCTGGGCGATGAGTTGGATCTTGAGAGCCTGGCCGAGCGTCTGCCGGAAACCGAAGACCTGATGGAGCAGGAGGGTGATGCACCCATCATCCGCCTGATCAACGCCATCCTGTCCGAGGCGGTAAAGGAAAACGCCTCGGATATCCATGTGGAAACCTTCGAGAAGCGCCTGGTCGTGCGCTTTCGTATCGACGGCATCCTGCGCGAGGTGGTGCGCCCGCGTCGTGAGTTGGCCGGCTTGCTGGTCTCGCGGATCAAGGTAATGGCCAAGCTGGATATCGCCGAAAAGCGTATCCCCCAGGACGGGCGTATTTCCCTACGTTTGGCCGGCCGTGAGGTGGATATCCGCGTTTCCACCTTGCCGTCATCCAATGGCGAGCGAGTGGTGTTGCGTTTGCTCGATAAGCAAGCGGGGCGCTTGTCGCTTAAGCACTTGGGGATGTGCCGACGTGATATGGCATTGATGCAGGAAACCCTCAGCAAACCCCATGGCATCTTGCTGGTTACCGGCCCCACCGGTTCCGGTAAGACCACCACGCTGTACTCCAGCCTGGTCACCCTCAACGACGACACACGCAATATCCTCACAGTCGAAGACCCGATCGAATACAACCTCGAAGGTATCGGCCAGACCCAGGTCAATACCAAGGTCGATATGACCTTTGCCCGCGGCCTGCGCGCCATCCTGCGTCAGGACCCGGACGTGGTGATGGTCGGCGAAATCCGCGACAAGGACACTGCAGAGATTGCTGTACAGGCCTCGCTCACCGGCCACTTGGTGCTCTCGACGCTGCACACCAACAGTGCCATAGGCGCGGTGACGCGTTTGGTCGATATGGGTATCGAGCCTTTCCTGCTGTCCTCCTCGCTGTTGGGCGTATTGGCCCAGCGCCTGGTGCGTGTGCTTTGCCCCAGCTGCAAGGTGCCCTATTCGGCGGATCAGGCCGAATGCGTCCTGCTCGGCGTGGATCCGCAACAACCTCCCACGCTGTTTCATGCCAAGGGTTGCCCTGAATGCAAGCAGCTCGGCTACCGCGGCCGTACCGGCATCTACGAACTGGTGGTGTTCGATGACCACCTGCGCACCCTGATTCACAACGCGGCCTCCGAGCAGGACATGACCCGCCATGCCCGCACCCTCGGCCCGAACATCCGTGAGGATGGCCGGCGCAAGGTGCTGGAAGGGGCGACCACGGTTGAGGAAGTGCTGCGCGTGACTCGCGAAGAATGAGCGGGGAAGAATAATGGCCGCGTTCGAATACCTCGCCCTCGACGGCAAAGGTCGCCAGCAGAAAGGTGTGCTGGAAGCCGACAGCGCGCGCCAGGTGCGGCAGATTCTGCGCGAACGGCAACTGGCGCCACTGGATGTCAAAGCCACTCGTACCCGTGAAAATGCAGGCGCAGGCTCGCACTTCAGTTTTGCTCGCGGTATCTCGGCTCGCGATCTGGCGTTGATCACCCGGCAATTGGCGACCTTGGTGCAGGCTGCGCTGCCAATTGAGGAAGCCCTACGCGCAGCGGCGGCCCAGGCCAGTTCGCCGCGTATCCAAAGCATGTTGCTGGCCGTGCGCGCGCGGGTGCTGGAAGGTCATGACCTGGCCAGTAGTCTGAAAGAATTCCCCTCTGCTTTTCCCGAGCTGTACCGCGCCACCGTGGCGGCGGGCGAGCATGCCGGCCATCTCGGCCCGGTGCTGGAGCAGTTGGCCGATTACACCGAGCAACGACAGCAGTCTCGGCAGAAAATCCAGCTGGCGCTGCTCTATCCACTGATTCTGATGTGCGCGTCCTTGCTGATTGTCGGCTTCCTGCTCGGCTATGTGGTGCCGGATGTGGTGCGGGTGTTTGTCGACTCCGGACAAACCCTGCCGGCGTTGACCCGTGGCCTGATTGCCCTGAGTGATTGGGTCAAAGGCTGGGGCTGGCTGGCGGTGATTATCGCGATCCTGGGCGTGTTCGCCTTGCGTTGGGCGTTGCGTGATGATGCGGTCAAAGCGCGCTGGCACGGCTTTCTGTTACGCATCCCGCTGGTGGGGCGGTTGATTCGTGCCACTGACTGCGCACGGTTTGCTTCGACCCTGGCGATTCTGACCCGCAGCGGTGTACCGCTGGTGGAAGCCCTGGGCATCGGCGCACAGGTGATTGCCAATCGGGTAATCCGCGCCGATGTGGTGATTGCCGCGCAGAAAGTGCGCGAGGGCGGCAGCCTGACCCGCGCGCTGGAAGCCAGTGGGCAGTTTCCGCCGATGATGCTGCATATGATCGCCAGCGGTGAGCGCTCCGGTGAGCTGGATCAGATGCTGGCACGCACCGCGCGCAATCAGGAAAACGATCTGGGCGCCCAGGTGGCGCTGCTGGTGGGGCTGTTCGAGCCCTTTATGCTGGTCTTTATGGGGGCGGTGGTGCTGGTGATCGTACTGGCCATTCTGCTGCCGATTCTGTCTCTCAATCAGTTGGTGGGGTAAGCAGTGAACAAGCGTCAATCC
>NZ_JAUYGD010000087.1 GCF_030690725.1 Pseudomonas sp. | reverse complement strand
CGCATCCGGGGCCCGTCAGGAGGCCGAGTGGAGGTGCTGTGGAGAGGGGCGTTTGGCATGGATGCCAAACGAGGAACGATGGGCCAGGGATGGCCCACCGTGACGACCCTCGGAACAGCGCCGGAGCGAGGGAAGTTGAGCGAAGCGAAACCCGGATGTCGGGTGTGCTTTCTCTTTGGTTACTTTCTCTTTGCACAAGCAAAGAGAAAGTAACTCGCCGTAAGGGCGAAACCGGTAGGAAAGACGACGGAGAAAATAATTATGTCCATAATTCCTTTATATTGCTCAGTAGCAAGCGATTTGAGTTAGGTGGGGTAGATATGAGCAGTAATGAAGAGTGGCAGCCGGTTATACGAGAAGTGCATTTGTTCGGCGGTGCAAGAGCCATAAATTATATGGAGCCCCTTGTAAATATTGTGCCAGATACAGTGAGTGGCAAGACTGCAAGGTTTAGGTTGAGCGGGTTTGGAAGCTTGTTCAAAGAGCTGCGTGATTTAAATATGGGTATTGTTGGTTGTGATTTTTTTACTCACTCCATTGAGGTCGAAGGTATAAGCCCGCCTCAGTGGAGAACGAAGTGCTTGGTTAATCCTTCTTGGCTGTGTACTGATCAAGGTCACGAATGGTCTTTTATTGCGCATTCTGCGTTTAAGCAAAAAAATGGAATATTTTTCGATATGGCTTCGCGTATATCTCACCAGTTAAGAGCTTGTGAGTGGAGGCTTAGGCAGTTGTCTGAAAGTTATAGAGATCAGTTGGGCAGTACTTTGAAGAGCAAGAGTTTTGACGAAGGTAGGCGGTTCTCAAATGGGTATACTTCTTTATGTTATTTGGCTTTTCAGTCATTTTTAGTCGAGGTTTGCATATTGAGAGATTATCTTTCTGAGTTTTATTGGGTTTCAAATTTTGAAAAGGCGGTGGGTGATAAAAAAATTACAACGCTTGGAGGTCTTTTGAAAGAATGGAGAAAAAATCCTCCTAGCGATAAGTTAGGTAAAGAAATTAAAGCTTCAGCATGTCTAGGTGGGTGGCTTTTTGAACTTGGTGCTTATAGAGATTTGGTTGTTCATTCTGCTCCACTAGCTCAGGCTGATAGGGCTCTTTTTGCGGTTTGTCACTCATCTGCTATGCCTCAAGGGGAAAGATTGCCTGGGATAAAACTGCCAATACCTAATAATCCATTTGAAATAAGTGGTGGCCGTTCTTCAGGGCGCTATTTTTCTGATCCCGAGCTTAATTTTGCAAGATTCTCCAATGCCTTGGAAGATGTTGATTCTGTAAAAGATGCCTTGCAATATGCTCACCTAAGTATGCAGCTTATAAGTGCCTTGTCGAAATCTGTCTCTGATATTTCCCCAGTGCGGCCTGAAGTTCCAATGCTGACAGCAAAAGATATTTTGGGCGGGGTTAAAGTTACTAGGGAGGGGTTGTAGTTGGGTTGCTATCTTATGCTTCGTATTTTATGTGGTGGGGGTTTATGGTTGTAAATAAAAGAAGCGAATTTATTTTCATGGTGGCGGGGGAATAAAATTATCAAGTAGCAACGGGCCAGCGATATGAACTTGACCCTAATGCACTCGCGTCAGAAACAACAAACCCACTCAGCCCTCACCCCTCCTGCGCCCGATATGCCCCCGGCGTTAGCCCCGTCCATTTCTTAAACGCCCGATGAAACGCCGACGGTTCGGAAAACCCCAGCTGCTCGGCAATATCCTGAATCGCCAGCTCATCGCGCCCCAGGTGGTAAATCGCCAAGTCCCGGCGCAGATGGTCCTTCAACTCCTGAAAGCTCGACCCCTCCTCACGCAAATGCCGGCGCAGGGTTTGTGGGCTCATATGCAGTTGCTGGGCGACGGCATCCAGGTCCGGCCAGTTGCTGCAGTCGCGGCCGAGCAGGCGGCGGATCTGGCTGATCAGGCTGTCGCCGCCATCCGGGCGGGCTAGCAGGTCGGCGGGGGAGTGCTGGAGGAATTGCTTGAGCGTGCGTTCGTCCTGCAGCAGCGGCATGGCCAGGTAGCGCGCATGGAACAGCAGGCTCGTGCGCCCGGCGGTAAAGCGCCGAGTGCAGGGAAATAGCAGCTCGTATTCGCCGGCGTGGGCGGGTTGGATGTAGGTGAAGGTGGCTTCTTCCAGGCGGATGCGTTGGCCGATCAGCCAGCTGCCGAGGCGATGCCAGATCACCAGCAGGCTTTCCACCAGAAAGTGGTCGGGGTCCCACAGGGTGGAGTCGTCCACGCTGAGGCGTGCCCAGTCGCCTTCGCGCTGGATGCTGATGGCCGGGGCTTCGGGGAATAGGCTGTAGAACAGCGCGCCACGGCCCAGGGCTTTTTCCAGCGAATGGCAGTGGATGATCGCGTAACACATCATGGCGAAGGTGCCACGTTTGCTGCGCAGGCGGCCGAAGCCCAGGTATTCGTCGTCGAGGCTTTCCCATAACAGCTGCACTAGGCGAGCGAACTGTTCGGGGGCGACCCGTGCGCGCGGTTCGTCGAGCAGCGCCGGTTGGATGCCCAGTTGGCGCAGCAACGGCGTGCAGTCGTGGCCCTGGCGTTCGGCGCCGCGCAAGGCAGCGCGGACAAAGTGGCTGGCGATGGTGCGTTCGCGCATGACGGCTCCTTGAAAGTACGCCGATGGTAGGCAGCTGACTGCGCCGCCGACAAGCCGGTCGAGCGATTGGGTCAATCCAGGCTGAGCGCATGGGTCATTGAGGCGGCGGGGGCGTGGGGCCTAACCTGCTGCACGACTTCAGCTCAGGGAGCACAGCCGCATGCAGCGCCTTATTTTCGACACCGAACACAACATGTTCCGCGACGCGTTCGCCGCCTTTCTGAAAAAGGAAGTGGTGCCGCATCAGGACGAATGGGAAGCGGCCGGCGTGGTCAGCCGTGAGGTGTGGAAGAAGGCCGGCGACATGGGCTTTCTGCTGCCGTGGGCGGATGAGGAGTACGGCGGTGCCGGGCTCAAGGACTTCCGTTACGAACAGATCATGTGCGAGGAACTGGCGAAGATTAACGAGCCGGGCTTTATGTTGCCGCTGCATTCCGCACTGTGCGGCCCCTATATCGCCGAGTACGGCAACGCCGAGCAGAAGGCGCGCTTTATGCCGGGCATTATCAGCGGCGAACTGATTCTTGCGGTGGCGATGACCGAGCCGAGCGCCGGTTCGGACCTCGCCGGTATGCGCACCAGCGCGGTGGATCAGGGCGATCATTACGTGCTCAACGGCTCCAAGGTGTTTATCTCCAACGGCCTGCTGGCCGATGTGGTGATCGTCGCGGCCAAGACCGACCCGGCCAACAAGCACGCCATGGGCCTGTTTCTGGTTGAGCGCGGCATGCCGGGTTTCGAGCGCGGCAAGAACCTGGAAAAACTCGGCATGAAGAGCCAGGACACCGCCGAGCTGTTCTTCAATAACGTCAAGGTGCCCAAGGCCAACCTGCTGGGCGACGCCAAGGGCGGCTTCTTCTACCTGATGAATATGCTCGCCCAGGAACGCCTGACCAACGCCTGCGGTGCGGTGGCAGCGGCCGAGGCGGCGCTGCAGACCACCATCGATTACGTGAAAGAACGCAAGGCCTTCGACCGGCCGATCTCGCACTTCCAGAACACCCGTTTCAAGCTGGCCGAGATGCGTACGCAGATCGACGTGGCGCAGGTGTTTGTCGACCGCTGCGTCACCGACCACAACGAGAAAAAACTCACCCCGGAAGTGGCCGCCGAGGCCAAGCTGTTTACCACCGAGCTGCTGTGCAAGGTGGTCGACGAAGGTGTGCAGCTGCACGGTGGCTGGGGTTATATGTGGGAATACCCGATCTGCAAGATGTACGCGAACGCGCGCATCCAGCGCATCTTCGCCGGCACCTCGGAGATCATGAAAGAGATCATCAGCCGTGGGATGAAGCTGTAGGGCGGGTGCAACCCGCCAGGTGATCCCTGCGGTTTAGCGGGATTGCCAGGTTCCTGGTCGAGCGATGTTTTTTTACCGAGGGAAGCTGTTCAAGCGCTAACGTTCATGTCGGTACAACAATAAGAACGAGGGATTGCGATGACCGATCAACTGCCCCTGGAGCGTTTCGCGCTCTGGGTCGAGAAACGCCCCGATGCGGTCTGGCTCAGCCAGCCGGTAAACGGCCAGTGGCATGACTTCACCTGGGCGCAGGTGGATGACCAGGCGCGGCGCATGGCCACGGCCCTGCAAGCGTTGGGCTGCGCACCGGGTGATCGGGTCGCGCTGCTGGCGAAGAACTGCGCCGAGTGGATCATCGCTGATATGGCGATCATGCTCGCCGGGTTGATCAGCGTGCCGTTGTATCCGTTGCAGTCGGCGGAAAGCATCGACTATGTGCTGCGCCATTCGCAGTGCAAGGCGATCTTCCTCGGTAAGCTGGATGAGCCGGCCAAACTCGCGCCGGGTATTCCGGCCGAAGTCATGCGTATCGCCATGCCGTACCCGACCATTGAGGCCGGTCACGGCTGGCATGCCTTGCTGACCGCGCATCAGCCGTTACGCGATGGCCACACGCAGGCGCCGGATGAGTTGCTGAGCATCCTCTATACCTCCGGCACCACCGGCCAGCCCAAGGGCGTAATGCTCTCGGCCAAGGCCTTTGCCATTGCCGGTGGGCGTTCGGTGAAGGAGCTGCAGATCACCGAGCAGGATCAGTATTTCTCCTACCTGCCGCTGTCGCATGCCGCCGAGCGTTTTCTGGTGGAAATGAATGCGCTCTACAGCAGCGGGCGGGTGGCTTTTGTCGAGTCGCTGGAGACCTTTGCCAGCGACCTGCGCCATGTACGGCCGACCGTGTTCTTCTCCGTGCCACGGCTGTGGACGCGCTTTCAGCAGGGCGTACTGGAGAAACTGCCGCAGCCTAAGCTGGCGCGGTTGCTGGGTATTCCGCTGATCGGCGGCCTGGTCGCACGCAAGATTCGCAAGGGCCTGGGCCTGGATCGTGCGCGCATTCTGGTCAGCGGCGCGGCGGCGATCCCACGCGCGTTACTCGATTGGTATCAGAGCATCGGCATCACCATCTGCGAGGGCTACGGCATGACCGAGCACCTGGCCTATGGCTGTTTCAACCGGCCGGGGCAGGTGCGTTTCGGCACCGTGGGCCGGCCGATGCCGGGCAATGAATTGCGCATCGCCGAGAATGGCGAAATCCTCCTGCGCTGCCCGAGCCTGATGCTGGGCTATTACCAGGACCCGGAGAAAACCGCTGAAACCATCACCGATGGCTGGCTGCACACCGGTGACAAAGGCGAGGTCGACGCGGCCGGTTACCTGAAAATCACCGGGCGGGTGAAGGACATCTTCAAGACCAGCAAGGGCAAGTACATCGCCCCGGCACCGATTGAAGGCGAGATCGCCAAGAACCTCTGGGTCGAGCAGGTGTGCCTGATGGGCAGCAATATGGATCAGCCATTGGCGCTGATCGAACTGTCGCCAGCGGCTCGCGAGCATGCCCGTGAACAGGTGGCGGCCGACCTTGCGCAGACGTTGCAGCAGCTCAATGCCCAGCTTGAGGCCCACGAACGGCTTAGCCACTTTGTCCTGGTGAGCGAGGCCTGGACCGTGGACAACGGCTGTATGACCCCGACCATGAAGATTCGCCGCAACGTACTGGAAGCACGCTTTGCCGACCAGCTCAGCGAGCTGGATGCCAAGCAGCCGCTGCATTGGCAGTGAGCGCTGGGTAGCCCGGATGCAATCCGGGAGTCTGTTGATATTCCCCGGATTGCATCCGGGCTACGGGATTGAGTTCCCTGAGGAGCTGTTATGCAAGGCCCGCTGTCGTCACTGAAAGTGCTGGATTTCTCCACCCTGTTGCCGGGGCCGTTTGCCTCGCTGCTGTTGGCCGATATGGGCGCCGAGGTGCTGCGGGTCGAGTCGCCTTCGCGCATGGATCTGGTGCGCGTACTGCCGCCGCACGATGGCGGCGTATCGGCCAGCCATGCCTATCTCAATCGCAACAAGCGCTGCATCGCCCTGGACCTGAAACAGGCCGAGGCGGTGGCGCTGGTCAAGCAGCTGGTGGCCGAGTACGACATCGTGCTGGAGCAGTTCCGCCCCGGGGTGATGGACAAGCTCGGTGTCGGTTACGAAGCGCTGAAGGCGATCAACCCGAAGCTGATTTACGTGTCGATCACCGGCTATGGGCAGAGCGGCCCGTACAAGGACCGCGCCGGCCATGACATCAACTACCTGGCCTTGGCCGGTATCGCCAGTTACACCGGCCGCCGCGATACCGGGCCGTTGCCACTGGGCATTCAGGCGGCGGATATTGCCGGCGGCTCGCTGCACGGAGTGATCGGCCTGCTGGCGGCGGTGATCCAGCGTCAGGCCACGGGGCAGGGGCAGCAGGTGGATATCAGCATGACCGACTGCGCCTTCAGCCTGCATGGCATGGCCGGCGCGGGCTATCTGGCCGCTGGCGTGGAGCCGGCCATGGAAAACCAGGCGCTGAATGGCGGCAGCTTCTACGACTACTACCGCACCCGCGACGGCCGCTGGTTCTCGGTCGGCAGCCTGGAGCCGCAGTTTATGCAGCAATTCTGCGCCGCCATCGGCCGCCCGGAGCTGGCCGCGCGTGGCCTGTCGCAGAAGCCCGAGGATCAGCAGGCGCTTAAGCGTGAGATCGAAATCGAGTTCGAGAAACGCGATTTCGCTGAATGGAGCCAGGTGTTCGCCGGCCTGGATGCCTGCGTGGAGCCCATGCTTAACCTCAGCGAGGCGGTCGAACACCCGCAGATCAAGGCCCGCGGCCTGGTCACCGAAGTGCCACGTGCGGGCAGTGGCCCACAGGCGCAGATCGCCTGCCCGATCAAATTCTCCAGCGGCTTGCCCGCGCCCCGGCATATCGGTGCAACCCTGGGCGCACACACCAGCGAGGTGCTGATAGAGCTGGGCTACAACGCCGAGCAGATCGCCCAGCTCAAGGCGGCCAAAGTGGTGGCCTGATTCAGGCCGGCAGGCATCGCCAAAGTGCTGGCGTTGCCTCTCAAACTCATGCATTAATCGGCACAAACACGGCTGGTGGCGAGCAACTGTTCTACGCTTCGAGAATCATTCGCTGCTCTGCACGAATGGTTGTCATGGACAGTGCTGCTGCCTGCCGTGTCATCTCCGAATAATGGATGTTGAGGGGAATGCCTGTGTCTACCAGCCACTATCACCTGCAGGCGCTTGCGCTGAGCACATTGCTACTGTTTTCGGGCCTGAGTCTGGCGCTCGACAAGCCCGTTGGGCCTGCTGTGCTGAGTATTTCCGGGTTGGTTACACAGCCGAATATGCAGCAGCAAGCCGTGTTCGATATGCCGATGCTGCAAGCCTTGCCGCAGCGCAGTTTCACCACGCAAACACCCTGGTATGCCGAACCGGTGAAGTTCACAGGTCCCTTGCTGCGTGATGTGCTGGCCGCCGCCGGGGCCAAAGGCGAGGGCATTACCGCGATTGCCCTGAATGATTACCGCACCGAGATTCCCTTCAGCGACGCGATTAAATACGACCTGATTGTGGCCATTCTGATGAATGGCCAACCCATGCCTGTGCGCGAAAAGGGCCCGCTGTTTCTGGTGTACCCGTTCGATAGCAAAGCCGAGCTGCAGGCTGCGACTTTCTATAATCGCTCGGCCTGGCAACTGCGCGCCCTGCAGATCAAATAGCCATGCGCAAGTTCCGCCTGTTATGGCTGTTGATCATCAGCCTGGTGCTGCTATACGTGGCCATCGGGGCGATTCTCGCTCACCAGTACCGCAGCCTCAGCGAGGTTATGCGCAGTGGTGACGACAACGCGCTGTGGGCCTTTGCCCAGCTGAGCACCGAGTACCAGCGCTTTGATCATGCGCTGCACACCTACATCCTTGATCCGGTGAGGTCGCGCCGCAATCAGGCGTCTGACCAGCTTGGCAGTATCGGCATTGATGAGCTGCAGCTGCGTTACGACATCTTCGTCAGTCGCGTCAGCACCATCCAGACCGAGTCGGCGCAGCGCCTGATGGGCGATGAGGCGATCTACCAGCAAACCCTGCAAGCCCTGGAAAGCTTTATCCGCACGGCCGATGCGGCACTTGAAGACTTTGTTCGACGTGGCACGCCGCTGAATGCCAGCTTGCTGCGTGAGCAGCTGCAACTGCTCCAGTTCGATATTCAGGATCTCGTCTACACCTCGGCGCAGCTGGCGGCGCGTACCGTCGATGGGCGCAACGCCGAGTTGCGTTCCCAGGTTGTGGTCACCACGGCGTTAACCCTGTTTCAAGGCTTTCTCACCCTGATGTTTGGTCTCGCCATGCTGCGCCAGACCCGCCAGCGCGTGCGCGCCCAGCGCGAGCTGCTGGCGGCGCAGGGCAAGTTGGTGGAAGCCCTGCAGGAAAATGAAGAGGTGCTTGAGGGGCGCGTGCAGCAACGCACTCAGGAGTTGGCCGAGGCCAACCAGACGCTGCGTGAACACGAAAAAGAACTGCAGATCGCCCGGACCAAGGCCGAAAGCGCATCGCAGCTGAAGTCGGACTTCCTGGCCAATATGAGCCACGAGATTCGCACGCCGATGAATGCGGTAATCGGCATGAGCCACTTGGTGCTGAGCAGCGACTTGACTGCCAAGCAGCGCGACTATGTGGAGAAGATTCAGCGTTCGGGCCAGCATCTGCTGGGGCTGATCAACGACATCCTCGACCTGAGCAAGATCGAGGCCGGCAAGCTGGATGTCGAGTCGGTGCCGTTCGAGTTGCACACAGTGCTGGAAAACATGGCCAGCCTGATCGGTGAGAAATGCGCTGCTAAGGATCTGGAACTGATCTTCGACATTGACCCGCAACTGCCCGAGAGTTTTATCGGCGACCCGCTGCGCCTGGGCCAGGTGCTGATCAACTACGCCAATAATGCGGTTAAGTTCACCGAACAGGGCGGCGTGGTGATTCGCGCGCGGCTGCTGGCGCAGGATGCCAAGGGTGTTCAGGTGCGCTTTGAGGTCGAGGACTCCGGTATCGGCCTCTCGCCCGAACAACAGGCGCGGTTGTTTCAGTCATTCCAGCAGGCCGACAGTTCGACCACGCGCAAGTACGGCGGCACCGGGCTGGGCCTGGCGATTTCGCGCAAGCTGGCCGAGCTGATGCATGGCGAAGTCGGCGTCGACAGCGTGTTGGGGCAGGGCAGCACCTTCTGGTTTACCGCTCATCTGGGCGTGGTTGCTGCGCCAAAACCTGTGCTGTCGCTGCTGCCAACCCCGGATTTGCGCAACCGCCGGGTGCTGGTGGTGGACGATAACCCGCAGGCCCTGCATATCCATGCCAGCCTGCTGCGCTCCATGAGTTTTCAGGTGGCGGAAGCCGACTGCGGCGAGCAGGCGCTGGAGCTTGCTGCCAAGGCCTGCGCTGCCGGAACGCCGTTTGAGGCAGCTTTTGTTGATTGGAAAATGCCCGGCATCAATGGCCTGGAAACCTGCCGCCAGCTGGCCTTGCTCGACCCTGCGCCGCAGCCGGTGATCGTTACGGCTTATGGCCGCGAAGAAGTCTTCCATGAGGCTGAGCAGGCCGGGATTGCCTTGCTGCTGGTCAAACCGGTGAGCCCGTCGTTGCTGTTCGACGCGGCGATTCGCGCTTTAGGTGGCAGCAGCGCCAGCGAGAGCAGCCTGCGCCCGGCCAGTAACGTCAGCGTGCAGGACCTCAGCGCGCTGCAGGGCGCGCAGGTGCTGCTGGTGGATGATAACGAGCTGAACCAGCAGGTTGGCCGTGACCTGTTGGAGGCTGCCGGGGTCTGCGTTGCCGTGGCCGAAAATGGTCAGGTTGCCCTGGATATGCTGGCCGCTGACGATTACCAGCTGGTGCTGATGGATATGCAGATGCCGGTGATGGATGGCCTGACCGCCACCCAGCAGATCCGCGCCAACCCGCGTTGGGCTGAGCTGCCGGTGTTGGCCATGACTGCCAACGCCATGAGCAGCGACCGCGAGCGGTGCCTGGCCGCCGGCATGAATGCGCACCTGGCCAAACCCATCGACCCGGACGAGCTGTTCGCGCTGTTACTGAAATGGCTGCCGGCGGCGGCTGACACGGGCAACGCGGTGCCAGTTGCGCGGGCGCCGGTCCAGGCTGAAGCAGGCTTTCCCGAAATTACCGGCGTGGATGTGCAGGGCGGCTTGCGCCGGGTACTCAACAAGCGCACGGCTTATGAGTCGATGTTGCGCAAATTTGTTCAGGGTCAGGCCGATGCCGCCGAGCAGACGCGGCGCCTGCTTGCCGAAGGCCTGCACGAGGATGCCCTGCGTGCCCTGCATACGCTCAAGGGCACTGCCGCGACCATCGGCGCCAATGGCCTGGCCGAACAGGCCGGGGTGCTGGAAGACCGCCTCAGGCTAGGGCCGCCGGATAGCCAGTTCGATGTGCAGCTCAGCGCACTGGGCGAAAGCTGCGCTGAGTTGATCGCGCGTCTGCAGGCGGTGCTGCCCGCGCAAGCCGTAACGGAGGCCGCGGCCGGTGCTATCGACTGGCCGCGTGTACGCCAACTGGTGGCTCGCCTGGAGTACTTGCTCGGTGATGACGATGCCGATGCCATCGAGTTGTTCCAGCAGGAGGCGGCCTTGTTCAAGGCGGTGCTGGGCTCGGGGTTTGCGGCGCTGGAGCGGGCCATCAACAGTTATATTCTGGACGACGCCCTGGCGGTTTTACGGGCGGCGATACACAGCAATCCGGCACTGAGTAAGGACGCGATGTAATGGACAGGCTACTGGCCGGCAGAGAAAAACCGACGATTCTGGTGGTGGACGACACCCCCGATAACCTTTCGCTGATGAGCGGTTTGTTACGTGAGGACTACAAGGTCAAGCTGGCACCCAGCGGCGAACGTGCGCTGCAGATTGTCAGCGGTGAGGTCAAACCCGATCTGATTCTGCTCGACATCATGATGCCGGGGCTGGATGGCTACGAGGTGCTGCGTCGCCTGCAGCAGGATGCTGCTACTGCGACGATTCCGGTGATTTTCCTCACCGCCATGACCGCTGCCGAGGATGAGAAAATCGGCTTGGACCTGGGCGCCGTTGATTACATCAGCAAGCCGATCAATCCAGCGATTGTTCTGGCCCGCGTGCACACCCAGCTGCAACTGAAATTCGCCCGTGATTTGCTGCAGAACCAGAATGTTTTCCTTGAGCACGAGGTGGAAAAGCGCACCCGTGAAGTGATGGCAATTCAGGATGTGACCATTCGGGCGATTACTTCCCTGGCGGAAACCCGCGACAACGAAACCGGCAACCACATTCGCCGCACCCAGTTCTATGTCAAGGCGCTGGCCGAGCATCTGCAGACGCACCCACGGTTTAGCGCTGAACTAACCGCAGACACGATTCAGTCGATATTCAAATCGGCGCCGCTGCATGACATCGGCAAGGTCGGCATTCCCGACAGCATCCTGCTCAAACCGGGCAAACTCGACTTTGACGAGTTTGAAATCATGAAAACTCACACCACCCTGGGCCGCGACGCCATCGTGCATGCCGAGCAGGAGCTGGGCGAGTCCATCGCCTTTTTACGCCACGCCAAGGAAATTGCGCTTAGCCACCAGGAAAAATGGGACGGCAGCGGATACCCACAAGGCCTGGTGGGGGAGGCGATCCCGCTGTCGGCGCGCTTGATGGCCCTGGCCGATGTGTATGACGCGCTGATCTCGCGGCGGGTGTACAAGCCGCCCTTTAGCCATGAAAAAGCTCTGGAGATCATCCGCGAGGGGCGCGGCAGTCATTTTGATCCGGATATCGTCGATGGCTTTGAACAGATCAGCGAAGCCTTCGCCCAGATCGCCCGGCAATACAGTGATGAGCCGGCTTCCAACGAGTAAGAGGTGTCTTGCTGTATGTCGAACAATGCCACCACGCTGTTAGTTGTCGATAGCGACCCGGTGCTGACCCGCGCCCTGGTTGAGGAGTTGCAGCGCCATGGCGTGGCCCAGGTGCTGCAGGCCAACGATGTGGCGAGCGCACTGCAGCAGCTGCGGCAAACACCGGTGTCGCTGGTGCTCAGTGAGCAGAACCTGGCCGGTTCAACCGGACTGGCGCTGTTTGAAGGCATGCGCAGCGATGAAGCGCTGGCGGAGATTCCCTTTGTACTGATGTCCAGCGCCATGCAGCGCCAGGATGTGCAGCGCGCCATTCAACTGGGTATCCGCGATCTGCTGGTCAAACCCTTTACTACCCAGCGCTTGCTGGAACGCGTGCAGCGCTCCCTGCAGCGCGACGATCTGCTGGTGCAAGCCAGCCTGCCGCAAGGCGAAGAGCGCGCGAGTATTCTGGTGGTCGATGACACGCCGGAGAACTTGCAGTTGCTGGCCGGACTGTTTCGCGATCAGTTTAAGGTAAAGCTGGCGCACAACGGCGAGAAAGCCATCGCCATCTGCCATTCAGACAACCCGCCGGACCTGATCCTGCTGGATGTGATGATGCCCGACATGGACGGCTTCGAGGTGGCGCGCCGGCTGCGTCAGCACCATGCTTCGGAGCATATCCCGATTATTTTCGTGACCGCCCTGAGTGATGAACGCTCCCGTGAGCAAGGGCTGTCGCTGGGCGCGGTGGACTATGTGTTCAAACCGATTGACCCAACCCTGCTGCGCATTCGTGTGCGCAACCTGATGCGCTACGTCGAACATCGCCGGCAGCTGCAGACCGACCTGGATCAGTTGCTGGAACTGGCTGCTTTACGTGCCGACATGCTGCACCTGATCAGCCATGAGCTGCAGCAACCGCTTAACCAGTGCGCCGAAGCGTTGCAGAGCCTGACGCAGGATGCCGCGCTCAATCCGGCGCAGAAACAGCAGGTGCAACTGGCCACGCAAAGTAGCCAGCAGATGAAGGAGCTGCTGGAGCTGGCGGGCGAGCAGCTGTCCCTTGAAGCCGGACAGCGTGAATTGCGCCCTGAAAGCATTCGGCTGAACCCGCTGCTGCGTGAGTTGATCGGCGAGTTGCGTCAGCGTTATGGCGAGCGCGGCGTCGATATTCAGCTGGAAACCGCGCTGGGCAGCAGTACCGAGGTGATGGCCGATCCTGGGCTTTGCCATGCCTTGCTCTACCGCGTGCTCAAACACGCCCATAGCGCTTGCCCAGTGGGCAGCCAGCTGAGCCTGGTGATGATTGATGAGAACCAGGCGCAGGTGAAACTGCTGCTGCCTGCGCGCCCGGCCAGCAATAAACCGCTCGCCGCCGCCCGCGCGTTGGCCCGCGCCCAGGGCGGCGATGTGCAGCAGGAAGATGACGGCGAGAGTTGCGTGATTCGCGTCAGCCTGCCGCGCGCCTGAGCAGATCCTGAGCGTGTGATTGGCGCCGTACTTTATGCGGGGCGGCAACGTGGTGCTCGTCAAATAGGCTTTTTTCCGGCATAAGCCTGATGCATTTTCGCCATCGGGCAGCTTGGGAACAGAAAACATGTATCACGGGGAACGCTTCAACGCCTGGACCCATCTGGTCGGGGCGCTTCTGGCCTGCGCGGGCGCAGTGTGGCTCTTGGTGCTGGCGAGCCTGGATGGCGAGCTGCGCAAGATTATCAGTGTGGCAATCTACGGCCTGACCCTGGTGCTGCTGTACAGCATCTCCACGCTTTACCACAGCGTGCAGGGGCGGGCGAAAGTGCTGATGCGCAAGCTCGATCACCTGTCGATCTACCTGCTGATCGCGGGCAGTTATACGCCGTTCTGCCTGATTACCCTGGAAGGAACCTGGGGCTGGACGCTGTTCGGAATCGTCTGGACGCTGGCAATCATCGGCATGCTGCAGGAGATCAAGCCACGCTCCGAGGCGCGCGTGCTGTCGATTGTGATCTACGCCGTGATGGGCTGGATTGTGCTGATCGCGGTCAAACCGCTGATTGCCGCACTGGGCATGGCCGGGTTTATCTGGCTGGCCGGCGGCGGGGTGCTGTACACCGTGGGCATCATCTTCTTCGCCTATGACAGCCGCTTCCGCCATTGGCACGGCATCTGGCACCTGTTCGTCATGGGCGGCAGCCTGATGCACTTTGTTGCGGTGCTGCGTTACGTCCTGTAATCCCCGGTCGGTTATTCGACGCGCTGTTCACCGGTATAGCTCAAGGTCACCTTGCAGCGTCGGCAGTAGTAGCGCCGGCCTTTGCTGACCAGGGCATGGCGCTGGGCCGAGAACGGAAATTCACCCTGCGGGCAGCTGCAACGGTAGATATAACGGCTGACCGTGCGCCGCTGTACCGCATAGCTGTGACAACGGTTGGGCGGCAGCTCATACACGCCGCGCATGATCAGTTGCCACTCCTCACCATGGGGCTGAATCTTCAGGCCGAACAGCTGATGCGCGATCAGGTGCGCTACTTCATGCGGCACGGTCTGCTTGAGGAAGTCTTCGCGGTTTTCCCGGTACAGCTGCGGGTTGAAGCGCAGCTTGTTTTCCGTCAGGTGCGCCACGCCGGCTTTTTGTCCGCGCAGCTTGAAACTCACCTCGGCGCGGGCAAAAGGGCGTTTGAAAAAGGCTTCAGCCTGCTGGTAGCACTGCTCTACGCGGCTCAGAAGGTGTTCGGACATAAGTGCGGCGATCAAGATGGGGGCAGCGATTATGCCCAAGCAGCGCAGCGATCACAGCCCTGAAACGACGAAACCACCCGCAGGTGGTTTCGTTGTGTGTCATCAGGCGTTGCCTTAGCTGGTGTACACCGGGCCGACCCCAAAGCCCCAGAGAATCACCGAGGCGGCGATCATCGCCACCAGTACCACCAGGCCTACCGCGAGCACCGAGCTGGAGAACATAAAGCCTTCATCTTCGGGGATGCCCATAAAGGTCGGTATGCCGACGTAGAGCAGGTACACCGTGTAGCAGATGGCTGCCGTGCCCACCACCATGGCCAGCCAGAGATGTGGATAGAGCGCCGCCAGCCCGCCGATAAACAGCGGTGTAGCGGTGTAGGCCGCAAATACCACGCATTGCGTGAGGTTTGGGCTGGCATCGTAGGTGCGTGCCATCCAGTGGATAAACGCGCCCATCACTGCGATCCCGGCAAGCATTGCCAGGTAGGTCATGACGGTCATTTGCAACGCACTGGCCTCGGTCAGCATCACCGGCGCTCGATCACCGATTGCCCAGCCGACCTGGGTGGTGCCGATATAGGCTGAGACTGCGGGAATTGCCGCGAGAATCAGTACGTGGGTGAGATACATGTGGCTGATGGTTTCTTCTTCGCCACGGATTTCCTGCCATTCCTGGTCGGGATGGGTGAATAGCCCCCAAACGTGATGGATCATGCCAGACCTCCTCTTGTTATAGCGGTCGCCCCCCAGCGCAGCGCCTGATTCGCGTGTGCAGCGTTATCAGGTACAAGGCCGAACCTATGCGACCGTATGTCGCAGTATAGGCAGCCATTAATAAGGACAAAGGCGTAGCGTTAGAGCAAATCGGACTCTCAAACTCGCCCGTAATAGCGTTCGAGGATTTCCATGGCTTTGTTGATCGACTGCAGGCGTGCCGTGTTACCGCCGCGATCAGGGTGATGCAGGCTCACCAATTGCCGGTAGCGGTGCTTGATAGTGGCGAGATTGAGCGTTTGCTCGTTGCCTTCGAGCTCGAACAGTTCCAGCGCTGCCTGTTTTTCCTCGCTGCCGTGCATGCGCGTCCAGAAGCTCAGCAGCAGTTTGGCCACATCCTGCTCGTCGGTATCGTCGAGCTGGCTCAGGTCGAGGTAATAGTCGCGCAGCGGGTCGTGTTCACTCAGCTCGGCGCTGCCGGGCTGGTAGGGCAGCAACTGGATATTCAGCGCACTGATCTGCAGGTAACCGCTCTGCGTCGCCCACAGCCGCTCGCGCAGGCGATAGAGGGCGTTGAACAACAAAAAGTGCGTGCGAAACAGCACCAGCTTGTCGGTCAGCGGCAGATTTGGGATATGCACACACTGGCGGGCTTTCAGTAGCTGGATCAGCTGGTATTCGCCAAGGCCTTCAGGGGCTGCGCGCAGCAGCTGGTGCAGTTGTTCGGGCAGGTCGAGGCCCGGGTCGAAATCGTCGTTCATCGGCGCAGCCTAGCATTTCACTTTGATTGGGGTAGGGCGCGTCACGCTTTCTGCGTAAAATGCCGCATCCTCAACGACTTCCGGACTCCAGCGCACCATGGGCACCCTCTCGGTCAATCAGAACAAACTGCAAAAACGCCTGCGTCGCCAGGCCGGCGAAGCCGTTGCCGACTTCAACATGATCGAGGATGGCGACAAGGTCATGGTCTGCCTGTCCGGCGGCAAGGACAGCTACACCATGCTCGACGTGCTGCTGCACTTGCAGAAGGTCGCACCGATCAAGTTCGAGATTGTTGCGGTAAACATGGACCAGAAGCAGCCCGGCTTCCCCGAGCACGTGCTGCCGGCCTATCTGGAGTCCATCGGTGTGCCGTATCACATCGTCGAGAAGGACACCTATTCGGTGGTCAAGGAGAAGATTCCGGAAGGCAAGACCACCTGTTCGCTGTGTTCACGCCTGCGCCGCGGCACCCTGTACACCTTTGCCGATGAGATCGGCGCGACCAAAATGGCCCTGGGGCACCACCGCGACGATATTCTGGAAACCTTCTTCCTCAATATGTTCTACGGCGGCACGCTCAAGGCTATGCCGCCCAAGCTGCGTGCCGACGACGGCCGTAACGTGGTGATTCGTCCGCTGGCTTACTGCAACGAGGCGGATATCGAGGCTTACAGCCAGCTCAAGGAATTCCCGATCATCCCGTGCAACCTCTGTGGCTCCCAGGAAAACCTACAGCGTCAGGTGGTCAAGGAAATGCTGCAGGACTGGGAGCGCAAGTCGCCAGGGCGCACCGAGATCATGTTCCGCGCCCTGCAGAACGTAGTGCCGTCGCAGCTGGCTGACCGCAATCTGTTCGACTTCAAGAGCCTGAAGATCGATGACAGCGCCACGCCGCGCTTCCTCGATGTGATGAACCTCTGACTCAGCGGTTTCCCGGCTCAAGGACTGTCCGATGCGCGATTACAAATGGCTTAACGAATACTGCCTGAACCGCTTCGGCTCGGTCGCCGAGCTGGAGTCGATCCTGCCGCAGCCGCGCAGCGCCGAGGAGCTGCGCGCGATCAGCGATGACCGCTATCTGTCGACACTCAGCCTGCGGGTGTTTCGTGCCGGCCTCAAACACAGTCTGGTAGACGCCAAATGGCCGGCCTTCGAGCAGGTGTTCTTCGGCTTCGATCCGGAGAAAGTCGTACTGATGGGCGCCGAGCGTCTGGAAAACCTGATGCAGGATGCGCGCATCATCCGTCACCTGGGCAAGCTCAAGAGCGTGCCACGCAACGCCCAGTTCATCCTTGATGTGCAAAAAGAGAAGGGCAGCTTTGGCGCGCTGATCGCCGACTGGCCGGTGAGCGATGTGGTCGGGCTGTGGAAGTACCTGGCCAAGCACGGTAGCCAGCTTGGCGGGCTGTCTGCGCCGCGTTTTCTGCGGATGGTCGGCAAGGACACCTTTGTGCCCAGCGATGACATGGTCGCTGCACTCAAGGCGCAGAAGATTATCGACAAGGCGCCCACCAGCCTGAAAGAGCTGGCAGCCGTGCAAGCCGCGTTCAACCAATGGCACGAGCAGAGCGGGCGGCCGCTGTGTCAGTTGTCAGTGATGCTGGCGCATACGGTTAACCACTGAGCCGGTAGGTGTAGGGTGGATGACGCTTTTCCATCCACCATGGCGCTGTTGCGGTGGACGAAAATAGCGTCGTCCACCTGACGCATGAGGGATCGAGATGGACAAGGTCATTGCCCGTGTTGCCCAAGCAATCAAACAGGCTGAGCGCATCCTGCTGATCACCGGTGCCGGGCTGTCCGCCGATTCCGGTTTACCCACCTATCGCGGCCTCGGCGGTCTGTACAACGGCCACACCGCCGAAGGCTTGCCGATTGAGGAGGCCTTGTCCGGCCCGATGCTGCAGCGTGACCCAGCGTTGTGCTGGAAATACCTGGCGGAGCTGGGCAAGGCTTGCCTGGGTGCCAAGGCCAATGCCGGACATTTCGCCATCGCTGAGTTGCAGCGCAAGAAGCCTCAGTGCTGGCTGCTGACCCAGAATATCGACGGCTACCACCGCGCGGCCGGCAGCCCGATGGAGCGGGTGATCGAGATTCATGGTGAGCTGGCGCCGCTGTATTGTCAGTCCTGTGGCGCTGTCGACGCCGAGCTGGCAGGACACCTTGAACGGCCGCTGCCACCCAAATGCCGGAAATGCGCCGGGGTGCTGCGTCCGCCCGTGGTGCTGTTCGAGGAAATGCTCCCCGAGCAGGCTATCGACACGCTCTATACCGAAGTGCGTAAAGGCTTTGAGGTGGTGATCAGCATCGGCACCAGCGCGAGCTTTCCGTACATCGCCGAGCCGCTGCTGCGTACCCGCCAGGCGGGCGGCTTTACCGTGGAGATCAACCCGCAGCGCACCGACTTGAGCGCCCGGGTGGATGTGCATCTACAAGGGCGGGCATTAGATGTTTTGCCAGAACTACTGAGTCACATCTAGAGCCATAGAATTTGCAAATGCATGCCATAGAGGGCATAGTCGCGCTCTTGTGAAATTCACCGACACGGTCGTGCCCATGCTCAAACGCCTCGCACCCCTCGTGCCTATCGCACTCTCCCTGGTTCTGGCCGCCTGCGCCAACCATGGCCCACAGCCGCAGCTGGCAACCCAGCCTGCAGTGTTCTCCTCGACAGACCTTGTCGAGTTTGACGAACAAGCCAAAGAAGCGGCTCTGGGCGACTTCACTGAAGACAAATCCTACAAATTGCCGCAACTGGCTGACAGCATCCTGACTCATGGCCTGTCGCTGGTGGGCACCCGTTATCGTTACGGCGGCAGCTCGGTGAAGTCCGGCTTCGATTGCAGCGGCTTTATCGGTTATCTGTTCAAGGAAGAGCTGGGCATGAAACTGCCGCGCTCGTCCCGCGACATGATCAATATCGACGCACCGCTGGTGTCGCGTGATGACTTGGAACCGGGCGATCTGCTGTTCTTCAGCACTAATGGCCGTAACCGCGTCAGCCATGCCGGTATCTACATGGGTGATAACCAGTTTATCCACTCCAGCAGCAGCCGCAGCGGTGGCGTGCGGGTCGATAGCCTGGATGATCGCTACTGGTCGCGTACCTTTATCGAGGCCAAACGCGCCCTGGCGCTTGCGCCAAGTGAGTCGGTTGTACGCCACCCTTGAGCTCTGTGAGTGGCGGCTGAATCAGTTCGGTCGCTGCGATTAATCGATAATTCAGGCGCATCTCGATAGTTTTCAATAACCTGCCAAGCAAAGCTAAAGCTTGCACTACGATGTGCAAGCCGGCAGAGTAGGGCGCATCCCGGCTCAGGATCGCTCGTCCATGACCGCTATCGCCCGTCTCAGCTTGATTGTGCTTGCCGCGCTGCTTAGCGCCTGTGCCAGCCATGCCCCCACGCCAACCCCGCAACCTGTTGTGCATGCGCCAATCGGCAGCTTTAACGGCAATGCCGATGATGTGCTGTTTCGCGCCCTGGGTTTGGTCGGCACGCCCTATCGCTACGGCGGCAATACCCCGGATGGCGGCTTCGACTGCAGCGGTCTGATTGGTTATGTCTACCGCGATGCGGCGGGCATCAGCCTGCCGCGCTCGACCCGCGAGCTGATCAGCATGCGCGCCCCGGCTGTCGGCCGCGACCGCCTGCAAAGTGGGGATTTGGTGTTCTTCGCCACCAATGGCGGCAGCCAGGTCAGCCACGCTGGTATCTATGTCGGTGATGGGCGTTTCGTGCATGCACCTTCCAGCGGCGGCACCGTGCGCCTGGATAGCCTGAGCAATACGTATTGGCAGCGCACCTACCTGAATGCCAAGCGCGTGTTCACCCCGGAGTTGGCGCGTAACCCCTGAGAACCTGTCTACGATCTGCTGCGCGTCGGCCATCCGGCGTTAAAAATAGCCTCGGAATGCTCATTTACAGCTCGTAAACTCCGCTTCCTCGGCGCTTTGACCAGCCAGAGGCTGTTACTACGTAGCGCCTTGTCTGGCTCTAGCTCGCGAGACCGTAAACAGGTTCTGACAGCTGTGGTTTGCAGCGGGAGTAGGCATGACCAACCGAACGCTCAATCTCGATTCCGCTCTGTATCAATACCTGCTGGATGTCTCCCTGCGTGAAACGCCGCTGCTCAAGCGCCTGCGTGAGGAAACCGCGCAGCTGAGTATGGCGCGTTGGCAGATTGCCCCCGAGCAGGGGCAGTTTATGGCCTTGCTGGTGCAGCTGACTGGCGCGCGGCGGATCGTTGAGGTCGGCACTTTTACCGGCTATAGCGCCATCTGCATGGCCCAGGCCATGCCTGAGGAGGGGCGGCTGATCTGCTGCGATATCCCTGGCGAGTACAACGCCACGGCCGAGCGTTACTGGCGCGAAGCAGGGCTAAGCTCGCGTATCGAACAGCGCTTGGCCCCCGCGTTAAAAACCCTTGCGGCACTGGAGGCTGAAGGCCTGGCTGGCAGTATCGATCTGCTGTTTATCGATGCCGACAAGGCCAATTACCCCGCCTATCTGGAACATGCCCTGCGTCTGGTGCGCCAGGGTGGACTGATCCTGTTCGATAACACCCTGTGGAGTGGCCGTGTGCTTGAGGAACACCCCGAAAGTGCCGACACCCGAGCGATTCAGGCGCTCAACCTGGCGCTGCGGGATGATCCGCGCATCGACCTGTCCCTGCTGCCGTTAGGTGACGGCCTGAGCCTGTGCCGTAAACGCTGAGCCCGTATGCCCGAACCGATTCGTCTGCCCGAACAACCTGATGCCTGCGAGCTCTGCGCCCGCGCGGCCGCTTTGACGCGTCACCATCTGATCCCCAAGGCGCTGCACAACAAGGTGTATGTGCAGAAGCGCTTCGGCAAAAGCGAGCGCATCAGCGCCACGCTCTGGGTCTGTCGCGCTTGCCACAATCAGATTCACCGGCTGTTCAGCGAAAAGGAGCTGGCGCTGACCTACAACAATCGCGACAGCCTGCTCAGTGATGAGCGCCTGCGTACCTTTGTCGAGTGGCTGGCCAGCAAGCCTGCAGGCTTTATGCCCAGGCATTGAGCTGTCCCTGATTCACGGCTGCATGCCGCGCATTCGTTTGACGCTTAATCGCGAACTCTCTACCCTTCGCGCCTTGTAACAGGTGCCCCCGACGCTGTGCGTGTGCGGGGTGAAACTGGGAAGTCGGTGCGTTGTGCATTTACGCCAACCATTCCGACGCTGCCCCCGCAACGGTAAGTGAGTCAAACGCCGCTATTGCCACTGTGTTCAAGCATGGGAAGGCGCGGCTTAGAACCTTTTATGATCTGCTGCGCGTCGGCTAAACGGCGTTGAAAACGGCCTCGGAATGCTCATTTACAATCAGTAAACTCCGCTTCCTCGGCCATTTTCGCCACCGTTTATCTCTAGCTCGCTAGATCATAAGTAGGTTCTGAGAACCTTAAGGTTCGCTCACAAGCCCGGAGACCGGCCTGTTGCAGTCCACGGCATTGCGGAGGGCGATGGCTGGCGTGTGGTTTGCCCTATGCGCAGGCCCGCGCTGTCCCTATCCCCGCGTGCTTTTTCCAGCCAGATCGCCCTGTGGCGGTGGAGCAGTGCGATGACTGAATCGATTGAACGTGACGCCCGGCACAAGGCGCGCATGGCCCGCAAGAAAGCCCTGATCGATGAAAAAATTGCCCAGGCCCAGGACGAATACGGCCTGCTGCTGGTGCACAGCGGCAATGGCAAGGGTAAGAGCAGCAGTGCTTTTGGCATGGTCGCCCGCGCCCTGGGTCACGGCCTCAAGGTTGGCGTGGTGCAATTTATCAAGGGCGCGGCTAGCGCCGGCGAAGAAACCTTCTTCCGCCGCTTTCCCGATGAAGTCAGCTACCACGTAATGGGCGAGGGCTTTACCTGGGAGACGCAGGATCGCCAGCGCGATATCGACAAGGCCCGCGAAGCCTGGGCGGTGGCGGCGCAGCTGCTAAATGACCCGGCCATCGGCCTGGTGGTGCTCGACGAGCTGAATATCGCCCTGAAATACGGCTATTTGGAACTCGACGCGGTGCTCGCCGATATCGAAGCACGGCCGCTGCTGCAGCATGTGGTGGTTACAGGGCGCGGTGCGCTGCCGGGGATGATTGAGGCGGCGGATACCGTGACCGAGATGAGCCTGATCAAGCATGCGTTCAAGGCCGGGGTTAAGGCGCAGAAGGGGGTCGAGTTTTGACCAGCGCTCGTTCATGCCCGGCGTTATTGATCGCCGCACCGGCTTCCGGCCAAGGCAAGACTACGGTGACCGCCGCCTTGGCGCGTTTGCATGCGCGTCAGGGCAAGCGCGTACGGGTGTTCAAATGCGGCCCGGACTTTCTTGACCCGATGATTCTTGCTCGCGCCAGCGGCGCGCCGGTGTATCAGCTCGACCTGTGGATGGTCGGTGAAGCTGAGAGCCGTCGTCTGCTCTGGGAGGCGGCGGGTGAGGCCGATCTAATTCTGATTGAAGGGGTGATGGGCCTGTTCGATGGCACGCCGTCGGCGGCCGACCTGGCCCGGCATTTCGGCGTGCCGGTGCTGGCGGTGATCGACGGTTCGGCCATGGCACAGACCTTCGGTGCCATGGCTCATGGCCTGGCGACCTTTCAGCCTGATCTGCCGTTCTCCGGGGTGCTCGGCAACCGGGTTGGCAGCACGCGGCACGGCGAGATATTGCGCGACGCGCTGCCGGCCTCGATCCGCTGGTACGGCGCCTTGCCGCGCAGCGCCGAAGTCGGCTTGCCGAGCCGCCATCTGGGCCTGGTGCAGGCGGGGGAACTGGCTGATCTGGATGCGCGCCTGGACGCCGCCGCCGATGCCTTGGCCGCCAGTGCCGATACCAGCCTGCCGCCGCCAGTCAGCTTTGCCGCACCTGAGTCTTGCGGCATTGAGCCGTTGCTTAAGGGTGTGCGGATTGGCGTGGCGCGCGACAGCGCCTTTGCCTTTCTCTATCAGGCCAACCTCGATCTGCTGCGCGAGCTGGGCGCTGAATTGACGTTCTTTTCCCCGCTCAGCGATCAGCAATTGCCCGATATCGACAGCCTGTATCTGCCCGGCGGCTACCCGGAGCTGCACTTGGAAACGCTTGAGGCCAACCAGCCCATGGCCGCGTCGATTCGCGCGCACCATGCAGCCGGCAAGCCGATTCATGCCGAGTGCGGCGGCATGCTCTATCTACTCGACAAACTGACCGACAAACAGGGTGTCAGCGGGCAGATGCTCGGCTTGTTAAACGGCGAGGCAAGCTTGCAACCGCGCATGACCGCCATGGCCTTGCAACAGGCTGAGCTGCCGGAAGGGTTGCTGCGCGGCCACAGTTTCCACTACTCGGCGCTAAGCAGCGCACTGCAACCGCTGACCCGTGGCGAATGCCCGAACTACAAGCGCACCAGTGAGGCGGTCTATCGCCAGGGCCGGATGACCGCCTCCTATATCCACTTCTATCTGCCGTCCGATCCGGCTGCCGCCGCCGCACTGTTTCGCCCCGGAGCGCCGGCATGAGCGAGCAGGCCTTCAGCCTTGAGGAGCGCGCGGCGGTGTATCGCGCCATCGCCGAACGCCGCGATATGCGCCATTTCAGCGGTGGTGAAGTGGCACCGGAGCTGCTTTCGCGCCTGCTCGAAGCCGCCCATCAGGCCCCCAGCGTCGGCCTGATGCAGCCTTGGCGGTTTATTCGCATCACCCGTCCGGCCCTGCGTGAGGCGATTCACGGCCTGGTGGAGGAGGAGCGCCTGCGCACCGCCGAAGCATTGGGCGAGCGCAGCGACGAATTTATGCAGCTCAAGGTCGAGGGCATCCGCGACTGCGCCGAGCTGCTGGTGGTGGCGCTGATGGAGGGCCGCGAGGCCCATGTGTTTGGCCGGCGCACCTTACCGGAAATGGATCTGGCGTCCCTGGCCTGCGCGATTCAGAACCTCTGGCTGGCTGCCCGCGCCGAGGGTTTGGGTATGGGCTGGGTGTCGCTGTTCGAGCCCCAGGCCCTGGCGGATTTGCTCGGCATGCCGGCCGGCAGCAAGCCGTTGGCGGTGCTGTGCCTGGGGCCGGTGACAGAATTCTATGAGGCGCCGATGCTGGTGCAGCAAGGCTGGGCCGAGCCACGACCGCTCAGTGAGTTGCTGTTTGAGAACCAGTGGGGCACGCCATGAGCCTGGTTCTCAGCACCTGCGCCGGGGTCGCCCTGGATGCGATTTTTGGCGAGTCCAAGGGCTGGCATCCGCTAGTGGCCTTTGGTCGTATGGCCGAGCGTATCGAGCAGCGCTTCAATCCGGCGGGCGGCGGTTGGCGCAGCCATGGCGTCAGCGCCTGGTGCCTGGCGGTATTGCCGCTGACCCTGCTGGCCTGGCTGTTGAGCCAGATCAGCGGGCTGGGTTGGGCGGTGGAAATTCTTGCGCTGTACGCCGCGCTTGGCCTGAAAAGCCTGGGCGAGCATGCCATGCCGGTGGCCCAGGCGCTGCGCCTGGACGATCTGCGCCTGGCGCGCGAGCGGGTTGGTTATATGGTCAGCCGCAATACCGCGCAGCTGGACGCCACGGGTGTGGCCCGCGCTGGCAGCGAGTCGGTGCTGGAAAACGGCAGCGATGCGGTGTTTGCTGCATTGTTCTGGTTTGTGATTGCCGGTGCGCCGGGCGTGGTGCTTTACCGCCTGAGTAATACCCTGGACGCCATGTGGGGCTATCGCAATGAGCGCTTTGAACGCTTCGGCTGGGCCGCGGCGAAGATCGACGATGCACTCAACTATCTGCCTGCACGGCTGGTCGCCTTGACCTATGCGCTGCTCGGTAAAACTATGCTGGCGCTGCGCTGCTGGCGTACCCAGGCGCCGCTGTGGGACAGCCCCAATGCCGGCCCGGTGATGGCGGCAGGCGCTGGGGCGCTGGGCGTCAGCCTGGGCGGCGCGGCGGAATATCATGGCGAGCTGCATATACGCCCTGAACTGGGCGCGGGGCCGCAACCCAAGGCGCGCGATATCGAACGGGCACTCAATCTGGTCAACGGCGGTGTGCTGCTGTGGTTGGCGCTGCTGCTGTTGTGGGGGGCTTTTTATGCTTGAACCTTCTAATGCTTGAGCACGGCGGTCGCTTGCGCGCGGCCTCGCTGCGTTATGGCATTGCTTTGGCGGATTGGCTGGATTTGTCCACGGGCATCGCGCCTTACGGTTGGCCGCTGCCGGCAATTCCTGCCAGTGCCTGGGCACGTCTGCCCGAGCAGCAGGACGGCCTGGAAATCGCCGCCCGCGATTACTACGGCGTGAGCAATCTGCTGCCGGTAGCCGGTTCGCAAGCCGCGATCCAGACGCTGCCGCGTCTACTGCGCAACGTCACGGTGGGTATCGTTTCGCCGGCTTATGCCGAGCATGCGGCGGCCTGGCAGCGTGAAGGGCACCGTCTGCTGGAACTCAGCGAAGGGGCGATTGAACGGGCGCTGGAACGCATTGATGTCTTGCTGCTGGTCAATCCGAACAACCCCACCGGGCGCCGCGTCGAACCTGCGCGTTTGCTGGAGTGGCATCGGCGTTTGGCCGAACGGGGCGGCTGGCTGGTGGTGGACGAGGCCTTTATCGACTGCACGCCGGCCTTCAGCCTGGCGGCGTTCAGCGAGTTGCCGGGGCTGATCGTGCTGCGTTCGTTTGGCAAGTTTTTCGGCTTGGCGGGCATTCGCCTGGGCTTTGTCCTGGCGCAGCCGCAGCTGCTGACGCAACTGGCCGAGTTACTCGGGCCTTGGGCCATCAGTGGGCCGAGCCGGGTGGTGGCCACGGCGTTATTGCAGGATATGGCCGGCCAGCAGGTGCAACGTGAGCGGTTGCTGGCCGATGGCGAACGTCTGGCGGCGCTGCTGACTGCGCATGGACTCAGCCCTACAGGCGGTTGTGCGCTGTTCCAGTTCTGTTGCACACCGCAGGCCGCCTTGCTGCATGAGTTTCTCGCCCTGCAGGGGATTCTTACCCGCCTGTTTGAACAGCCGCTGAGCCTGCGTTTTGGTCTGCCGCCGGATGAAACCGGCTGGCAGCGTTTGCAGCAAGCGCTGGCGGTCTTCGCTGGAGAGTTGCCATGACCACACTGATGGTGCAGGGCACCACCTCCGATGCCGGCAAGAGCACTCTGGTCACCGCGCTATGCCGCTGGCTTAAGCGCCAGGGCGTCAGCGTGGTGCCGTTTAAACCGCAGAATATGGCGCTCAACAGCGCAGTCACTGCTGACGGCGGTGAAATCGGTCGCGCCCAGGCGGTACAGGCTCAGGCTGCCGGGCTGGCGCCGCACACTGATATGAACCCGGTGCTGCTCAAGCCCAATAGCGATACCGGCGCCCAGGTGATCATCCATGGCCGCGCGCTAAGCAGCATGGATGCCGTGGCCTATCACGATTACAAGAAGGTGGCGATGCAGGCGGTGCTGCAGTCGCACCAGCGCTTGAGCGCCGCTTATCCGGTGGTGATGGTGGAGGGTGCGGGGTCGCCTGCGGAGATCAACCTGCGCGCCGGCGATATCGCCAATATGGGTTTTGCCGAGGCGGTGGACTGCCCGGTGATTCTGATTGCCGATATCGACAAGGGCGGGGTATTTGCTCACCTGGTCGGCACCCTGGCGCTGCTTTCCGAGAGCGAGCAGGCGCGGGTACAGGGCTTCGTGATCAACCGCTTTCGTGGCGATATTGCCCTGTTGCAGCCGGGGTTGGATTGGCTGGAGCAGCGCACCGGCAAGCCGGTGCTCGGTGTATTGCCCTACCTGATGGATTTCCACCTGGAAGCCGAAGACGCCATCGATATTCGCCAGAGCGCCAAGGTCGCCGAGCGGATCAAGGTGGTGGTACCGGTGTTGCCCCGCATCAGCAACCACACCGATTTCGATCCGTTGCGCCTGCACCCGCAAGTTGAACTGACCTTTGTCGGCCCTGGTCAGGCGATTCCTGCAGCCGACCTGATTATCCTGCCCGGCTCGAAGAGCGTGCGCAGCGATCTGGCGTTTCTGCGTGAGCAGGGCTGGCCGGCGGCTATCGATAAGCATCTGCGCTATGGCGGCAAGCTGCTGGGTATCTGCGGCGGTTTGCAGATGCTCGGCACGCAGATCGACGACCCGTATGGGCTTGAGGGGGCTGCGGGTTCCAGTGATGGATTGGACCTACTGGCATTCACTACCGTGCTGGAGCCGGAGAAGCAGTTGCGCAATGTGCGTGGCCAGCTGTGTCTGGAGAATGCCCTGGTCAGCGGTTACGAGATTCATGCCGGGGTCAGCAGTGGCGTAGCCCTGGATGCGGCGGCGGTGCAACTGGACGATGGCCGTAGCGACGGCGCGCTAAGCGCCGATGGCCAAGTGCTTGGCACCTATCTGCATGGTTTGTTCGAGAGCAGCGATGCGTGCAGCGCCTTGCTGCGCTGGGCCGGGTTGCGCGAAGTGCAGCAGGTGGATTACCACGCCTTGCGTGAGCGCGATATCGAGCGCCTGGCCGACTTGGTTGAGGCGCATCTGGATACGCAGAAATTACGTGAGCTTTGTAACCTGTAGCCCGGATGAAATCCGGGACGCGGTGGCGGGTATAAGATCGCTCCCGGATTGCATCCGGGCTACGAAGCACGCGCTTGTATGCGGGGCTTTTGTGGGAGGGGCCGGGCGGCGATCCGCTTTAGCCGCGATTGGCTGGCCTAGAAGTGTCGCGGCTAAAGCCCCTCCCACGTTCCGTGGTACTGAATTCGAACAAAGGTGAACCATGCATGAACTGATTCTTGGCGGTGCCCGCTCCGGCAAAAGCCGTCTGGCCGAGCGACTGGCGGCCGAGTGCGGCCTGGCGGTCACCTATATCGCCACCAGCCAGGCGCTGGATGGCGAGATGAATACGCGTATTACCCAGCACCGCGAACGCCGTCCGGCGCAGTGGGGCCTGGTGGAAGAACCCTTGGCCTTGGCCCGGGTGCTGCGTGAGCAGGCCGCAGCGGACAAGTGCCTGCTGGTCGATTGTCTGACCCTGTGGCTGACCAATCTGTTAATGCTGGATAACCCGGCGCGCCTGAGCGCCGAGCGTGATGCGCTACTGGACTGTGTGGGCGGCCTGCCCGGGTGGATTCTGTTGGTCAGCAATGAAACCGGCCTGGGTGTGGTGCCGCTGGGTGAGCTGACCCGCCGTTATGTTGACGAGGCTGGCTGGCTGCATCAGGCCCTGGCCGAGCGTTGTGAGCGTGTGGTGTTTACCGTGGCGGGTTTGCCGATGGTTCTCAAGGGGAAAGCGCTATGAGTGAGCAATGGTGGCAACAGGGCTGTCAGGCGCTGGATATGCCCGCGCGCAGCAAGGCCCAGGCGCGTCAGCTCGAACTGACCAAACCGGCCGGCTCGCTCGGTCAGCTGGAGCAGTTGGCGATTGAGCTGGCGGCTATGCAAGGCAGTCAGCGGCCGCAGATTGAGCAGCTGTGGATCAGTATTTTTGCCGGTGACCACGGCGTGGTCGCCGAAGGTGTATCGGCATTCCCCCAGGCGGTTACCGGGCAGATGCTGCGCAACTTCGTCAATGGCGGCGCGGCGATCAGCGTATTGGCCAAGCAGCTGGGCGCGACGCTTGAGGTTATCGACCTGGGCACCGCGTTGCCGCTGGAACCGCTGCGCGGCGTGCGTCATCTGCATATCGGCGCGGGCACGGCGAACTTCGCCCAGGGCCCGGCGATGACCGCCGCGCAGTTGCTGCTGGCCCTGGAGGCCGGCCAGGCCAGTGTGCAGCGCGCCCGTGAAGCTGGCAGCCAGCTGTTTATCGGCGGCGAGATGGGCATCGGCAATACCACCGCGGCCACGGCCATGGCCTGCCTGCTGCTGGAGTGTCCGGCGCTGGGTCTGGCCGGCCCGGGCACCGGTCTGGATAGCGCGGGCGTGGCGCATAAAGCCGAAGTGATCGAGATCGCGCTGGAGCTGCACCGCCCGGCGATCAGCGAACCCATCGATATCTTGCAACGCCTTGGCGGCTTCGAGATTGCCGCGCTGAGCGGTGCCTATCTGGCCTGCGCGCAGCAGGGCATCACCGCCTTGGTGGATGGTTATATCTGCAGCGTTGCCGCCTTGCTGGCGGTACAGCTGAATCCGGATTGTCGCAACTGGCTGCTGTTTGCTCACAGCGGCGCCGAGCCCGGCCATCAACGGGTGCTCAAGGCGCTGCAGGCCGAACCTTTGCTCGATCTGGGCCTGCGTCTGGGTGAGGGCAGTGGTGCCGCCTTGGCGGTGCCTTTGCTGCAACTGGCCTGCAGCCTGCACAACGATATGGCCACCTTTGCCGAGGCGGCGGTGGCCGAGCGCCCGGCATGACGGTCTACCTGGAACTGCTGCGCCACGGCGAAACTGAACTGGGCGGTGGCCTGCGCGGTAGCCTCGACGATGCCCTGACTGCAACCGGCTGGGCGCAGCTGCGCGCGGCGGTGGCTGACGGCAGTCGCTGGGATCGGCTTATCAGCTCGCCGCTGCAGCGCTGCGCGCGCTTTGCCGAAGAGCTGGCGACGCAGCACGGTGTGCCACTCAGCCTGGAGCCGGATCTGCAGGAGCTGCATTTCGGCGCGTGGGAAGGGCGCAGCACCGCCGAGCTGATGCAGACCAGCGCAGAAGAATTGGGCCGTTTCTGGAGCGACCCCTATGGCTTTACTCCGCCCGAAGGCGAACCGTTGCTGGCCTTCGAGGCGCGAATATTGAGCGCCTTGCAACGCTTGCAGGCACGCCATGCCGGCGAGCGCTTGCTGTTGGTGACCCATGGTGGGGTGATCCGTCTGCTGCTGGCGCGGGCCCGTGGCTTGCCGCGCAATGATCTGCTGCAGGTAGCGGTGGGACATGCCGAGCGCTATCAACTGTGTCTGGATGAACAGGGGCAGCTGTGGGAGCGCGCATGACGTCCTGGTGGATTGCCCTGCAATTTCTCACCCGCCTGCCGGTGACCCTGGCAGGCCTGCCGACGCCTGAGCAGATCGGCCGTTCGCTGTTGTTCTATCCGCTGGTGGGGCTGTTGATCGGTGTGTTGCTGCTCGCGGCGCAGCAACTGCTGGGCGATAGCGCGGTGCTGTTGCAGGCGGCGCTGCTGTTGACGCTGTGGGTGGGCATCAGTGGCGGCCTGCATCTGGATGGCCTGGCCGACAGCGCCGATGCCTGGGTTGGCGGCTTTGGTGATAAACAGCGCACCCTGGCCATTATGAAAGACCCGCGCAGCGGGCCGATTGCGGTGGTGGTGCTGGTACTGCTGTTATTGCTCAAGTTTGCTGCGCTGGTGGCCTTGCTGGAGAGCGGCTCAGGGTTACTGCTGGTACTGGTGCCCTGGCTGGCGCGCTGTCTGCTGCCGCTGCTGTTTCTGACCACAGCTTATGTGCGCGCTGGCGGCCTCGGTCAGGCGTTGGCCGAGCATCTGCCGCGCCGGCAACTGCCTTGGGTACTGGGCGCCAATGCCCTGGCCATGTTGCTGTTTGGCTGGCCGGCGCTGCTGGCCTTGTTGGTAGCCGGTGGCGTGTTTATCTGGCTGCGCAGCTTGATGCTCAAACGTTTGGATGGCACCACCGGTGATACCGCCGGAGCTCTGCTGGAAATAGCCGAGTGCGCGGTGCTGGTGGCCTTGGCCTGCTAGCGTGTAAGGACAGCAAGACGTAGCAGGGATGTATATGGTGCGCAGGTTGTTTTACTCGACGCTGTTGGCGGCATTGCTCGGGGCCTTGCCCTGTGCTGACGTATTGCAGGCCGAGGAGCTGGTGTGGGGCGTTGTGCCGATCCCGGGTGTCTTCAATGTACGCGATGGTCAGGTGGTTGATGGTGTGCTGTTCGAGGCTATGCAGCTGTTGGCTGCACGCCTGCCCGAGCTGCAGATGCGCTACGAAGTGTTGCCCATGGCCCGCGTGGAGCAGCGCATGGGTGAGCAAGGAGAAATGTGCAGCAGTGGCCAGCTGCAGAGCCCCGAGCGCGATCAGCAAGGTTACTTCGTACCTTATGTGGCAACCACGCCGATTCATGTGCTGGTCCGCCGGCAAACCCGCGATCAACTGCTAATCGAAGACGGCCAGGTCAGCCTCGACTGGCTGTTCGGCAATCCTTATCTGCGCGGCGCTCTGGCCAAGAGTCGGGTCTATCCCGCGTCGATTCGTGAACGCCTGCTGCAGGCGCACGCCGCAGGGCATCTCCCCGAGCTGGGTGGCAGCCAAGGTGGGGAAAACCTGCTGCTGATGGTCAGCCATCACCGTCTGGATTATGTCTTCGATTACCCGGTGATCTACACCGAGGTGATGCGTCATTTCAGCCTCAGTGATGCGCTGGTCAGCGTGCCGCTGCGGGAAAACGCCGAACTGGTGACGGTGGGCATCTACTGCTCACGCACGCCATGGGGCGCGCGCATGGCTGGGCGTATTGATCAGGCCATTCGTGAGCTTTCTGCTACGCCCGCCAGCACCCTGGCGATCTACCAGCGTTGGCTGCCGCCCGAGGTGTATAGCCACTACCACAAGCAGTTGCTGACGTTCTTCGCCCAGCGCGCCAGTGCCGCGCCGCTGCTGTTCGATTAGCCGGCCGTTTTCAACGCAGGCTTACCCTCGCAGCTAGTGTTCTCAGCGGCCTGTTAGCCGATGGTCGGCTTGCCAGCATCTCTAGCTCAGGGTGCAATCTGTAGCACTGGATTGCCGAACAGCTGTAGCTGTTACCTGAGCGGGTAGCGGTATATACCTGCGCCATATTGCCGATTTCTCGATAAGCGGGTCGCTACCCGTAAAGGACAACCTATGACTTCGTTATGGCGCACCAGTGGCTGGTTAATGCTGGGCGCATCGCTGGTCCTGGCGCTGTCGCTGGGCATTCGTCATGGTTTTGGCCTGTTCCTGCCGCCGATGAGCGCCGAGTTCGGCTGGGGCCGTGAGGTATTTGCCTTTGCCATTGCCTTGCAGAACCTGATCTGGGGCCTGACCCAGCCCTTTACCGGGGCCCTGGCCGACCGCTTCGGCGCCAAACGCACGGTGATTGTCGGCGGCGTGCTGTATGCCATTGGCCTCGGCTGCATGGGCCTGGCTGATTCGCCGATGAGTCTGTCGCTGAGCGCCGGGCTGCTGATCGGCATCGGTCTGTCCGGCACCTCGTTCTCGGTGATTCTCGGTGCAGTGGGCCGCGCCGTACCGATGGAGAAACGCAGCATGGCCATGGGTATCGCGGCGGCGGCGGGCTCCTTTGGCCAGTTCGTTATGCTCCCCGGCACCCTGGGCCTGCTTAGCTGGCTGGGTTGGTCAGTGGCGCTGATGGCGCTGGGCCTGCTGGTGGCATTGATTGTGCCGCTAGCGGCAATGCTTAAGGACACGCCACTACCGCTTACCGGTCAGGAACAAACCCTGGGTGAAGCGCTGCGTGAGGCCTGCAGCCATTCCGGTTTCTGGCTGTTGGCATTGGGCTTTTTCGTCTGCGGCTTTCAGGTGGTGTTTATCGGCGTGCATCTGCCGGCCTATCTGGTCGATCAGCATCTGCCTGCACTGGTCGGCACTACGGTGCTGGCGCTGGTGGGTCTGTTTAATATCTTTGGCACCTATATCGCCGGCTGGCTGGGCGGGCGGATGTCCAAACCGCGCCTGCTCAGCGCGCTGTACCTGGCACGGGCGGTGGTGATTGTGGCGTTTATCCTGACGCCACTGACGGTGTGGAGCGCCTATGCCTTTGGCGTGGCCATGGGCCTGTTGTGGCTGTCGACGGTGCCGCTGACCAATGGCACGGTGGCGACCCTGTTCGGTGTGCGCAATCTGTCGATGCTTGGCGGCATCGTCTTTCTGTTCCACCAGTTGGGGGCTTTTCTCGGCGGCTGGATGGGCGGCTATCTGTATGACCATACCGGCAGTTATGATCTGGTCTGGCAGATTGCCGTGCTGCTCAGCCTGCTGGCCGCCGCGCTGAACTGGCCAGTACGCGAGCTGCCCGTGGCCCGCTTGCAACAACAGGAGGCGAATGCATGAATACCGACTATGGCTGGAACACCGCGCTGGTGATGGGCGGCATGTTGGCCCTGGGCCTGGCCTGGTGGGGCTGGCTGCAAAGTGGCCTGGCCTTTCTGCAGCTGGGTTTGGGTGTATGTTAAGGCTGTTACTCTGTCGTTCCAGTTACTCAAGGTGATGTGTATGTGGCGTTTTCCCCTGCTGGTTGTCGCTCTGCTCAGTGCCTGGGTTGGGCCGACGCAGGCTGCCGAATGCCCGGCGTTGCTGCAGGGGGAGGTGCAGAAGCTGCGCAGCGAGGAGCGCATTGACCTGTGCGCACAGTTTGCCGGCAAGCCGCTGGTGGTGGTCAATACCGCCAGCTTCTGCGGCTTTACTCCGCAGTTCAAAGGCCTGGAAGCGCTCTACCAGCGCTACAAGGAGCAGGGCCTGCAGGTTCTTGGGGTGCCTTCCGATGACTTCCGTCAGGAAGCCGACAATAGCGAAGAAATCGCCAAGGTCTGCTACGTCAATTACGGCGTGACCTTCCCCATGAGCGAAACCCAGCGCGTTACCGGCAGCGATGCACTGCCGCTGTTCAAGGAACTGGCCGCGCAAAGCCAGGCGCCGCGCTGGAATTTTTCCAAGTATGTGATCGACGCCCAGGGCAAGGTGATCGCCAGCTTCCCCAGTAGCACTACCCCGGATGACCCGGCATTGCTGGCCGCCGTTGCACAGGCCATCGCCTCGCAGCATTGAGGCATCACCCATCTGGGCGATAGCCCATACCGCAGCACCTCCTTAGAGTTGTGAGTACGCCGGACGCAGTTTCCCGGCGTGCCAACAAGAAAAATAAGGAGGCACCCATGCGTCGCGTTATTACTTCTGCTCTAGCTGTATGCGCCCTGGTCGGCGCGGTTGAGGCCCAGGCCAATTACACCAAGACCAAATACCCGATCGTGCTGGTGCACGGGGTGACCGGCTTCGACACCATCGGCGGCCTGATCAACTATTTCCACACCATCCCCTGGAACCTCGAGCGCGATGGCGCCAAGGTCTATGTGGCCAGTGTGTCGGCACTCAATGACAGCGAACAGCGCGGCGCCGCCCTGGCGCAGCAGATTGTGCCGTGGGCCGGTGCCAATGGCGGCAAAGTCAATCTGATCGGCCACAGTCAGGGGTCGCCAACTTCGCGCGTTGCCGCCTCGTTGCGTCCGGATCTGGTGGCCTCGGTAACCTCGGTCAATGGGGTGAACAAAGGCTCGAAAGTTGCCGATGTGCTGCGCGGTGTGATCCCGCCAAACAGCGCCATCGAAGGCGGGGCCAATGGTCTGGCCAACGCCATAGGCGCGGTGATCAACCTGCTGTCTGGCAGCAGCAACCCGCAAAACGGCCTGGCTGCGCTGAAAACCCTGACCACTGCTGGCACCACTGCATTGAATGGTCGCCATCCGTGGGGCGTGAACAGCAGCAGCTACTGCGCCAAGTCCACCGAAGTGCATAACGTGCGTGGGCACAACATCCGTTACTACTCCTGGACCGGCAACACCTCCTACACCAACGTCTTTGATGCGGTCGATCCGTTTCTCGCCATCACTGGGCTGGCCTTTGGTAGCGAGAAGAACGATGGCCTGGTCGGCGTTTGCTCCACTTACCTGGGGCAGGTGATCGGTGATGACTACAACATGAACCACGTGGATGCGATCAACCACCTGTTCGGCGTGCGTGGCTGGACCGAGCCGGTTTCACTGTATCGCCAACATGCCAACCGCCTGAAAAGCAAAGGCGTCTGACCGTCACCCGGCGGGCTGCGCCATGCAGCCCGCATTCTGGAGGTCATATGGCCCTGTCGTTGCGCTCAACTGTTCCTCTCCTGGTACTGGCCGGCAGCGTTGCCGGCCTTACGCTTTACTGGCAGTGGCCAGCCGCTGCGTTACCCGTCGCGCCAGCTGTTTCTGCTGCCGCTACGGCGCCTCTGTCCGTCGCCCCCAGCCCTCTGCTGGCAACCGCCAAACCAGACACCTCAACTGCTAGAGCACCTGCAAGCCTGCCAGGTTTGCAGGGCACCGAAGTGGATGGTGAATTGAAAGCGGACAGTGCCGGCAATCTGCAACTGAACCTGGCGCTGCGTGATTACCTGGATTATTTCCTCAGCGCTGCAGATCAGGCTGGGCTGGAAACCGTGGTCGAGGTGATGCTCGCCGATGCGCGCGGACGTTTACCGGAACCCGCCCTGGGCCAGTTTATTGGCTTGCTGGGCGACTATATGGATTACAAGCGCGCCAGCCTGGCGTTGCTGCAGCAACCCTTGAGCACAGCCCAGCAAAGCACCCCGGATGGCCAACTGGTTGCCTTGCAGCGAGCCTTCGAGCAGCTTGCAGAGTTGCGCCGTGCACATTTTTCCAGTGCCGCTGCCGAGGCCCTGTTTGGTGCCGAAGAGGCTTACGGCCGCTACACCCTGGATAATCTGGCGCTGATGGCCCGTACTGATCTGAGTGAGCACACCAAGGCTCAGGCGCAGGAGCTTTTGCGTGCCCAGCTCCCCGAAGCCATGCGCGCTAGCGAAGAGCGTCAGGCTCAGGCCCAGGTATTACAGGTCCAGACAGACAAGCTCTGGCAGGAGGGGGCAAGCGAAGAGCAGGTGCGCCAGCTGCTTGCCTTGACCTATGATCCGCCCACGGTCGAACGTCTGCTCAGCGAGCAGCGCAACGAGCGCGCCTGGCAACAACGCTATGCCACCTACCAGCAGGAGCTTGCCGCCTTGCAGGGCAATGGCCTCAGTGCTGCGGATCAGCAGCAGGAGCAGCAGCGTTTGCGCCAGCGTCTATTCAGCGCCGAAGATCAGCACCGGGTGGAAACCTATGACGCCATTGCCGCCAAGCAGCAGGACAGCCAGTCCCCCGAGTTGTAAGCCATGAGCCTCGAGCGTCAGGAGTCTCTGCTGTTGACGCAACAGCGCCGCGGCTACCGGCGGCTGCGCTTTACTGGTGTGCTGGAAGATGAATTTGTCGAGCACCGGGTGCAGCGCATTCGTCGCCGCCTGCTGCTGATCATCAGCACGGCGGTGATCTTTCAACTGGTCTACGCCGCCCTCGATCTATTGCTGCTGCCTCTCCATGCCAGTCTTGCGACCTTGCCAGTGCGGCTGCTGGGCATAGTCGGTGCGTTGCTGTCTTTCTTCTACTGTCGTCGCCCACTGAGCCCGCCGCGCCGCGCCTTGTTGGTCTATGTAGCGGCCTATGCCCTCAACGGTATTTCCGTCGCAGTGATCATTCATCTGTGCTGGAGCCTGGGCGTAGCCATGCCCTATGACGGGCTGTTTCTGGTGCTGCTGTTTGGTTACGTGCTGCTGGGTGTATCGTTCCGCTCCGTCAGCCTGGCTTCCTGGGGCGTGTGCGGGCTGTTCCTCTGGCTGGGGCTTGTCGCCACGGGCGGCAGCGTGGCGCTGGGTTATCAGGGCTTGTTTCTGTTTTGCGCCAATCTGATTGGCAGTGTCGGCGCCTACCTGCAGGAACACGGCCAGCGCGGCGCCTGGCTCAATTTGCGTTTGCTGGACCTGGCGCGGCAGCGCGCCGAAGCTGACGATGCACGCAAGCTGCGCCTGCTGGCTGCCGCCAGCCATGATCTGCGCCAACCGCTCAACGCCATGGGCCTGTATGCCCAGCATCTGCTGGAACAGAACCAGGACCCCGGCGTGCACCGCATCAGCAGCCGCCTGGCGATTGCCGTGGAGCAGCTCAGCCGGCTGTTGCAGTCGCTGTTCGATTACACCCGCCTGACCCTGCCCGGCGGAGTGCAGGCCAAGCCGGAGGTGTTTGCCTTGCGCCCCTTGCTGGCGCGCCTGAGTGGTGAAAGCCGCGCCGAGGCCGACGCTCAGGGTGTCGAGCTGCAACTGCAATGCGCGGAGCTTTGGGTACGCAGTGATCCGCTGCTGCTGGAGCGCGTGCTGCGCAACCTGCTGAGCAACGCCTTGCGCCATGCCCAGGCGCGGCATGTCTGGCTGCATGCCCGTGTCGAGCAGGGCGTGGTGCAGCTGGAGGTCGGTGACGATGGTCAGGGTTTGAGCGAGGAAGAGCAGAGTCAGGTCTTCGAAGAGTTCCGTCAGCTGGATAACCCTGGGCGCAATGCCGAGCGCGGTCTGGGTCTGGGCCTGGCCATCGTCCAGCAACTGGCGCAGTTGCTGGGGCATCCGCTGCAGCTGGATTCCAGCCCAGGCGCGGGCGCGCGCTTTATCCTGCGCCTGCCGCAGGCTGAGGCCGGTGAGTGGCAAGCACCGCCGGCAGTTGCCGCAGCATTGAGCGGACGGGTGTTGTTGCTGGAAGACGACGCCGCAGGGCGCGAGGCACTGTCCGGGTTATTGCAGCGCTGGGGTTGCGAGGTCTGGGCCTGCGCCGATCCAGCCGAGGCTTTGCAGTGTCTGCCCGAGGCGCAGCCGCAGGTGCTGATCAGCGACTATCGCCTGGCCGCCACCGAGGACGGCTTGCGCGTTATCGAGCGTTTGCGCGAAGAGGCCGGGCGCATGCTGCCGGCCTTGCTGATTACCGCCGACGTCAGCGCCGACCTGCAGGAGCGCTGCACCCGCGCCCATGTCACCTTGCTCGGCAAACCGCTGCTGCCAGCCCGTTTGCGGCAGGCCCTGGCGGTGCTGTTGCCCGCCAATGCGGCGGATAGGAGCTGTTCAACGTCTCGCGAGCTAGAGACCTGCAAGGCAAAAGCAGGCGAGGAAGCGGAGTTTACTGGTGTAAATGAGCATTCCGAGCCTGGTTTTAACGCAGCAGGGCCGACGCGTAGCAGGCGTTGAATAGACTCCTACAGCCAGCCCCGTTGCCGCGCCGCACTGACGCATGCAGTCCGGGTATGGACGGAAAACTCCTGAAACAGTGATTTCAGATGGGTTTTCACCGTGTCCTCGGAGACGCCCAGCTGACGGCTGATGGACTTGTTCGGCAAGCCTTCGGCCAGCAGCTGGAGGATTTCCATCTGCCGGGGCGTGAGCTGTGGTTTGTCGCCCGTCTGCGGTGCGGGTAGGGTTTCACCCAGCAGTACGCGGGTTACTGCCTGGCGCAGTTCATCGCTATTGGCACTTTTCGGGATAAAGCCCAGCGCGCCGGCGGCCAGCGCGGCTTGGGCGTCCAGATTGGAGTCGCTGGCGCTAAGGATCGCTACTGGGGTCATGCGGCCTTGTTGTTGCCAGCGTTGCAGCAACTCCAGGCCCGGCATATCAGGCAGGCGCAGGTCGAGCAGAATCAGGTCGAAGCTGGCGTGTTGCAGGCAGGCTTCGGCGGCTGCAGCGGATTCGGCGGTGCGAATCTGCAGATCGGCGCAGAGCGGGGCGAGGGCCAGGCTGAGGCCGTCGAGAAAAATCCGGTGGTCATCCACCAGCAACAGGCTGAGCTGTTCGGGCAGGGCAGTGCAGAGTGCAGTCATAAGGGCTGTCTCAGGCGGCGTTATTATTTTTGTGGGCGCCGCGCGAGTTTAACCCAAACCGCTGGTTGAGTTAGAAGCGGTACGTCACTTGTGCGCCCAGGCCGTGGGCGGTGTTTTTGTAGGTTGCGCGGTAGTCGTCCCTTTCGATGTGCGCGTCGTCTTCCATCAGGTAGGAGTAAGCCAGGTCGATGGTCACGTCATCATTCGGGCTCCAGGCTGTGCCCAGGCTGAGGATGGTGCGGTCACCGGTGGGGATGCGCGGCGAACGGTCGGCGTTATTGGTCGGCGACTGGTCCACGGCCAGGCCGGCGCGCAGGGTCCACTGCGGGTTCAGCTTGTAGGCGGCACCGACGGCGTGAGCCCAGGTGTCGTGCCAGTTCTGCGGCTCACTGATGCTGCTGAGCTTGCCCGCCAGCAAGCCACCGACGCCTTTGTTGTTTGCGCGGATTTCTTCCAGACGGCTCCAGCGCGTCCAGGTGCTACCGGCGTAGAGGGTCCAATCGGCACTCAGCTCGTGGGTGACCGAGAAGTCCACCGATTCCGGGGTGGTCAGCTCCAGTGACGCATCGTAGGTGCCGGCCGAAGTTGCAATGACACCTGGGCCAGACACTGTGGTGTCACCCTTCAGGCGGTAATCCACCTTGGAGTGGTAGGTCAGGCCGAAGCGCGTTTGTGGGGTGATTTCAAACAGCACGCCGAGGTTGTAACCCAGTGCGGTGTCATCGCCCTTGATTTCGACCTTGCCGTCACCCGCGCCAGGAATCGGGTTGTTGATGGCCGAAGTCAGCTCACCGTCGATGCGGTTGATGGTTGGGCCAAAACCGATCGACAGTTGCTCGTTGAAGCGATAGCTCAGGGTTGGCTGCAGGGTGATCACCCGCACTTCACTGCGGTCGCCGTGATAGCGGCCCTGGAAGTTACGCTCGTAATCAGTCACCAGGCCGAACGGCACGTACAGGCCCAGGCCGAAGCTCCAGTTGTCGTCCAGCGGTTTGACGTAATAGCCCATGGGCGCGCCGATAAAAGGCACCATATCGCCATCATTGCTGCCGCTGGCAGAGCCGCTGGCGTTATCGATATCGGTTTTCGCGTGGATCAGCGCAATGCCGCCGCTGACTTGTTCGCGCTTGATGCGCGCCATACCGGCCGGGTTACCGAATACGGTGCTGGCGTCATCGGCGGAGGAGGAGCGGCCGGCGAAGGCGGTGCCCATGCTGCTGATGCTTTGTTCGTTGATGGCAAAACCACTGGCAAAGCCATGGCTGGCGGCAGAGGCAAGGGCAAGGGACAGGCAGGTCTTGACGACTCTTCTAGTCACGGAGGACTCCTAGGTTTTAACGGGGGGCGGAAACTAACAACTTTTCCTGACCCCTGCCAAGCCCGCGAAGTTCCCGAGATAGAGCGGTTTTATGCCTTTAACGTGACGCTATTTTCTGCTAGTTGCTTGGATCTTGTCGGACAATGCTGGCCGTTGTCGAAGGGGTCAGGCCACTTGGCTGAGGCTGCCGATGCAGCGTTGCCAGGCGGCGATAAAGTCTTTGGTGCGCCCGTGGGGCCTGAATACCCGACGCCAGACCTGCGCCATGCCCAGCAGATCATCGGCGGCCGGCAGTTCGCGGTGTTCGGCTTCGATCAGCATCCAGGCAATCGCCGTGGCGTAGCGCAGGTTGACGGTCAGTTCCAGGTGCGGCGCGGCGAGGAAGGCATGCTGGCTGGCGAGGCCACGTACTTGGCTGGCGAGGTCCGGGTCCAGCGCCAGGTGCTGATCCCAGAGCTGTTGGTGGCGCTGTGCGGCGATGCGGTAAAGGCCATGGCCATGTTTGTCATCGAGGGCTGAGCCGAGCCCGGATTGGCTGGCGGCGGCTCCGAGCAACAAGGCTTCGGCGGCGGTGGAGTGGCGGCCCAGGTAGAGCAGGGTAGGGCGGATGACGTACTGGCTTAACTCGCAGGCGGCAATTCCCATAAAGCCCTCGGCGACAGGTGACCGATGGGGCCGGGGCGCTGGCAGCTTCTGCTTGTTCTAATAAAGGCCCCACCGGAAGCGGGGTTAGCCGCTCATGTTGAAGTGTAGTGCGACCTTTCTACTGTAAAGGGCTGTTTTTAAATTGTTTTCGGCTTTCGGTTATTGCCTATATTCCAGTTGGTGCTTACCACGGCTGGCGAGCATTAGCCGCGCGGCCAGCCTGCCTGAACTGAAATCAGTCGCCAGTGGCTACCGGACGAGCAGGGTCAGTGATCCATTCGCTCCAGGAACCGGCATACAGCGGCGCCAACGGGTAGCCGGCCAGGCACAGGGCGAACAGATTGTGGCAGGCGGTTACGCCTGAGCCGCAGTAGGCGACCAGCTCGCTGGCCGGGCGCTCGCCGAGATGTGTAGCAAAGCGCTGGCGCAGCTGCTCTGGGCTGAGGAAGTGGCCGTCGCTGTCGAGGTTGTCCGTGAACGCTGCGCACTGCGCGCCGGGGATATGCCCGGCGACCGGGTCAATCGGCTCCACCTCGCCTCTGAACCGCGGCAGGCCACGCGCATCGAGCAGGGTCATCTGCTGATCGCCCAGGCGCTGCTGCAGCTGGGCTGCGCTGACCAGCAGGCTGGCATCGGCGTTGCCGCTGAAGGTGCCAGCAGCCTGTGCGGGTAGGTCCTGAGTCAATGCGCCGCCGGCTTCGCGCCAGGCTTTGAGGCCGCCATCGAGCAGGTACACGCCCTCACGTTTGCCCAGCCAGGCCAGCAACCACCAGGCGCGGCTGGCAAAGGCGCCCGGGCCGTCGTCGTACAGCACCACTTCGCTGTGATGGTTCAGTCCCCATTCGCGCAAGCGCTGCAGCAGTTGCGCAGGCTCCGGCAGGGGATGACGGCCGGTGATGCCTTTATGGATCGGCCCGGAGAGGTCGCGCTCCAAATCGGCAAACTGCGCGCCGGGAATATGCCCTTCGGCGTAGCTGCGCTGGCCGTAGGTCAGATCATCCAGGGCAAAGCGGCAATCGAGAATCAGCAGGTCGGGCTCATCAAGGCGTCGCTGTAGCTGGGCGGCACTGATCAGTTGGGCGAGGGGCATGCCAGTCATCCTGTGGGCAAAGGGAAAGGAGCAGCCGGCATCATAAACCCTGGCGTTGGGCTGTCGAGACGCCGCGCACAGAAGAATTTCTGCCGATAGGGCGCTGCATCTTTGTCGGTTTATGGGCATGCTGCATCCCCGTTTTAGCTGACCCAGGTTGCCGCACGCCATGAAGCGTTTTGTATTGCTCGATACCGCCCCGATTCCCGATGGCTCGGGCGCGCTGTGCCTATTCGAGTACGGTGAGGATTTTGTGATCAAGATTGCCGGCGGCGATGGCGGTCAGTTGATGAACACGCGCATGCATGGTTCTGAAGATGCGCTGGCGGTGATTCCCTGCAAGAAGGTCGCTGGGCGGCCGGACTCGCGGGTGTTGATCGGCGGCTTGGGTATGGGTTTTACCCTGGCGGCAGCATTACAGAACCTGGGCAAGACCGCTGAAGTGGAAGTGGCCGAGCTGGTGCCTGGGGTGGTGGAATGGAACCGCGGCCCGTTGGGCGCCAAGGCCGGTTATCCGATCCTCGATCCGCGCACCCGGGTAATTCAGGACGATGTCGCCAATTGCCTGAAGAGCGCCGACCAGCGTTATGACGCGATCATGCTGGATGTCGACAACGGCCCCGAAGGCCTGACCCAGAAGCGCAATAGCTGGCTGTATTCCGCCCAGGGCCTGCAGCGCTGCTACCAGGCATTGCGTAACAAAGGCGTGCTGGCGGTGTGGTCGGCCAGCGCCGACCGGGTATTCAGCGACAAGGTGCGCAAGGCCGGCTTCAAGGTCGAGGAAGTGCAGGTCTATGCTCATGGCAACAAGGGCACCCGTCACACCATCTGGATCGCCGAAAAGATCAAATAGGTAAATCGCGAACATTAAAAAGCCCGCGCAGCTAAGCAGTTGCGCGGGTTTTTTTGTGCTGATGGCTTAGCGGATTTTCAGCTTACCGATCCGGTCATTATCCAGACTGCCGAAGTACAGGTAGTCGCCCACCGGTTTGACCGAGGTGATCATGCGCAGGTGGGTGCCGCTGGTGTCGTGCAGGCTCTGGGTGATTTCGCCTTGCTCATTGAGGGCGATGGCAAAACCGTAAGGCACGGCTTTGGGCCAGAAGGCCCGTGGCAGTTTGGCCAGCTGCGATTTCGCCCAGGGCGAGCGATGCAGCATATCGGCATCGGCCTTGCGCGGGGTCGGCAGGGCCACCCAGAAAGTGCCGTTGCGGTCGCCCTGCAGGTTGTCCGGCAGGCCCGGCAGGTTGTCGATAAAGATGTCGTGGGTGCCGGCTTTGTCGCCGCTCAGCCAGTAACGGGTGATGCGGTAGCGGTAGGTTTCGTTGACCAGCACGAAGTCCTCATTGGCCGACAGCGCCACGCCGTTGGCGAAGTACAGGTCCTTGAGCAGCACCTTGGTTTCGCCAGTAGCCGGGTTGTAGCTGAGCAGGCGGCCATGGGGGCGGGCTTCGAGCAGGTCGAGCAGGTAATCCGGTTGCTCAAAACGCTGACTGGCATCGCTGAAGTAGATGGTGCCGTCGCGAGCGATGTCGAGATCGTCGGTGAACTTGAAGGCTACGCCTTCGGCTTCGGTGGTCAGTACCTTGATCTGGCCCTGGGCGTCGATGCTCAGCAAGCCCTTGTAAGCGTCGGCGACGATCAGGTTGCCGGCGCCGTCAAAGTCCATGCCCAGCGGGCGGCCTTGGGTGTCGACAAAGGTTTCCACGCTGCCATCGGCCTTGATGCGCACGATCTTGCCGTCATGCAGGCCGGCGTATACCTGGCCCTGGGCATCTACGGCGGTGTCTTCCGGGCCATGCACCTGGCCGCGGCCGAGCAGTTCGGCCTTCATCAGCGTGTCGTTGGGTTCCAGTACGCCGGTCATCGGCGGGATGGCCGGGGCTTCCCAGGCCAGTGGATCAATCGGGCTGGGTGTGACGGCGAGGTAGATCGCCGCCGCAGCAATCAAGGCCACAAGCAGGCCAAGCAGTTTCTTCATTGTTTTTATTCCCTGTGATGAAGGTAAGCAGATGCAAGCGCCGGCCAGATTACAGGGTTCATTCGCATCTGTGATGCCCAAGGCAGCAAATGCCCGGCACAGTGCCTGGGCATATATACTGCGCGGCATTCTTGATGGGAGAGCCGCGTGGCGATTGATATTCAGTGGATTGGTGATAACGCCAGCCTGGCGCAGCATTGTGCAACCTGGCGCACGCTGGCCTTTGTCGCGGTGGATACCGAGTTTATGCGGGTCGACACCTTTTACCCGATTGCCGGGCTGCTGCAGGTTAGCGAGGGCGAGCGGGCGTATCTGATCGATCCGCTGCTGATCAGCGACTGGGCGCCCTTTACCGAGCTGCTGCAGGACCCGGCCGTGGTCAAGGTGCTGCATGCCTGCAGCGAGGATTTGGAAGTCTTTCTGCGCCTGACCGGCAGCCTGCCCACGCCGCTGTTCGACACCCAACTGGCCGCCGGTTACCTCAACCTCGGTTTCTCCATGGGCTATTCGCGCCTGGTGCAGGCAGTGCTGAATATCGAACTGCCCAAGGGCGAGACCCGCTCCGACTGGCTGCAGCGGCCGTTGTCGGCCACTCAGGTCAGTTATGCGGCCGAAGACGTGCTGCACCTGGCTGAGGTGTATGCGCAGCTCAAGGCGCAGCTGTCTGCCGAGAAATACGCCTGGGTGTTGGAAGACGGCGCCGAGCTGGTCAGTAACCTCTGCCGCGAAGTCGACCCGGAGCTGGCCTACCGCGAAGCCAAGCTGGCCTGGAAACTCAACCGGCAGCAGTTGGCCGTGCTGAAAGCGCTGTGCAGCTGGCGTGAAGGTCAGGCGCGCAAACGCAACCAGCCGCGCAACCGGATTATCCGTGAGCATTCGCTGTGGCCACTGGCGCGCACCCAGCCGGACAACCTGGTGGCCCTGGCGCGGATCGAGGATATGCACCCGAAAACCGTGCGCCAGGACGGCGAGTTTATTTTGCAGCTGATCAAGCAGGCGGCAGCCACCCCGGCTGAAGAGTGGCCTGAAGCCCTGCCAGAGCCATTGCCGCTGGAAGCAGCGTCATTGCTGAAAAAGCTGCGCGCCATCGGCCAGCGCGAAGGTGAGCGCCTGAACATCGCCCCGGAGCTGATGCTGCGCAAGAAAACCCTCGAAGCCCTGCTGAAAACCGGCTACCCCAATGGGCCTTACCAGCTGCCGGAGTCGCTGCGCGGCTGGCGGCGTGAATTGATGGGCCAGGCGCTGCTTGATTGCCTGGCTGCAACCGGAGAGTCCGCGTGAAACGTATCTGCTCAATCTACAAAAGCCCGCGCAAGAACGAGATGTACCTCTACGTGCTGCGCAGCGATGGCCTCAAGCGCGTGCCGGAAAACCTGCTGCTGGCTTTCGGCCCGCCGGCCCTGGCCTTCGAGATGGTGCTGACACCCGAGCGCGTGCTGGCCCGCGAAGACATCCACAAGGTGCTGGCCAACCTCGACGAGCAGGGCTACCACCTGCAGATGCCGCCGCCGGAAGATGAATATATCGAGCATCTGCCGGACGAGTTGCTGCGCCGTAACGACCCGATGTAACCACCATGCCCGCCACTGCGAATGCCCCTGTACGTGTGTTGATTGCCGAAGCCGAACACGCGCGGTATGCCGAGTTACTGCGCCAGCAGGCACCTGAGCTTGAGCTGTTTGGCAGCAATCGGCCGGCTGAGTTAGCCGAATACGCCGCGAGCTGCCCGCTCTGGCTGGGCCAGCCGGATCTGCTTGCGGCGCTGCTGCGTCAAGGCGTTAAACCCCAGTGGCTGCAATCAACCTGGGCGGGCATTACGCCGCTGCTGACCAAGGACTTGCCAACGGATTACGCGTTAACCCGCGCCGTGGGCATCTTTGGCCAGGTGATGGCCGAGTATGTGTTGTGCCATCTGCTGGCGCACGAGCGCCAATTGTTTGCAGCACTGGCTGCCCAGGTCGAACAGCGTTGGGACAACCGCATGCCGCGCAGCTTGGCCGGGCGCAAGGCGCTGATTGTCGGCGCGGGCGATATCGGCCTGAGCGTGGCGCAGTTTCTGGCACCGTTTGGCATCGAGTTGCTCGGCATCGCCAGCAGTCCGCGCAATCTGTCTCCGTTCCGTCAGGTGGCGGGGCTCGACGAACTGCTGCGCCTGGTGGGCGAGGCCGATTACCTGATCAACCTGCTACCGGATACTCCGGCTACCCGCGATATTTATGACGCCGCGCTGTTTGCCGCCTGTAAGCCCAGCGCGCTGTTTATCAATGCCGGGCGTGGTGTGGCGGTGGTCGATCAGGCGCTGGTCAGTGCGCTGCAACAGGGGCAACTGGTGGGCGCGGTGATTGATGTCTGCCGTGAAGAACCGTTGCCCGCAGGCCACCCATTCTGGGATGCGCCGCGTCTGCTGCTTACCGGACACAGCTCGGCGCCGACTGATCCGCGCCTGCTGGTGCAGCTGTTTGTCGATAACCTGGCGCGCTGGCAGGCCGGCCACACACTGCGTGGGCACGTGGACTTTGTTCGTGGTTATTGAAGTTTCTAGAATCTGTTTACGATCTCGCGAGCTAGAGTCATGCAAGGCAAAAACCGGCGAGGAAGCGGAGTGTACTTTTGTACATGCGCATTCCGAGCCTGTTTTTAACGCCGCAGGGCCGACGCGCAGCAGATCGGGAACAGGCTCTAACAACAACGCCCGGATGGCACCTTATATGCGCAAAATTCTGATCACCCTGCTGATAATCCTGTTGATCGCTGCGGGCAGTGTGTTTGCCCTGCCCTCCTTGCTTGACCGCAAGATGAACAGCGTCGAATCCCCCGCGCCTTACCCCGCCAGTGAACCGGCCAATCAGTTGCATCAGCAGCTGTTTATCGCCGACCTGCATGACGATGTGCTGTTGTGGGAGCGCGACCTGCTCAAGCGCTATGACTTTGGCCACAGCGACCTGCCACGCATGCTCGAAGGCCGCGTTGGGCTGCAGGTGTTCTCCACCGTGACCAAGACGCCGCGCGGCATCAACTATGAAAGCAATAGCGGAGAGACCGACAACATCACCCTGCTGGCCATGGCCCAACGCTGGCCCAAGGAAACCTGGGACAGCCTGCTGCAACGCGCCCTATACCAGGCGCACAAACTCAATCAGGCCAGCGCCAATAGCGACGGCCGCCTGGTCATGATCAAGAACCGCAGCGATCTGGCCAGCTTTGTCAGCGCCTGGCAGAAAGACCCGCAGCGTGTAGCGGCGATTCTCGCCACCGAGGGCCTGCAACCGATCGAGGGAAAGCTGGAAAACGTCGACGCACTCTATGACGCCGGCTTTCGCATCACCGGCCTCACCCACTTCTTTGATAATGAAATCGGCGGCTCGGCCCACGGCCTGGAAAAAGGCGGCCTGACGCCGCTGGGCCGGCAAGTGATCAAGCGCCTGGAAGAAAAAGCCATGCTGATCGACCTGGCCCACGCCTCGCGCCCGCTGATCGATGACGTGCTGGCCATCAGCACGCGTCCGGTTCTGGTCTCCCACACAGGCGTGGAAGGCACCTGCAAAGGCACGCGCAACCTCAGCGACAAACACCTGAAAGCCATCGCAGCCACCGGTGGGGTCATCGGTATCGGCTACTGGGATGCTGCCGTCTGCGCCACGTCGGTCGAGGCCATCGTCAAGGCAATCCGCTATACCGCCGGCTTGATTGGCGTGCAACATGTGGCCCTGGGCTCGGATTTCAACGGCACCATTCATGCGCCGTTTGATGTCACCGGACTGCCGCAACTGACCGAAGGCCTGCTCAAGGCAGGTTTCAGCCATGACGAAATTGCCGCCATCATGGGTGGCAACGTGCAGCGTTTGCTGCTTGCCAGCCTTCCCGAAAATTGAGTAAAAAACAGCCAACCTCCGCCATCTGGCGCGGCACTTCGCCGCGCCGGCTTCTTGCTTTACACTGGCGGCCGTTCACTCCTTAACCAATTGATGAGATGACCGTGCTCAAAGCACTCAAGAAAATATTCGGCAAAGCCGAGGGCGAGCAGCCCAGCCCAGCAACTCCGTCACCTGTAACGCCCAGCGCACCGCGCGTCCAGCCTGACGCCACCGCTGACAAATCCAGCCGCAGCGCCTCACCGCGCCCCACTGAAGCCGCTGAAAAACCGTTACAGAGCAAGGAAAAACCGGCGAAACCGCGCCGCGAACGCCCTGCCAAACCAGTCGACACCTGGAAACTGGAAGACTTCGCCGTAGCGCCAGCCGAGGGCAAGACCCGTTTTCATGACTTCAAGCTCTCCCCCGAGCTGATGCATGCCATCCATGATCTGGGCTTCCCGTACTGCACGCCGATCCAGGCGCAGGTACTGGGCTATACCCTCAGCGGCCGCGACGCCATTGGCCGCGCCCAGACCGGCACGGGAAAAACCGCCGCCTTCCTGATCTCGATCATCACTCAGTTGCTGCAAACCCCGCCGCCGAAAGAGCGTTATATGGGCGAGCCGCGCGCGCTGATCATCGCGCCGACCCGCGAGCTGGTGGTGCAGATCGCCAAAGACGCCGCCGACCTGACCAAATACACCGGCCTCAATGTGATGAGTTTTGTTGGCGGCATGGACTTCGACAAACAGCTCAAGCTGCTGGAGTCGCGCTTCTGCGACATTCTGGTGGCTACTCCGGGGCGTTTGCTCGACTTCAATCAGCGCGGCGAAGTGCACCTGGATATGGTCGAAGTGATGGTGCTCGACGAAGCCGACCGCATGCTCGACATGGGCTTTATCCCCCAGGTCCGCCAGATCATCCGCCAGACCCCGATGAAGGGCGAACGCCAGACTCTGCTGTTCTCCGCGACCTTCACCGAAGACGTGATGAATCTGGCCAAGCAATGGACCACGGAGCCAGCGATCGTCGAGATCGAGCCGGAAAACGTCGCCAGCGACACGGTTGAACAGCACGTTTATGCCGTGGCCGGCAGCGACAAATACAAGCTGCTGTACAACCTGATCACCCAGAACGACTGGATTCGTGTGATGGTCTTCGCCAACCGCAAGGATGAAGTGCGGCGCATCGAAGAACGCCTGACCCGTGACGGCATCAGCGCCGTGCAGATGTCAGGCGATGTGCCACAACACAAGCGCATCCGCGCCCTGGAAGGCTTCCGCGAAGGCAAGATCCGCGTGATGGTCGCCACCGACGTGGCCGGCCGCGGTATCCACGTCGATGCGATCAGCCACGTGATCAACTTCACCCTGCCGGAAACCCCGGACGACTACGTGCACCGCATCGGTCGTACCGGCCGCGCCGGCAGCAGTGGCACCTCAATCAGCTTTGCTGGTGAAGACGACGCCTACGCCTTGCCGGCCATCGAAGCCCTGCTGGGCCGCAAGATCGCCTGCGAAATGCCGCCGGATGAGCTGCTCAAGCCGGTCCCGCGCAAGCACTGATCCCTGCGCAACTAAAAAAGGCGAAGCCCTGCGGCTTCGCCTTTTCTATTTTCAGCGCCGCTGTCAGGGCGCAAATAATTCCAGCTGCTCATGCCTGCCGCGCAGGTCATGCAAGCGCACGCCAACGCCGAGCAGGCGCACCGCCTTGTTGCCACGGGCAAAGGCGGCGCTCATAAGCCGCGTATAACTCTCCAGATCGCGCCGCGCACCGCCCTGCTCCAGGGTGGTCTGGCTGAAGTCGTGAAACTTGATTTTGACGAACGGCTTATCCGGTCGATAACTCGGATCAAGCCGGGCCATACGGGTGGCCAGTTGCTCCAGCAGCGCGGGCAACTGCTCCAGGCAGGCGGCCAAGTCCGGCAAATCCTTATCAAAGGTGTTTTCTACGCTGACCGACTGACGCCGACTGTCGTTATGCACGAGCCGATCATCAATCCCGCGCGCCAGCCCCCACAAGCGCTCGCCGAAACTGCCGAACTCCTTAACCAACGCCAGCTTGTTCCATTCGCGCAGGTCGCTGCAGGTACGAATGCCCAAACGCCCGAGCTTGTCGGCTGTGACCTTGCCCACCCCATGCAGCTTGCTCACCGGTAAGGCGGCAACAAAATCCTCAACCTGATCCGGAGTGATAACAAAGAGGCCATTAGGCTTCTTCCAGTCGCTGGCGATCTTGGCCAGGAACTTGTTCGGCGCCACGCCCGCCGAGACGGTGATATGCAGCTCCTGCGAGACCCGCCGACGAATATCCTGGGCGATGCGCGTGGCGCTGCCAGCAAAATGCGGGCTGTCCGTTACATCCAGGTAGGCCTCATCCAGCGACAAGGGTTCGATCAACTCGGTGTAATCACGAAAGATCGCCTGAATCTCCCGCGACACTGCCTTATAGGCATCCATCCGTGGTTTGACGATCACCAGATCGGGGCACAATTTCAGCGCCTGCCCGGAGGCCATCGCCGAACGCACACCATAACTGCGCGCCTCGTAGTTGCAGGTGGCAATCACCCCGCGCCGATCCGCCGAACCACCGACCGCCAAGGGCTTGCTGGCCAGGCTCGGGTCATCCCGCATCTCGATTGCCGCGTAGAAGCAGTCGCAATCGACGTGGATTATTTTGCGGCTGCTCATTGCCAGGCCTACCAACCCTGCTGCTACTGCTCAGCTGAACTAACAGGCGCTGCTGGCTTGGCCTCGTTCGCCGCATCCTCAGACTTGCCCATATAAGACTGGATAATCAGGATAACAATCAGCATAAAAGCCGCCAGCGGCACCAACTTGGTCTTCGCCACCACGGCAGCGCCGCAACCCGGACAGGTCTTGGCATCAGCTGGCACCTGAGCACCACAGGCTTTGCATTCAACGCTCATAACTTTCCTCCCGTTTAATGGGCACGGACTCTAGCCCAACAGCCCGGTTGCGGGCTATGCCGAAAGCAAACCTGTCCACCCAATCAGGCTCTAGCACAGGGTTCTGCAGCGCAAAACTCGCCAGCGCACGGCTAAGCACCTGAATAAAAACAACTTCTAGCCACCTTTAGGTTGACAAGCAGCATTTAGACGCTAGAATTGGCGCCGCGGGATGGAGCAGTCTGGTAGCTCGTCGGGCTCATAACCCGAAGGTCGTCGGTTCAAATCCGGCTCCCGCAACCAGATACTCAGAAAAGGCCACTCAATCGAGTGGCCTTTTTTGTTTCTTGCGTCCTATAGCAGCCCTCCCTCGCCGGGCCCATCGCTGCGCGACATCAAAGATTGCCCCTGCGATTTTTTGTTTCTCCGCCAACGCATCATTTAAGTTATTGATTAAACAGCAACAATCAATTGACAAAAGATCATTCCTATATAGAATGGCCGGCGCGGGATGGAGCAGTCTGGTAGCTCGTCGGGCTCATAACCCGAAGGTCGTCGGTTCAAATCCGGCTCCCGCAACC
>NZ_JAUYGD010000079.1 GCF_030690725.1 Pseudomonas sp. | reverse complement strand
AGCTCGTCGGGCTCATAACCCGAAGGTCGTCGGTTCAAATACTGCTCCCGCAACCAGATACTCAAAAAAGGCCACTCAATCGAGTGGCCTGTTTTGTTTCTCCTGCCTGCACAATCTAAGCATTTGATTAAAAACACTATTTTGTTGACAGCGCGCGATTTCTATATAGAATGGCCGGCGCGGGATGGAGCAGTCTGGTAGCTCGTCGGGCTCATAACCCGAAGGTCGTAGGTTCAAATCCTGCTCCCGCAACCAGATACTCAAAAAGGCCACTCAATCGAGTGGCCTTTTTGTTTGTGCGTGATTTAAGTGATCTGGCTCAGCAAAGCTTAAGGTTTGCCTACCTAGACTGGGGCGCAACTTCACTTACAGCCTCGGAGCCCACACCACCATGCCCTGGAAAAACACCCAATCGCGCTACGGCAGTCTGTCCATCGCCCTGCATTGGCTAATGCTAATTCTGATTGCCGGCGTCTACGCCTGCATTGAACTCAAAGGCAACTTCCCCAAAGGCAGCGATACGCGAGAGCTACTTAAGCAGTGGCACTTTATGCTCGGCCTCGCAGTATTCGCATTGGTATGGCTCCGCTTACTAGCGCGGGCAATTGCCCCAACACCGACAATCCAACCCACCCTACCCGCCTGGCAAGCCATTCCGGCCAAACTGATGCACCTTGCACTCTACGGCCTGATGATCGGCGCTCCGCTAGCCGGCTGGTTGATCCTCAGCGCTGCCGGCAAACCCGTTCCCTTCTTTGGCCTGGAGTTGCCGCCACTGGTCAGCAAGAACCCAGATCTGGCCAGCACTATAAAGGAATGGCATGAACTGGCCGGCAGCGCCGGATACTGGCTGATCGGCCTGCACGCCATCGCTGGGCTGTTCCATCATTTTGTAGTACGCGACAACACCCTGACGCGCATGCTGCCAAGCAAGCAGTCCTAACTTCGACAGGCAATCAGCATTAGTCCATCAAGGCGACGCTCAGCGCTGGTCAATTGCCAGCGTCGCCGCTAGAATTGCGCACTTTTTGATCAGAGGCGCGCCAAGCGCCCAGCATCCATCCGTACACGCCTGAGGTTAACGCCATGTCCACCCCCGCCACGCCAAAAGTCGGCTTCGTTTCACTCGGTTGCCCCAAGGCACTGGTGGACTCCGAACGCATCCTGACCCAGCTGCGCATGGAAGGTTATGAAGTGGTGTCCACCTATCAGGACGCCGACGTGGTGGTGGTTAACACCTGTGGCTTTATCGACAGCGCCAAAGCCGAGTCGCTGGAAGTCATCGGTGAAGCCCTGGCAGAAAACGGCAAAGTGATCGTTACCGGCTGCATGGGCGTGGAAGAAGGCGCAATCCGCAACGTGCACCCCAGCGTGCTCTCGGTCACCGGCCCACAGCAATACGAGCAAGTACTGAACGCCGTACACGAAGTAGTGCCGCCCAAGCAGGACCACAACCCGCTGATCGACCTGGTGCCGCCACAAGGCATCAAGCTCACACCGCGCCACTATGCCTATCTGAAAATCTCCGAAGGCTGCAACCACAGCTGCAGCTTCTGCATCATCCCCTCGATGCGCGGCAAGCTGGTTAGCCGCCCAGTCGGTGAAGTACTCAGCGAAGCCGAGCGCCTGGTCAAAGCCGGCGTCAAAGAGCTGCTGGTGATTTCCCAGGACACCAGCGCCTATGGCGTGGACGTGAAGTACAAGACCGACTTCTGGAACGGCCAGCCGGTGAAAACCCGCATGACCGAAATGTGCGAAGCGCTCTCCAGCATGGGCGTTTGGGTGCGCCTGCACTACGTCTACCCCTACCCGCACGTCGACGAACTGATCCCACTGATGGCCGCCGGCAAAATCCTGCCGTACCTCGACATCCCCTTCCAGCACGCCAGCCCGAAAGTGCTGAAAGCCATGAAGCGCCCCGCCTTCGAAGACAAGACCCTGGCGCGCATCAAGAACTGGCGCGAAATCTGCCCGGAACTGACCATCCGCTCGACCTTTATTGTCGGCTTCCCCGGCGAAACCGAAGAAGATTTCCAATACCTGCTCGACTGGCTGACCGAAGCCCAACTCGACCGCGTTGGCTGCTTCCAATACTCGCCGGTAGAGGGCGCACCCGCCAACCTGCTCGACAACCCGGTACCAGATGACATCAAGCAGGACCGCTGGGACCGCTTTATGGCTCACCAGCAAGCCATCAGCACCGCCCGCCTGCAGCTCAAGGTTGGTAAGGAAATGGACGTGCTGATCGATGAAGTCGACGACCAAGGCGCAGTCGCCCGCTGCTACGCCGACGCCCCGGAAATCGACGGCAGCGTGTTTATCGCCAGCACCAACGTCAATCCGGGCGACAAGGTTCGCGTGCGCATCGTCGATGCCGATGAATACGACATGTGGGCCGAGCTGATCTAAGCGTCACGCAGCTACGCGCAGAACCCTAAAGCCCCGCCCCGTGCGGGGCTTTTGTTACCCGCAACCAGACTGACTGGAAGCAACCTCCCCCACCTATACGCGATCAAGTGGACTGATCACACCCAAGCCCCCACGATTGAGCACATGGGTATAAATCTGCGTCGTTTTCACATCCGCATGACCGAGCAACTCCTGCACCGTGCGGATGTCCTGACCACTTTCCAGCAGATGAGTCGCAAATGAATGGCGAAAGGTGTGTGGCGTCGCCGGCTTGATGATCCCAGCACGCCTTACCGCCTCGCGCACTGCGCGCTGAATGGTTTTCTCATGCAGGTGATGACGGAAGATCCCTTCGGAACGCGGGTCCTGCGAACGATTGGCTGACGGAAACACAAACTGCCACCCCCACTCCGCCGCCGCATTCGGGTACTTGCGCGCCAACGCGAACGGCAAGTTGGCTCGGCCAAAGCCCTCCGCCAGATCGGTGCGATGCAAAACAGCGACTTTGAGCAGATGCTCCTGCAACGGCAACACCAAACGCTGCGGCAACATGGTCACGCGATCCTTCTGCCCCTTACCATCACGCACCAGAACTTCACCACGGGCAAAATCGACGTCCTTGACCCGCAGTCGCAACGCCTCCAGCAAACGCAGCCCAGCGCCATAAAGCAGATTGACCACAATCCACTGCACGCCTGACAACTCTACCAACACCCGCGCCACCTCATCGCGAGTCAACACAACGGGCAAGTGCTTGGACTTTTTGGCGCGGACGATGTCATCAAGCCAAGGTAATTGCACATCCAAAACATGCTTATAAAGAAACAACAGCGCCGCCAACGCCTGATTCTGCGTCGAGCCTGATACATTCCTGGCGACGGCCAGATGGGTCAAAAATGCCTCAATCTCCGCAGCACCCATTTCAGCAGGATGCCGGTAGCGATGAAACCGAATGTAGCGTTTCACCCACTCGGCGTAGACAGCCTCGGTGCGAATCGAATAGTTTCTCAAACGAATTTGCTGGCGCACCTGCACCAACAATTTTGGCTTGCCGTCATCCATGTCGTGTTGCTCCTTGAGTGATGTCGCGTTTGTCACGACCTCTTCCAAGCTAGACAAGGACTTGCAGAACGACAAGGAACGTTATCCGACATTCTGCCGGATGTTATGCGACAGCAATGTCGTCTAATTATAGTTATAGGACTACCGTGCGTATTGCTTTAATAATTCTCATAGCCATCACAGCTAGCGGATGCATATCTGCAGATTATAAATCTGGCAGCTATTGGGTGCTTGATGAAAAAAGCCCAACGTTTAACAAAACAGTTCCCGGGC
>NZ_JAUYGD010000064.1 GCF_030690725.1 Pseudomonas sp. | reverse complement strand
CTGGCGGTGCCGGTCGTATCTACGCATCTACCACCAACGCCCTGATCAACACCGGTGACGGCGTGGGCAAGGCCCTGCGTGCCGGCGTGCCGGTGCAGGATATCGAGATGTGGCAGTTCCACCCGACCGGTATTGCCGGCGCTGGTGTACTGGTCACTGAAGGTTGCCGTGGTGAAGGTGGTTACCTGATCAACGCCCATGGCGAGCGTTTCATGGAGCGTTATGCGCCGAACGCCAAAGACTTGGCCGGTCGTGACGTAGTAGCGCGCTCGATGGTTAAAGAAGTACTCGCCGGCAACGGCTGTGGCCCGGACAAGGACCACGTACTGCTCAAGCTCGACCACCTTGGCGAGGACGTGCTGCACAGCCGTCTGCCAGGCATCTGCGAGCTGTCGAAGACCTTCGCTCACGTTGACCCGGTGGTTGCGCCGGTTCCAGTGATTCCGACCTGCCACTATATGATGGGCGGTGTGCCGACCAATATTCACGGTCAGGCCATCACTCAGGATGCTAACGGCAACGACAAGATCATCGAAGGCCTGTTCGCTGTCGGCGAAGTGGCCTGCGTATCGGTACACGGCGCCAACCGTCTGGGCGGCAACTCGCTGCTTGATCTCGTAGTGTTCGGTCGTGCCGCCGGTATTCACCTGGAAAAAGCGCTGAAAGAAGGCGTGGAAGTCCGTGGTGCCAGCGAAACCGACATCGAGCTGTCGCTCAAGCGTCTGGCAGGCGTCAACGAACGCACCACCGGCGAAGATGTCGCGCCGCTGCGTAAAGAGCTGCAAAACTGCATGCAGAATTACTTCGGTGTGTTCCGCACCGGTGAGTACATGCAGAAGGGCATCGCCCAACTGGCCGACCTGCGTGAGCGGATCGCGACTGTCAAGATCGCGGACAAGAGCCAGGCATTCAACACTGCGCGTATCGAAGCATTGGAACTGCAAAACCTTCTCGAAGTGGCAGAAGCCACCGCGATCGCTGCCGAGGTTCGTAAAGAATCCCGTGGTGCTCACGCTCGTGAAGATTTCGAAGAACGTGACGACGAAAACTGGCTGTGCCACTCCCTGTATATCCCAGGTGAAAAGCGCGTGAGCAAGCGTTCGGTCAACTTCTCGCCGAAGACAGTTCCAGCGTTTGAACCCAAGGTCCGGACTTATTAAGGGTGCCTGATATGTCGCAAGCCAATCTGTTGCAAGTAAGCGTTTATCGTTACAACCCGGAAAAAGATGCTGCACCGTTTATGCAGGATTTCCAGGTCGACACCGGCGGCAAGGACATCATGGTCCTTGACGTACTGGCGCTGATCAAGGAACAGGACGAGGGTTTCTCCTATCGTCGCTCCTGCCGTGAAGGCGTGTGCGGTTCCGATGGCATGAACATCAACGGCAAGAATGGCCTGGCCTGCATCACGCCGATCTCGGCGGCTGGCCTGAAAGGCGGCAAGCTGGTGATTCGCCCGCTGCCTGGCCTGCCGGTCATCCGTGACCTGGCTGTTGATATGAGCATCTTCTACAAGCAGTACGAGAAGGTGCAGCCATACCTGCAGAACAACACGCCGGCGCCGGCCATCGAGCGTCTGCAGTCGCCGGAAGAGCGTGAGAAGCTGGACGGTCTGTACGAGTGCATCCTGTGCGCTTGCTGCTCCACCAGCTGCCCGTCGTTCTGGTGGAACCCAGACAAGTTCCTCGGCCCAGCTGCGCTGCTGCAGGCTTATCGTTTCCTGGCGGACAGCCGTGATACCCAGACCGAACAACGTCTGGCGTCGCTGGATGATCCGTTCAGCGTGTTCCGTTGCCGCGGCATCATGAACTGCGTGAACGTTTGCCCTAAGGGTCTCAACCCGACCAAGGCAATCGGCCACGTACGCAATATGTTGCTGCAGAGCGGTACCTGATTCACGGTTGTTTGCTAGACCTGTAACACCTGCGGCGCTGCTTTCAACCCAGCGCCGTAGTTTTAGCCAGGGCTGCTGCTCACAAAGCGGTGGTTCTTAATTTGAAAAATATGACGACCAGCAGGGGCATCCGGGCTGGTGCCCGGACTATCTGCGGGATCCGTAGTGGCTTACCAGTCGCTGCTTCAGGACTGACAGCCATGCGGTTTCTTCGCCGGTGGTGTCCCCTTACCGAGGGTGACCAAGCATGCAAGAAAGCGTGATGCAGCGCATGTGGGACAGTGCCCACCTATCCGGTGGTAACGCTGCCTATGTGGAAGAGCTCTATGAGCTTTACCTGCACGATCCCAACGCTGTGCCAGAAGAGTGGCGCACTTACTTCCAGAAGTTGCCGACTGACGGCAGCGCCGCCACAGACGTATCGCACTCAACGATTCGCGATCATTTCGTCCTGCTCGCTAAAAATCAGCGCCGCGCCCAACCGGTGTCCGCTGGTAGCGTCAGCAGTGAGCACGAGAAGAAGCAAGTCGAAGTGCTGCGCCTGATTCAGGCTTATCGCATGCGCGGCCATCAGGCTGCCCAGCTCGATCCGCTTGGCCTCTGGAAGCGTCCTGTGCCGGCCGATCTGGCAATCAATCACTATGGTCTGACCGATGCCGACCTGGACACCACCTTCCGTACCGGTGGGCTGTTCATTGGCAAGGAAGAGGCTACTCTGCGCGAAATTCGCGATGCGTTGCAGCAGACATATTGCCGCACCATTGGCGCCGAGTTCACCCATATTGTCGATTCCGAGCAGCGCAGCTGGTTCCAGCAGCGCCTGGAAAGCGTGCGTGGTCGTCCACAATTCTCGGTTGAGGTGCAGAGCCACCTGCTTGAGCGCCTGACCGCAGCTGAAGGTCTGGAAAAGTACCTGGGCACCAAGTACCCGGGCACCAAGCGTTTCGGTCTGGAAGGCGGCGAGAGCCTGAGTCCGCTGCTCGATGAAGTGATCCAGCGGTCCGGCTCCTACGGCACCAAGGAAGTCGTCATCGGCATGGCCCACCGTGGCCGCCTCAACGTGCTGGTCAACACCTTCGGCAAGAACCCGCGCGATCTGTTCGACGAGTTCGAAGGCAAGAAAACCGAAGGTCTGTCTTCCGGCGACGTGAAATACCACCAGGGTTTCTCCTCCAACGTGATGACCGCTGGCGGCGAAGTGCACCTGGCAATGGCGTTTAACCCGTCGCACCTGGAGATCGTTTCTCCGGTGGTCGAAGGTTCGGTACGCGCCCGTCAGGATCGTCGTAACGACGCCATTGGCGAGAAAGTGCTGCCAGTTTCCCTGCACGGTGACGCGGCATTCGCCGGTCAGGGTGTGGTCATGGAAACCTTCCAGATGTCGCAGACCCGTGGCTTCAAGACGGGCGGCACCATCCACATCGTGATCAACAACCAGGTCGGCTTCACCATCAGCAACCCGCTGGACTCGCGTTCCACCGAGTACTGCACCGATGTGGCGAAGATGATTCAGGCGCCGATCCTGCACGTGAATGGCGATGACCCGGAAGCGGTGCTGTTCGTCACCCAGCTGGCTGTCGATTACCGCATGCAGTACAAGCGTGACGTGGTCATTGACCTGGTCTGCTACCGCCGTCGCGGCCATAACGAGGCCGATGAGCCGAGCGGCACCCAGCCGATCATGTATCAGCAAATCAGCAAACAGCGCACCACCCGTGAGCTGTATGCCGACGTGCTGACCGCTGCGGCGCGTCAATCTACTGATGACGTGCAGGCCAAGATCGACGAGTACCGCACTGCGCTGGATAACGGTCAGCATGTGGTCAAGAGCTTGGTTAAAGAGCCAAACAAGGAACTCTTCGTTGATTGGCGTCCATACCTGGGCCACGCCTGGACCGCGCGTCACGACACGCGTTTCGAGCTGAAAACCCTGCAGGAACTGTCCAACAAGCTGCTGGAAATTCCAGAAGGCTTTGTGGTGCAGCGCCAGGTCGCGAAAATTCTCGAAGACCGCCAGAAGATGAGCGCAGGCGCGCTGCCGATCAACTGGGGCTACGCCGAGACCATGGCCTACGCCACCCTGTTGTTCGAAGGCCATCCGATCCGCATGACCGGTCAGGACATCGGCCGCGGCACCTTCTCGCACCGTCACGCGGTGCTGCACAACCAGAAGGACGCCGGCACCCATCTGCCGCTGCAGAACCTTTACCAGGGGCAGCCGCGTTTCGACCTGTACGACTCCTTCCTCTCGGAAGAAGCGGTACTGGCCTTCGAATACGGCTACGCCACCACCCAGCCGCAGTCGCTGGTGATCTGGGAAGCGCAGTTCGGCGACTTCGCCAACGGTGCCCAGGTGGTGTTCGACCAGTTCATTTCCAGTGGCGAGCACAAGTGGGGCCGTCTCTGCGGTCTGACCATGCTGCTGCCGCACGGTTATGAAGGGCAGGGCCCTGAGCACAGCTCGGCGCGTCTGGAGCGTTATCTGCAGCTGTGCGCCGAGCACAACATGCAGGTTGCGGTACCGACCACCCCGGCGCAGATCTACCACTTGCTGCGTCGTCAGGTGATTCGCCCACTGCGCAAGCCGTTGGTCGTATTGACGCCGAAGTCGCTGCTGCGCCACAAATTGGCCATCTCGACCCTGGAAGATCTGGCCGAAGGCTCGTTCCAGACCGTGATTCCAGAGATCGATACCATCGATCCGAAGAAAGTCGAGCGTCTGATTCTGTGCAGCGGCAAGGTTTACTACGACTTGCTGGAGAAACGCCGCAACGAAGGCCGCGAAGACATCGCCATTGTGCGTATCGAGCAGCTCTATCCGTTCCCGGAAGATGATCTGGCCGAGGCAATTGCCCCGTTCAAGAACCTCAAGCACATCGTCTGGTGTCAGGAAGAGCCGATGAACCAGGGCGCCTGGTACTGCAGCCAGCATCACATGCGTCGCGTGGCGACAGCGCACAAGAAAGCGCTGTTCCTCGAGTACGCAGGTCGTGATGCGTCTGCCGCACCTGCCTGTGGTTATGCATCGATGCACGCCGAACAGCAGGAAAAACTCCTGCAAGACGCCTTTACTGTTTAACGCCTTCGCGCAACAGGCGGCCAACTGGGCCGCCTGCTAGAAGAAACCGAATTTAAGGAACCACACACAATGGCTATCGAGATCAAAGCCCCTACTTTCCCGGAATCGGTTGCCGACGGCACCGTGGCCACTTGGCACAAGAAGCCGGGCGATGCGGTCAAGCGCGACGAGCTGATCGTCGACATCGAAACCGACAAGGTAGTGATCGAAGTGCTGGCCGAGGCCGACGGCGTCCTCGCGCAAATCATCAAGAATGAAGGCGACACCGTTCTGTCCAACGAACTGCTCGGTACCCTGGGCGAGGGCGGCGCTGCTGCTCCTGCACCAGCCGTTGCCGCTCAGGCTGCTGCACCTGCTGCCGCTGCTCCGGCCGCTGCTGCAGGCGACGATCAGATCCTGTCCCCAGCTGCGCGCAAGATCGCCGAAGAAAACGGCATCGACCCGAACAGCATCGCTGGCACCGGCAAAGGTGGTCGCGTCACCAAGGAAGACGTGGTGGCTGCCGTTGAAGCGAAGAAGAACGCCCCGGCTGCTGCACCTGCCGCCAAGCCAGCTGCGCCTGCTGCTGCCGCTCCGGTATTCGCCACTGGCGACCGCACCGAGAAGCGTGTGCCGATGACCCGTCTGCGCGCCAAGATCGCCGAGCGCCTGGTCGAAGCACAGTCCTCCATGGCCATGCTGACCACCTTCAACGAAGTCGACATGACCGAAGTCATGGCACTGCGCTCGAAGTACAAGGACCTGTTCGAGAAGAGCCACAACGGCGTGCGCCTGGGCTTTATGTCGTTCTTCGTCAAGGCCGCCACCGAAGCGCTGAAGCGCTTCCCGGCAGTCAACGCCTCGATTGACGGTACCGACATCGTTTACCACGGCTACGCCGACATCGGTGTTGCCGTGTCCAGCGACCGTGGCCTGGTAGTTCCCGTGCTGCGTAACGCCGAGCTGATGAGCCTGGCTGAAATCGAGAACGGCATCGCCACCTTTGGCAAGAAAGCCAAAGACGGCAAGCTGTCGATTGAAGAAATGACCGGCGGTACCTTCACCATCACTAACGGTGGTACGTTCGGTTCGATGATGTCGACGCCGATCGTCAACCCGCCACAAGCCGCGATCCTGGGGATGCACAACATCATCCAGCGTCCGATGGCAGTGAATGGTCAGGTGGTAATCCGCCCAATGATGTACCTGGCGTTGTCCTACGATCACCGCCTGATTGATGGTAAGGAAGCCGTGACCTTCCTGGTGACCATCAAGAAC